>JAXMGQ010000053.1:0-37642 GCA_046347195.1 Steroidobacteraceae bacterium
CTGGAATCTGCGGATTCGATCGAGTTGCTTGCACCGCTCGCAGGCTGGGTGCTGCCGCTCGCCGAGGTGCCCGATCCGGTGTTCGCGGGCGGACTGGCCGGCCAGGGTCTCGCGATCGATCCGACCAGCGAGCTGCTGTGCGCGCCCTGTGACGGGCGCGTCGTGCTGATGGGCGCGGCCCGCCACGCGCTCACCTTACGCACCGCCGCGGGCGACGTGCTGATGCACGTCGGCATCGACACCGTGCGCCTCAGCGGTGCCGGTTTCGAGCTGTGCGTGCGCGACGGCGAGGCGGTGCGGGCCGGGCAGGCGCTGCTGGCCTTCGACCTGGATGCCGTCGTGTGCGGCGCGCCGAGCGCGGTCACGCCCATCGTGCTGGTGCCGCCCGCGGCGGGCCGCATCCTGCGGCGGCGCAGCGGCGAGCGCGTGCAGACCGGTGAATGGTTGATGGTCGTCGAGCACGTGGCCGGTGATGCGGGCCGTGCCGGTGCAGCGGCGCCAGGCACGAGGACCGGCACCGTGTCCAGCGTGGTGGCTGGCGCCGCGGCCAGCACGCCCACGAGTTCACGCTGGTTCCGCGTGCCGTTCGATCATGGCCTGCACGCGCGGCCGGCGGCGCGAGTGGCCGCGGCGCTCGCGGGCATCAATGCGGTGGTGACATTGCACCTGCGCGACCGCAGGGCCGATGCGCGCAGCACCGTCGCGCTGATGGCGCTTGGCACGAACCGCGACGAGATCGTCGAAGTGCGTGCCGCGGGTCCCGATTCGGCGCGCGCGCTCGACGCACTGGCGGGGCTGCTCGAAGCCGCGGTGGCACCCGCGGGCGCAGAGGAACGGGAGGCAGCGTCTGGTCTCACGTCTGGCCCCGCGCCTGGCCTCGCGCCTGGCCTCGCGTATGGCATTGCATCTGGCATTGCGCCAGGCATGATGCCTGGCGCGGCGCCCGCGCCGGCGCCCGGCACGCAGCTGCCCGCGACGGTCGCCGTGCCGGGCCTTGCGCTCGGGCCGGCCATGCCGATGCAGCAGGATGAAGCCATCGCAGACGTGGCAGCCGGCGAGCCCGCGGCCGAGCGGGCGCGATTGCAGGCGGCACTGATGGCCGTACGCGCCGCGCTCGAGCGGCTTGCGGCGGCGGAGAGCGGGGAGCGGCGCGGATTGCTCGAGGCGCACTGCGCACTGCTCGATGATCCCGGACTGCAGCGGCGCGCCTGGGAGCTCATCGACGGCGGGGCCGGTGCGGCGATGGCCTGGCGTACCACGTTGCGCGAGGCCGGCGAGGTGCTGGCCGGGCTCGCCGATGCGCGCATGGCCGAGCGGCGCGCGGACCTGCGCGACATCGAACGGCAGGTGCTGGGCGTGCTCGCGGGTCGTGCGCCCGACGCGCGCCTTGACATCCCATCCGGCGCGATCCTGATCGCCGAGGAGCTGCTGCCCTCGCAGTTCCTGGCGCTCGATGCCGCGCGGCTCGGCGGCGTGTGCATGGCGGCGGGCGGCGCGACCGCGCACGTGGCGATCCTGGCTGCATCGGCCGGCGTGCCCATGCTGGTCGGCGCCGGGCCTGCGGTGCTCGCGATCCGCGCGGGCACGACGCTCGCGCTCGATGCCGAGGCCGGCGAGCTGTGGGTGGAGCCCGGCGCGGCTGACCGGCAGCGCATCGTCGCGCAGCGCGAGTTGCGCGCGCGCACGCGCGTGGCGGATGCCATGGCCGCATCGCTCCCCGCCACGACCACCGACGGCATGCGTATCCACGTGTTCGCGAACCTGGGCGGCATCGCCGAGGCGGAGGTGGCCGTGCGGGGCGGCGCGGAGGGCTGCGGTCTGCTGCGCACCGAGTTCCTGTTCCTCGAACGTGCGCGTGCGCCGGATGCCGATGAGCAGCTCGCCGTATATCAGGCGGTGGCGGCTCGGCTGGGGGGCCGGCCGCTCGCGATCCGCACGCTCGATGCCGGTGGCGACAAGCCCATCGCCTATGCACCCCTGCCGCGCGAGGACAACCCGGCCCTCGGCCTGCGCGGCCTGCGCACCAGCCTTGCGCATCCGCAGTTGCTCGAGGCCCAGCTCGAGGCCATCGCCCGTGTCGAGCCCACCGGCCAGTGCCGCGTGCTGCTGCCGATGGTCACGGATCTCAGTGACGTACGCGAGGTGCGTGCGCGGCTGCGAGCAGTGGCGGCGCGGCTCGGGCGCGCGGCACCGCCGCTGGGCATGATGATCGAGACGCCCGCCGCGGCGCTCCTCGCCGCGCAGCTCGCGCCGGAAGCGGATTTCTTCTCGATCGGCAGCAACGACCTGGCGCAGTACACGCTGGCGATGGACCGGCTGCATCCGACCCTCGCGCCACGGCTAGACGCGCTGCATCCGGCCGTGTTGCGGCTCATCGCACTCGCCGCCGAGGCCGGCGGTGCGCATGGCCTCGAGGTCGCGGTGTGCGGTGCGCTGGCCTCCGATCCGGAAGCAGTACCGGTGCTGATCGGTCTCGGCGTGCGCGAGCTGTCGGCGGCGCCGGCGATGGCGGCGCGCATCAAGGGTTGCGTGCGGCGCGTCGCGCTCGACGAATGCGCGGAGCTGGCGCGCTCGGCGCTCGCCGCCGCCGATGCCGCCGCCGTGCGCGCGCTGGTGCGCGCCTGGCTTCAGGGGCGGACCCGCGGAGAGGTGCAGTAATGGCGCGCACGATGGATGGACTGCAGCGGCTCGGGCGGGCGCTGATGCTGCCGATCGCGGTGCTGCCGGTGGCGGGATTGCTGCTGCGGCTCGGGCAGCCGGATCTGCTCGGCATCGCCGTGCTGGCCGCCGCGGGCGATGCGATCTTCTCCAACCTCGGCCTGGTGTTCGCGGTCGGCGTGGCCGTGGGCTTCGCGCGCGAGAACCACGGCGCGGCAGGACTGGCAAGTCTGGTGGGCTATCTCATCGCGACGCGCGGCGCAGAGGTGCTGCTGGCCGTGCCGCCGGAGGTGACCGCCGGGCTCGCCGGCGCCGCGGCGGATGCGGCCGCGGCGGCCTGGCGCACGCAGCAGCTTGCCAAGCTCAGCATGCCGGTGGGCGTGCTCTCCGGCCTCATCGCCGGCTTCGCCTATAACCGCTACAGCGAGATCAAGCTGCCGAGCTACCTCGCCTTCTTCGGCGGGCGGCGCTTCGTGCCCATCGTCACCGGGTGCCTCGGAGTACTGGTGGCCGTGGCTTTCGGCTACGGCTGGCCGTTGCTCACTCACGGCATGGATGCCTTGAGCCGCACGGTGCTGAATGCCGGGTCCTGGGGTCTGTTCGCGTACGGCGCGCTCAATCGCGTGCTCATCGTCACGGGGCTCCACCACATCCTCAACAACATCGCCTGGTTCCTGCTGGGCGACTTCCACGGTATCACCGGCGATCTGAAGCGCTTCTTCGCCGGCGACCCATCGGCCGGCGCGTTCATGGCCGGCTTCTTCCCCGTCATGATGTTCGGCTTGCCGGGCGCCTGCCTTGCCATGTACCGCTGCGCGCGACCGGAGCAGCGCCGCGCCACCGGCGGCCTGCTGCTCTCGATGGCGCTCACCTCATTCCTCACCGGCGTCACCGAGCCGATCGAGTTCACCTTCATGTTTCTCGCGCCCGTGCTGTACGGCGTGCACGCGGTGCTGACGGGCCTTTCGATGGTGATCATGAACGCGCTCGGCGTGAAGCTCGGCTTCAGCTTCTCGGCCGGACTGTTCGACTATGTGCTCAACTTCCCGCGCGCTTCGCATCCGCTGTGGCTGTTGCCGATCGGCGCGGCGTACTTCGCCGTGTACTACGGCGTGTTCAGCTACGTGATCCGTCGCTTCAATCTCGCGACGCCCGGACGCGAGGCGGCAGGGCCGCCGGGCGGCACCGCTCCGGCCGGCGTCGGTGCAAACGCCGTGGACGCAACCACCGGCGACGGCCGACAGGCCGCCGAGTTCGTCGCCGCGCTCGGTGGAACATCGAACCTCACGCGCATCGATGCCTGCACGACGCGCCTGCGCCTATCGATCGCCGACGATGCGAAGGTCGACGCCGCGGCGCTGACGCGCCTCGGAGCGCGCGGTGTAATCCGGCCGGGGCCGAACGCGCTGCAGGTGGTCGTCGGTCCGGTCGCCGATCAGCTAGCCGGCGAGATGCGCCGCTGCGCCCGCGCGGCGCCGGCGCCGCCTTCGACGGTGTCCAGCGAAGCGCTGCTGGCCGCGCTCGGCGGAGCGGGCAATGTGCGGACGCTCGAGGCACGAGCCGGCCGATTGCGGGTCTGCCTCGTGGACGCGCAGCGGGCAGACCTCGCGGCGCTCGCCCGCCTCGCCCCGCGCGGCGCGGTGCTCACGGACGCCGGAGCCATGCACCTGCTGGTGGGCGATGCCGCTGATACCCAGTGCGCGGCGATTGCGCCGCCGGCTCGTATCGATGCAGTCTAGCTGACATAGTTTGCGACCCGCATCAGGACTCTGCGGGGTAGATCAGCACCTCATCAAGCACCCGGCGCGCGCCGGGTGTAAGCCGGGCCGGCTGTATGCTGTTGAGGTCCATGATATGCCCGACCGAAACGCCGTCGGCGAGCAGGTAGTCGGCGATGATCCGGCGGTGGCACCGCCACCAGACGGCCTCCGAGCACATGATGGCGCAACGGTGCGCGAGCATCAGCGAGCGCAGCTCAGCTAGTCCCGCACGAAATTCGTCCGTGGCGGCATAGTCCGCGTAGTTTCGAAAAGACTGATTCCGCCATAACGTGTTGGGTGATGGCGGCGCGTCGGCGCGGTGATGGCGTCGCCCACCAAGCGCACGCAGGTGTCGGTATCCAACGCCAACCGCGGCAAGGGATTCGGGCAGCGTGTCGATGTTGAATTGCGGATTGGTCCGGGAGCGCGGAAACGCGCGCACGTCGACCACCATGTCGATGTTGATCTGCTGCAACAACGCCACGAACTCGACCAGCGTGTGCGTCGAATGACCGATCGTATACAGTCGGAAGATCTCGTCAGCCCTTCTTCGTGAGCGCGCTGCCTTTGTGTAGGGCGATGTGATCGGTGCGGTCGCTTTTGATTTCGTACTGCGGATCGTCTTCGCTCGCGTGATGAGTGTAGCCCTTGTAGCTTACATTTCGGGTGTGCACCTTGATAATCGTGCCACTGGTGCGGCCGGCCGGGCAGGCAATGCCGGCCCGGTACTTGAATGAACCGCGAGGCTGCGGCAGTGTATCCGGCATGCTCCTACATGCGCTCGACCTCGACGCCTATTTCACCCGCATCGGTTACGTGGGCCCGCGAGCGCCGACACTGGCGACCTTGAACGCCATTGCCGCGAGTCATTCCTCGGCCATCCCCTTCGAGAATCTGGACGTGCTGCTCGGCCAGACACCGAAACTGGACCTCGCCTCGCTCGAACGGCAACTCATTCAAAACCGGCGCGGCGGCTACTGCTTCCAGCAAAACGGTCTGCTGCTGGAGGCATTGAGCGCGCTCGGATTCAAGGCCACTCCTCTGTGCGCCCGCGTGCGCCTGAAACAGCCGCGCGAATTCATTCCGCCGCGCACACACCTGTTCGTGAAAGTCGACCTCGCGGGCGAGCCCTGGATGGTCGATTGCGGCATCGGCGGGTTCTCCCTCACCGCCGCGATCCGCATGGCGGTGGAAGTAGAACAGCCGACCCCGCATGAAACCCGCCGAATAGTACGCGAGGGTACGCGCCTGTTTCACCAGGTGCGATTGAAGGGACGGTGGGAGGACATCTACGAATTCAGCGACGAGGAAATGCCGCTCATCGACCGCGAGCTGGGGAACTGGTGGACCAGCACGCATCCCGAATCGATCTTTCGTCAACACCTGATAGTGGCGCGGGCCGGTCTCGACGGTACGCGACGCAGCATTCAGGATCGCGAGTTCACATGGCGGCATGGAGCCGACATCCTCGAACGGCGTATCATCGACACGCCGTTCGAGTTGCTCAAGGTTCTAGCCAGGCACTTCGATTTGCATTTCCCCGCCGATACTCGCTTTGGATTACCTGGCTCGCTCTGGCCCAGCTAGACCTAGCCGCGAAAGCATGGTTTCCAGCGCCACTTCGCCGTCGGCCTGCACGCGCACCGACAGGCGCTGCTTCGCATCGGCCTCGCGGATCGTCGTGTACCTCGCTCCGCCGTACAGCCGCTCGAGGAACGAGCTGAGTGCAGGCTCCAGTTCCGCGTAGGCCGCATCGGTGTTGGGCGCGACCAACCGATCGTTGGCGAAGAACTGCAAACGGTTGCCGGGCACTTTCAGCGCACCTTCCAGCTCCGGATCCTGACTCATGAGCCGCGCGGCTTGCAACGCTTTGCCGGCGACCCGCGCGAATCGTTCCGGCAGCTCCCCGGTGAGTCGATGCTTGTTGTAGTACACGACGCCACGCTCATGCCCGGTCTCATCCAGCGCATAGTTGCCCTCGTGCGCGATGAGCATGACACCCGGCCCGGTCGGCACGTGGCTGTAGTCCGCCACGTCGATGAGCAGATCCGCAAGGGCATTGCGCTGAATCCACCGGTGATAAATCGGGATCAACTTGAGGATGTCGAACTTCTCCGCGCCGGTCGCGAAGAACTTGAAGCCGAACTTGTGCAGGTCCATGGGTGCTAGGTTGCTTCCGCGGCGCTTGCTTCAGCGGCTTCCGCCCGCCTGGAAGCTGCCCTGTCCTGGGCCTGCTGCTCGGTCATGCGCTGGTAGTAGCCGTAGGCCGCCTCGATGAACAGCTGCGCCTCCTCGATCAGGCGCCGGGCCTTGTCGGCGGCGAACACCCGCTCCTTGTCGGCATGGCGGTTGAGCAGATACAGCGCGAATTTGCCACCGGCATACTGGCCCGCATCCGGCGACTGGAACAGCTTGGTGTCATAGAAGCGCGACTTGAACTCGGCGACGATGCGCTCCGGATCGTCGTTGAGATCCCACAATTGCGTGCGCACCAGACCTTTCGCGGCAACCAGCATCGATTGGTACGCCGTTTCGTCAGCCTTGTGAAACTCATCCTGCTCGAGTTGAACCTGCGCCTCGAAGTTGCGCTGCTCGGCGGCCTGCAAGTCGAACTCGATCTGTGGCACGACTTCGCCGGCGCACTCGCCGGTGGTGATGTCCGAGATCGTGAACTCGCGCGGATCGCGCCAGTCCGAATACAAGGTGCGGTCCAGCGCATAGGGCGGCACCGAGGCGAACTTGTCGACCATTTCCTTGAGTGCCTTCTTGCCGATACGCGTGACATAGGCCTTGAAGCGCTCGCCTTCCTGCCGCTCGGCCTGATAACGCTGTGTCACGTGGTCGATGAACTCGGGGATGCGCTTGGAAGGCACCGCGCCGATGGTCAGACCGTAGGTGGCGCCGTTGTTCTCCCACTCCCCGCCCATGAGCACGCGGAAGTGCGGCACGGTCGAGCCGCCGATCTTGCGTGAGACGCCGTAGAAACCGATGTCGGCGAGATGATGCTGGCCACAGGAGTTGAAGCACCCGGACATCTTGATGTGCAGATCGCGCACCGCCGCATCGATACCGCCGTGCTGCTGCCGCGCCACGAAGCGCTCGTGCAGTTCGGCGGCCAGCCCGCGGGAGTTGGCGATGCCGAGCTTGCAGGTGTCGGTGCCGGGGCAGGCCACCACGTCTTCGATCTTGCCGGCGCCGCCCAGGGCAAGATCCAGGCGCTTGAGCTCGGCGTAGAGCGCCGGCAGATCGCCCTCGGACACCCAGCGCAGGACCAGGTTCTGTTCGACGGTGGTCCGAACGTTATCGCCCACGTATTTGCGCGCGAGGCTGGCCAGCTGGCGCATCTGCCACGAGGTGATGTCCCCGAGCGGCAGCGTGACGGTCGCCACCACATAGCCCGCCTGCCTCTGCGCGTGGACGTTGGTCGCGCGCCACGCCTCGAACTGCGGATCGAGATGCTCGAGGTTCAGCCTCGAGGAAGGTTTGGCTGGGGTTTCCTGGTAGCGTTCGACGTCCTTGAGGTACTGCGTCCAGCGTGGATCCTGCGGCAGGATCTTGCGCTCTTCGAGCACGAGCCGGCGGAACTCCTCGACGCCGAGTTTCTCGATCAGGAACTTCATGCGGGCGCGACCGCGGTTGCGCTTCTCGCCGAGGCGGGCAAACACGCGGCAGGTGGCCTGCGCCAGCGGCATGATTTCCTCTTCCGGCACGGCGGCGTCGAACAGCTTCGCCTCGTAGGGCACGGCGCCGAGGCCGCCGCCGATCACCACCTCGAAACCGCGGCGGATCACGCCTTCCGACTGCCAGGTCTTGGCGATGAAGCCGAGATCGTGAATGTTGGTCAGGCCGCAGCTGCTGGTCTTGCAGCCGGAGAAGGCCACTTTGAATTTGCGACCCATGTCCTGCGTGTCCGGATGGCCCAGCAGGTGATAGGCGAGCGCCTTGGCATAGGGCGTGGTGTCGAAGGCCTCGCAGCGACAGACACCGGCCAGCGAGCAGGCGGTGACGTTGCGCACCGTGTTGCCGCAGGCCTCGCGGGTGGTGATGTTCACGGACGCCAGCCGGCGCATGAGATCGGGCGCATCGTCGATGTGCACGTAGTGCAGCTGCACGTCCTGGCGCGTGGTGATGTGACAGATGGCGTCGGAGTACTCCTCGGCCACGTCGGCGAGCACGTCCATTTGGTCCGGATTCAAGCCGCCGAAGGGAATCTTGATACGCTGCATCCCCGGTGCATCCCACACGGTATCCACGCCCTTGGTGGCCTGGCCGGGAAAAGGCAACAGGCGATGGGCAACGCCATCATGACGCTGACCGTTGTCATAGCGCTGGCCGTAGGAGCCGCGGCGCAGCCGGGTCTCCGCGAACAACTTGTCCTCGATCTTGCCCTGCTTCTTGAGCTCGATCTGACCTTCGTAAAGGTCGATCTCACGGGCGAGATCGACCGGCATCCGATCCGCGAGACGTTCTTTCCAGGTGGTCATTGGTGCTATCCGGGCGACAAAGATGAAAGTGCCATGTCCAAGACCAAATCGGCATTTTCATGGCGTCGAAGCTCGCCGATAGTAGCCTCTCGGGAAGCGGGTTCAGCGCCTTGGATTAGACTTCTTGTATATATGCATATTACCCGGCCGCATCAGCCGTATCGGGCCGCGCGGCCGCGCCGCATGCCCCGTCACCCGATCGTCGATCTCACTTCAAGGAATAGGTGAATGACACGGCCAGCGACCGGCCTGGCCGTCTGAACAGCTCCAGAGAAGCATCTGCGGCCGCGCGGCCGTGAATGTCGGCCCATTCGAAGTAGCTGCGATCGAACGCATTGAACACGGCTGCCCGCACCTGCAGCGATGGCACCGGGCGCCACCACGCATCGAAGTCCAGCGTCGCGTATCCGGCTGCCCGCGCCAGCGGCCCGGCGCTGCCGGCCTGTAGCGCGCGGCTCGCCTGCGCGGCGGTCAGGGTGCTGCCGGCGCCCCAGGTGCCGGGGTGCGCGGCATACGCGAGCCCGAGTACGGCCTTCGGCGGATCCACCGATTCGAGCGGCCGGTTGCGTACCGTGTCGTCACCGCGTATGTACGACGCGGCGAACCGCATCGTCACTCCCGCCAGTGCCGGACTCAGCGTGCCCGCGCGCCACTCGCCGGCGAGCTCCGCACCGGCGATGCGCGCCCGCGCGAGGTTCAGCGACTGGAATATCGTCGTGCCGGTCGCATCCGGACCGAGGTTCACCCGCGATTCGATGAAGTCGCGGTAGCGGCTGTAGAACACGCTCGCCGTGCCGCTGACGGCATGCGCCGCGCGGCGCACGCCCGCTTCCACACTGTCGCTGCGCTCGGGGCGCAGGTCGGGATTCGGAATGGCGCGGTAGTTGAGCGCCGGCAGGTCGAAACCGATGTTCACGTCCTCGAACGGCGGCGAACGGAAGCCATGCGCATACTGCATGAACAATGTTGTTTCCGGCGAGACGAGCCAGGCGATGCCGAGCCGCGGCGACAGCGCCGTGTGCTGGAGCTGCACACCCGGCGTGCGTGGATTGTCGGTGGCGTAGATCGCATCCACGTGCGGATCGAGCCGATAGTGGTCGACGCGCAGTGCCGGCGTCCACGCGATGCGACCGTCGCCGATACGCAGCTCATCCTGCACGAACAGACCGGCGGAGGTGATGCGGGTCTGCGGGAAATCGCGCAACGGGAACTCCTCGCCCAGCATCACGTTCGTCACCGCGCCGGTCGACACCGTGCGCTGGAAGCCGTCGCGCAATTCCGTCACGTCGCGGTGCAGCAGCTCGATGCCGGTGACGAGGCGATGCGAGGCGCCGAACGCCTCCAGATCGCGGCTGCCGGTCACGCCGCCGCCGATGGACTTCTCGGTGAAGCGGAACTGGCGATACAGATCGGTCGCCGGCGTGCGCGGCGCCACGGCGCGGCGCGACTCCCACGTGCGCTGGTTCGTATCGGACCGGCGCGTATACAGGTGCCACTCCATGCGCGAGAACGGGCCGATGCCCTGCAGCCCCTGATCGAGCGAGGCGATGTAGTTCCGCACGCGATCATCGCCCAGCATCGCGGTCGTGTTCGCGAAGCGCGTGCCGGCGGCGAGCACGTTGGACTGCACGTCCGTGCCGACCTGACCGCGCTCGTATGAGAGCGTGAGCCTGACCGGAGCCTCCTCGCCCAGGCCGACGCCGCGCACCAGGAACGTGTCGTGTCGGGCATCGCGCGGGTTCGGTTGACGGAAGCGCGAGGCGATGTCCAATTCCGAGGACTCGCGGTGCGCCCACGCGCCGAGCCACTGCAGCGGTCCCGCGCGATCCGCCACGATGCCGCTCACCAACGTGCCGTCGTCGTCGGTGCGATGCTGTGCCCGTACGCGCGCCGTGGCTCCGCCGTCGCGCAGCAGGTCGGCGGGATCGAGCGTATGGATGGCGATGACGCCCCCGATGGCATCGCTCCCGTACAGGCTCGATGCCGGACCGCGCAGGATCTCGATGCGACGCACCAGGTCGAGGTCGCCATAGGCGCGCGGTGCATCGGAGTAGCTGCCGATGGCGAAGCTCTGCGCTACCGGGACGCCATCCACCTCCACGAGCACGCGATTGCCGCCGATGCCACGGATGCTGGGCGCCCCGGCGCCGAAGCGCGTCGCGTCATTGCCCACGGAGAAACCCGGCTCGTAGCGCGCGAGATCTTCGAGGCCGCGCGACTGCAATGCCTGCAGCGCCTGCGTATCGATCACCGCCACGGACGCGGCGGCCTCGATCAGCGGCCGTGGCGCGCGCGCGGTGACCGTGATGGTCTGCAGCGTGTCCGGTGTCGGAGACACGGCCGGTGCCGCAGGCGCACCGAACACCGCCGGTTCAGCGGGCATGGCCGCGGGCGCCAGCGCAATGGCGATCGCGCCGGCCACGCTCGCCCGCGAACCCCATCGCGTTGCGGCGGCCGAGCGCAGTCTCCTCGTGAACCCTTGGATGCCAGGCGTATGACGGCGACACATCCGGGCTAGGGTACCGAGCGACTCCCCGAAGCGCGCCTGTGGCTTCCCACGATTTACCGGACCATGCCGGCGGTTCACGGTGGTCTCCCGCCCACCCCACCGTCGGCCGCCCGAGCCAGCCAGCGACTCGCCCTCCAAGCAAATGACGCAATCATTGCCCATAGCCGCCATCGTCTACGCCACACGCGGCGTGGCCGACGGCCCCATGACTGCGCTCGCCCGCAAGCTCCGCGAGCGCGGCCTGCGAGTGCGAGGGCTCGTCCAGGGGCAGACGCACGACGGCGCGAGCGGGGTTCGGCACCTGATGCTCACCGATCTCGAGAGCGGTGAGCGCTTCGACATATCGCAGAAGCTCGGTTCCGGCGCCGGTTCGAACTGCGTCGATCCGGGCGTACTGGCGGCGACCAGCGGGGTATTGCGTCGTGCATTAGCCGATGGCACCGATCTTGTTATCGTGAGCCGCTTCGGGGAACTGGAAGCCGCGGGCGGCGGCTTCGCCGCCGAGATGCTGGAGCTCATGGGCGAAGGCGTGCCGTTGCTTACTGCGGTGAGCATCCGTTTCCTCGAGGCCTGGCGCCGCTTCACGGACAGCGCCGGTGCGGAGCTGTCACCGGAGCTGGAGGCGCTCGAAGCGTGGTTTGCGGGGCTGGCGCGGCCGGGCGCATGACGTGGCGGTGAGGACCATCACCGATATCGATTTCGGCGACCTCTATCGCCAGCACGTACGCGCCGCCTCACGTGTGGACAAGGCCGCGAGCGACTGGGACGCGCGTGCCGCGGATATGCAGCGCCGCTGGTTGCAGAGCAGCTATGCCGAAGCATTCATTGCACGCATGAACCTCGCGGGTGCCACGACGCTGCTCGACGTGGGCTGCGGCCCCGGCACCATCGGCCTGCCGCTGGCCCACCGGCTCGAGCGCGTCTACGGACTGGACTACAGCCGCGCGATGCTCGAAGCACTGCGTGCTGGCGCAACCGAGCGCGGACTCACCAACGTCGAGGCGTTGCATCGGGCATGGGAGGATGACTGGTCGGAGGTGCCGGTGTGCGACGTCGTGGTTGCTTCCCGCTCCACCAACGTGCCGGATTTGACCGCGGCGCTCGCCAAGCTCGATGCCAAGGCGCGTCGGCGCATCTACCTCACGCATCGCGTCGGCGGCCGCCTGTTCCATCCGGAAGCAATCGAGGCACTGGGCCGGCAGCTCCTGCCGCCGCCGGACTACATCTACATCCTGAACATCCTGCACGGCATGGGCATCCACCCGCGGCTCGATTACATCGAGAGCAAACAGCAGCGCGCGCCGGCCGCCGACTTCGACGAGTTCGCGCGTCGCATCGCCTGGTCGCTTGGCGAGCTCACACCCGAGGAGCATGCGCGTCTGCGCGCCTGGTACGAGCGCGCACCGCCGGGCACAGGCGAGATTGCCGCCCCGATGCGTTGGGCGTTCATCTCCTGGGAAAAGGCGTAGAGCCGCAAGTTGCACGTTGCGCTGAGCGGTTCCAACCGGCGCGCGGCCCGGCGTGGCTGTGCGCAGCCTCCGTGCCGGACACCGGCAACTACGCCTTGCTCATGGCCGCCTTGACGCGTTCGGGCCGGAACGGCCTCTGCCGCAGGCGCACTCCCACCGCGTCGTAGACAGCATTGCTGATGACCGCCGCTGTCGGACAGGTCGAAGGCTCACCGCCACCGGTGGGCATGAATTTCGGATCGTTGTTCACCAGCACCATCTCGATGCTGTCCGGAATTTCGTTGAACCGCAGGATCGGATAGCTTGCCCAGTCGAGACTGGTGACACGCGCGTGGTCGAAGGTCACTTCCTCATGCAAGGTGCGACTGATCGACTGAATGATGTTGCCCTCGATCTGGTTGCGCATGCCGTCCGGGTTGATGACCAGACCGTTGTCGTGCGCGACGAAGACGCGCAAGACGTGAATATCGCCTGTCTGCTGGTCGACTTCAACGTCGGCGATCGTCGCCACCCGACTGTCGTCGCGATTGACCCAGGCGATGCCGCGGCCTTGGGCTTTGCGGCTACTCTGCTTGCCGGCGCTGAATGCGACGCGCGGTTGCCATCCGTAGAGTTTCGCCGCCGCCTTCAGCACGCCGATGGTGCGTGGCTCCTTGAGATGCTTCAGGCGAAACTCCAGCGGATCCTGCTTGGCCGCCGCCGCCAGTTCATCGATGAAGGCTTCCATCGCGAACGTGGTTTCAAACTGGCCGGGCGCCCGCATCCACGCCGTGATCACGCCGACACGGCTCTCGTTGTGCGACGATACATCCGCGTTGTCGAAGGTGTACTCGTAGCCGATCGCAGCTTCGCCGAGGTTCTTCGCGCCGACCGGCTTGCCGATCAACTCGGAAGCAAGCAGGCGAGTGTCGGAGAATGTCGGCACCCACATGTGGTGACGCCACGCGATGACATGACCAAGCTCGTCAAGCGCAGCCTCGAGATCCTGGACGATCGGCGGCTCCTTCGGATCCCACCCGTGCGAATCCCAGCGCATCCATTGCACCCGTACCGGCCGACCCACGGCACGCGACATGATGGCAGCGTCCGCCATCACGTGTTCCAGACCATTGCGTCCGTATTGACCCGCTGCTTCAACCCAACGCACTTCGACCTTATCGGCCGTAAAACCCAATAACTCGGCCAAGTCACGCTGCGCCTGGTGCGGCATCTGGGTACCGCCCCAGACAATGGCCCGGTCCTTGCTGACGTCGGCAATGGCGCACTCGGGGCCAATCGATCCATGGGTCTCGAACGGCGTGAGATACGTGGCCTTGAACGTGCGTGCCGCGGCCTTGAGCGCCTGGCCGACATCGCCATGCGTGGCCACGGACTGCGTCTTTCCCGGTGCCTTGCGCACCGCGTCCCAAACCTCGTCGGTTGCGGCCAAGCCATTCCAGTCCGACCACCGCGCCAAACCGTCGTCGGGTCCCTTGCGATCGAGCTTGGAGCCCAGCTTCTGCGCCGCCTGGACTGCGCCCCACTCGGTTTGCGCGACCACGCCGAGGAAGTTGCGCTCGCGCACGACCTGCACGAAACCGGGAATGTCCTTGAGGCCGGCTTCATGGACCTGCAACAGCTTTGCGCCGACGCCGTGCGGACGTACCACGCGGCCATGCAGCATGCCGGGGACTTTCACGTCCTGCATGAACGTGAACTGACCGGTAGTCTTGCCGGGAATATCCTTGCGCGGCATCGAGGTACCGATCACGGCGTACCTGGCAGGATCCTTGAGTTTGGCATGGGGCGCAACCTTCATGCCGAAGGTCTTGCCACTGGCGCCGATAGTCACATTAAGGCGCTTGCCGCCCACGAGCTTGCCGTAGCTGATGGACTTGCCCGCCGCGCCGGCGACGCTGATGACACCCGCGGCCGCTGTCAGCTCCTCCACCGGCACGCCGAAGTAGTTGCTGGCCATCGTCAGCAGCACCTGGCGGCCTGCGGCTGCCGCGTGCTGGATCTGCGGTCCTGCGTAACGCACCGCCATGCTGCCATAGGACGGACCTTGATCCACCGTGTGCGTCGTCGTGCCCATCACGAGAAAAAAGCGATCGTACGGAAAGTCCAGCTCCTCGGCTGCGATTTGCAGCAGCGCGCTCGGCGCACCGTTGCCCTGTTCCACCTTGCCGGTGAACAGCGTGGCGGTGTTGTCGGGATGAATCGCGATCCACGCGTTCAGCCTGGCCGGATCCACTGCCGCGAACGGTCCACCGCCCTTCATTGCGGTCACGCTGGTATCCAATGGCGGTTCACGCGTCGCCGCAGCTGCAACGGTCGACCCGAACAGGCTGAAGCCCAGCACCAGACCCCCCGAACTCTTGAGGAAAGCGCGGCGGCTGGCACCGTGCCCGGTCAGTTCCAACGAATCCATCACGTCATGACTTAGCGTGCTCATGTCGCTCCCACCTTGGCGGCCCGCTCTACGGCCCGGACGATGCGCATATGCGTGCCACAACGGCACAGGTTGCCATCCAGTGCCTGTTTGATATCGTTCCGTGTCGGGTGCGGGTTCTCCTTCAGCAGCGCCTTGGCCGTCATGATCATGCCGTTGATGCAGTAACCGCACTGCACCGCCTGCTCGTCGATGAACGCCTGCTGCAATGGATCCGGACGGTCGATCGTGCCGAGTCCTTCGAGCGTGGTTATTTCGCGACCGTCCACCGCCTCCACGGGCATCACGCACGAGCGGGTGGCCTGTCCATCCAGATGGACGGTGCACGCGCCACACTGCGACAGGCCGCAGCCGAACTTGGGGCCATGCAGTCCGAGGTTGTCTCGCAACACGTAGAGCAACAGGGTACCCGGCTCGACCTGGAGATCGTGCGACTGGCCGTTTACCTTCAAGCGGACCGTCTTGGGCATCCGGAGGCTCCTGATTCAGACGCGCCCAAGCCTGTGGGCGTTGACTGCGTAACCCTTTTCCGCCTGCCGAGTGGCACCACCGGTATCGGCCCGGAAATGGCCTGGCGCCCATCCAAGACACAAGCCGCGATTCATTGTCATGATGACGCAGACCCTGCGAGATTCATCTGCTCGCACCCGCCAGGACATTGATGCCGGATGACCACATCCAGACAGCGCCGCGCTTGACGTAGAATGCCGTTCCCCAGATCGGCCACAACTCCTGCCCGAAGCACTTGCCATCATAAACGGCGCGATAGGTCAGCACGCCGAAGTCGGGAGCGAGCATTGTCGCCTTGGCGCCGCTGAACTTGAAACCCTTCACATCGCAGCCTTCGCCCGACCATTTCTTCAACGCCTCGGCGCGGCTTCCAATATGATTGCCAAAAATATCCACAAATTGGATCGATGGGCCAAAAAACCGGTCCATGCGCGCAGCGTCGCGATTCTTCCAAGCTTCCACCATCGCCTGCTCACGCGCGAGCAAGGCTTGGGTATCGGCGTCGGAACGGGTAGGACCGTCGGTCCAAACGCCGCTGGCGGCAGGTATGGTCGCTTTCAGGGGATCGACGACCGCCGATTGAGCTCGAAAGCCCGCCCGCCATTGCCCACCCTCGCGGACATAAACAGTCGCGGTATAGACAGTGGGCGCAAGCGGCTTGCCACCACACACGCCGTTGACCTCCGATTTGTGGGTCAGCAGCGCCGCATTGGGCGTTAGCCGGCTCATCTGCTCGTTCGA
Organism: Steroidobacteraceae bacterium; assembly: GCA_046347195.1. GTDB lineage: Bacteria > Pseudomonadota > Gammaproteobacteria > Steroidobacterales > Steroidobacteraceae > TMP-86. The sequence continues at coordinate 16,563 of JAXMGQ010000053.1, forward strand.
CAGCCGGTAGTTGCTGATCCGACACCCGGCGCCGCTCAGCGCGAGCACGGCGGAGTCCTTGTCGAGCCGTCCCGAGGGACCCCAGCCGACAAAATCATCTGACAGGTACGTCGCCCAGAACCCTCGGTCGCCAGACTTCCACGCCGCGAACGACTGGCTCTCGAGCGCGCCCAGTACGCGCGCCAGGTCCGGTACGCCGCCCGACCGGGCGCGCGCCACCGCCGCGATCGCCTCGCCGCCTGCAGCGAGTACGGCGCAGCTGATCGCCAACACGGCAATGCACACCTTGATCCAGTCTCTGCTCATGTCCCCTCCCGGCGAAAGTGTTGGTTTGTACGCAATCATGGCAAGGCAAACGGACAAACGCCAGTTTGGAAAGGTTCCTGGCAGCGATGGAGCAAGACCAGGCTACGGTCGGTTGGGCAAGACGGACAACACCGTAGAAGCTCACCTCTTCGGGACATTGTCTCGCGTCGAGAACCGGGCGCTCGAGCCGTCCGATCAATGGAGATTTATGTTCATGCGCCTTGGGCAACGTGACCCGCACCTCCACGCCCTTGTCGCGCGAGTTCACTCTCAGGCGCATCGGCAAGCCGGATCTGGCGCCAGTTTGAGTTCATGAAAGCTCATCGCCAGCGCATCGAATATCAACAGTCGCCCGATAAGCGATTCGCCGATTCCCAACGCCAGCTTCAGTGCCTCGGCCGCCTGCAACGCGCCGAGGATGCCGGGCAGCACGCCCAGTACGCCGGCTTCCTGACAAGTAGGCGCTGCGTCCGGCGGGGGAGGCGTGGCAAACAGGCATCGGTAGCAGGGCCTGCCGTGTCCGGAGAACACCGTCAGCTGCCCTTCGAACGATTGAATCGCCGCGTGCACCACGGGTTTCCCAACACTCAGTGCCGCATCGTTGATGGCATAACGAGTCGCGAAGTTATCGCTCGCATCGACGATGATATCGTAGCCACGCAGCATCGAGCCGGCATTTGCCTCCGTCAGTCGTTCGCCGATCGCAACGACGCGAACATCCGGATTGAGCGCCGTGAGCGTCTGCGCTGCACTCCCCACCTTCGGTCTGCCGATGCGATCAGTGGTATGCAGAATCTGGCGATGCAGGTTGCTCAACTCGACCACGTCGGCATCGACGATACCAAGCTCGCCGATGCCGGCAGCCGCGAGGTACAGTGCCGCCGGCGAGCCCAGCCCGCCGGCCCCGACACACAAGATTCGCGCGCGGCTTAGCTTTTCCTGACCGACGAGACCAATCTCGGCCAGTCGCAGGTGACGCGAGTAGCGCTCTATCTGAGCGGGGGTGAACGAACCCGTGGTCCTCGGCAGGACCCAGGGCAGCCCGGCCGCTTTCCAGGCGTTGAATCCGCCGGCAAGTGAGTGCGCCGCAAATCCGCGACTGCGTAGTGCCGCCGCTGCTGTTTGTGAACGCTTGCCGGTTGCGCAATACACGAAAATCGGCATTGCGGATGCGGCAGCCAGCGCCGAAACGCTCGGTACGATGGAGTCCGGACGAACGACGTGCGCACCCTCGAGCATGCCGATCGACAGTTCGTCGATTCCACGTACGTCGATGATCAGCGGTTTTCCAGCGAGCAGCGCCGCTAGCTGCGCAGGGTCGATTTCGCCGCCCGGCCGTTCGCTGCCTTCACCCACCGCTCAGCGCCTGCACGATGTGGATGGTGTCCTCCGCCAACAGCGATCGCCGCAGATCGCGGATTTGCGCGCCATTGACGAAGATGCGCATATGCGGACGAATCTGATCCTGTTCATCGATCATGCGGAAACGAATCCCGCTGTACTGCCGGTCCAGATCCAGCAATACGGCACCAAGCGTTGCGCCGCACGCCTCGACCTCGCGCCGACTGGTATACGACAGTAGCGGACTTGGGACGAAGACCTTCATCGCACTAGCGTTCCGCAACTTCCACGGCATAGATTTCCGGCAGATGACGCGCGATGTTGGTCCATTTCTTGCCTTCATCGCGGCTTGACCACAGCTCACCACTGGTGGTGCCGAAGTACAGACCGACCGAGGACTGGGTATCGTTGGCCATCGCCTGCCGCTTCACAGTCCACCAGGCTTGCGAGCGCGGCATGCCGGCATCCTGCCGCAGCCATTTCGCGCCGCCATTGCGCGTGACATATACGGCCGGCTTGCCCTGTGGCGCGGTACGCGGCCAGACCATGGTGCCGTTCATCGGCATCACCCACGCGATGTCGGCGTTGCGCGGATGCACGACCATGGGGAAGCCCACATCGCCGACGGTCTTCGGCATGTTGTCGCCAATACGCACCCACTTCTTTGCCGGCCGATCGAGCCGATAGATGCCGCAATGATTCTGCTGGTACAGCCGGTCCGGATTGCTGGGGCATAGCCGCACGCAATGAGGATCGTGGAAGCTTGCCTTCGTCGCATCGAAGCCCTCGACCACCGCCATGCCATCGATCAGCACCGACCAGCTCCGTCCGCCATTGCGCGACTCATGTACGCCGCCGCTGGACATCGCCATATACATATGTTTGGCATCGCGCGGATCGATCAGAATGGAATGCATCTTCGGGCCGTCCGGCGTACCGCCCTGTTCATCGCCCATGTAGTCGCGATATTGCGGGCTTTCATGCAGTCCCGGCAGCAGTTGCCAGGTGTCACCCGCGTCATCACTGCGGAAGATCGCTTGCGGTGAAGTGCCCGCGAACCACACGCCGGGTTGGCTGACATGTCCCGGTGTCAGCCAGAAGGTGTGTTTGACGGTGCGCGCGGGCAGACCGCTGGCATCGAGTTCACCGGCCGCAAGTCTGGGAAACGCGGGCGGCGCACTCGATTCCTTCCAGGTCTTGCCCCGATCAGCCGAGCGAAAAATCGTCGAGCCGAGATGGCCCGTGCTCGCGGCGGCAATCGCGGTCTTGCCATCGCGCGGATCCATGACCAGGTGATGAATGGTGCTGCCCAGAAAATGCGGTCCGATGGCGCGCCACTGGCGCCGCGCCGCATCGCCGTGGAAGAACCAGGCGCCCTTGCGGGTGGCGACCAGGAGGGTGACGGCGGTGGTCTTGGATGGACGGGTTGGCATAAGCATTCTCCGATGCAGCTCTTGTTGTATACGTTGATCGTACTCCATGTGGCGCCGCGGTAGGGAGCTCAAAGCCCTCTCAGGTTCGATCTCGAAGCAGGTTGGGCTGCACCGGCGGCGGCGGCACTGCTGCCAGGCGCGCCATCGGATCCAGCGGTTCGAGCACGATATTGCTCCGACCATCGGCATCGCAATCTATGCCATCGGCATTCTCGTGCAGCTACCGTTTCTCGCCACCTCGTTCTACACCGGGCCGCTGGTGGATCGCCTGGGTGGGGTAGATTATTCCTGGATCGTGGGGCTGGTGGTGCCCGGAATTCTCTACTTTGTGTTCGGACGAGGATCGCGGCAGCGCGCGCCGGAGCGCATGATTCTACCCTGATGAGGGGGATGACCCTCCAATTCCACACCCGTACGGCCCGGCATCTTTTTTTTCGGAGTCTGCGGCATTTACACTTTCCATCGCACGCGCGATGCGGGTTTGCTGGTCAAGCGTGAATGGGCGAGCAGTCAGGGCTACGATACCGGCATGCCAAATTACCCAACGCCGTCAGGATCGGCAAACCTGCCGCTGCTCACGCTGCCCATTGCGCGAGCCTTGATCGGCGCACGCGATGCCGGCAAGTCCTGCATCGATTGCTCACTGGACCTGGGACGATCGACAGTAATGGTGCAATTACAGCCAGACAGATGGAGTTGGAACGACAACTCCTTCCCCTACCCGGCGCGCTGCAAGGACCGCACGATTTATTTTTGGTCGGGTCAGCAATTCGAACCGGCATCCAGCTACTCGGGTTCACTGATCAAGCTGGTTCCCACCGAATGGGGTCCGCCCACCTTCGAAATCGACGGCATCAAAATGCTGCCCACATCCAAGCTGTCACCCTACGAGGATGCGCGGCGTAAGGTCGAGTTGATCGAGCCGGGCGACAAGACGATATTGGATACCTGTGGCGGTCTGGGCTATTTCGCCGCGTGGTGCCTGGCGGGCGGAGCACGGCAGATCCAATCCTTCGAAATAAATCCCGGCGTCCTCTGGCTACGCGGATTGAATCCCTGGTCACCTGCCGCGGGCGGCGCTCTGTCGCTGACCCCCGGCGACATACTGCCACGCAGCGCCGAGTTCGCCGCGCAATCCTTCGATGCCATCCTGCATGATCCACCACGCTTCGGCATTGCCGGTGACTTGTACTCGCAGGTTTTCTACGGCCACTTGGCGCGGCTGCTCAAACCGCGCGGGCGCTTGTTCCACTACACCGGCACGCCCAACAAGCTGACTAGCCGCCGCGATGTACCGGGCGAAGTCGCCGGCCGGCTGCAACGCGCCGGATTGACCACCCGCATCGAGGGCGACGGCATCCTGGCAATCAAGACTCGCGCTTAACACCCGGCAGAGGGCTGGCCCGATGGCGGGCAAGGCAGAATGCATGACCGAAGCCGTGAGCGCATGAGATGGCCTGCGCTGCTGACATCGACGCCAGCCACGTCGGCCGGCGTCGCTCCGCCTATTTCACTGGCGCCATCAGATGCTGGTACGGTGTGCCCGCCCACATGAGGTAAGGCACGCTGGTGTCCGGGTCCGCGCTCTTCGGATATTGAGCGTAGAAGCTGGCATCAGCGCCCACGATCATCACATGTGGCCCGGTCTTGACCCAGTGGTTCTCGGTAGTCGGCTTTTGCGCATAGGGGTCGGTGTTGCTGGCATCGGTGCCGCCGGCCAGCATGTACATGAGACCAACCTTGGCCGGTGGTGCGGTATGCGCCACCCAGGCATGTACCCACTCCATGGCATTGGTATCCATGCACATGGGATCCGGCCCCGGCGTGGCGGGATTGTCCGGCATGCAGGTGAATTGGTTCGATCCCTTGCGCAGCGTGCGCATCTTGCCATCGGCCTCCATGGCGACAATTGTGGCGTGACGGCCGATGGCGGCTGGTGCGGCCGCCATCGCACTCTTGATCATCGCGGCGTCCGCACCAGCCGCCATGTCCGGTTTCTTGTCGTCGGTCAGGGCCAATGGCGCAAGGCTCATGCTCACGGTCATCAATATCAACGAGGTCAGGATGGGTCTTCGCATGTTCGTCTCCGGCTCGTAAGGTTTTGGACGAATGCTGGTGGCACCGGTACGGTGCTGCAACTTGCCGCAGGGTGTACTCCCGCGAGCAAATCCTGTCAAGATCATGAGTATTGGCGCATCGCAGCGGACCACGCGATACTGGCCGAGAGCGACATACGTGATATCGAACCAGATGCATCCGCGGCGGCACGAAATGGTTTTCACGATCTTCCAGGCGCGTGACTGATTGCTGGGTGGCATTGGGCTTTTCCGTGAGCGCCTGAACCTGGGATTCAAGCTAGGCGATGCGCGCATCACCGGCGCTGCATCCGACCGGCAGCAGCGCCGAAATCACCGCACCCGCCGCCATTCCGCGGCGTGAAATCCCGTGGACTGAGATTGTCATTGCATCTCCTGTTTGTTGGCTTGGTAACGGAATTTCCAGCATACGACCGGCCGGACCGCCGATAGAACCCGGACAGGTCTGGTACGCCGGAATCGAGATGGTCATCCCCTACATCTGCCCGGAGATGCCCGAAGCGCAGCGCGACGGGCTTGCCGATTGCGTCAAGGTGCCGCTGGTGTATGGGACAGTGATCATCCGCAACTGGCGGGCGCTGAAGTCGCTGGGCGTGTCGAGGGCTTATTGCCCCGGCAGCTGTTTTTCCGAAGTCTACATAGACCTTCCGGTAAGTATGGGCGCCTACCGCTTCACGCAGTCGCCGGATGAACCCTGCGTGCTGCACCTGATCCGGGTACCCACGTTTCCCGGGTTACCGCTCAAGGATCAATATCGCGCCGGGCACGCCGAGCGGCAACTCGGACCGGAACTGATCGGGAGCGGTCTTCTCCAAGTGCGAGTAGAGTCGATGATCTCAGCGTGGCTTGCTGACCGGTCGGCGCGCAGTTGCAGGCTTTGCCTGCTTTTTCGATGACGATGCCTGGCGGCTGCCCCGCTGCTCACCCAGATACTCGGCAAGGACCAGCGCACCGTTGTGCTCGACGTCATGGGCACTGTAGAGCAGGGTGACCGTTCGCCGCCGGCTCGCCGCCAGGATGGGGGCCCAGGCATCCGGCCTGGCATCCAGCTCCTTGCGGTATCGCTTGCGGAACTCCGGCCAGCGTTCAACCTGGTGATTGAACCATTTTCGCAGCTCGGTACTGGGCGCGACATCCTTCAGCCACGCCTCGGCGTGCAGGTCTTCCTTCTTCATGCCGCGCGGCCACAGGCGCTCGACGAGAAAGCGCTCCCCGTCGCCCCGTGACTGCGGTTCATAGCTGCGTTTGATGCGGATCATGTGCCTGTCCTTTCTGTGGCTGCTCTTGAGCTGTTTTCAAGGGCAATAAGGCTAGCACCTGCGCCACGCGCTCGCGCAGTGCCGGCACCACCTGCTGGCCGAACTCCGGATTGCGTTGAAACCACGGCGTGTTGCGCGGCGAGGGATGCGGTAGCGGGAAGTAGGCCGGTGCGTACTCGCGCCAGGCGTGGGTGGTCTCGACCAGCGACGCCTTGCGCCGGTTGCCCAGGTAATGGCGTTGCGCGTACTGGCCGATGAGCAGCGTCAGGCTGATCTGCGGCAACTTCGCGAGGAGCTGGTCGAGCCACAACTGCGCGCATTCGCGGCAAGGGCAGGTCGTCGCTTGCGCTCCGGCCAGGTAACAGAAGCCCATCGGAATGATCGGCACGCGCGCTGCATCAGGAGAACGTGTCGCGGTCCACCCCCATCCAGCTCCATGATCACGTCGGGTCATCCCACGAAGTCGCCGGTCCGCGCACGCGCACCGGGCGCCTGGCCAACCACAAGGATTCGCGCCGTGGCGCCGGCCTTCAGCACCGGTCGCGGACCGAGCAGCAGGTGTGCTTCGCACGCGGTGTAGGCCTTGACAGCTTCGGTGAGCGTGGCGGCGCCGATACGAGCTCGCCGGTATCGTTGGGATGTGCCCTTGGTCACGCCGCGACAGCAGGCCCTGTTTCTATGGCCTGCCAGATGGCTCGCTTGTGGGGTTCAGCTCACTGATAAACCATTCGCCTCGCTGATACAGGGCACGCAATTCCTCGAGATCCAGGTCACGTTCCAGATCATGGAGTAATTTCATCCTCGATCAGCCCTTTGCGATGCAGGCGGACCAGTTCGACTCGACCGGCGGCAACCGCAGCCAACACGACATCGAAATGCGCGCGGACGTCCGGCATGAACGCCTTGGCATCGCCGGCATAGCGCTGCGTGATTTGCGCCCGCTTCCGGTATTCCTCCAGCAGTCGTGGGTGGACCAGGGTGCCGTCCGGCGCATAGGCGTGCGCCTCGACCGCTTCCCGCATGGCGCGCGCGATCGCCACTTCTGCGCCGGCCGTATCGATCTTCGCGGGAGGGTCTTCGTCGGCAGGCCTCACAAGCCTGATGAGCCATCCGAGGCTCGACCCTTGCAAAACCACGGTGACAAGGATCACCGCGAATGCCGCCACCAGCATGACATCGCGGCCCGGCATCTCGGCCGGCAAGGTCAGAGCCACCGCCAGCGTCACCACGCCCCGCATGCCCGCCCAGGCCAAGATGCTTGCCTGTTGCCATCCGAGAGGGCGGGCGCGTGTCAGACCGTTCCGCTGCAACAGGGTCAGCAGGCCATCGCTTCCGAAGACCCACGCGAACCTGACGAGCAGAACGGCGGCAATGACACCCAGCACCGGCACCGCCATGGTTGTCAGGACCGCTTCGACACCGCCTGCCCGCTCCATTACGCCGCGCAGGGAAAAGCCGATCAGAATGAACACCAGCGCTTCCAGGCCGAACACCAGGGTGCGCCAAAAAGCGCTGCCTTGCATGCGCATCTTGGCCGGAAGAATCACATGCTGGTGCCAACCGAAGACAATCCCGGCGGTGACGGTGGCGATCACGCCGGATGCGTGCAGCGCCTCGCCAGCAAGATAAGTAGCCCAGCACAGCAGCGTGGCGAAGGCGACGACCAGCATTTCGTCGTGCATGAGGCGCCGCATCACGGCGAGCCACAAAGTTGCCAAGGCGGCCCCTACGACGGCGCCTCCGATCGCAACCAGCACGAAGCTGGTAGTCGCCGCGCCGGCATCGAAGACACCGCCAAGGGTCGCGGCAACGGCGAACCGGAACAGGACCAAACCGGTGGCATCGTTGAGCAAGCTCTCCCCTTCCAGCAAAGCTTGAAGCCGCCGCGGCAACCTCACCCGTTGCAGCACCGCGCGCGCAGCGACGGCATCCGGCGGCGAGACGATTGCACCAAGGGCAAAGCAGGCCGCCCACGGAAGAGTTGGAACAAGCCAGTGGGTCACGATGCCCACGATCAGCGTGGTGAAGAGCACCGCGCCCACGGCCAGTGACAGGATGCCCGGAAGATGGCTACGAAACCGGCCGAACGCGGTGTAGTACGCACCGTCCATCAGCAACGGTGGCAGAAACAGCACCAGCGCCAGCTCCGGGTCGAGCGAGATCTCGGGAATACCGGGAAGGAAGGCGAGCGCACCACCGCCGACCAGCAGCGCTGCCGAGGGAGGAAAGCCTACACTGGAAGCCGCCCAATGCAATGCGATGACGATTGCCAGCAGAACCAGCACAAGTTCGAATGTTTCAACAGGATGCATGTATCCCCCCAGGTGACCACTCTACTACCGTGCGGCAACGCACTGTCCATTCCCGCTGCGCGCGTCGACTTGGGGATGAGCTGGCGACCTTCTTGGATGTGCCAGCGCAGCATGACCTGCGCCGGCGTCTTGCCATGGCGCTTGCCCGGCGCGCATCGGCCCGGACCTGCGCATGACGGTGCACGGCGGGCGCAGCGCATACTACAATGAACCGAGCGCATGATTCGCGCTGCATTCGTGAAGCGGAGATCAGCATGTTGTCGCGATGGACTCGGATATTGCCCACGGTGATGATCGCCGCGCTGGGCGCAAGTAGCGGGGCTCGCGGCGCCGAGACCGCATCGGCCGCGAGCTGCGAGTCGTTGATTGGGGCGAGCGTCGCGCACACGCGGATCGATGTCGCGACGACGGTGGCGGCCGGCCGCTTCCAGGCACCGGCGTCTGGGTTCCCGTTCCCGGCCGACTATTCGCAGTTGCCGGCCTTCTGCCGCGTGGCAGGCTCGATCCAACCGACTGCGGACTCGGACATCCGTTTCGAACTGTGGCTACCCTTGAACGGCTGGAACGGCCGCTTCATGCAGACAGGCAATGGTGGTGCGGCGGGCAGTGTCGTCTACAGTTCGTTGATCGAACCGTTAGTGCGCGGCTATGCAGTGACCAATACCGACACCGGTCACCAGGGCGGCATGGGCGATTTCGCCTGGGCCGTCGGACACCCGGAGAAGTTCATCGACTACGCCTATCGGGCCGTGCACGAGCTCACCGTCGCCGGCAAGGCGCTCACGGCAGCCTACTACGGCCGCGCGCCGGCGAAGGCGTACTGGTACGGCTGCTCGACCGGCGGCCGCCAGGGACTGAAGGAGGCGCAACGCTATCCGGAGGACTACGATGCGATCATCGCCGGCGCGCCAGCCAACAACTGGTCACCGCTGATGGCGCTCAGCATTCAGACGCAGAACCACCTGAGCGGTGCGGACGCGCTGGGCGTGGACAAGCTCGCGCTGTTGAAGGAGGCGGCGATCGCCGCCTGCGATGCACGCGATGGCGTGCAGGATCGCGTCATCGCCCAGCCGCTCCGCTGCCGCTTCGATCCGGCGAGTCTCGCCTGCCGCGCGGGCCAGTCGCAGAAGTGCCTGACGGCCGCGGAGGTCGCTGCCGCGCAGCGCATCTATCGCGGCGTGATCGATGGCAAGGGCCGCACGCGCATTCCCGGCACGGGTCCGGCGAGCGAACCGGCGTGGGCAGCTTATGTCACGCCGCAGTTCGCCATCGGCAGCAATTATTTCCGCAACGTGATCGCGCATGATCCGGACTGGGATCCGCGTAGCTTCGACGTCGACCGCGACCTTGCACGCGCGGAGCGGGAGGACGCTGGGGCCGCGGTCGCGATGGACCCGGACCTCGGGCCACTGTTCGCGCATGGCGGCAAGCTGATTCTCTACCACGGCACGACCGACGGGCTCATTCCCTACGGCAACTCCGTCAACTACTACGAGAGCATCGTGAAGCAGCTGGGTGCGAAGCGCACGGCGGCTGGCATGCGCTTCTACGTGGTGCCCGGCATGGACCACTGCACGCTCGGCGAGGGTGCGTACCAGATCGACTGGCTCGGTGCGATGGAGAGCTGGGTCGAACGCGGTGCGGCGCCGGATTCACTGCCCGCGGCGCATCCCGCGGTGTCACCGCCGAATCCAATGGGCCCGCCGGTGGCACCGGGCAAGGCTTTTACGCGCCCGGCCTGCGCATACCCCAAGGTGGCACGCTACACCGGCAAGGGCGATCCAGCGGAGGCGGCCAGCTTCCGCTGTGGGGCGCCGTAGCGCGACCCAGAGAGGAGATCGCAGTCATGCGATCATGATGAGTTGAGTGGGGAAAACTGGCCGCCAACGCTACCAAATCGCGGAATGCCGCAGGGGCGAGCCACCTCGCTGGCGCGCGCGATCCGTAGTTGCTACAGTGCGGCGACTTGGCGCAGTGGAGTCTCCGGACATGACATCGACGTATCGTGGTTTGCTGTCAAGCGGGCTGGCAATGGCCTTGACGTTTACCGCGGCGACAGCGGCGGACAGCGGCTCCCCGGCCACGACCGAAGCGATGGGCATGCTCAAGGACGCTATCGCCCTGCAGACGGTGGAAGGAAAAGGCCAGGTTCAAGTATTTGCACGCTATCTCGCGGACAAGCTTGAATCGGCCGGGTTCGCCAAGTCCGATATTGAAATCATTCCGGTCGAACAGACCGCCGCTCTCGTCGTGCATTATCGCGGCAGCGATGCGGCAAAGAAGCCCATCCTGCTCTCCGCACACATGGATGTCGTCGCCGCCAACCCTGCCGACTGGACGCGCGATCCATTCAAACTGGTCGAGGAGAACGGCTATCTCTACGGCCGTGGCGTGGCCGACATGAAGAGCAATGTCATCGCGCTCACACAAACTTTCATGCGTCTCAAGCGTGAGCACTTCACTCCCGCCCGCGGCATGATCTTCGTGTTTTCAGGCGACGAGGAAACCACGATGGCCTCGACCCGCGAACTGGCCAGGCGCTATCACGATGCGGAATTCCTGCTCAACGCCGATGCCGGCGGCGGCACGTTGGACGAGCACGGCAAACCGATCGTGTACGAGATTCAGGCGGCGGAAAAATCCTACGCGGATTTTCTGCTGACGGTGACCTCGGCCGGCGGTCATTCGAGCGAACCCGATCCGCCGAAGAATGCGATCTACAGACTGGCAAAAGCGCTCGACCGCGTTGCCGGATATTCTTTCCCCGTGCAGCACAGCGAAATCACGCTGGCCTCGCTGAAGGCCGCCGGCGCGCACGACAAGGGCCCGCTTGCCGACGCCATGCGCAAATTCGCCAACGATCCGAACGATGCGGGGGCCGCCGCGGTCATCGCCGCCGACCCGGCCTATGTGGGTCAGGTTCGCACAACCTGCGTAGCCACCATGTTGAACGGCGGTCACGCCCTCAATGCGCTACCGCAACGCGCTACGGCCAATATCAACTGCCGCATCTTTCCCGGCACACCCATCGCCTCGGTGCAGGAATCGCTCGCCAAAGTCATCGCCGATCCGAGCGTGACCATTGCGGTGCAGCCGCCGCCACCGGTCGAAAGCCCGGCTTCGCCCCTGCGCGCGGATGTGCTCGGCGCTGTCAGCGCGATGATCCACACGCGCTACCCGGGACTCGACATCGTGCCGGGCATGTCCGCGGGCGCCACCGACAGCATGTTCTTCCGCAATGCCGGCGTGCCTTCGTATGGCGTCAGTCCCGTTTTCGCCAAGACCAACGACACCTTCGCCCACGGGCTCAACGAACGGCTGCCAGCCGCCAGCGTGCCCTGGGCACTGGAGTATTGGCATGGCTTGCTGATGCGGCTCAGCAAATAGCGCACGGGCCCATGGCCAACGCGGCGGTGACGATCAGCACCGGATAGGCCGGCACGGGTGCGCCGGTCTGTTCGATCAGCAAATTGAAGAACACGAACTGCAGCCCGAAATGTGAAATCAGTTCGATGATGTGCTGCAACGCGGCTCCCGCCCTCGGAAGTCCATGGCCGGTGGCGGCCCTTCGCGGCATGCAATGACCGGCCACCCGATAGATTTTGTTAAGTCTGTGATTCTAATCACTCCGCCACCCGGCCGGCTCCGCACAATGCCCCGAAGAATCCATGCATGCCACCTGGATTCACGTCAATTGGCTGCCGCGGTGCCTCAAGGTGAATATTCGTACCAAGGTCCTGACCTTCCTGTCACTACTGTTCGTGGTGCTGGGCGTAGTTGAAATCGCCATCCAGCAGCGGGCATTGATGCCGAGCTTTGCAGAACTCGAGCGCGACGAGGCCCGCACCGCCATACGTCGCGTCGGCTTTGCCCTGGATCTTGCGCTGGAGCGGCTGAAAATCAATGCCATGGACTGGGGCAATTGGGCCGACACGTATCAATTCGTGCGCACGCGCGATCCCGACTTCGTGGCCAAGAATCTGACGGCGTTGGCGTTGAAGCAGCTCAACGTCAATCTCATGCTGATTGCCGATACCGAGGGCAACATCGTGCGCCAGAGCGCGCGCGATCTGGACTCGGGGCGGTTACTCGATCTCGACCTAGGCAAGCAGTCGACGTTGCCCGCGGATTTTCCCTGGTTGCGTGAATTTCGTGGCGGCAAGACCGCGCAGGGACTGCTGGCCACCAACCTTGGAATCCTGATGCTGGCCACCGCGCCCATACTCGATGGCAACGGCGGCGGACCCTCGCGTGGCGCGGTGATCGTCGGGCGTCTGCTCGGCGAATCGGAGATCAATTCGCTCGGCGCACAGGCGCAGGTAGCCCTGCAGATGGTCAATCTGCGCAACACCACCGGTGCGGGTCCGCCGAGCGCAGATCATGATGATCTGCTCGAAACCGACAATCAGACCCAGGTGCGACGCTACTTCCCCGACATCTATGGCAAACCGCTGGTGCGCCTGCAGGTGGAAATTCCACGGCGCATCACCGCGCGCGGCCGCACGGCCGTCACCTACGCATCGCTGTACCTGGTGGTGGCCGCGGTCATCGTGCTGGCACTCTTGGTGTTCGTCCTCAACCGGTTGGTACTCTCGCCGCTGCGCCAGGTGACTCAACACGCGGTGGCCATCGGCGAGGGCAACGATCTCACCCGACGACTGAATCTGCCCGGCGACGACGAGATCGGCGTGCTGGCCCGTGAATTCGATCGCATGGTGGAGCGGCTGGCATCGACGAGGCGCGAGCTGGTGGACCGCTCCTTCCAGGCCGGATTCGCCGAATTGGCGCGTGGCGTGCTGCACAACCTGGGCAACGCCATGACGCCCCTGGGTGTGCGGCTGGCCGCGCTGCACGACCGACTGCGCCGGGCGCCGGTCGCGGACATGGAGCGGGCGGCGGCGGAGCTGGAGCAGGCCTCGACCGACGCATCGCGTCGCAGCGATCTGCTGCAGTTCATGACCCTGGGCACGCGCGAGCTCGCCGCCGACCTGAAATTGTCCAAGGACGATGTGGCGGTGATGCAGCGCCAGGCGTCCGTCATCCAGGCGGCGCTCAGCGAACAGATGAAATCCTCGCGCAGCGAACAGGTGGTTGAACCCGTGCGGCTGCCCGATCTGGTGTCCCAAACTTTGGAAATCGTTCCCGACACCTGCCGTCAGCGGCTGTCGGTGGATACGGATGACTCGTTGCGCAAGGTCGGTGTGGTGCGCGTGGCGCGAACCGTGCTGCGCCTGATCTTGCAGAATTTCATCATCAATGCGGCCGATTCGGTGCGTGATGCCGGCCGTGAGCGCGGCCGTCTGCGCGTCGCGGCGGAGATCGTCAGCGAGGCGGGCGCCGATCAGCTACATCTGTATTGCGAGGACGATGGTGCCGGCATCGCGCCGGATCATCTGCAGCGCGTGTTCGAGAAGGGATTTTCCACCAAGTCGCGTGACACCAATCACGGCATCGGTCTGCACTGGTGCGCCAACGCGATTACCGCACTTGGCGGGCGCATCTGGGCCGCCAGCGAAGGACTGGGCGCGGGCGCTTCCTTGCACGTGCTGATGCCACTCACCAAATAAGGGAAGCCACCGTGTCAGACGCCGAAAAGCTGCCCGTAAGAGTCCTGGTCGTCGACGACGAGCAGCCCATTCGCGACGCCTTCCGCGACGTGCTGCTCGACGCCGATGTCAGCGAGGATCTTGCGGCGTTCCAGAATCTACGCTCCAAATTGTTCAGCAGCGTGGATGCGCACAGCACGTCACGGCGCGCACGCATCCGCACCACCAGCTTCGATCCGGTGTTCTGCGACGGCGCCGCCTCTGCCGTGGAGGCGGTGCGGCAGTCCCTGGCGGATGAGTGCCCCTTCGCCGTGGTGTTTCTCGATATGCGCATGCCGCCGGGCCAGGACGGTGCGTGGGCGGCGGCGCGCATCCGCGAGCTGGATCCGGAAATCGAGATCGTCATCTGCACGGCCTATTCGGATGTGGACCCGGTGGACATCGGTGGCATGGTTCCACCCGAGGAGAAGATCTCCTACCTGCAAAAGCCGTTTCACCCGCATGAAGTGCGCCAGATGAGCATCGCGCTCGGCAGCAAGTGGCGCGCCGAGCGGCGCATCGTCAGGCTCGCGTATTTCGATTCACTCACCGGGCTTCCCAACCGCGAACAGTCGCGCAGCCGTCTGGTCAGTTCGCTGGACACCGCGCGTCAGAAACAGCGCCTGCTGGGCGTGTTGTACCTGGATCTGGACAATTTCAAGCGCGTCAACGATACGCTGGGGCATGCGGTGGGCGATGAACTGCTGTGCGTTGTGGCCTCGCGGCTGCGAAGTTCGCTGCGCTATGGCGACGTGCTGTCGGGTGAATCGCTGCCCAGCTCGCGCCCTGGCGACATCGCGCGCCTGGGCGGCGATGAGTTCATGGTGATGCTGCCCGATCTGCGCAATCCGGCGGATGCGGGCGTGGTCGCCAAGCGGCTCATCGATGCACTGCAGGAGCCGATGCGGCTGGCTTTGCACACCGTAGTCGTGACGCCGAGCGTTGGCATCGCGCTGTTTCCCTCCGATGGCGTGGATGCGGAAACATTGTTGCGTAATGCGGACCTGGCCATGTATTTCGCCAAGCGCCGCAGCCCGGGCACCTTTTCCTATTACGACGCGGCAATGAACGCCGCGGCCTTGCAGCGCTTCACCATAGAAGCGCAGCTGCGCGGCGCCCTGGACCGCGGCGAGTTCAGCCTGCATTATCAGCCGCAGTTCGACGTACGCAGCGGCACGGTATCGGGCATGGAGGCCCTGCTGCGCTGGAACAATGCCGATCTCGGCTTGGTACCGCCCTCGCAGTTCATCCCGGTGGCCGAGGAAACCGGCCTCATCCTGGAAATCGGCGAATGGGTGCTGCGCAACGCCTGCCGCCAGGCCAAGATCTGGCACGACCAGGGCCTGCCCGTGGTGCGAATGGCCGTGAATGTCTCGGGTCAACAATTCATATTGCGGGAGTTCCCGGCATTGGTTGCCTCCATCATTCACGACACCGGCATCGAGCCCTCGATGCTCGAGCTGGAAATCACCGAATCGGTGGTCATGAGCGATGAGACCTGGGCGGCAACCGCGCTGGGCATGCTCAAGTCACAGGGTGTGCTGTTGGCGATCGACGATTTCGGTACGGGCTATTCGAGCCTGAGCCGTCTGCGCAATTTTGCGGTGGACCGGCTCAAGATCGATCGCTCCTTCGTGGCCAGCCTCAGTGACAACGACGAGGATCGCGCCATCGCAGCCGGCATCATCGCCATGTCGCGCTCGTTGCGCATCAATGTCACGGCCGAGGGCGTGGAGAGCTTTCCGCAGCTCATGTTCCTGCAGGAGCATGACTGCAATGAGGCGCAGGGCTATCTGTTCAGCAAGGCATTGCCGGCCAACGATGCGCAGCAACTGTTGCGTCGCGCGATGGAAACCACCGATGGCACGCGAACGCAGCGCTTACGTTCCTTGATCGGCTGAGGAAGGCTCTCGTTCCGGCGCGGCTGATGCGCCGGGCGTCGTGCCGATTATCTCCGGCGGGGCCGATCCTGATCGTTTGCAACGCCTGAAGTCCGGCCCATCCACTGCGCCCTGCGCACACCGCTCCCGCGCGCTCTATCCGTATGGCCCACAGCGCCTGACGGCGCACCGATCCCCTCGAAAGTGGGAATGTTTCTCGCTGCGATCCTGCTCTACGGTTACACCATGACGAGGAACCGCTGCGGCACGACGACAAGATCCACTACGACATGCCGGTGCCCGCGAATCGGCCCGAACCCCATGAGCATCGACCATCCCGAACATTCACGATCCCTGGGAGCAACTGACATGAACCCGACCCAACCCCGACACTGGAATGCGGCGCCGCGCCGTGCCCGCTGGATGCATCGCGGCGTTGCAATGCTGATGGGCCTGGGGCTCGTGGCCCTGGGCACGGGTTCCTCCGGTGCCCGCAATGCCGCGGCCGAAGCGGGCTGGCCGCGCTTCACACAAGGGCAGGCGCAGGCAGCGAAACGCGAAGCGCAGGCGAAGCTGCGACCGAAATGGTCCGCGATGAGTTGGTCGGAGCGCTTCTCGCGCGTGGCGAAGCTGGCGCAGAAGCAATTGTTCGCGGCCACGGAGATGCAGGCCGACACGGCCGCCTTCACCGGCAATCGCACCATCATCAGGGGCACCACCGCCGGCCTGTTCTACCTGCAGCGCGAGGCGGATTGCTCGCTCACGCGCCACTCCGGGACCTACGACTTCGGCACCTCGCTCACCTTGAGTTTCACCGACACCGCCGCGCACCTCGAGCGCACGCTGCACGATGCTGCCGGACTCGCCACCACCGCCGGTGTGTTCGCCAACGGCTGCCGCGATTCGAGTGTGGGCATCGGCTCGCGCCACACGCTGTACCTGGGCAAGACCGCGGGCGGCAAGCCGATTGGCGCGAATTTCCAATACGACGCGATCGCCGACAGCGACCTGCTGGAGTTCGCCGCCATCGACCCCGCGATTACCACCACGGTGCAGAAGGATGCCACGCAGAACGACGTGGATGCGCTCGCTGGCGGCGACTTGAATGGCGATGGTCTGGACGACGTGGTGGCGCTGAGCCATTCGACAGGCTCGGTGAAGGTGTGGCTCACACGTTCCGACGGTAGCGTCGGCAAGGCGACGACCTACTAGATGCCCGGTACCTATACGGAAGCCGCGGCGCTCGCCGACTTCAATGGCGATGGCAAGCTGGACCTGGCCGTGGCCACGCGCGACAACAACACCGGCCAGGAGATGATCTCCATCCTCACCGGTAAGGGCGACGGCACGCTCAACACGCCCAACACCTTCAACATCACCTCGCGCAAGGGCCTGTACAACAGCACGCTCTACCTGGCGACGATGATCGCGGCCGACCTGCGCGGCAATGGCCACATCGACCTGATCGGCTCGAACGGGTTGCTGCTGCTCGGCAACGGCGATGGCACCTTCACGCCAGGCACGCCGACCTTTCCCGGATCGCTCGCAACCTCCTCCTCGGGCCCGAACCTCGCGGCGGCGGATTTTAACAAGGATGGCAAGCTCGATCTCGCAGTCAATGACGGCAGCTCTATCAGCCTGTACCTGGGCGTGGGCGATGGTACCTTCACGGTGGGTCATCGGTACGCCACACTCGACACGGTTGGTTATCTCGCCGCCACCGATCTCGATGGTGATGGCAATATCGACCTGTACGTCGGGCTCGGCAACAGCGGCGTGTACTTCGGCGACGAGTTCGAGACCAACGAGGCCTATGCGCTCATGGGCAACGGCGATGGCACGTTTCGAGGCGCGCCGTTCCTGCCGTTCCGCTACACCGGCACCAACCTCGCCGACCTCGACGGCGACGGGCATATCGATGGAGTCGGGGTGAACCCGGATCATTCCTTTACCACCTACCGCTCGGATGCGTCGGGCACCGCGTTCACGCCCGTTGCCACGCTCACCACCTCACCCATCACCCTGGGTGGACAGTCGATCGCGCTCAACGATATCGACTCCTACGCGCTCGGCGACGTGAACGGCGATGGCAAGCCCGATCTCGTGTACGTGGGCAAGGAATTCTACGCTCCCGGCGGCGTCCCGGGAGTGTTCATTGCGCTCGGCACCGGCAACGGCAGTTTCCAGGCGCCGCTGTTCGTCGGCGTGCCGATGCTTGCGCCGGCGAGCGAGAATTTCGACATCTCACCCATCCTGAGCAACATCCGCTTGGCCGACGTGGATCACGACGGCAAGACGGATCTGATCTACGCCTACTCGACCATCGGCTCGGCTACCAGCACCTATTACCGCGGCACTTCGGTGCAGCGGGGCAACGGCAATGGCACCTTCCAGGCACCGCAAACCTTCCTGTTCTACAGCAGCAAGAACTCGACCTTCCTGACCTCGAAGGTGGCGGCGATTGCCGACGTAAACGGCGATGGCAACCCGGACCTCATACTATTGACCGAGTCCTCGGTGCGCAACGACGTGCTGATCGCCTTCCCGTATACGGCGCAGATCGCGCTCGGCCACGGCGATGGCACGTTTGCCACGCCGGCGGACGTGCCTATGAACGACTACCTCGGCGGGCTCATCGACGGCACACAGTATGCGCCGCTGGTGCTCGCCGACATGAACGGCGATGGTAAGCCCGATTTGGTGACCTTGGGCGCGAATCCATCCGGCAACATCCAGATCGCCATCGCGTTCGGCAAGGGCGACGGCACCTTCAAGGCAGCGGTGAAGACCGACTTCACCACGCAGTACCTGCCCTCGGATTCGCTTGCGGTGGGTGACTTCGACGGGGACGGCAAACCCGATGTGTTCAGCTCGGGGCTCCTCGGCGGCTCGGATACCGGTCTGTCCTTCGGCAATGGCGATGGCACGTTGCGCACCACGGGCACGACGCCGGCCGCGGCCGTGTATCTCAGCACCGGCCCCGGCGCCGTGGCCGCGGACTTCGACGGCGATGGCAAGCTGGACGTGCTCGCCGGCAGCACGCTGCTGCTGAGTGCTGCCGCGACGGTGACTCCGCCTCCGCCGACACCGGACTTCGCCATCAGCGCCTCGGCCAGTTCGGGCTCGATCGCCGCCGGGCAGTCCGCCACCGCGACACTAACCCTGACGCCGAGCGGCGGATTCTCCGGCACGGTGTCGCTGAGCTGCAGCGGCGCCCCGAGCGGAGCGACCTGCTCACTGTCGCCGGCAAGCGTCGCCCTGAACGGCGCGGCCACGACCACAACCCTGACCCTCGACACCACGGCGCGCAGCGCGGCCCTCACGGTCCCGCCCTCGCTGCGACTCGACATCGGCTCGAACCCCACCGCCCTGCTGTGGGCTCTGCTCGGACCAGTGTGGCTGATGCGTCGCCCGATGCGCCGGGCAGCCCTGCACCGTGCGCGATGGCTATCGCTCCTGATCCTCAGCGCCGGCTTCCTGTGCGGCTGCGGCGGGGGCGGTTCCTCGGGTGGTAGTTCTACCGGTCCGGTGACACCACCGGCCAGCGGCACCCCGGCGGGCACCTACACCATCACGGTGACGGCGAGCTCCGGCTCGCTGTCACATGCGCAGACTTACACGTTGACGGTGACCTGAAACCGGAGGCAGCGCCCCGCGCATCCTGGTGCGTGGGGCGGTTCACCTCCAGCGCATACTTCTCGTATGCATCGACAAGGCGGCCCACCTGCAGCGGGCACAGGACTCAATGTCGACCTCGAACACCCGCTTGAAGTGCTGGCCGCAGTTCATGGTCGCATGGCGGGGTATCGGTCCATCGCACTGTACCGCGCTAGCCTGAAGTTCAGGCTAGCGGCTCATCGGTCGCAACACGACACAACGCACAACTGTTGCCATCGGTCGAGCGCAGGCTGCGCGAAGTGCGATGGCATCAACCCACCAGCAAAGTCCATGCCGCGATCCCAGCGCCCATCAGTCCCAGCACAGACGACCCGATCCAGGCGAGACGCTTGCGCGTCAACGCGGCGACGGCGCCGAGCGCGATCCCCACCTGCAACAATGCGACGGCGTAGGCAAAGTAATGGTGCCGATGAATCAGATGATCGGCCTCTTCGCCTTTGCGTTGACGCTCGCGCTCAAGTTCCTCCGCGTTCCGCTTCGCCACGGCTTGTTCGGTCTTGTAACGCATGATGTTGTTGTCGGTTTCGCTCGGTACCGCCTTGCCCACGCTGGCGAGCACGCCCTTCTGCGCCTCGAACACCGCGACCTTGATACCCTTGGCCTGATAATAGGCCCACTGGTCGGAGGCTTGTGCTTGCAGCTGCGTGGCCTCGGTCTTGAGCGCCAACGCCTCGTTTACCGTGCCGCCCGCGAGTAGCGACGCGATTGCTGCGCATGCGGCGAACAGCGCAGTGGTCAAAGCGATGGCGCGCAACAGGCGGCCGCCCTCCTTCTCGACTTCTTCATGGATAGCCTCGTGCAGCTTGTCCGTGTCGATTTCCACTTCGTGCGGCATGCGATGCTCCTGTGAATGGACGGATTCGAAGATTGCGCAAACGCCCCCGGTATTGTAGCTGCCGGCCGTCATGATCTCGATCATGATGATGTTGCCATTACCCACCGGTGCATTGACAGCGGCGCCGGAGCGGTCAGAATCACATGATGCCCAGCGGGCAATCGGACATTCTCGTCATCGGCGGCGGCGTCGCGGGTATCGTCGCGGCGCTCGAACTCGTGCGCGCTGGCCGGCGCGTAACCATGGTCGATCGCGATTCGCCCGCGCGCTTCGGCGGACTCGCACTGTGGGCGTTCGGCGGCATGACCCTGATCGGCACCCCGCTCCAGGCGCGCGCCAAGATTCCCGATACGCC
>JAXMGQ010000054.1:0-35033 GCA_046347195.1 Steroidobacteraceae bacterium
GCCTCGCGGATTACCGGCCGGAGCAGCAGGCGGACCTCCTCGTCTGCTACGACGTGCTGCAGTACCTCGGGGATGCCGAGGCGCGGCGCGCGATGGCCAACCTCCCGAACCTCACCCGCTGCGCACTGTACTTCTCGGCCCTGACGCGCACCGACTGGCGGCAGAACTGCGAGCGCACGCGCACCGACTCGAACGACGTGCATATCCGTCCCGGCGCCTGGTACGTGCAGCGGCTGCGCCGTGACTTCGAGTTCCTGGGCTTCGGGGTGTGGGTGCGGCGCGACGTGGGCGTGATCCGCTGGGAGCTCGAGGACCCGCGCGCCGTGCTGCGCCGCCGTTCGGGCGCGCGCGCCGGTCGATAGCCGCGCCGCCCTGGCGCGCGGTCGCAAGGCCCTCAAAGGTTCTCGAGCACCCAGTCCACCAGCGCCGCGTGCACCGGCTCGCCGGCGCCGAAGTCCGCGCGCAGGTGGTTGACCAGGCTCACCACGATGTAGGTGCGGCCGCTGTTGGAGGTGACGAAGCCCGCGATGCCGCTCACCGCATTGAGGTGACCGGTCTTCAGGCGCACCGCGCCCGCGGGTGCCTCACGCATCCGCGCGCGCAGCGTGCCGTCCATGCCGGCCAGCGGCAATGAACTCAGGAACTCGGCCGAGTAGCGGCTGTGATAGGCGGAATTGAGCACATCGGCGAGCTCCGTCACCGTGACGCGGGTGCTGCGCGAGAGGCCCGAGCCGTTGTCGATGTCGAGGTCGGCGAGGGACAGGCCGCGCTGGCGGCTCCAGTCCTCGATGGCCTGCGCGCCCTTGCGCGCCGTCGCCGGCGGGCCGAATTTCTCCACGCCCAAGGTCAGCAGGAGGTGGCGCGCCATCAGGTTGCTGCTGAACTTGTTGGTCAGCCGCACGATCTCGGCCAGGGAAAGCGAATCGAAGGACAGGAACGGCCGCGCCTCCGCCGGCACGGGCGCGAGCACCTCCTGGCCGTCGAACTCACCGCCGAGCTGGCGCCAGAGCGTGACGAAGGTGCCAAAGGCGTAGTCTGCCGGGGTCATCAGCACGCGGTTGAAGCTGCGCGGCTCGCAGTCCGGTGACAGTGCGCCGGTGAAGGACACGTGGTTCGCATCGTGCGCATCGACCCCGAAATCCACGCGACGTGAAGGACCACGGCAGCGCCCGGTGGAGAACCGCACACGGTTGTCGATGATGAGGTTCTGTGGCTGCGGGTCGGCGATGATCTCCACCTTGCGCGTGGTGGAGTTGGCGAACAGGCGGAACTCGATGTTCTGGAAATTCACCATCAGCGCATCGGGCAGCACGTTGTAGTTGCGGTTGGGCTGGCCGTCGAAGGCGCCCCGGTCGGTCTGCTCCACCGAGAACTGGGTGTTGTCGATGAGGATGTTGCCGTGGATGCTGGTGAGCCCCCGGGTGCGCAAGGCGCGGGCGAAGCTCCACCAGCGCTCGATGGTCATGTACGGGTCGCCCCCGCCCTGCAGGATGAGATCCCCGTCCAGCGTGCCGTTGTCCAGCGTGCCGCGCAGCAGTGCCCGGGTGCGCCAGGTATACGCGGGACCGAGCATGTCGAGGCTGGCGTAGGTGGTGAGTATCTTGACGGTGGAGGCAGGGCTTCGAGGCGTGTCGAGGTTGAGGCCCGCGACCGTGCGGCCGGTCTCGGTGTCCACCACCAGGAAGCTGACCGCCGCGGGCGGCAGGCGCTGGGTGGCGATGCTGTGCAGCAGCGCGGGCGGTGCGAAGGGCGCCGCCTGTGCGGCGAAGGAGGGCCGGCCGGGCTCGCACAGGGCGATGAGCGAAGCGACGACGATGAGCGCTGCGCGGGTGAGCGCGGTGCTGGTGAGCGCGGTGCGGGTGAGCGCGGTGCGGGTGAGCGCGGGGCGCGGCGGGTTCATCGCGGCGTGCTTCCCGACAGGCGCAGGATGGCCGCCCCCGCGAGCGCCGAGATCAGCGATCCGCCCATCACCCCGAGCTTGACCTGGCTCGCCCAGGTGTTGAGATCGCCGAAGGCGAGCGCGCCGATGAACAGGCTCATGGTGAAGCCGATGCCGCACAGGCAGGCCACGCCGAAGAGCTGCACCGCCGTGCTGCCTTCGGGCATGGGCGCCCACCGCAGGCGCAGCAGCAGGGCGCAGGTGAGGAAGATGCCCAGCGACTTGCCGAGCACCAGGCCGAGCGCGATGCCCAGCGTGGCGGGCTGTACCAGCGATGCGGCATCGAGCCCGTCGAACTCGAGTCCGGCATTGCAGAAGGCGAACACCGGCAGCACGATGAAATTCACCCAGGGCTTGATGGCGTGCTCGAGCCGCTCGAGCAGCAGCTCGCCCTGCCACTCGCCGCGCAGCGAAATCGCCAGCGCCGTCGCGACGCCGCCAGGGTGGGATGCACGCCTGATTTCAGCACGCAGTACCACAGCACCGCTCCCAGCAGGGCGAATCCGGCCCAGTGGCGCAGGCCCGCCAGGTTCGCCGCCAGCAGCGCCGCGGAGCAGGCCGCTGCGCCGGCCAGCATGGGCCTGGAAATGCTCTCCGTATAGAAGAAGGCGATGATGAGGATGGCGCCGAGGTCATCGATGATGGCCACGGCGGTGAGGAACACCTTGAGCGAGGCCGGAGCGCGCGAGCCCAGCAAGGACAGCACGCCGAGCGCGAAGGCGATGTCGGTCGCGGAAGGGATCGCCCAGCCGCGCAGCGCGTAAGGGTTGGCATGATTCAAGGCGACGAAGATGAGCGCGGGCAGCGCCATGCCGCCGACGGCGGCCACCAGCGGCAGGGCCAGCTTGCGCGGGGATGACAGTGACCCGACGAGCATCTCGCGCTTGATCTCGAGCCCGACGAGGAAGAAGAAGACAGCCATGAGGCCATCGTTCACCCACAGCAGCAGGGGCTTGTCCAGGTGGAGCGATGCCGGCCCCAGCGGCCAGTGCAGCACGCGCAGGTAGGTGATGAGCCAGGAGGAGTTCGCGGTGATCAGCGCGAGCACGGTGGCGGCGCTGAGCACCACGCCGGGCAGCACGTCGAGGTCGGGCAGGCGGCGCATGTTCACGGCTAGGGATGGCTGAATTGCAGGTCGATGCGGCGCCAGGCTCCTGAGCGCCAGCGCAGCCACAGCATGATACCCAGGAGCATGATGTAGGCCACTGCCGCGGACCAGCCGCCGACGGCGCCATACCCCAGGGCCGGCAGCCAGTCGGTCCATCCCTGGCCCGGCGCGAACGAGAGCGAGTGCGCCAGCGGCACGAACACGAGCCAGGACAGCGCGATCACCATGAACGCGGGCACCAGCGCATCGCCGGCGCCGCGCAGGCAGGCGCCGCTGGCGAGGTTCAGCCCATCGAAGAGCTGGTAGCCCGCGGCGACCCACAGCAACAGCCCGGCACGCGCCACCACCTCGATGGCGCGCGGGTCGGCGCTGGCCTGGAACCACGGCAGGAACCACGGTCCGAGTGCGGCGAGCACGATGCCGGTGATGCCCATGTAGAGGATGGCCATCAGGATGATGCCGTTGCCCACGCGCGCGGCCCAGTCACGATGGCCCGAGCCGATCGACTGCCCCACCAGCGTCGTGCCCGCCATGGCGATGCCGTAGGCGGGCATGTAGGCGAAGGAGGTCATCATCATCACGAGCTGCGTGGCCGCGCCATCGACCGTGCCCAGGTGTACCTGCATGAGTTGGAACAGGCTGAAGCCGAGGATGTCCGCGGCGTACAGCAATCCCATGGGAAAACCCAGCTTGAACTGCATGAGCAGCGCGCCGGGCTTGAGCCGCAGCGTCAGGTGCGAGCGGTACTGCGCGCGCATCGGCGGGGTGAGGAAGATCCACAGCGCGAGGGCGAGGCCCACGCCCTGCGCGACACCCGTGGCCCAGGCGGAGCCGGCGATGCCCAGCCCAAGGTTGAAGATGAACACCTGGTTGAGCAGCGCGTTCAGCACGCCCACGCTCACGGTGAGCGCGAGCGTGATGCGCGGCCGTCCGATGCCGTTGAAGAAGCCGAGCTGCCCCCACAGCGCCACGCCCAGCGGCGCGCCCAGCATGCGGGGCATCCAGTATTCGAGCGCGAGCGAGAGCGATTCCTCCGGCACGCCGAAGGGGGTGAACATCGGGCGGCCCGCGAACGCGAGCCAGGCGAATATCGGCACGGTGAACAGCGAGGCCCACAGCGACACCCAGGCCGCCTGCGCCGCGCGCGTGTAGCGGCGCGCGCCGTAGTTCTGCGCCACCAGCGTCTGCACCGAGATGCCCACGCCGCCGAACAGCACCAGGAAGACCAGCACCGGCCAGTACACCGCCCCCATGGCCGAGGTCGCATTCGCGGACAGCCGGCCGATGAACCAGGTGTCGGTCGCGTTCAGCACGGCCTGCACCGCGCTGTTGAGCATGAACGGGATCGCCAGCCGGCCGACTGCGGCATAATCGAGGTGATGGCGGCCGTCGGCGCCGAGCCGCTGGCCGGGCAGCAGGGTGGAAGGTGCGTGCATGAAGCGCGCCAGAATAGCCGAGCATCGCGCAGTTATGAACCAGCTCATTTGGCGTGGAGCCTTCTCGCTCAGCCCGCGGACACAGGGCCAATGGGTGCTGCGCGAGACCGACGGCGGGCGTGAATTGTGGCTGGGCGGCGTTCGCGGCGAGATCCCCGCCGCGCTCCTCGCACCGCCTGGCGACGCGCCGCGGTCCGGGACGGCGTGCATCGAGGAGGCCGAGGTGCGGTGGGAGCCGGTGGCGCCGCGGGTGGGCCTGGTGGCCGCCGGAACGCGCGTCGAGCTGCATCCTGCCGCGGTCTTTGCGCACGAGCCGCTGCCGGGGCTGTACGCGGAACTGCCCCTGGCGAGGCTGGATGCGCGCACGCGGCGCTTCTGGCGGCGAATCTTCCTGCTGGTGCGCATTCCCGGTGCATCCGCCCTGCTGAGGTACATTGCCCGGCGCGCCCGCGCCCGAGCGTGACGCGCGTCACAGCCGCACCCAGGACGGCTGCGATCGGCTGAATTGCGACGCCGGTCAACGAGCCGGTTGCCGTTTTCGCCGAAATTAAGTCACCTAGCAGCCTGTCGGACTGAGCTTTTGTGAGCGCGGGAAAACGGCAAATGAGTTTGGATTCATGGTTGAGGTAATTGATTCCGAAGCTCGAAAGGGTCTTGATGCCTTCTCAGCAAGCCTGCGCCAGCGAACATTCGCTTGATGTTCCAGCTCATCGTCACCAGATTCCACTCGCCTTTGACGTTTTTCAGCCCTCTGAGCAAGCATTGGCGATAGCCCATCACCGACTTGATGATGCCGAACACCGGTTCCGGGGTCTGTTTGCGAAGTCCGTACAGCTGCTTGCCGCGGGGCGTGCGCAACCGATACGCCATCTTCTGAAGCGATGTGGCCGAGTCGGGCGGGGATTTTGGAGCCAGGGCGAAGCGCTGCGCCCAACTCAGGTGATGTGGGCAGCGCCCCATGGCGATCAACGGCTCAATCTGCGCCGCTTCACATTGCTCGACGTTGGCCTCACTCAGATAGCCGTTGTCGGCGAGGATACACTGGGCACGGCCCAGCTCCTCAGGCAGCGCCGCGAGCTTCTCCAGCATCGGAACCAGCTGCTCTTTGTCGTTGGCCGCTTGGCTGACCTCGGTGGCCACCACCAGCATACTTCCCGTAGCCACAACGGCCTGGGCGTTGTAACACTGATCAAAGCCGCCACCGGCGACTTTCATGATCCGCGACTCTTCATCGGTCAGATTGATTTGGTCTTGGTCCTTCACCCCGCCGCTGGGTGGTTCGGGTGGACGACCGCCGGGCTTCTTGCCAGTGCGCTTCTCGCGCTCGGCGCGGGCAGCAAGTTTGGCTTGATGTTCGGCCTGCTCGCGCCCCAAGCGCTCTTCAGCCCGCGCCTCGATCTTCGCCTTCGCCACAGCGATCGCCGCCAGGCGCTCCTCCCGTCTTGCCAGCTCCTGCGGGATCGACATCCCGTCGGGGATGTCCCGGGCGTCGGCCCGTTCAGCCAGATTCAGCAACTCGCTTCCTTCACGCTTCAACTGCTTCTCGATCTTCTTCGCATGCCCGTAGGACAGGGCACTGTGCCGGCTCGCATTGGCGTGCACCTTCGTGCCATCCAAGGCCACGGTGCCGAGCTTCAAAAGCCCCGTATCGCGCGCAATCTTCAGTACCTGCACGAACAAGGGTTCAAAGTTGCCGCAAAAAGCGCTTGCGAAAAGTTGCAATCGTGTCGTGGTCGGGCTGCTCGTTACCCGCGATATAGCGAAACGCCAAAGAATCATGCGTCGCGCGCTCAATCGCGCGGCTGGAAAAGGTCTTCGTCGAATAGCCATACACCAGCAATCCCAGCAACATCGCCGGGTGATACGAGGCCGATCCGGACCCTCGATACGCTTTGACCAGCTCCGACAGGTCCATGCCGTCAATGATCTCCACCACAAAGCGCGCCAAGTGCCGCTCCGGCAACCATTCATCCACCGAAGGCGGCAGCAAGAATCCCGTGTCGCGGTTGATCGGTCGAAAGTTGCTCATCGCTACCGTCATTGAGGAAAAAACTGCCTATGATTATCGCGCATTTGTACCGCTTAAGTCCGACAGGCTGCTAGCGAAAGACCCATCGACGGCCCCATGACCGAGAACCAACAGGAAGTTGCCGCACCGACGACCTCGTTCGATCCGTACGGACGACTGATGAAGCTGCTGATGCCCAGCATCAGCGCCGTCGTCGTGCACGATGGATCGGCAAATTTCCTCTGGACCTCCGATGACTGGCCGGTCTCCCAGCTCGACACGACGGTGACCGAGACCATCGCCGCGGCGCACCTGGAGCAGGACGAACACACCGGCATCATGCGCGAGCTGAATGCGGACTACACCGCCTACGGCTTCGCGGTGCGCGGCCAGGGACCCGAGGCTCCTCGGCGTCATCACCCTGATCGCCCGCATGGTGGGCAGCCGCGGCAGCGCGCGCCCGCTCAGCTATGTCCGTTCGCTGGTGCAGCCCGCGGTCGAATGCCTGACGCGGGAACTCTCGCTGCGCCAGGACCTGGGCCTGCGCGAAAAGGACCTGGGCACGCGCGAGCGCGACCTGTCGCTGATGCTGGAGATGTCCACGCAGAAGCCGGTGGGCGCCAGCGACTCCGACGAACTCAGCTCCATCCTCAAGACCGGGCTCGAGCACCTGGACGCCGCGCTCGCGGCCATCTGGGTGCCGGAGAAGGGCCTGTCGGTGAGCATGACCCGCAGCGGCCAGCCCATGTCGGCCGAGGTGCTCGGCCGGATGGAGAAGCACCTGATGGCCTGGATGCTGCTCCAGCAGCGCACCATCGTGGTGAATCGCACGGCGCGCACCGCGACCGCCTCGGCCGCTCCCTACAAGATCCTGGCCTGCCCGGTGCGCCACCCGTCCGAGCGCGTGATGGGCGTGCTGGTGATGTTCAACCCGCCGAGCGCGAAGGACTTCGACGAGCACCAGCAGCGCATCGCGGAGCTGCTGGCCAAGAAGACCACCGCCATCATCCAGGCGCAGTACGATTCGAGCACGGGACTCATGACGCGGCATGCCTTCGAGCGGCAGTCGGGTGCGACCTTCGCCGCCTGCAGTCCGCACGATGCGCATTCGATCCTGTACCTGGACATCGACCGCTTGCACGTCATCAACGAAACCTTCGGCATGCACGTGGGTGACGAGGTGATCGTGCAGGTCGCCGAGACGCTCGCTCGCGAGCTGCCGGCCGGAGCGCTCTCCTCGCGCATCTCCGGTGACCGCTTCGCCGCGCTCCTGCCCAAGACCCCGCTCGAGGCGGCCGGCAAGGTCGCCACCGCGATCTGCAGTGCGATCGCCGCCGGCTCGATGCAGCGCGGGACCAGCTCCTTCGAGGTGTCGGTGAGCATCGGTGTCTCGCCCGTGCATGGCTCGAACAACCCGCTGGCGCATGCGCTGGCGACGGCCGAGATCGCCTGCAAGGCTGCCAAGGACCGGGGCCGCAACCGCATCGAGGTGTTCCAGGATTCCGACCAGAGCATCATCCGCCGCCATACCGACATCATCGTGGTGGGCGGCGTGCGCGAGGCGCTGGACAACAACAACTTCCGGCTCGACGCCCAGCCCATCCTGCCGTTGCGCGGCAACTACGGAAGGCCGCGGTTCGAGCTGCTGCTGCGCATGATCGGCGAGAAGGGCGAGGTGATCCCGCCGGCCAAGTTCCTCTCCGCCGCCGAGCGCTACCAGCTCATGCCGGCCATCGACCGCTGGGTCGTGAAGCATGCCTGTGAGCTGCTGGGCCAGCACAATGCGGCGCTCGGACCCGATGCGGCGCGCTTCGCGGTGAACCTGTCGGGCCAGTCGATCCAGGATCCCGAGTTCCTGCCCTTCGTCATCGAGCAGATCCGCGCCTGTGCGGTGCCGCCGGAACTGCTGTGCTTCGAGCTCACCGAGACCGCCACCATCGGCAACCTGGAGAAGGCGCAGAGCTTCATGGCAAGGCTCCAGGAGCTTGGCTGCCAGTTCGCGCTGGATGATTTCGGCACCGGCGTGAGCTCGCTGGCCTACCTCAAGGCCCTGGCCGTGAGCTACCTGAAGATCGACGGCAGCTTCGTGCGCGATGCGATCAACAATCCGCGCTCCGAGTCGATGATCAAGGCCATCGCGCAGCTCGCCAAGGTGATGTCGATGGAGACCATCGCCGAGTACGTGGAGACCGATGCGCTGCGCATCCGCATGGCCGATCTCGGCGTGGACTACGGCCAGGGCTACTGCATGGGCCGGCCGCAGCCGTTGCGCGAGCTGCTGCGCGAGCTGGCCGCCTTCGAAGCCACGGTGAACACCTGGATCGCACCGGGTTCGAACGAGCTGCTCGAGGCGCACACCGCCCAGAATGCGCAGGCGGCGGGCGAGGACGACGCCCACGCCAACCCGATGCCGGCGGCCCTCGCGGGCTGATCGCGCTCGCGCTGCCGGCGGCGCCCCGGCCGTCGTACTTTTTGCGCCGATGTCAAGCTTCTGACGCGAAATCGCCTTCGCCGGCGTGATCGCGGCGCGCGCTTGGATGCGGACGGCCGAGTGTGCGACCATTCCCGCAGGCGAGGACCTGCGATCAACGACAAGAAGGATTCCCCTGGCTGCGCCAATGTCGCGGCTCCCGATCACATCATGACGAACGCTCCGCAGCTCGCGCCGGAATGGCTGGCCCAGACCTGGTTCAACACCGACAAACCCCTCCTGCTCTCCGGACTGCGCGGGCGCGTGGTGGTGCTGTGCGCGTTCCAGGTCCTGTGCAGGGATTCCACCGCTTACGGCATTCCGCAGGCATTGCGCGTGCACTCGACCTTCGAGCCGCGCGATGTGGCGGTGGTCGGCCTGCACACCACCTTCGAGCATCACGCGGCGATCACGCCGGCGGTCATCGATGCCTACCTGCACGAGTACCGCATCCACTTTCCGGTGGGACTCGACGTGCCCGCCCCGCAGGGTCCGATCCCGCAGACCATGGACCGCTACCGCATGCGCGGCACGCCGAGCCTGCTGCTCATCGATCGGCAGGGTTTCATCCGCAAGCATGCGTTCGGTCAGGTGGATGACCTGCGCCTGGGCGCCGAGATCGGCGCGCTCGCGCAGGAGCCAGCAGCATCGGGCGCGGCGCCCTCGGTCAGCGCCAGCATCGCCGCGGGGCTGGTGCCCGCCGTTGCGCAGTCCAGCGCAGCCTGATCAGCGCATCACTGATCAGCGGATCACTGGTCAGCGCATCAGCCGGCGCAGCGCCACGACGATGCGCTCCACCTCGGCCTGCGTGTTGTAGTGCGCGAGACCGATGCGCAGCACGCCTTCCTTCTCGTCGAGGCCCAGGTAGCGCGCCACTTCCCAGGCGTAGTTGTGACCTGACCACACGCAGATGCCCTGCTCGCCGAGCGCGCGCGCCAGCTCGCTGTTGCGGAAGTCGGGGTGCGTGATCGAGACCGTCGGCACGCGCACGTCCAGGCGGTTGGAGTCGGTGATCCCCTGCACGGTGAGACCCGGAATGCGCCGCAA
Organism: Steroidobacteraceae bacterium; assembly: GCA_046347195.1. GTDB lineage: Bacteria > Pseudomonadota > Gammaproteobacteria > Steroidobacterales > Steroidobacteraceae > TMP-86. The sequence goes on from JAXMGQ010000054.1 coordinate 10,009, forward strand.
CTCGTCGATGAGCAGTTGCGCGAGCGGCATCTCGTGGGCGGTGGAAGCGGCATACGCGGCCGCGATGCGTTCGCGCCTCGTGCCGCCGGCGCCCGTGATCCCGCCCAGCCACGCGAAGTAGTCGGCCGCCGCCGCGAGCCCGGCGAACAACTCCGTCTGCGGCGTGCCCAGCTCGTGACGTCCCGGCAGGGCGGGGCTTGCGCAGCGGGCCGCGTAGGCAGGCAGCTCCATCAGCAGTTCCGCCCGGCCCCACAGCACGCCCAGGTGCGGTCCGAAGAACTTGTAGGAGGAACAGGCGAGGAAATCGCAGCCCAGCGCCTGCACGTCCACCAGGCCATGCGGTGCGAACTGCACGGCATCGACGTACACCAGCGCGCCGGCGGAGCGGGCCAGCCGCGTGAGCTCCTCCACCGGGTTGATCGAGCCGGTGAGGTTGCTCGCGTGGTTGAGCGCCAGCAGCCGCGTGCGATCACCCAGGAGTCCAGCGAGATCGGCAGGCTCGATGCGCCAGGTGTCGCGATTGAAGGGCAGCCAGCGCAGCTTCAGCCCCAGGTCCTCGGCGAGGTGCACCCAGGGCGCAACATTGCCCTCGTGGTCCATGCGGGTGACGATGATCTCATCGCCCGCGCGCATGCGCCGGCCGAGCGAGCGCGACAGGTGAAAGGTGAGCATGGTCATCGACTGGCCGATGGTGATCTCGCTGCCCGAGCCCGCGCCGAGGAACCCGGCCATCGCATCGTGCGCATGCTGGTAGATCGCATCGGCCGCGCGTGAGGGCGCGAATGCGCCGCCCAGGTTGCTCGCGGCGCCCACCATGGCCTGGCTCACGGCGTCGATGACGATGCGCGGCACCTGCGTGCCGGCCGGATTGTCGAGGAAGGTGGCCGGGCCTTCGAGGGCGGGGAACTGCTCGCGCACGCGATCGATCGGAAAGGCGGACATCGGCTGGGACTCCCGCGGGCGCAAGGTTGGCTCGCAAAAGGCGTCGTTATGCCCGATCGCGGCGCGGATTGCCAGCGGGAGGCTGCGGGTGCCGCAGGGAGCTGCGGGGCTAGTTCTTCAGGGAGAAGCGTATGCGGATGCGCGACCGCTGCTCCACCGGCCGGCCATCGCGCAGCACCGGCTCGAAGCGCCAGCGCTGCACGGCGCTGGCGGCTGCCTGGTCGAACACGCCGGCGGGCTGCGCGTTGCGCACCAGCGTATCGCGCACCGAGCCGTCGGCGGCGACGGTGAACTCGATCTCCACCCAGCCTTCGAGCCTGCGTCGCGCGGCCTCCACCGGGTAGTCGGGTTCCACGGTGGTGAGCCGCTTGAGCGTCGCTGCGCCGACGATCGGGGGTGCGGTGGGCGCCGCCGTGGCCGCGGTTGCGCTGGCGGGCGCAGCGGCGGCGGATGCCTTCGAGCCCGACTCGATGGCGTTGCGCGAGCGCGCGCTGTCGCTGGGAGGGTCGACCAGGCGGTCCTGCTGCAGGCGTTCGTTGGCGAGCTTCAGGAGCTGCTCGCGGCTGTCGCCCTGGGTCTCCCCGCGGGCCGTGGCGAGGGCGTTGCGCGCGGCATCGATGTCCCCCTGCGAGGCGATGCCCGAGGCGGCCTGCAGCAGGCGGGTGCTGCGCTCGAAATCCTTCGCCTGCAGGGCGGTGCGAGCATCGAGCAGGAGCCGCGCGCCGAGCGCACGCCGGGCCTGCTGGGTGCCGAGATCGGTGGGCGCGAGGTCGATGGCCTGCTGCACGAAGGACAGCGCGCTGTCGCCCGCGGGTTCGATCAGCCGGCCCTGGTCCATGCGCTGCGAGGCGGTGCGCAACGCCTTCGCCAGCTTTTCGGCATCGGCCCGCTGCTCGCTCTGCGTGCGCTGGCGTGCCTGCGCCTGCCTCGCCTGTTCGCGGGCCTTGTTGAGCTGCGCGCCGAGGAAGGCGATGCGGCCGCTCTCCACGCCCGAGCGGCGGGCATCCTCGATGGCCTTCGCCGCTTCGTCGAGCTGCTCCTCGAGCAGCGCGTTCTCCGCGCGGGCGAGGAGCCGTTCGTGCACCTCGGCGAGACCGGCACGCGCCGCCGCATCGTTCGGCGCCCGCGCCAGCCGCGCCAGGAACAGCACCAGCGCGGTGTCACCGGGTGGATCGATGAGGCGATTGGCGGCAAGCGCCTCGCCGGCGCGTTTCAGCGTCGCATCGCCGGCTTCCTGCGGCGGCGGTGTCGCCGGTACGATCGGCGCGCGCCCATGGTTCCAGACCAGCGCCGCCACCGCCACGAGCACGACGCCTGCGGCGGCCGCGCCGATGATCCGGTAGTCGGGACGCCGTCGAGGCTTCACCAGCGCCGGCAGCACCATGGTGTTGCGGGGATCCTCGTGCTTGCGGATGGCGGCCTGCACGAACAGCCGGGCGCGGGCGCTGGACATCGGCTTGTGGATGAAGCGGTACACCACGCCGTCGCTGATGAGGGTGGCGAGCCGGGCTTCGTCCTCGCGCGTGCCGGCGAAGAGGATCACCAGTTCGGGGAACTGCCGTTTGAGCTGCTCGACGAACCTCGCATGGGTCCCGGGCAGGGCCGCGCCATCGAGGACCAGGATGCCCACCTCCCCGGCGAGGAGCAGATCGCTGACCTTGTCCGCGGAGGCCACGTGCCAGAGCCGGGTGGCCCCGCCGACGGCCTCCCGCAGGACGGCGAGGAACATCTCGTCGGCCGTGAGCACCACCAGCTCGACGATTTCATGCGCCGAACTCGGGGTGGCGGACCCGGAAGTTCCTGGCTCGTGACCGGCTGGCAGCACCGTGTGATCCTCAGACTCTCCGTGAGGGCCCCGCACCCGCGAGCGAATCGCATTGCGCCATCGCCGGGCTGGGCGCGGGATCAAAGGCTAGTAATATTCCCCGCGAGACGCTATACGATACGAAGTCTCCCGTCCGAGACAATCTTTGCTGCGCTGCGTCAAAACAGTTCTGTGATCCGCTGCTCACTTCGCCTGGCCCAATTCCACTGAAGAAGGACACCCATTGAGCTCCGCGATCTGGATCACCTCCAAGCTCCCGCCCGCGCAACGCGCCGCCCTCGAGCGGCTGGTGTTCTTCAACGCGAACCAGCACCGGGTCCGTGGGGGCATCGAGCAGTCCATCCGCACCTATGGCGCTCCCGAGATCTACGAACACGAAGGCGCACTGCGCGTTCGGGTGGGGAGCGTGCGTGACGTGCAGACCCTGTACGCGGTGCATGAGACGGGACGGCCGGTGGGCGTTGCCGTGTTCGTGCGGCTGGAACAGGACCGCTTCGTCGTGCTGCACGTCGTGGTCGAGCCGCGCGGCGAGCTGGAATCGGGACTGGGAAACCCCGTGCTGCTGCGCCTGATGAACGAGATCCGCCGTGCGGCCCGCATCACCCGGGGCGTGGATCGCATCGAGCTGCCGTACAAGAACGCGCATGCCGTGCGATTGCAGGTCAATCGCCTGTAGCGGCCCCCGGGCTGCCCCCTCATTCATCGTCCTCCGCTGACGCATGCAGGCATCTCACACGAGCGCCACGGCCGCCGCAAGCGCCAGTGATGGCCCATCGCCTTCCCCGGACGCGGGCCGTCGCGCCACCGCTCGGCGTCATGCCGATGGCCGGCGGCGCTGTGCCTGGTGCGGCGAGGATCCGCTGTACATCCGCTACCATGACGAGGAGTGGGGCCGCCCGGTGCACGATGAACGTGCCCTGTTCGAGATCCGGGAGGCGGGCGAGGACTTTGCCTCGCTCCTGTGGAGTTTCACGCAGGGCAGGACGTTGCGGCGCCGGCCGTTGCGGCTGTCGGACTTCCGCGCTTCCTCGCCGCAGAGCGATGCGATGAGCCGGGACCTGAAGCGGCGGGGTTTTATTTTCGTGGGGACCACCATCTGCCATGCGTTCATGCAGGCGGTGGGAATGTTGGACGAACACCAGCGTCATTGCTGGGCGGGGAGCAAGGACAAATGAGCATCCAGGGCATCGGCGGGCTGCGAGGGGGATTGATGCTGGTGAGCCTGCTCACCGCGTCGCTGGCGATGGCAGCGCCGGACACGGCGTTCAAGCCTCAGGATGTCTTCGAGCTCGCCTGGGCCGCCGATCCGCAGATCTCCCCCGATGGCCGGCAGATCGTCTACGTGCGCATGAGCATGGACGTGAAGACCGACCGGGCGCGACCCACGCTGTGGCTGGTGGACGTGGCGAGCGGGCGCGAGACACCCATCGCCGTGACCGATGCGGGCACCGTCAGCCCGCGCTGGTCTCCCGATGGCTCGCGCATCGCCTATGTCGCCCAGCGCGCGGAGGAAGGCCGGCAGCTCTTCGTCTACTGGCTGGCGGGCGGTGCCAGCGCCGCCATCACCCACCTGGCTGAGGAACCCGAGGCGCTGGCGTGGGCGCCGGATGGACGCCAGCTAGCCTTCACCATGCCGGCACCAGCGGTCCGAAAGCCGCTGGAAGTGACGCTCCCCCAGCCGCCCAAGGATGCCAAGTGGGCCGAGGTGCCGAAGTACATCGACCGCGTGGTGTACCGGGCCGATGGCGGCGGCTACCTGCCCGACGCCTTCAGCCAGGTGTTCGTCGTGGATGCCGCCGGCGGTGCGGCCCGACAGCTCACCAGCGGTGACTTTGACCACACCGGGCCCTTGAGCTTCACGCCGGACGGCACACGGCTGGTGATCACCGCGAACCGCCGCGCGGATGCGCAGTACGAGCCGCTGGACAGCGAGGTCTACAGCCTCTCCTTGAGCGATGGGTCTCTCCGGGCGCTGACCGACCGGCGCGGGCCGGACATGAACCCCGTGGTCTCCCCCGACGGCCGCCACATCGCCTATCTCGGGTTCGACGACCGGCAGCACTTCTACCAGGTGACGCAGCTCTACGTCATGGACCCGGATGGCCGCAACGTGCGCTCGCTCACGGCTGGCCTCGACCGGGACGCCGGCTCGCCGCAGTGGAGCGCGGACTCCGGCCGGCTGTACTTCCAGTACGAGGACCATGGCAGCGGACGCATCGCGAGCGTGGATCTCGCCGGCCACCTCACGGTGCTGGCGAACGATCTCGGCGGCGTCGATGTCACGCGCCCCTACGGCGGCGGCGCCTTCAGCATCGCCCGGGACGGACGCTTCGCGTATACCCGCGCCTCGCCGCTGGCGCCAGCGGCCCGCGCCACCGGCCGGCGGCCGGCCGACATCCGCACCCTGACGCGGCTCAATGACAACCTGCTGAATTACCGCAGTCTCGGAAGCCTGGAGGAGCTGAAGTTCGACTCGCGCTTCGACCGGCGGGAGATGCAGGGCTGGCTCGTCACCCCGCCGGGCTTCGATGCGAAGAAGAAGTATCCCCTGCTGCTCGAGATCCATGGCGGGCCGGTGGCGAACTACGGCCCGCGGTTCGCGGCCGAGATGCAGCTCTACGCGGCGGCAGGCTACGTCGTGCTGTACATGAACCCGCGCGGCAGCGATTCCTACGGCGAGGCCTTCGGCGACCTGATCCACCGGGACTACCCGGACAAGGACTACGAGGATCTCATGTCAGGGGTGGACACCGTCCTCGCCCGCGGCTTCGTCGATCCCGCGCGCCTGTTCGTCACCGGTGGGAGCGGTGGCGGCGTGCTCACGGCCTGGATCGTCGGACACACCGACCGGTTCCGCGCCGCCGTGGTGGCAAAGCCCGTGATCAACTGGACCAGCTTCGTGCTCACCGCCGATGGCAGCAACTTCTTCTATCGCTACTGGTTCGGGGCATTTCCCTGGGAGGACCGGGAAGGCTACTGGCGGCGTTCACCACTGGCCTACGTCGACAAGGTGGTGACGCCGACGATGTTGATGACGGGCGAGGTGGACTATCGAACGCCGTCGGGCGAGGCCGAGCAGTTCTACGAAGCGCTCAAGCTGCGCAAGGTAGACACCGCGCTCGTTCGCGTTCCTGGTGCGTCGCATGATATCTCCGCGCGACCGAGCCATCTCATCGCCAAGGTCGCCTACATCCTCGCGTGGTTCAGGAATCACGACGTGCCGCCACCTGCGAAAAATTGACGATCGGGCTATCGACTCGCGACGCGCGCCGGCGCACACTACCGCGCATCGTCGGCATGGACATGCCGCTCACCGGAAGTTGCGACGGGCGACAAGATGCGCCGGACTCCACCGATCACCTTCGTGCAGTTGATGACCGAGTCCGAGCGTGCGCTGTGGCGGACGGAGGCGCACCCGGACTACTACCGGGTGCCGGTGGCCCGCCTGCTCGATGATGGCCGCCAGTACCACCTGTGGGAAGCGAGCCACGCGCGCCAGATGCGCGAGGTGGCGCATCAGCAGGCGCCGACCCAGCAGGCCATGGAGCTGCGCAAGCTGGCCGTCAAGCTGATCCACCGTCGCGGCCTGGTCGATTACCTGCGCACCTACCAGATCACCGGGCCCCACCGAGAGCAGCTCTTCCACATGTTCTACGGCTGCACGGATTACCGCGAAGCGGTGATCACCGAGCACCGCCAGTACATCATGTCGGCCTCCAGCGGGCTGTGCGCCGAGGTACTGGTGGATGCGGTGAACGATGCCAACGGCTTCAAGCTGCTGCAGCGCTACCAGCAGCTCTACTCGCAGTACTTCCAGATCTACTCGCAGTACAGCCGCGCGGACTTCAACGGCGAGCGCGAGCTGGCCGATGCGCTGAAGCCCACCATGCTCGAGCACCGCTCCTACGCGAACCTGGTCCGCCGCCGCATCCTGGTCGAGGCGCCGGTTCGGGCGCGCCTGCGCTTCACTCCCGTGGCGCCGCTGGAGCGGCAGCCCGTCTACGCGATGCGTTAGTGTAAGGACGCCAGGGTCCGTGCACAGGCCGCGCCGCCTGGATCCGCGGCAGTTCCCGCAAGAGACCACCACGCTCGCGCGCTGGCTGCTCGGCAAGCTCCTGGTGCGCCATTTCGGCGACACGCGCGCGATCGTGCGCCTCGTGGAGACCGAAGGCTACGTGCAGAACGATCCGGCCTGCCATGCCTTCGCGGGCCGGACCGCGCGCAACGACTCGCTGTTCCTCGCGCCCGGCCACGCCTACGTGTATTTCTGCTACGGCGCGCACTGGCTGCTGAACGTCTCGAGTGAACCGGCGGGCGTGGGGAGCGGTGTGCTGCTGCGGGCAGCGGAACCGGTGTCAGGGGAACACCTGCTGCAGCGGAACGCGCCGAACGTGGCGCGAGCCGACCTGTGCAGGGGGCCTGGGCGCCTGGCGCGGGCGCTGGGCGTCGACCGCCGCTTCGATGGCCTCGACCTGTTGCGCGGGCGGGAGCTGTGGCTGGCGGAGGACGGCTGCATCGTCCGCGACGCCGACGTCGGCGTGAGCACGCGCATCGGCATCCGTCTCGCTGCCGAACGGCCGCTGCGCTTCTACCTCCGCGGTCACGCGGGACTCAGCGGGCCGAAGAGACTGAACGCCTAGCTGGCCGCGCCTAGGTGTCCTGACGACCGCGAAGCACTGGCGTATGGCCCATCCGCACGGGGCCATCGAGGCGCGACCGCAGAGTCTTGTCGCGTGTCTTGAGAAGCGTATCCAGCTCCCCGAGGTGCTCGACGGTCAGTCGCTCCGCCGCATCCGAATCCCGCTGCCGGCACGCGTCGAGGATCGCACGATGCGCCTTGGCGATGTACTTGCGGTTACGGTCGGTGAATCGCATGTGCTCACCCTCGCCGCTCGCGAGGCTGCGGATCGTCAGCCAGAAGACCTCGAGGACCGGGTTCGCTGCTGCCTTGGCGATGATGTTGTGAAACTCCCGGTTCTCGCGATAGAGCACCGCGCCATCATCGTCCGTGGCCGCTTCGAGACGCTCGATCGAACGCTCCATCCGGTCGAATTGCTCGGACGTACCGTTGACAGCCGCATCGCGGGCCAGAGTCGGTTCGATCGCCATGCGTGCCCGCAGGATCTCCATCAGCGGCACGTCGTGCAGCTGGAGATACACCGAGAGTGTCTGCGCCAGCACATCGACGCTCGGCTTGGCGACGAGGATTCCCCCTTTCGGGCCCGGCCGCAGGGACAGCACGCCCTGAGACTCGAGGATCCGCAGGCACTCTCTCATCGTCGGCCGGCTGACGCGATAGTACTCGACCAATTCGGCTTCAGTGCCGAAGGTGCTGCCCGGATGCATCTCGTCGTCGATGATCCGGCTGAGCAGCAGACGAGCGAGCTGCTGCGCGTCCACCGTCGCCGGCACGCCTGTGGCGCGGACCTCGAGGCGGTATGGCCTGGCACGTCAGGCATGTCGATGATCCGGTTGTCCCCGTCGATCAGCAGGTCGATATCCTTCGCCTCGACGAGGGCGTCATCCAGCGTCGGGGGCAGCGATGGATTCAGCAGCGCGATCACCATGCGCGCCGCCCCGATCAGCGCGCCCGAGAAGTCGGAAATCACGCCAGTCGTGAACCTGCCGTCGGGCAGGGGCCTGACCTGAATCAGGGTGATGTCCACCTTCACTCGCCGGTCGCGAATGAGGGCGGGAAATGTGTGCAGGTGTGAGGGAATGATCTCGGCCAGCTCGCTGACGCGGCGGCTGTTGTAGGCACCATTGAAGCCGCGGAATCGGAAGTGCGCCGCATACTCGGGTCGCAGCGTATCGGAGGTCGTCAGGCCGTAGAGCAGCTCAGGATGCGGCAGTTCGGCACGCTGCGCGACCAGCGCCTCGGTGAGCGCCACCGGTTCGCCGGGACCCTGGGGCCAGGCAATGACGTCATCGGGGCGCACGAAATCAGCATATCGCAGCTTGTCCAGCGCTAAGGTCTTGGGCACGGTTGATTCTACCTCGATCACTCAGCCAGGAAGCCGCGGGGGAATTTCCTTTTAGCGGCGCGGACCGCCCGCCGACAGGCCGGCAGTGATGGCCAGGCGCATCGCCTCCTCCACGGAGATGTCCAGCGGCTGCAGCGCCTCTCGCGGCAGGTACACGGTGTAGCCGCCGAAGGCGTAGCTCAGCGGGAAATACACCGCCACCCATTCGTGTCCGCCCGCCTCGAGCAGCGCCCGCGGCACGTCCTCCCGGGTGACGAAGCCGATGGCTCGCACCTCGCCGAAGCGCACCAGCACCACGCGCTGCAGGTCGCGCTTCTCGCCGGTTCCCGAGGGCAGCATGCTGACCACGTCGCGAAAGCTGCCGTAGATGGTCTTGATGACGGGGATCCGGCCCAGCAACTCGTCCCAGAAATTGAGCACCAGCTTGCCGGCATAGGCGTTCACCACCGAGCCGACGGCCAGCGCCAGCAGGAAGGCCGTGGCGAGTCCCAGGCCCGGCCAGTAATGCTCGGGCGAGACGATGCGCAGGTTGATGAGCAGGCTCCGCAGCACCGACTCCACCGAGTGCACCAGCCAGAAGATCACGTACAGGGTCAGCGCCAGCGGCAGCACCGTGACCAGGCCCCGCATGGTGAGCGTGAGTATCTTGCGCATGGGATAATCATCTCACACTTGGAGGCGCGGCCCGTGTCGGGCGGCGGAGGAAACTCGATGATCGCGAGGTCGGGAAGAGTGGGCCGGAGGCGCTGGGCGCTGCTCGTGCTGGCATGCGTCACGGCAATGGCACGGGCGGAATCGCCCGAGAAGACGGCCGAGGCCATCGTTCAGCTCACCACGGCCGGGGGGCCGAGCGCCGCGGTCATCCTGTACGAGCCGGCGGAGGTGCAGCGCCTGCGGGACAAGGTGCTGCTGGCGGCGCAGCGGGAGTCGGAGAGCGGCCGGAAGCAGATCCGCGCCGCACTGTTCGGCGCCGGCCCCTCGCTCGATGACGTGCAGCGCATGACCCCGGAGAACCTGCTGCTGGCCATCCTCGCGAAACTCCCCGCGCGCACCGCGAAGTACGATGAGTTCAAGGCGCTGGGCAGCGTCAAGGAAGGCGAGATGCTGCACATCGTGGTGCGGGCCTCGCTCACCAAGGTGGAGCGCCTGAAGCGCCGTACCATCGTGCAGGTGGTGACGCTGCTGCCCTCCGGCAAGGAATGGCGCGCCGCCATCCCCTCGGGCATCGAGTCCTACGTCGATGTGGTGCTGGCGGCGGCGCCCGATGATGCACCGGCCGCGGTGCCCGCGCCTGCGCCGGCGGCGAAGGATCCGGCGGCCTCGGCCCTGCTCGCCCGCGGCATCGAGCTGCTCACCAAGGGGAATTGCCTCACCTACTTCCTCGATGTCATGGAGCCGGGCTTCAGCAAGACCATGTCGCAGAAGGCCTTCGATGCCATCGTGCGTGGCTGCGAGCTGAACGATCGCACGCGCGAGAAGTTCCGGATGGGGCTGGAGCTGTCACAGGCGCGCGAACCGCGTGTCGAGAACGGCGGCCTGAAGCAGGTCTACGACCTCACCGGTGAGGGCCTGCCGTACGACAAGCTGACGCTGGTGAAGATCGACGGTCGCTGGTACGTGGCCGAGTGAGATCTATGATCCGGGCAGTGAACAGAACCGCTCCACCGAGCGTTGGTATTCCGCCGTCGGCACCAGCGCCGCGGTGCGCGGGTTCCAGAGGAAATATTGCGTGAGGATGCCCGCGTTCTGCCGGTGCGTCACCGACAGCAGACGGCTGTCACGGCGGTAGAGTATCGACTCGTCAGCGCGGCAGGGCAGATCGCGCGAGAGCTGCGCGAGGGCCTGCGGCGCCTGCACGCGACCTGAGTTGCGTTCGATCAGCATCACATCGACGCAGTCGGGGCCGCAGGCGATCTCGACCACCGCGACGTCGCCCGCGAAGTTCGATGGCCGTGACAGGGCATCGCGCAGCCGGGCTTCGCCGGCGGTGTCCACGTGCACATCCGAGAGGTCCAGTCGACCCGCTGCGGCACCCTCGCTGCCGGCCACTGGATACTCCGAGAAGCGGGGGGCACCGAGTTCCTGGGGGCTCGGCGCCGTGCGATGTCCCAATACGTGATCGATCTCCTCCGACAACTCGTCCGGTAGCGCCCAGTCGGCGATCAGGATGTGCGCGGATTCGTGCGCCGCTGCCCCGGCGATGCCCACTACGATGAGCGCATGGTCCTCACAGGGCGCGCCGGCGTCGCGGGCCCGACAGGTGGCGGCCTCGGTAAAGGCGCCATAGAGCTGCGGAGCGCCCGCCTGGCTGGGTTCGGCGAAGAAAGTGTAGCGCCCCGGTGGAAGATCCAGTCTGAAAGCCTGCTGCCCCTCGCGGGTGGTGATGCTCTGCAGATGTCCGCGGTCGACCTCGCGCGCGTATACCGTCATCGCTGGCACGAAGCTTCCGGGTGCACGCAACGTCCCCTCCACCGATGTGGCCCGCGCAGGCGTGACCATCGCAGCGGTGACTGCCATGAGCAAGGTCCAGGCGGGATGGTTCAATGCGGCTACACCCGGCAGGGTCATCGTTCGATTTCGACCGATTCTAGCGAGTCCGCCTCATGCAATCCAAGCCTCCCTATGCGGAGCCTGGTTCACTTGCAGTCCTCATTGCGGTGAGAGATTCGCGGCACAGATGACGAAACTCATCGCTGAGCGAACGCTCGGTATGCAGGAGATCCCAATACTGTTCCGCAAGAGTCCGTGCTTCGGCCCACACTGAAAGCCACGCCGCGCGTGAGGTCGGCGGTTCAAAGCGGCGCTGCACATTCTGATCATTCAACGGCGCAAACAGCATTGGAAGCATGTCGTACGCTGGAGCCAGCTTGAAGGGTCCCTCGTATTCGTCGAACAGCGTGATGTTTCCGAAGTGTCGGTCGGTGTTGGCAATGAATGCTCCGAAGACATCCAGGAATCGGATATGTCGCGCTGCCTCGGACGACAGGAGCGCATCGCGCAGAAGCCTGTCGGCACAGGCGGTCCAGCTATCGAGCTGCCCATAGCGTGCGGTATCCAACGCCAGCAGCGAAACCACCCCACGCCGCCCTTGGCGGCCAACGCGGTCGAAACGCTCACACTCGAGAAATACTCGGTCGCCAGCCTCGAGTAGACGTGAGCGACAGGCTGCCATGCCATGGGCTTCGAGAATCCGATGAGCGTGAAACTCTGCCCTCAGCAAATCCGCCCAACGCTGCCCGGTCGTGCTCGAGCGCGGCGGCGAAAACTTCACGATCATCTGTGTGAAGGCATCTGCACGCGATATACACACCGCGAATTTCGGATGCTCACCGAGTGCTGAGGACCCGCGCGCCCTTCCCTGCATGGCCTGGTCGGCAAGCTCTGGGTAAGCTCGAGCGCGCTCGGTTTCCGCTATGATCGGAGGCGCATCGACGGACGCCAGATAGCGGTCGAGGGATTCCGTTCCCAGCACCAGATCGCCGACGGAGTACGTCCCGCGCCGGACCAGGTAGATGAAAAACTGTTCTTCGGTCCAGTCGGCGACTCGCGCTGGCAGCCCCAGCTCGGGGAATTGACCGGGAATCGCTCTGCCCATGAAACCCGCTGGCCACGCATCCTGAAGGTAGTAAGGAGCTTCAGTGAAGTGACCGCGAAGGCGTTTGGAGTCTGACGAACAAAAGAAGCGATGCCCCCGCAGGGCAACGATGGTTCCCAGCTCGTGAATCGCCGCTCCCGCATCGATCCGATAGAGGGGCCATTTGAAACCGATGTCGGTGATGGGTCGCGCCAGCGCATAACGGGCGCCGCGCGTGGTGCCCATTCGTACGATGAGCCCCTGGCGTTCGAGATCGCGCAAAGACCGGCCGATCGTGGACTGCGACAGTCCCAGGGACTGCATGAGCGCCTGAGCCGAGCTGTCTGCGGCCGAGACTTGCGCCGCCACGGCGGAGTTGAGATCAGCGCGTGCCATGGCTATATTATAGACTAGTTTATTGACTAGATTATTTTATTAATTGCTTTTATATATCAGTTAGTTAATTCTAGAGAACATCGAATAATGACTAGATATTCACGGGTAAGCGCTCGCGCACCTCGCGAGCCGTCGCTTCATTCTTGCAGCCTACCGAACCGCGCCGAACACCTTCTTGAGCAGCTTGCTGGCCTGGCCGAGCGGGTCCTTGCGGATGGCGCGCTCCTCGTCGGCCATCATCTGGAACAGGCCGTCGAGTGTCTTCTGTGTCACATAGGACTCGATCGACGCGTCCTCGGGCTTGAGCAGGCCGAGGGCCACGCCCTTGCCGGCGATGCCGTCGTACTGCTGCGCGAGTTTCACCTGCCGGGTGGTTCGCTCGACGATGGGCCGGAACTTCGACTCCAGCGCGCCGGAGGTGGTGCGGCGGAAGTACTGGGTGGCGGCATCATCGCCGCCGGTCAGGATCTGCTTCGCATCCGCCACGCTCATCTGCTTCAGCGCCTGCTTCAGCAGCACCTTGCTCTCGGGGACGGCAGCCTCGGCGGCATGGTTCATCGAGGCGATGAGCTGGTCGGCCTGATCGCCGAGCCCGACCATGCGCATCATGCTCTCGGCCTTGGCCAGCTTGGGCGGCAGCGGGATCTTCACGCTCGGGTTGTCGAGGAAGCCGCCGGTCTTGCCGAGCTTCGACACCGCCTGGTTGATTCCCTGGTCCAGTGCCTTCTTCAGGCCCGCCGATGCATCGGCGTTGGTGAGGGAGGAGAGGTCGAGGGCGTTCGCGGCCGATGCGAACACGAGGAGGCCGGCGGCGAGAAGGCTGATGGTGCGCATGATGGGATTCCTCAACGCATGACCTGGAGATGGTTGTCGACGGGATAGGCACCTCCCGCGGCTCGGGCTGCCCGCTGCGAGAGCTGTGCGCGGATGGTGTCGGTCGGGACCTGGCCGGTGAGCTGCAGCCGGTGGCCATCGAAGATGGCCTGGCCGTCGCTGATGCCACTGTCCACCAGTGGCAGCATCAGCGCCTCGCCGGCGATCCAGGGTGCGTCGATGACCTGGCTGTCCACCTCGAGGTGATCCTGCACATGGCCCTGCCCATACAGGCTGCGCGCCCGCTCCAGCAGCCGGTCGTGGGCGCGTGCATCGGGCAGCGAGCCTCGCAGCGTCACCGATCCACCGGAGAAATCCGCGACGATGCGCGCGGGTCTCGTGCCCTGGGGATGCCGTGCGCCGCAGGCGGGAAGGCACAGCAGCAGCAGAAGGGCCGCCCGCGCGGCAGGTCGATCGAGCATGAATCCGACTATGCGCCTCCGACCCCTGCCGCCGCCAGTGTTCGCAGCCGTGAGGGCAGGCGCGTGATCCAGGGCCGCGGGCCTGCGCCTACTGGCGCGGGATCGAGAAGCGCAGGTTCTGGTAGCGCAGCAGGACACCATCGCGGGTGATTCGCTCCACGGTCGGCCCTTCCTGGAGCGTTGCGCCTTCCTTGTACTTGCGGTTGTTGATGAACACGAACCGGTCTGCCGGGCGCTTCGCGTACACGTGGATGTCCAGGTGCAGCTCGGGAATGCCGCGATTGCCCGCGAGGTTCACCTCCTGCAGCGTGGGCACCACTTCCTCGGGATCCTCGGGAAGCTGCGCTTCGGGCGGCAGGGTCGGACGTACCGCCGCCTGCTGCGGAGGCGGTGCGATGGCCTGGGCAGGCGATGGTGCAGGCGATGGTGCAGGCGCTGCGGCGGCGCCGGGGCCGGAGAGCGGGATCTCCGGCGCATACACGGGCGCGCCATCCATGGGACTGAAGGGGCGGGAAGGACCTGCCGCGACGGCGCCCGCGGAATAGGCCGGCGCGGCCGCGGTACTCCCCGCCATGGCGCTGGCCGTCACGGCGGGCGCCGCCGCCGGCGCAGTTGCGGGTGCCGCCACCGGAGCCGTCGCGGCTGGCGCGGTGGCAACCGGTGCGGTGGTGCCTGCCGGGTTCGCCGCGGCGTGCGGCTCCGCCGGTGCCTGTCCCAGCGAGCCGCGCAACAGCAGGATGATCAACACGAGCAGGTTCACGCCCAGCAACGCGCCGATCCAGATGCCCCAGGTGGGAAAGCGGGGACGCGGGAGCGGTGCCGGCACGTCCAGCAGTCCGGGCACGCTCTGGCGTTGCCGCTCGGCTTCGGACTTCTTCAGCGCATCGAGTATGAACGACATGCGATGACCTCAACCGCCGCGCCGTGGCGGCGGCAGCAGCAACGGTGAACCAGGCTCGGCCAGCGCCGTGTCCAGGACCACCTGCGTGGTCAGGCCGGCGATGCCGTCCGCCGTGAGGCGATGTTCGCGCTGGAAATTCTGCACGGCGATGACCAGGGCTTGATCGTACACATCCGGGGGATCGACGCCTTCCGCTGCGCCCCGGGCGGCGGCCAGGCTTCGGCGCAGCCATCGCACCTGCTCGCCATGCATGCCGGGCGCGAGTTCCCGTGGCTTGCCGTTGCGCGGCTTCCAGACCAGCGTGAAGCTCCCCATCCAGTAGCGCGAGATGTCGGCGAGCGGAACACGGGCGCCCTTCTCCCCCAGCGCGAGGGTGGCGTAGTCATCATCCAGCGCCGTCAGCACCACGTGCGCAACGCCGCCGCGATCATCGGAGACATCGAGGATGGCCGGCCGGTTCAGCGCTCGAAGTTGACCCCAGGAGCCGCGGTCGCTCAGGCACGCGAGCCCATCGCTCGCCGCCTGCGCACAGGGGCTCTTGTCCGAGGTCAGTGCCGTGCCCCACAGCGACAGCAGGCGGCGGAACGCGGCTGGCGTGGTCATGTCGGCCGGGCTGTCGGTCAGCAACGAGGCCATCCGGGCCAGCGGTGCACCGCGGGAGATGACGCCGCTGGAGGCGTTCGCATCTGCCGATCCGCCCGGAGCCGCCGTCGCGGCGGCCGCCGCTGCGACTGGCGCTGCGCCGGTTGATGATCCCGCTGGCGTGTCGGGGGGTGTTGCGACGATCGGTGCAGGAGCCTGGGCCGCACCCGTTCCAACCACCTGCGACGTGCCGCCGGCCCAGTTGCGCGGGACGTTGGCGCTGGCCGGCGCTGCCTGGCTTCGAAGCGGGCCACCGCTGCGCAGCAGGAAGTAGCCCGCGATGATCGCCAGCAGCACGGCGGCGGCGCCGGCGGCGGCCAGCATCCAGGGGGCGACGAACCGCCGGCCGTAGACCTCGCCGGCAGCCCGGCGGACGAGCGCCGCGTTGATGCGACGCGTGTCGGTGGTGAAGGCGCCGAGCAGGGCGCGATCACAGGTGACATTGATGACGCGCGGAATGCCGCCGGAGATCCGGAAGACCTCATCGAGTGCCGCGGGCGTGAAGATCTCGCCACTGGCGCCGGCCACCCGCAGGCGGTGCCGGATGTAGCCATGGGTCTCCTCGCGGGTCAGCGGATTCAGGTGATAGCGGCCGGTGATGCGCTGGGCGAGCTGGCGCAGGTCATTGCGCTCGAGCAGCTCGCGCAGCTCCGGCTGGCCGATGAGGATGATCTGCAGCAGCTTCTGCGTCGCGGTCTCGAGGTTGGTGAGCAGGCGCACCTGTTCGAGCACGTCGGCCTCGAGGTTCTGCGCCTCATCGACGATGAGGATCACGCGGCGGCCGCTGGCGTGGGTGGCGAGCAGGCGGCGGTTCAGCGCGTCGATCATCTCCTTGACGCTGCCGCGCTCGCTTTCCTTGAGCGGCACGCCCAGTTCCTCGCACACCGTGAGCACGAACTCGGCCGGCGTCACGCGCGGGTTCAGGATGACCGCGACGTCCGCATGCTGCGGCACGCGTGAGAGCAGCGTGCGCACCACCGTGGTCTTGCCCGTGCCCACCTCGCCCGTGAGCTGGATGAAGCCGCCCGACTCGTTGATGCCGTACAGCAGGTGCGCCAGCGCCTCGGCGTGGCGTTCGCTCAGGTAGAGGTAACGCGGGTCCGGGGTGATGGCGAAGGGCTTTTCGCTGAGTCCGAAAAAGCTCGTGTACATGTGTCGGGGATGATATCAAGCTCCGCCGCGGCGGGCCTTGGGCCCGCCAGGCGCCCCCAGGGCGGCGCCGCGGGTGATCATCTGGCTGCCGAACCGCCGCCGGATCTCGTCCACGGCGGCGTCCTGGCGCGAATGACGGACCTCGCCGGCGCCGAACAGTTCCTGCTGGGCGGCCGGCGCAAGGCCCGCCACCCCCACCCCGAGCAGGCGCACCGGCCAGTCCGGGTATTCCGCGCGCCAGCCTTCGAGCAGCCCCCGTGCCACGGAAATCACCGTGGCGGTGTCGGCCGTGGCCGGTTCGATGCTCTGGCGGCGGGTGTAGGTGGTGAAGTCCGAGCGGCGCACCTTGACGATGATGACGTGGGCGGTGAGTTGCGATGCCCGCAGGCGGCTCGCCGTCTTGTCGCCGAGCCGCGTCAGGTGCGCCTGCAACGCTGGCCCTGAGTGGATGTCGGTGTCGAAGGTTTCCTCGGCGCTGATCGACTTCTCGTCGCGGTCCGCGACGACCGGGCGATCATCCAGCCCCGAGGCCCGCGCGCGGATCAGCGCCGCTTCCGTGCCGAACAGCTGCCGCAGCACGGGCTCCGGCGCCTGCCGCAGGTCCGCGAAGCTGTGGATGCCGGCGGCCTGCACCCGCGGCAGGGTCTTGGGGCCGATGCCGAACAGGCGGCCGACGGGCAGCGGGTCCAGCACCTCGCGCAGGTTGTCAGGGCCGATGCGGCAGAACCCGTCGGGCTTGTTCAGGTCGGAGGCGATCTTCGCCAGCAGCTTGTTCATGGCGAGGCCCACCGAGGCGGTGAGCCCGGTGCGCTCGCGGATCCGCGCCTTGATGCGGCGCGCGAGTTCCTCGGCGGGACCGAGCAGCCGCTGGCTCGCGGTCACATCGAGGAAGGCCTCGTCCAGCGACAACCCTTCCACCTCCGGCGTGAACTCGTGGAAGATGGCGAACACGCTGCGCGAGACTTCCGCGTATCGCGACATGCGCGGCTTGATGCAGATGGCCTGCGGACAGCGGCGCAGCGCCTCGCGCATGGGCATGGCCGAGTGCACGCCGAACTTGCGCACGGCGTAGCTCGCTGCCGCGACCACTCCCCGGCTCGAGGTTCCGCCCACGATGACCGGCTTGCCGGCGAGGCTGGGATCATCGAGGGTCTCCACGGATGCGTAGAACGCATCCATGTCGACGTGCAGGATGGCGCGAGCGGTCACTTCACGGTGATCGTGATCTTCTTCGAGGCGATCAGGGGATCGAAGGGCACGTGTGCGGCGTCGGCGAACACCAGTTGCAGCGTGTGACGGCCCGGCGGCAGCGTCAGCGTGGTCTCGGTCTGGCCCTTGCCGAAATGCAGGATCTTGTCGGTGGCCGGCAGGGGGGCATCCAGCTTCAGTTCGGACAGGTCCGAATCCACCAGCAGGTGATGATGGCCGGTGTTGTCGACCTTCACGCCGGCCGGGGCGATGCCCGCGCCCTTGAGGCCGAAGCGCACGGTCACCGGTCCCTTCACCGTCTCGCCGGACCGGGGCGAGATGAGGTAGACCTCGGCGTGCATGGGGGTGGCCGCGGGCGCCGTGACGGGCGATGCGCCGGAGATGGGCGATGCGGCCGGCGTCTGTGACAGCGCGCCGGCGGTGAAGGCCAGGGCGCAGGTGTATGCCAGGGTGGTCAGCCAGGGGGTGGGGGTGCGCATCTGGGCTCTCCGCTTTGAAGGGGGATGAGCGGAGTCTATACCCGCCACGCCGCGTATGCCGCCACGGCCAGCAGCGTGATGGCGAGCACGCAGATGTAGCCGAAGAACAGGGTCGTTGCCTTCATCAGGGTATTCCAGCGGCTGCGCCGGAACACGCGACGCATCGCCAGCACGATGTAGACCGGAATCCACAGGGCGAGGGCCGCCTCCAGGACCTGGGCGGTTCCGGCCAGCCGTGGCAGCATCGCGGCCGTCTCGCCCAGCGCCCACATCAGCACGAAGGCGAGGAAGGCGAATGCATGCACGTGCACGAAGAACAGCAGGTGCACGGCGTAGCGTTGCCGTGGCCACCAGTACATCAGCATGTGGAGGAAGGCGATGAGCGGCAGGAACACGAACATGGCCTTCGGCGTGTAGGCCACGGTGTCGTGGATCAGCCTCTCGCCGTGGTCCTTCACGATCCCCTTGCAGGCACGCCTTGCGAAGGCCTCGACGCCGGGACCCAGGTCGCTGTGGACGTCGGTGCAGTTCCCATTCGCCTGCGGTTCATTCGCGCTCTCGATCGTCACGTCCTTGCCGCCGCTCCCGGACAAGGGCACCAGCAGGAAGAACAGCACGCTCATCACCAGGTACAGGCGAAAAGGGGGCAGGTAGGCGGCGCGCCGTCCGGCGATGTACTCGTTGGTGAGCCTGCCCGGCACGAACAGCAGGTACTTCATCGTCGTCCACAGCCGGGAATCCGAGTGGGTGATGCCCTCCAGCGCCTCGTGGATGAGCTCGTGCGTGCTGGGCACGTGCACATCGCCCTTCTGTCCGCAATCGGCGCAGTAGGTCCCGGCCAACGGCGCGCCGCAGTTGCGGCAGAACGGCGTCTCGGCCACGTCCGGCAGTTCAGTCGGGGCCGTCGGCGGCGCCGTCGTGACCGCCGCCGATGCAGGGTCCGACACCGCGCCGCCGTTCGGGGCCGGCGGCGCAGGAACATCGCTCAAGCGCGCGTCCCCAGCTCGTGCTGGGCGAAGTCATCGACCTGGACGAGGTGCATGACCTTTGCATCGTAGTCACGCAACTGCGCGGCCTCGCGCGCATCGAGGATGCCGGCGGCGAGCGCCTGCTCGATCTGGCCGGGGAAGTCGAGCGCGGTCACCTTGCCGGTCTTGACGCCCTCGACGCGCACGCGCTTCTCCAGCGGTTCGGCCTGCAGGGAAAGCTCCAGCGCCTCCTCCAGCAGTCCCAGCGGGTTGTGCTCCTCGCGGGTGCGGTAGATGTATTCGCACAGCCGCTCGCGGGTCACCCCCGGGTTCATGATGAGATCGACCACGGCGCGTCCCAGCCGGTCGCTGGGCGCGAAGTAGGTGAGCCCGCGCGGGAAGATGAACAGCCGCATCAGCACGGCCATGGGCCGGATGGGGAAATTGCGCAGGAAGGAATGCAACTGTTCCTGCGCCTGGTAGATGAGGCTCCGGCAGGCCCACTCCACCAGCGGCAGGTCTTCGGGCGGTGAGCCCTGGTTCTGGTGATGCTTGAGCACCATCGAGGCGAGGTACATGGAGGAGAGCACATCGCCCAGCCGCGCCGAGAGCGACTCCTTCTTCTTGAGATAGCCGCCGAGAGTGAGCATGGCGACGTCGGTGGCGAAGGCGAAGGAGGCACTGTAGCGGTTGATGTGCTGGAAGTAGCGCTTCGCGGGTCCCTGCTCCGGGACGCTGGTGAAGCGCGCGAAGCTCAGCGCCATCACCATCGAGCGCACGGCGTTCGACAGCGTGAAGCCGATGTGGCCGAACAGCGCGCGGTCGAACTCGCGCACGCCCTTCTCGCGGTCGGCATCGCGCGCCGCGTTCATCTCCTTGAGCACGAACGGGTGGCAGCGCACGGCTCCCTGGCCGAAGATGATCAGGCTCCGCGTGAGGATGTTGGCGCCTTCCACCGTGATGGCCACCGGGATGGACTGGTAGCCGCGCGCCAGGTAGTTGTTCGGCCCGAGGCAGATGCCCTTGCCGCCGTGCACGTCCATGGCATCGTTCGCCACCATCCGGCCGAACTCGGTGATGTGGTACTTGAGCATCGCCGATGGCACGGAAGGCTTCTCACCGCCATCGATGGCGCCGGCCGTGACCGAGCGGGCCGCATCCATGATGTAGGTGCGCCCGGCCATGCGCGCGAGCACCTGCTCCACGCCTTCGAAGCGTCCCACCGGCGCGTTGAACTGGCGCCGGATGCGCGTGTACGCGCCCGAGGCGTAGGTCGCCGCCTTCGAGCCGCCGGTGGCATTGGAGGGGAGCGAGATGCAGCGGCCCACCGAGAGCTGCTCGACCAGCATGCGCCAGCCCTGGCCTGCCATGCGGAAGCCGCCGATGATGAAGTCCACCGGCACGAACACGTCGTGTCCGACGATGGGTCCGTTCTGGAAGGGGATGTTGATGGGAAAATGTCGCCGGCCGATGCTGATGCCGGGCGTGTCGCGCGGGATCAGCGCGCAGGTGATCCCCAGGTCCTCGCGCTCGCTCATCAGGTGCTCGGGGTCGAACATGCGGAAGGCGAGACCGATGACGGTGGCCACCGGTGCGAGCGTGATGTAGCGCTTGGAGAAATTCAGGCGGATGCCGGTGACCTCGCGTCCCTGCCACTGGCCTTTGCAGATCACGCCGGTGTCGGGGAGCGAAGCGGCATCGGACCCGGCGCGCGGCCCCGTGAGCGCGAAACAGGGAACTTCCTCGCCGCGCGCCAGGCGCGGCAGGTAGTGGTTCTTCTGCTCCTCGGTCCCATAGTGCAGCAGCAGTTCGGCGGGACCGAGCGAGTTGGGCACGGCGATGGTGGAGGAGGCGGTGGTGCTGCGCGAGGCCACCTTCACCAGCACGCAGGAGTGCGCGTAGGCGGAAAAGCCCAGGCCGCCGTACTGCTTCGGGATGATCATCGCGAAGAAGCCCTGGGTCTTCAGGTATTCCCACACCTCGGGCGGCAGGTCGCCGCGCCGGTGCGTGATGTCCCAGTCGTCGATCATGCCGCACAGCGTCTCGCACGGGCCGTCGAGGAAGGCGCGTTCCTCGGCGCTCAGCGCCGGCGCCTTCGCCTGCATGAGCTTCGGCCAGTCGGGGCCGCCGGTGAACAGCTCGCCGTCCCACCACACCGTGCCGGCCTCCAGTGCCTCGCGCTCGGTCGAGGACATCGAGGGCAGGAGCTTGATGTACTGCTTGAGGAACGGGCGGGTGATGAGGCCCACGCGCAGGGGCCGGATGTTGAGCAGTACGAGGATCGCGAGCGGGATGGCCAGCACGGCCGTGATCAGCCGCGAGGAGGGCGCGAGCAGCCAGTGCGCGGCGATGGCGACGAGCATGCAGGCGGTGAACAGCCACAGCGGCGCCCGCTTGTACAACAGCGCCATCGCCAGCACCAGGAACAGCACGAACCAGAAGAACGCGCCCAACAGCGCGGTCATGATGGACACGATAAAAACCTCCCGCGTGCTCGTCGATGCGCAACGTGCCGGCGGGGTGCGCAACGCCCTCGCCGGCACGTTGCGGTCAGATCAGTTCCTTGACGCCGTCGCGCTCCTCGCGCAGCTCCTTGTCGGTGGCGTCCATCTTGCCCCGGCTGAACTCATCGATGGGCAAGCCCTGCACGATGCGGTATTCGCCATTCTTGCAGGTCACCGGATAGGAGTAGATGACGCCCTCAGGGATACCGTAGCTGCCATCGGAGGGCACGGCCATGCTGACCCAGTCGCCTTCCGCCGTGCCCAGCATCCAGGTGTGGATGTGGTCCATGGCGGCCGAGGCGGCGGAGGCGGCGGACGAAGCGCCGCGTGCCTTGATGACGGCGGCGCCGCGCTGCTGCACCGTCGGGATGAAGGTGTCCTTGTACCAGCCCGCATCGATGAGGCCCTTGGCGGACTTGCCGTCCACCGTTGCCTGGCTGATGTCCGGGTACTGGGTGGCGGAATGGTTGCCCCAGATGGTCATCTTCTTCACCGAGCGCACGGTGGTGCCGGTCTTCTCGGCGAGCTGCGCCACGGCGCGGTTGTGGTCCAGCCGCGTCATGGCGGTGAAGTGCCTGGGGTTCAGCGAAGGCGCATTGCGCTGCGCGATGAGCGAGTTGGTGTTGGCCGGGTTGCCCACCACCAGCACGCGCACGTCGCGGCTGGCCACGGCATCGAGCGCCTTGCCCTGTGCGGAGAAGATCTGCGCGTTGGCGAGCAGCAGGTCCTTGCGCTCCATGCCCGGGCCGCGCGGCCGCGCACCCACCAGCATGGCGAAGTCGCAGTCCTTGAAGCCCACCTTGGCATCATCGGAGGCCGAGACGCTGTTGAGCGTGGGGAAGGCGCAGTCGTTGAGCTCCATCACCACGCCCTGGAGCGAGGCCAGCGTCGCCGGGATCTCCAGCAGGCGAAGGTTGACGGGCTGATCGGCCCCGAGCATCTGGCCCGAGGCGACACGAAACGCAAGTGCATAGCCAATGTTGCCGGCGGCGCCGGTGATGGTGACGGTGACGGGCTTTTTCAAGACGGACTCCTTACGCGAACAGCCCGTCATGTTAGCGTAAAAGCGGGGACGGAAGGGCGGGTGCCGCGCCCGCCGCGGCGCCTCACGCCCGTTACGGCGCCTCAGCGATAGTCGGGGAAAACCTTGTGGAAGGCGGCTTCCTCGGCCCGCGCCTCCTCGAGGCGCCCATCGCGTTGCAGCTGTTCGATGCGCGCGCGCCAGGCCTGGGGATCACGGCGGATGACCTCCACCGGCACCGGCGGCAACCAGTGATCCGCCTGCACCGGATGCGAACCGGGCGGATCGGTGCTATAGAGCCGCGGGCGCGGCAGGAGCGGTGTGAGGTAGGGCCCGCGCTCCGCGGCGCCGCCCGCTGCCCTCGTGCCGGGACTCCTGGGGTAACGGGCCTGGGCGCGATCCTCCTCGTGGGAAACGGCCGGCAGCAGTCGCAGCGCTGAATCGGCCGGGCGATGCGTTCTCGGCGTCACCGCGATGCCGAGCAGCACCGCGATGGACAGCAGCACGGAGGCGGCCAGCGCGATGGGCGCGAGCCAGCTCGGCTTCATCGGCACGGGCCGGTCCAGTTCGCGCATCTGGTGGTGGCGCGGTGGCAGCACGTTGCGCGCGTGCCCGGTGATGCGCTCGCCGAGCTGCGCCGGAGCTTCGGCGCGCGGCAGCTGGCGATAGGCGCGCGACACCTCGCCGGACCTGCGCAGGAAGGCCGCGAACTCCTTGTCTGGCGTCTCGCCCATCACACCGCCTTCGCCACCGGCTCGCCCGCCGCGAGGGATTTCTTCAGCTTGCCGATCGCATAGCGCAGCCGGCTCTTGGCCGTCTCCACGCCGACGTGCGTGATCTGCGCGATCTGTGCGACATCGAGGCCGGTCTCCTCGTGCAGCAGGAAGGCTTCGCGCTGTTCATCGGGCAGCGAATCGAGCGCACGCTCGAAACTCGCCAGGCGCTGATCGTACTCGGCGCGACGGTCGGGACGCTCGTATTCCGGCGCCTGCGTAGAGTCGACGGCATCCTCGCCGGCCTGCAGATCGATGGCCGCCGCGCGCACGCGGCGATGGTGATCGACCGCGCAGTTGTGGGCGATGTGGAACAGGAAGGTCGCGAACTTCGCGCGCGGCGTATAACGCAAGCGATTCGCGATCACGCGCATCCACACTTCCTGGAACAGGTCATTCGCGTTGGCGGCGTTGCGCACCAGGCGCAGCAGGTAGCGATACAGCGGCCCGCGATGATGCGCGTACAGCGCATCGAACGCCGCCGCATCGCCTGCCTGGTAGCGCAGCATCAGCGCCGCATCTTCATCGAGCGCCTCCATGGTCTGCAGCATACGGGTGGGCGCCTCGGGGTAGCTACCCAGGGCCGGGAAGGTGAGCGTGGCTGTGAGTCGCATGCGAAAGCCTCGGCTTATGTCAAACAGCCAGTGAAATCAGCGTCTTACGGGATGAAACGGGGCTCGCTGGGTCGGCGGGTTAAGAATTTCAAAAAAAAGTTTGCACAGGTGCTTGCATGTAGCAGTGTTGTAGCTTACTATATCACCAAGTCACCAACACACCGTCGGTGACAGCAATGACAAGGAGACCTGCCATGTACGCCGAACTCAGCCTCAAGCTCAAAGCCCTCACCCTCGCCGTGATGATCAACGCCCTCATCATGGGCGGCGCCGCCTACCTGTTCGACGGCCAGATGCACACCGACCGCAGCGGCTCGCTGGTGGCCCGCACCCTGCACCAGGGCGGCGGACATTTCCAGGCCAGCGTGTTCCGTCCGTAAGGAGGCACCGGGTACCCCCGAAGGTACCCCGGAGCGTTCTGGTAGATTGGTGTGCTAGCGAACCCCGACACGATCAGCGGCATCAAGAGTCACAGCATGGACCCGAACTGGAATGACAACCAACCCATCTATCGCCAGCTGCGCGATCGGATGGTGGCGCTCATTCTCGAGGGCGCACTGAAGGAAGGCGATTCGCTCCCATCCGTGCGCAACGTGGCCGCGGACTACCGGCTGAACCCGCTGACCGTGTTGAAGGGGTACCAGCAGCTCGTCGATGAGGGCCTGGTGGAGAAGCGCCGCGGCCTGGGCATGTTCGTGAGCGATGGCGCCCGCCGCCAGCTCATGGCCGGGGAGCGCGAGCGCTTC
>JAXMGQ010000055.1:0-34452 GCA_046347195.1 Steroidobacteraceae bacterium
CCGCTTCCGCGTACCCCGTGCGCCCATCCGCGTCCTGCAATCGCAGCAGCACGACCTCCAGGGTCTGCATCACGCAGCCGGTGATCCGGAAAGGCTCGCGCAGCCGCCAGCTCTCGATCTCCACCTGCAACGACAGCGGACCCGGCACCGCCGGCGAAGCGACATCTGTCCCTCGCATGGTGTCTCCTTGGGAAAACCAGTTTCGCTCGCCCACCAAGGATGATACTTTGAAAGCTGATTTCCGCGAGATCAACAATCACACACGGCGGATACCAGCATGCAGGGAATCGATCCGGCGCATCGGCGCGTCATCCTCGCCTCGAGCCTCGGCACCGTGTTCGAATGGTACGACTTCTACCTGTACGGCTCGCTGGCCGCGATCATCTCGAAGCAGTTCTTCGCGGGCGTCAACGAGACCACCGGTTTCGTGTTCGCGCTGCTCGCCTTCGCCGCGGGCTTCGCGGTCAGGCCATTCGGCGCGCTGGTGTTCGGGCGGCTCGGGGACCTGGCCGGCCGCAAGCACACCTTCCTGATCACCATCGTGATCATGGGGCTTTCCACGGCGCTGGTCGGCCTGCTGCCGGGCTTCGCGCAGATCGGCATCCTGGCGCCCGCCGTTCTCATCCTCCTGCGGCTGCTGCAGGGACTGGCGCTCGGCGGTGAGTATGGTGGCGCGGCAACCTATGTGGCCGAGCACGCACCCGATGGCAAGCGGGGCCTGTACACGAGCTGGATACAGACCACGGCCACCCTGGGACTGTTCCTCAGCCTCTCGGTGATCCTCATCTGCCGGCTCGCGCTCGGCGATGCGTTCGAGACCTGGGGCTGGCGCATTCCCTTCCTGCTCTCGCTGCTGCTGCTCGCGATCTCCGTGTACATCCGGCTGCAGCTCGCCGAGTCACCGGTGTTCCTCGAGATGAAGGAGGAGGGCACCCACTCCCGCTCGCCGCTCACCGACGCCTTCACCGATGCCGGCAACCTGAAGCTGGTGCTGCTGGCGCTGTTCGGCGCCACGGCGGGCCAGGCCGTGGTCTGGTATGCCGGCCAGTTCTACGCGCTGTTCTTCCTCACCCAGGTCCTCAAGGTGCCCGCGCAGCCGGCGAACCTGCTGATCGCGGGGGCCCTGCTCCTGGCCGCACCCTTCTTCATCCTGTTCGGCTGGCTGTCGGACCGGATCGGCCGCAAGAAGATCGTGCTGGCGGGCTGCCTGCTCGCGGTGCTCACATACTTCCCGCTGTTCAAGGCGATCACGCAGGCGGCGAATCCCGCCATCGCCGCCGCCTCGGCGAATCATCCGGTGACGGTTCAGTCGGATCCACGGGAGTGCAGTTTCCAGTTCGATCCGGTGGGCAAGAAGCGCTTCACCAGCGCCTGCGACATCGCCAAGAGCGCGCTCGCCAAGGCCGGTGTTCCCTATCGGGTGATCGATGCGCCGGCCGGCGCAGGCACCACCATCCACATCGGAGACCGGCCGCTCGGCGTCTTCGATGGCAGGGCCATGCCGGCCAGCGAGTTCAAGTCGGCCTCCGACGCATTCGGCAAGACGCTCACGGCGGAGCTCAAGTCCGCCGGCTACCCGGCGAGCGCGGACCCGGCGCAGATCGCCTATCCACGACTCCTGGGACTGTTGTTCGTGCTGGTGCTGTACGTCACCATCGTCTATGGGCCGATCGCGGCCTGGCTGGTCGAACTGTTCCCGGCAAGGATCCGCTACTCGTCCATGTCGCTGCCCTATCACATCGGCAATGGCTGGTTCGGCGGATTCCTGCCGACGGTTTCCTTCGCGGTGGTGGCCATGACGGGCGATATCTACGACGGGCTGTGGTACCCCATCGCCATCGCCGCCCTGACGGTGGTCGTGGGCGGACTGTTCCTGCCGGAAACGCACCAGCGGCCGTTGCGTTGACAGGCGGGGTGGAAAAGGCGGAAATCCAAGGGGGTTCACGCTTCTGGACGGAACTGCCGGGCGTTTGACGGAACCGCAGGGCATCCACGCCGGTCCAAATTCCGTGTCATCTCAACGGGAGAAGGCCATGAACAGGCGGACGATGCGGCAGGCAGGAATGTGGGGCGTGGTGGTCGTGGCACTGGCGCTGGGCGCCTGCCAGACCTTGCCCAGGATCCGCACCGAGACGGCGCCCGGCGCGGACCTGGCCCGCTACCACAGCTACGACTTCTACGACAAGCCGAGCACCGACCGGCGCGGCTACAAGACCATCACCACGCGCACCATCGAGGATGCCATCGACCGCGAGATGCGGCTGCGCGGCTACGTGCGCAGCGCCGACAATCCCGATCTCAAGATCAACTTCAACATCGCCAGGCGCGACAAGGTGACCACGCGTCCGGGCCCGAGCGTGGGCTTCGGTTACGGGTGGGGCGGCTGGCGCTCGCACTACGGCTATGACATCGCGTTCATGAACCGCGACGTCGAGACGGTCACCGAAGGCACGCTGTCCATCGATGTGGTCGATCGCGCGAAGAACGAACTCATGTGGACGGGTTCGGCCTCGCGCACGCTCGACAGCAAGGTGCTCGACCAGCCGCGCCCGGCGATCGACCAGGCGGTGAACCTCATCTACGCGAAGTTCCCCGGCGGCAAGACCACCGCGATGTGAGGGGCGTCGGCGTGGCGAGAGCCCGCAGCGCTACTTGCGGGGATTCAGCGCTGCTCGCAGATCAGCCACCGTGACCATGAGAGTCATCGAGTCAAGTGGTGACTCGTGAAGCCCCAGCCGCAAGTAGAAAGCTTTGGCATCCTCCGACAATGCATGCACGAGCATGCCGCGGATGCCGATGGCGTCGGATGCTCGGACGATTCGCATCGCGGCATCCTGGAACAACGCCCGGCCCAGTCCCGAACCGTGATGACTCGTCGCCACCGCCAAGCGACCCAGCACGACTACTGGAACGGGATTGGGCATGTTCCGCCGGAATCGGCCTGAGGCCGCCGCAGGCACGACCGCGCTGGAAGCCAGCGCGTAGTACCCGACGACTGTTCTACCGTCGCAAACGACGAACGTGCGCGATGCACCGCTGACCTGGTTGGCCAGGGCGCGTCGTTGCAGCCAGCCATTGAGCAATTGCACACCGCAATCGAAATGTGCGATGTCGTGATCGATGGAAAGAGGTGCCGGGGCGAGCAGCATGCGGCTTGGCCAGTGTGCCTTGTCCTTGGGCCTAGTCCCCGTGCCAAGGCGCCTTGCTCTGCATCGACTTGGCCAATGCCTTGCTGGACCGTCCGGGGGAGTCCAAAAGCCTCAAGAAGTCCCGGTGAGCTTGGGGGCTGACTACCAGCAGAGCTCGGTCGAGAAGCGCCTCCTCGGCCGCACGACGCGCCGCTTCCAGGACAAAATCCGTGCGTGTCTTGCCGGTCGACTCCGCCGCCCGATCGATCAGATTGCGCTCGGCGGCCGGGATGCGTAGGTTCAGCGTATGGCGGCGTTTGATGGCGATGGGCATGGAGATGCGCCAAATACAGGTGGTACGACAAGCATACCAAGGTGTAACGACAATGTCATTACTACTACATTCGAGCCACCGTGGACCCGCCATCGACTGGGATGCGGCTCCTGCGCTGCGGCCCTTGCGCAAGCTCTCACCGACGCTGCTCATGGCTGAATTCGAAGCGGCGCTGGCTGCTGTCAGCGGCCAGCGCGCCGCCCAGTGCGTGCACGAGGCCTGGATGCGCGGGGAACCCTCGGTGCGCGTCGAGCCGATGCTGCGCCAGGCGTGGGAGGCGGCTTCCTCACCGGTTCCGGACTGGCTGCCGATGACCTATGTCGAGTGGCTGCCGCTGTGCTACGAGGTGTGCGCGCGATTCTCGGCGAAGCGCCGCGGCCGCAGCAACCTGTACCTCGTGCTGCTCGACTATCGTGATGCCCCGCCGGCGGCCCGCGGCGATGTCGCAGGCAGTGCCCACGGCAGCGAATACGGCGTGTACGTGGGCATGAGCGGCTATGCGCCGGCGCAGCGCTTCGAGCAGCACAAGGCCGGGATCCGCAGCGCCGGCGCGGTGCGCAATCGCGGCATCGAGGTGCTCGAGGGGCCGGTGTCCCACCTGCAGCGCATCCCGCGCGCGGAGGCGGCCGACATCGAGGTGCGCCTGGCCGAGGCGCTGGGCGATGCGGGGTTGTTCGTCAAGGGAGGTCATTGAAGCTCACCGACCTGCACTACAGATGCCCGGCGACATTGTCGACTTCGTCCGGGCTGCCGAGGATCAGCGGCGTGCGCTGGTGGATGTCGGTGGGCTGGATGTCGAGCACGCGCTGTCCGGGCGCGCACAGTGACTTGCCCCCGGCCTGCTCGATGATCATGCTCATCGGGTTCGCCTCGTACATCAGGCGCAGCTTGCCGTTGGGTGCCTTCTTCGTCGGCGGATACATGAACACGCCGCCCTTGAGCAGGATGCGGTGCACGTCCGCGACCATCGCGCCGGCGTAGCGGCTGGAGTAGTCCTTGCCCTGCGCCCAGTCGAGATAGCGCTGGTAGCCGGCGGGGAAGCTCTGCCGGTTGCCCTCGTTCACCGAGTAGGACTTGCAGGCCCGGGGGATCTTCATGCCCTGTTCGACGCGCATGAAGGCGCCGATCCCCGGATCGAGCACGAACATGTCCACCCCCTGGCCCAGGGTGAGCACGAACACGGTGGAGGAGCCGTACAGCACGTAGCCTGCCGCGACCTGTTGCGCGCCGGGCTGCAGGATCGACTGCTGTGCGTTGTCGGCGCGGCGGTCGTGCCGCAGGATGCTGAAGATCGTGCCCACGCCGCCGCAGACATCGAGGTTGGAGGAGCCGTCCAGCGGGTCGAACAACACGCAGTAGCGGCGTTCGGCGCCCTTGTCATCGCGCAGGATGACCGGTTCCTCGTTCTCCTCCGAGGCGACGATAGCCACGCCCTCGCGGCCACCGAGCGTGCGCAGCAGCACCTCGTTGGCGATGACATCGAGCTTCTGCTGCACCTCGCCCTGGACGTTCTCGCTGCCCATGCTGCCCAGCACGTTCTCCAGCCGGGCATGGCGCACCTTGTCGGCGATGATCTTGGCGGAGATCGACATCGCGGAGAGCACCCAGGAGAGCGTGCCCGAGGCCTCGGGGAAGTGCCTCTGCTGCTCGAGGATGTGCGATTGCAGGGTGGTGATGGCGGGCGTGGAACCGTTCATGCGATGACCTTCAGGTTGTTGTCGATGGCGGCCGCCCAGGCGAGCAGGCCGCCTTCCAGGTGTGCCATCCGCGTGCGCCCGTGGCGGGCGGCGATGTGGCCGGCCGCGGCGCTGCGCACGCCGATGCGGCACAGGAAGAGGGGGTCGGCGTTCGCGGGAACTTCGGCAAATCGGGCATCGAGTGAACCGATGGGAATGTTGAGCGAGCCGGGCAGGTGACCGGCGGCGTACTCGCGCGGTTCGCGAACGTCGATGAGCGCCCACGCGCCGCCACGAGGCTGCGCTCGGAGCTGGGCGGCGAGTTCGGCCGGCCGCAGGCGCGCAAAGCCGGGCGGATCGGCCAACGGGGAGCGCTCTGGCAGGGCTCGCGGCTGGGGCACGAGGATGCTCGGCCGATCCCCGCACACGGCGCAGTCGGGGCGCCGGCGCGTGGTGAATTCCTGGAATTGCATGGCGAGCGAATCATAGGTGAGGAAGCGGCCGGTGAGAGGCGTGCCAAGCCCCAGGATGAGCTTGATCGCCTCGGTGGCCTGCAGGCTCCCCAGCACGCCCGGCAGCACGCCCAGGACGCCCGCTTCTGCGCAGTTGGGTACCACCCCGTCGGTGGCATCGGGAAACAGGCACCGGTAGCAGGGTCCCTGGCCGGGGACGTACACCATCGCCTGGCCCTCGAAGCGGTGGATGGCCGCCGACACCCACGGCTTGCCGAGGATGACGCAGGCATCGTTGGTGACATATCGCGTCGCCAAGCGGTCGCTGCCGTCGAGCACGAGGTCGTACCCGGCGAAGACGGCCAGCGCGTTCTGCGGTTCGATGCGGCAGGGGAGCGGCACCACCTCGATGTCCGGGTTCTGTGCGCCGAGCCGGCGTGCCGCGGCCTCCACCTTCAGCCGTCCCACGTCCGCATCCTCGAACAGGATCTGCCGGTGCAGGTTCGAGCGGTCCACCCGATCATCATCCGCGATGCCGATCCGGCCGACGCCCGCGGCGGCGAGGTACAGGGCGGCGGGGCAACCCAGGCCACCGGCCCCCACCACCAGCACGCGCGCACGCTTCAGGCGCCGCTGGCCCTCGGGGCCGATCTCCGCCAGCAGCAGGTGGCGCTGGTAGCGCTCGAGTTCGGAAGGCTGCAGCAGGTCGCTCATCGCAGCGGACTCATACGCCGAACTGCAGCGCCGCGAGGCGCGCGTACAGCGGACTTTCCCGCAGCAGCGAATCGTGCGTGCCGATGGCGGCGATGCGACCGTGATCGAGGACCACGATGCGATCCGCCGACAGCACCGTGGCGAGCCGGTGGGCGATGATGAGCGTGGTGCGTCCGCGCATCAGCTCATCCAGTGCCCGCTGCACCAGCCGCTCGGATTCGGCGTCCAGCGAACTGGTCGCCTCATCGAGCAGCAGGATGGGCGGGTCCTTGAGGATGGCGCGGGCGATGGCGATGCGCTGGCGCTGGCCGCCGGACAGGCGTGTGCCGCGCTCGCCGAGGAAGGTGTCGTAGCCTTGCGGCAGCCGGCGCAGGAATTCATCGGCCGCGGCGGCCCGCGCGGCCGCCTCGATCTCGGCATCCGTGGCATCGGGCCGGCCGTAGCGGATGTTGTCACGCGCGCTCGCGCCGAACAGCACCGTGTCCTGCGGCACGAGGCCGATCTGCCGGCGGATGGCCTGGGGATCGGCCTGGTCGAGCGCGATGCCATCGAGCTTCACGTGCCCGCTCTGGGGGTCATAGAAGCGAAGCAGCAGCGCGAAGGAGGTGCTCTTGCCCGCACCCGACGGTCCGACCAGCGCCACCGTCTCGCCGGCCCGCACGGCCAGCGTGAAATCCTGCAGCGCCGCGCTCTCCGGGCGGGAAGGGTAGCGGAAGCTCACCGAATCGAAATCGATGGTGCCGCTGATGCGGGCCGGCAGCGATGCTGCGGACTGCGGCGCCCGCAGGGCCGGTTCCGCCCGCAGCAGCTCCGCGATCCGTTCCATCGCGCCGGCGGCGCGTTGCACCTCGCCCCACATCTCGGTGAGCGAGGCGGCGGCGATGCCGACGATGCCGGCATACATCAGGAACTGGCCGAGCTGGCCGCCCGTCATCCGGCCCGCCAGCACATCATGTGCGCCCATCCACAGCACGAAGGTGATGCCGCCGAACACCATGGCCGTGCCTGCCGCGGTGAGCCAGGCCCGCATGAGCGTGCGCCGCACCGCGACCTCGAAGCTGGCCTCCACGGCCTTGCCGTAGCGGTGGCTCTGCAGGTCCTCCAAAGTGAAGGCCTGCACGGTCTGGATGGCATTGAGGGTCTCGTCGGCCAGGCTGCTGGTGTCGGCGATGCGGTCCTGGGACTCGCGCGAGAGCCGGCGCACGCGACGCGCCACCATCACCAGCGGCAGCACCACGAGCGGAATACCCACCAGGATGATGCCCATGAGCTTCGCACTGGTCAGGCCCAGCATGATCAGCCCGCCGATGAGGTTGAGGCCCGAGCGAAGCGTGACCGACAGGTTCACCCCGGCGATGGCCTGCACCAGGGTCGTATCGGTGGTGAGCCGCGAGAGGATCTCGCCGGTGCGCGTCACTTCGTAGAAGGTCGGATCCATGCGCACCACGCGGCCATAGACGGCGCCGCGCAGGTCGGCGACCACCCGTTCACCCAGCCAGGAGACGAGGTAGAAGCGCAGCGCCGCGAAGGCGCCGAACACCAGCGCGGCGGCGAGGAATCCCAGGAAATACCGGTTGATGGTGGAGGGGTCGTTGGCGGCCAGCCCATGGTCGATGAGCTGCCGGAAGGCAACGGGCATGGCGAGCATCGCGGCGGCCGCGACCAGCAGCGCCACCAGGGCCGCCGCGAGCGTGCCCCGGTAGGGCGCAAGGAAGGGCCGCAGAGCCGCCAGCGGGGTCAGCGAGCGCGAGCGGGGCCGGTCGGCAGTCTTTTCCATGGGTGGATCATCCCATGCGCACGTTCCTCGTGCATCGTGCGCAGCGGGATGCGCGCAGAGTTTGACGTATCATGACGGCTTCGTCTTCCATGGGACCGATCATGCGAAATTCCAGGCGATTCACGCTGACCTTGCTCCTTGGGCTGCTCGCGGCGGGCTGCGCGCC
Source organism: Steroidobacteraceae bacterium (assembly GCA_046347195.1). Lineage (GTDB taxonomy): Bacteria > Pseudomonadota > Gammaproteobacteria > Steroidobacterales > Steroidobacteraceae > TMP-86. Next base: position 8,248 of record JAXMGQ010000055.1, read on the forward strand.
GAAGCCGGCGCCGGTCCCCGCCAACGCGGCGCCCGCTCAACCCGATGCGGCCTCTGCCTGGCCGGCGACCAGCCAGCGCTTCATCGAGGACTACTTCCAGGCGCAGCCCTTCTTCGCTGCACAGTCGGGCCGGCACGAGTTCGACGGCCGGATGCCGGACCTTTCGGGCGATGCCCTGCGGGGCGAGATCGCCAGGCTCCACGCCGCCCGCGATGTCCTCTCCGGTGTCGATCCGGCGCGCCTCGAGGCCCGCCAGCGGCTCGAGCGCGCCGTGCTCATGAACGTGGCGGATCGTGACCTGTTCTGGCTGGAGAAGGCGCGCTGGCCCTTCCGCAACCCGGCGTGGTACCTGGACAAGGTCGACCCGGATGTCTACCTGAGCCGGCAGTACGCGCCACTGGCGCAGCGCATGAAGGGCTACATCGGCTATGCGCGCGCCATTCCGGCCATCGCCGCCGCGATGCGCGCCAACCTCGCGGCGCCCCTGCCCAGGCCGTACGTGGAGTACGGCATCAAGGCCTTCGGCGGCTTCGTCGATTTCTATCGCAACGACGTCCCGAAGGTGTTCGCGTCGGTGGACGATGCCGGCCTGCAGGCACAGTTGAAGGAGGCGAACGAGGCGGCCATCAAGGCCATGCAGGAGCTCAAGGCGTGGTTCACGGCGCAGCGCGCGGGCGCCACCGAAGGCTTTGCCATCGGACCTGAGCTGTTCGCGCAGATGGTGAAGGACACCGAGGAAGTGGACGTGCCGGTGGCGCAGATCGAAGCGGCCGGCCAGGCCGACCTCGAGCGCAACACGCAGTCGCTCAAAGTGGCGTGCCAGCGCTTCCAGCCCAAGGCGACCCTGGCCGGCTGCATCGCCCGCATGTCGGCCGACAAGCCCAGGGGCAGCGTCGTCGCCGCGGCGACGGAGCAGCTCAAGGGCCTGCGGGCGTTCATCGTGCAGCACCAGATCGTCAGCATCCCGAACGAGGATGAGGCGCGGGTCGCGATGGCGCCACCCTACAACGCCGCGAACTTCGCCTTCATCAACGTGCCCGGACCCTATGACAAGGGCGTCGCGGCGGTCTACAACATCGCCCCGCCGGACCCGAAGTGGTCGAAGGCCGAGCAGGCCGACTACATCCCGGGTCGCGATACGCTGCTGATCACCTCGGCGCACGAGGTCTGGCCGGGTCACTTCCTGCAGTTCCTTCATTCCAATGCGAACCCCTCGAAGGCCTTGTCGCTGTGGGTGGGCTATGCGTTCGCGGAAGGCTGGGCGCATTACTGCGAGGAGATGATGCTCGAGCAGGGACTGGGGAAGGACGACCCCGCACTGCAGGTTGCGCAGATCCGCGATGCGCTGCTGCGTGACGTGCGGCTGCTCTCGGCGATCGGACTGCATACGCATGGCATGAGCGTCGCGGACTCGGAGAAGATGTTCCGCGAGCGCGCCTTCCAGGACGTGGGCAACGCAAGGCAGCAGTCGGTGCGGGGCACCTATGACCCGGCCTATCTCAACTACACGCTGGGCAAGCTGATGATCAGGAAGCTGCGCAGCGACTGGATCGCAAAGCAGGGACTGCCAGCGGGCACGGACGAGAAGACGCACTGGCGACAGTTCCACGACCAGTTCCTCTCGTACGGCGGGCCACCGGTGCCCCTGGTGCGGCGGGAAATGGTGGGCGAGGGCGGAAGCCTGCTGTAACCTCAGGCTTGGAGGCGCGTCTCGACCAGCAGCCCGCCGTCCAGCCAGGCCGCAAGGTACCCGGCAGCGGCGCGCGGCACTTCGGCTTCGGGCATCACGCGCGTGAGCGCCTCGCATACCTGTGCAAAGCTCGCGCCATCCGTCGCCCAGGCCAGCGCCGTCGCCTCCGCGGTGCCGATGCAGCGGAAACGGTTCTGGTACTGCTGCCGCCACAGGAGCCAGGTCTCATCGCCGCCCGCCGACGTGGGGAGGGTGCCGCCGCGTGAGGCGCCGCATCCAGCGCCTTCCACACGGCCACCGCATTCCAGGCGAGGCTGACCGTGCGCAGCGCCGGATGGAACACGAAGCGCAATGCGCCCCACTCCGCGTGCTCCACTCCCGCCAATGCCTCGCGTCCGATGGCCGTCGCGTCGGCCGCATCGAACACCTCGGTCAGCGCCCACTCGAAGCGAGCGAGCTCGGCCAGGACCGGCTGCGCCGACCAGGGTGGCGTGCGGGCAAGATGTTCGGGCAGGCGCTGTCCGTACCAGCGGATCGAGCGCGTGAGGGACGGGTGCGCGGCGATGTAGCCCGCCGCGGCACCGGCGAATGCCTCATCCCCCAGTGCGAGGTGCAGCTTCGGAAAATTCGCCTTCAGCGCATCGGTGAGCCGGGCACCACGCATGGCGGTAGATGGCCAGGCGCTCGGTGGCCCGAAGCGTACCGCGCTCCGCGATGTCCGCGAGCAGGGCAGGGTCGTCACCGAGCAGGTGCGACTGGAATCGCTCCTGCAACTCCCGCAGCGACATCAGGCCACCTTCGTCAATGCCGCCCCGGCCACCTGCCGGGCCCGGTCCAGCTCGCTGACCAGCGCCGGCAGTGCCGGGATGGCATCGTCGCGTTCGATCATCGCGGGCACGGCGCCGAACAGCTTCACCGCTTCGCCATAGAGTTGCCACACGGCCTCGCAGACGGGCGCATCGTGGGTGTCGATGAGGTGGTCGCCTTCGCGGCTGTGTCCGGCCAGGTGGATCTGGCGGATGCGGCTTCGCGGCAGCGCGCGCAGGTAGGTGAGCGCATCGAAGCCGTGGTTCACGCTGCTGACGTAGACGTTGTTCACATCGAGCAGCAGTGCGCAGTCGGCGCGTTCGGCCACTGCGCGCAGGAACTCCCATTCCGGCATCGAGGACTCGGTGTATTCGAGATAGCTGGACACGTTCTCGAGCAGGATCTGCCGGCCCAGCGCATCCTGCACCTGCCCGATGTGATCGACCACGATGCCCAGGGTCTCCTGCGTGTAGGGCAGGGGGAGCAGGTCATGGGTGTTCACGCCGTTCACGCCGGTGAAGCACAGGTGGTCGGAGATCCACGCCGGCTGGATGCGGTCCGCCAGTCTCCTGACCTGCGCGAGGTAGCGCGCATCGGGGGCATCAACGCTCCCGATCGACAGGGAAACCCCGTGCAACGCGAGTTCGTAGCGCTCCCGGATGCGCTCCAGGAAGCGCAACGGCTGGCCGCCGGGAACCAGGTAGTTCTCGGTGATGGCCTCCAGCCAGTCCACCGCGGGCGCGCCCTCCAGGAGCGCTTCGTAATGGACCGGTCGCAGGCCGAGCCCGAAACCGCTGAGCATCGTGTGCCCCTCGAAAACAACGCTACCGGTGGTCTTCGCCCTTCTGGTTTTCGCCCTTCGCCTTGGCCTGAGCCGCCTCGCACTCCTGCTTGGAGAGCGACACCCAGCCCTGACCCTTGCAGGCATTCTGCCCCGCGCAGCTGTTCCTGGCGGTCGAGCACTCGGAGGTGCCCTTGCAGGAATTCACACCCTCGCAATGGACCTTGGCGGCATCCGCGGCGGCAGCCTGTCCGACCAGGCCGGAGGTCATCATCATCAAGGCGGCGGCGGCCAGTGCGGAACCGGTGAGCTTGTTCATGGGTTTCGACCTCTCCTTAGATGTGCCTCTATTGAAATCTGAGTGGGTAACCGGGCTTTCGGGGTAGATCTTGATCTTGCTCATCTACTTTCATCGGCAAAGGCGAAGCGCGGTCTGGCGCCGCAGGCGGCAGTCCGTGGCTGGTTGGGCGCAGGCTCCTGAAGATCGAAGTGGAAGGTCGAGATGGTCACCGAGAAGATATTCGAGTCTGCCCTGGGCATCAGCTCCTGGTTCATCGCCGGATGAGCTTCGAGCCGAGCCAGAAGAAGCTGAACGGTGTGGATTTCGAGGTTGGCAGCGCTTGGGGTCGCTGGCGCGGACGGGCAGCACCCGGTGCACGACACCGTGACGACCTACCGGCACCTGAACTTCTTCAGCACGAATGCGAGCTTTCGGTGCGGGTACCGCGAGTGGCCCGACGGGAGGTTGTTCAGGTAGCCGCCGGGCGGGCAAGCTGTCGGGCTTCTCGCTGCTCTTGAGGCCTTCGTGCTGTTGAGCCGGGAGATGTCCTTCACGGGTGTCCGCGCATACCGGGAGTCGGTTCATCGGATCATGGCCGTGTGCCATCGCTACGTCGATGCGGCGGTTGGTGCGGCCGATCTCCGTGAGGTGCGGCGCCTGGCGATCGATGAGACCTCGCGCGCCAAGGACACGACTACGTGACGCTTGCCGATGCCGACCTGACCCCGAGCGGCGCCGAGTGCTGTTCGTGGCCGAGGCCGCGAAGGAGACCGTGCAGGCCGCCGAACTGCGCGCCCATGCTGGCCCCACCCGATTGCCGCCTCAGCATCGACATGTCCCCGGCGTTCATCAAAGGCGTCGAGGCAAACTTTCCCAGCACATACCTTCGACAAGTTCCACGATCGCTCACGCCTCGGCCGCGATCGACGCCATGCGCCGCGCCGAGCAGAGCTCGACCCGAGCCTCAAGGGGTTGCGTTGGACGCTGCTGAAGGACCGCAGTTTGGGGCGGCCGCAGCGCCGGTTCGATGCCCTGCTGGCGAACATGACCAGCAGCCGCACCGCCCGTGCCTGCGTACCGCGAGCAGCTGCGCGAGATCATGAGCCGCAAGCAGCCCAACATCGTGCGCGCGCTGCTCAAGCAGGGTACGAACGATGCGCTCGAAGGTCGAGCCGATGAAGGCAGTGGCCGTCATGATCCGCAAGCACTTCGAGGGGCCTCGCTGGGTCGAAACACGGCAAACGAACGGCTTCTTGAAGCCATCAACGCCTGTTCCAGGCCGCCAAACGCAAGGCGCGGGTATGGGACCTTCCGCACCATCCGCATGGTGATCTTCCTTGTCGCTGGCAAGCTCGACTTCTCCAAGCTCAATCCCTACGTCGCGTAACCCACTCGAAATTCAACAGAGCCTTAGATGTGCGCGTGAGCATGCCAGGCGGGCTGGCCTCGAGTAGACCCTGCGCACCCGGCGTTTGTTGCAGCAGCGCCGGATTTTTCGGATCCTGGCGTGAACCCGTCGCAGTCCGCGGGTCGCAATATCCGCCAAGCACCCGGTCAGCGTCAAATCCGCCCGCTGAAGCGCGATCCCGCCCTTTATGTCAATAGGCAGACCGCCAGTCGGCAAAACCGGGTGCCCGTCCCGCATGGGCTCTAGTATCCTGTGCGCCTGTCATTTCCGCGGAAGGATGAACCATGCGAATGATCCTGTTGATGGGAGCGGTTGCGCTGGCCGCCTGCGCCGGGCAGCCCACCGAACCCCCGGCGACGCCGGTGGTCAAGGCCTCGCAGAAGGCGCCGGTCAAGGCCGACGGTACGCTGGACACGAAGGTCCTGGCGGACGCCCGCAAGCTGGGCTACACGGTGGTGAACGAGAACGGCGAGACCTTGTACTGCCGCACGGAGAACAAGCCGGGCTCGCGCGTGGACAAGGAAACGGTGTGTCTCACCCCCAAGCAAATCGACGAACTGCGCGAACAGACGCAGCGGGGACTGAACAACATCATGCGCGAAGTCCCGCCGCCGCAGGGCAAGTGAAACCCTGAACTTCGCCTGCGCGCCGTCATCCACCGGCGCGCAGGCGCGAATCCTCATGCTCGACATCCCCGGTGCCCCGCTCCTCGACAAGCAATCGCTGATCGGCGGCTGCCTGCGCCTGCCTCTCAGCGCCGATGCCGCCGCCCTCGAACGCGAGGTCGATGCGCTGCCGGCGGAGATGTGGGGCACCACCGCGGGCCGGGTGGGCGTGCACCTCGCCGCCGAAGCCGTATTCCTCCGCGGCCACGCGCCGGCACAGGGTGATCTGCCGGTGGAGGACCGGCCGGCGCTCGAGCGCCTGCCCACGGCCCGTCACATCATCGAGAAGCTCGTGCCGGCGATGCGGCTGCGCTGCCTGCTGGCGCGACTGCCGCCCGGTGCGGTGATCGCGCCGCACATCGACATCCCGCCATATTTCGGCAAGTCCCTGCGCGTGCACGTGCCCGTGCGCACGAACGAACAGGCCTACATGCTGGCGCAGGGCCTGTGCTATCGCATGCGGCCCGGCGAGGTCTGGGTGCTGAACAACTCTGCCTCGCATGCCGTGTGGAACGCACATCCGACGCAGAGCCGCACCCACATGATCTGCGACTTCCTGCCCAGTCCCGCCCTGCTCGAGCTGATGAGCCGCGGTGACCGCCAGCTCGGCGAGGCGAGGCCGGAGGTGGAGCAGCGGGTGCAGGCCGCGCGGGGGGCGGCGGGGCCGGGAATGGCGCGAGGCGCCGCGACGCAGGGATGATCCTCACCCCGCGCTTCGTCTTCCTCCACCTGCACAAGTCCGGTGGCACCTTCGTCAACGAATGCCTGATGAAGTTCGTTGCCGGTGCGCGGCATGTGGGGTATCACCTGCCACGGCCGATGATCCCGCCGGAGTACGCGCACCTGCCGGTGCTGGGGTTCGTGCGCAACCCGTACAGCTACTACGTGTCCTGGTACGCCTTCCAGCTCGAGCGGCCGCATCCCAACTTCCTGTTCCGCATCCTGAGCGATGAGGGGCGGCTGGATTTCAACGCGACATTGCGCAACATGCTCGACCTCGGCGCCGGCAGCATCCGGCTGGACCTGATCCTGCGGGCGCTGCCCGCGGGCTACAGCAACCAGGGCCTGAACCTGCCGAACTTCGCGCTCGCGCCGATCCGCGACACGAGGCTGGGGTTCTACACCTACCTGTACCGCTACCTGTATGCCGGTGGAGGGCGCCCCGTGATCGTCGGCCGGCAGGAGCACCTGCGCGAGGAACTGCTGCCCATGCTCGAGAGCGTCGGCGAACCGATCACGCCGGAGCTGCGAGAGTTCGTCGAGCGTGAGCTGCCCCGCAACGTCTCGACGCACAAGGCGTACGTCGATTACTACGATGCTCCCCTGCGTGACCTCGTGGCGCAGCGTGATGCCGAGGTGCTCGAGCGGCACCGGTACGTGTTCGGCGCCTGAGCGTCAGCCGCTGGCTTCGACGAACAGCGAGTAATGACGCTCGCCATAGCGGGCGCGCGCCACCGCGCTGATCTCGTCCACCCGCAGTTCCGGGTGGGGGCTCGCCATGTAGTCGCTGCGTTCGACGGCGCTGAAGCCCGCCTGCTCGAGCACCTTGCGCAGCGTCTCGAAATCGTAGCCGAACTTGTGTGCCTCGAAGGAGTGCGCGGGTTCCGCGCCGGCGCCGGCATAGGCGAGGAAATCCTCCAGCCGCGTCGGGTTCTCCGGCCACCAGCTCCAGGTCTCGCGCCGGCTGGCGAAGAAGGCGGCATCGCCACTCCGATAGGCCTCGATGCATTGCTCGACGTCGGGCACCACCAGCCGCACGATGCCGCCGGGAACGAGCACCCGTCGCAGCTCCGCCAGGAAGGGCATGACATCACGCGGGAAGAACAGGTGCTCGAGCAGGTGCGAGACGAAGACGTACCGCACGCTGCGGTCCACGAACGGCAGGCCCCACATCACGTTCACCGACAGGGGCGCCGGGTGGACATCGAGGTTCACCCAGCCTTCCAGCAGGCCCTTGCCGCAACCGATGTGCAGCTTCGTCTCGCCCGGCCTCTCCGGCGGCGCCAATGCCTGGAGCTGGGGTGCGAGGAAGGCGGGTCGCAGCGCGGCGAGTTCGTGCCGCAGCGAATCGGTGGCGGCGAGCAGCGCCATCAGGCGCCGCTCGATGCCGATGCCGGTGCGCGCGGCGAGCTGCTCCTCGGCCCAGGGGCCGAAGGCCATGAGATCGCAGGCCATCTCGTAGAAGCTGCGCGCGAGCAGCCGTGCATGCTGGCGCGAGCGCGCCGTCGCCTCCGCATCGGCGGTCGCGGTGCCGGCGCCGATGAGCGTTCCGGCGCGCTGCAGGTAGTCGAGGAGCCGTGCCCCTTCCGCACGAGCCGCCTCGGGAAGCTGGCCCAGCGCCGACTGCGGCGCGGTGGGCTGCGCGAACTGCGACAGCCAGCCGATGAGCGCGGCATCCGAGGTCTCGAAGGCCGGCAGCTTGCCCGAGGTCGTGTGCAGCAGCATGCGGCCATTGCGAAAGCGCAGCAGCGCATCGGGGGAGAACAGGAGCCTCGCGTCGCCACCGGCGGCGTTCATCGCTCCAAGGCCTCGAGGCGGCTCCAGGTGGCCTGCAGGGCGGGCAGGACGCGCTGAATGGCCGCTTCGTGCCGGCGCCACTTGTCCGCGGCGGGCGCCGTCAGCGTGTATCGCGACGGTGGCAGCGGGGCGGCGAGCCGCTGCTTCAGCGATGCATCCGGCTCGATGCCGAGGAAGGCGCACAGGCGATCGATGCTGCTGCCCGGATCCGCCAGCAAAGCCTCGTAGCTCAGCGATGTCCAGCGCTCCTGCGGGAGCGCCGAGAGATCGTCCAGCACGATGCGGTTGGCGCTGTCCCACTGGAAGGCGGCGATCTCCTCCAGCGGCCGGCCGCTCATCGCCGCCCAGCCGGGTGGCAGGAGCAGCGACCATGGGCCCTCGAAGCCGGGCAGCCCGTTGTAGGTCTTCCAGCGACCGGACTGCCAGGCATCGATGATGCTGCCGAGATTTCCCCTGGGCTCGCGCCACAGGAAGATGAAACGGGCGTCCGGGAAGATGCGGTCGAAGAACGGGATGCGCAGGGCGTTCTTGGGTGTCTTCTCGAGGAAGCGCAGGCCGCGATGCGCGGGCACGGGCCGCCCGTCGGCATCCACCAGCTGGGAGAGGATCCGATCGATGATCGCGCCGGCCACCTCGTCGCTGGCGTGGCCGGCCGTGAGCCTGTTCGAGTCCACGCCGGGCGCCGCGGGCTGGAGTGATTCGTGCTCCTCCACCAGCCAGTGCGCCTCGCCGCCGACGCTGCAGAACCGCGAGCTCGCCGCCAGCGTCTCGAACAGCAGCGTGCTGCCCGAGCGGGGCGCGGCGACGATGAACACGGGACGGTCGAGCACGGCGGGCCGACTCGGCGTGACGGGCGCGTCCCGAGGGCCCTCCGGCACCGACAACAGGGGGCGCAGGATGCGCGCCTCGAACACCGCATGCGCGGCGATGCGGTTGCTGCGCATGAGGATGCCCTCGCCGGCCGTGCGCGATGCGGCCCGGGCCCGGTCACGGAGCTTGCGGTAGTCGGGCCAGCCGGGTTCGGCTTCCCCGAAGAGCGAATAGAGCTGGCGCCAGTCACGGCGGAAGGCATCCACCAGCAGGTGGTACTCGGCGAGCCGTTGCGTGCCGGTGGCGGACTCCTCGGCGGCCGCAAGGTCCGATCGCAGGTCGAGCACCAGGTAGTCGACCTCCCCCGGCGGCATCACCGGCCGCAGCGGCTGCTGCTCGGTGAGCGGCATGGCCTGCACGGCCGGGTCGAACCTGATCTCGCGCGGTGAGCTCGTGCCTTTCTGGCCCTGGCTCACGAGCTGCCAGAACGAGGCGCTGCCCGAGGTGTCGGCGACCAGGTGGATGCGTTCGGCATCCACCGGGTTGTCCACGTGATGCAGGCGCCAGTTGTCGAACACCCAGCATTCGCCGGCGGCCATGTGCACCGATTCCCCGTCGCAGTGGAAGCGCACATCGGGGTGCGTGACGATGGGGATGTGGATGCGGCTGCGGTAGAACCAGTGGTAATTGATGTCCGAGTGCTCGGGCACGCCGTGCGCGGGTGCAAGCTTCAGGAGCCGCGACCGGCTCCACACCACGCCGAAGCTCGCCAGCACCTGCCGCAGGTAGGCCGAGCCCAGCAGGTGTGGGGTGGGCAGCATCCGGCCGCTGACCTCGTCGTTCTCGCCGCCCTCGACGCTGATCAGGCGGAGCGAGGTGTTGCCCTCGATGGCGTTCGGATGGCGCGCCCAGGCGGCAGCCGGGAAGGCCTCGACCTCGGCGCGCAACCTGTCGATGTCGAAGCGGACGGGAATCCGGTAGAAGGGCCTGGGCAGTTTCATCTAGTTCGGCGGGTTGCAGCGCTGGAGGAACCGTTCGATGCGGCTGAACAGCTCCACGCTGTTGGCCTCCTTGGTGAAGCCATGCTCCTCGTCCGGCCGGCCGAGGAACTCCACGTTCCTGCCCGCGCCCTGCAGCGCATCGCGGAAGGCGGTGGCGGTCGAGTAGGGCACGACCAGGTCATCGACTCCGTGGGCGATGAACACCGGAACGCGGATCTTCTGCACATTGTACAGCGGCGAGCGGTCGCGCAGGTACGCAGCGTTCGCGTATTCGCCGAAGGCATTGCGCCAGAATGCGAGTTCTTCGCGCGATCGTTCGCGCGCGAGGTTGTTGGTCTGCACCAGTGGCTGGAAGATCTCCGGCAGGTCGCTCACGCCCGAAACGGTGATCCCGCAACGGTACAGTTCCGGCGTGAGCACCAGGCCCATCATCGCCGCATAACCGCCGTAGCTCACGCCGTAGATCGCGACGCGCGACTTGTCCGCGTAGCCCTGCTGCACCACCCAGTTCACGCCGTCGGTGATGTCATCCTGCATCCGGCCGCCCCATTCGTGCTTGCCGGCCTGCTGGAAGGCAGAACCATAGCCGCCCGAGCCCCGGTAGTTGAGGCGCAGCACGGCATAGCCTCGCGACGCGAGGAACTGCGAGTCCGGATTCCAGCCGTCGTAATCACGCACCCCATACGGGCCGCCGTGCGGATTGACGATGAGCGGCAGGTTCTTCGGCTCGCGTCCGGGTGGCAGGGTGAGATAGCCGTTGAGTTCCAGTCCGTCGCGCGACTTGAACGTCAGGCTCAGCACCTTGCCCATGGCCTGTGCGCTCACCCAGGGCGCGCGTTCGGAGATGATGCTCACCGATTGCTTCGCATCGTCGTACAGGTAGAACTTCCCCGGCGTCTGGTCGTTGTCCACGAGGACCACGGCGCGCTTGCCATCCTGGCTCTGGCTGTAGATGCCGACGCGATACTCGGGGAAGGCGCGTGAGAGGTCGCGCTGCAGGTCGGCGGTGTTGCGGTCGAGGTAGTACACCTGGCTGCGATCGGTGTGGTAGCGCACGCCCAGCAGCCGGCGGCCATCCGCCGAATACAGCCCGCCGCCGACGTCCACGCCCCGCGCCTCGAACAGCTTGCGCCCGAGCGCGCGCTTCAAGGGGTCGAATTCGAACAGGGCGAGGTTGTCGGCATCGAGGTTCGAGCGAACGTACATCGTCTGGTTGTCGGGCGCGAACCCCAGGGGCTCGATGTAGCCGGTGCCCTCGCTGAAGCGCGCGAGGGTCTCCCACGGTGCGCTCTTCGATGCCCGGTACAGCAGCAGCCTCGTGAGGTCCTCCTCGGCGGACAGGCAGGCACGCACCTCGCCCTTGAGGTCCACCGTGTAGGAGCAGTTGCGGCCCGGCGCCGAGGCGATCTTCGTGCGGCGCGTGGCGAACTCGTTGCGGTTGCTCTCCGCCTGCGAGCGCATGCGCTGCCACACCGACACGGCGTCGGTATCATAGACCGCGGTGTATCCGGGCGAGGTTCGCTGCGAGCCCAGCAGGATGCGGCCCGGGTCGTCGATCTTCAGGTCGACGATGTCCTCGGTGTAGTAGCCGCCGTAGACCGGGTCGCGGTTGTCGTGCAGCATGATGTGCTGGCCGCCGTCACGATTCACCGCGCCGATGTTGCGCACGTGATTGCGCCGATGATCGTAGTCATCGACCAGGTACACGAGCCGGTCATTGGATTTCCAGAACACCTGGCGAACGTCCGCCGGGAACTGGTAGGCGGTGAGCGGAACGCCCTTCATGTTGACGAGGTCGATGACCGCGACGTTCGAGGCGCCATTGGAGGGGAACAGCACCGCCACGTGCGTGCCGTCGGGCGAGATGATCATCTCAGGGTAGGCCAGCGGCTTGAAGAAGTCCGCGACGCCCGGCGGCGTGCCGGCTGCCGGGGCCGTGCCCGGCGCAAGAAACATCAATGCCAGGCCGAGTGCAAGGCTCCGCATCATCGCAACCTCCCTGTCGTTCGAATCAAGCCGCCTCCACCGCGACCCGGAAATCCCCGATCGCCGCGGTGAGATCCGCCACGGCGGCCCGCTCTCCTTCCGTCAGGTGCGGGTTCCACAGGTCGAAGATCATCACCACGCGGGTGCGATCACTGCGATTCCAGGCTTCATGGTCGAAGGTGTCGTCGAACACGACCACCTCGCCTTCGCGCCACTGGTGGATTTCACCGCCCACGTTCAACGCGCAGTTGTCCGGGATCATGAGCGGCAGGTGAGCCACCACCCGGGCATTGGTGACACCCCGATGCATCACCAGGTGCGTATCGGGAGTGAACACCGAGAACAGTACCTCCGGGCCGTGATCGCGGATGCGGGCCAGTGGCACGCGGTCGAGCGAGGCGGAGGTGACGGGGCATGCCTCGCAGTTGTCCGCGCGGCGCTTGCCGTAGCGATAGAAGTAATAACCGTTCCAGCTCGGCGCCCGCTTCAGTCCCTTGAGGTTCTGCTGCTCCAGGGTATCGCTGTTGAACACGCGCTCCCGGCCGGCATCCGAGCGCAGCACGTTCTCGAGTTCGGCCCGGATGCGCGGGAAGTTGGCTTCCATCTCCTCGATGCCGGGAAACAGGGTCTTCGGGAAGTAGGGCGTGGTCGGCAGCCCGGGAAAGAACAGGAAGGTCGGACCCTGGCGCGGATCGCCCGGCACGGCCCGCGCTTCGTTCATGTACACGGCCAGCGCGTCGCGCACCCGGTCGAGCGATGCCGGGCCGAAGCGGCGCTGCAGCGGCTCGAACAGCCGCTCGAATGCCGCGTGCCGCCCCTGGCGCACCGCCCGCACCGCCTGCTCGACCAGGGGCCTGACCGGCGGCGGCGTGCTGTCCGCATTGATCCAGCGACCCTCGCCCTGGGCGTCCTGCAGCGCGCGGGCATACTGGACGACGGCGTCGTCCTGCTCACCATTGCGCTCGAGGCTCTCCGCGAAGTGCAGGCGGGCGAGGTGGAAATTCGGCGCGAGCTCGACCGCGCGTCGATGCGCCTGCAAGGCGGCCCGTTCATCGCCCAGCGCGGATTGCACGCGCGCGAGGTGGTGTTGCGACATCGGATCGGAAGGGTTGCCCGCCACGGCCCTTTCGAGCAGTTCCTGGGCGCGCATCGGCGAGCCCTTTCGCAGCGCGACGAGGCCGAGCACGTTCAGCGCCTCGACGTGTCCGGGATCGGTCTCGAGGATCCGCTCGAAGGCACTCTCGGCCTCGTCGATGCGGCCCTGCCGCAGGAGCTGCTGCGCATCGTTCAGGGAATGCGTCATTGAAAATCGTTTCCGGTTGCAGGGCCGGGCGGGTCCCGGCCGATCGCGCTAGGATACGCCATGGGCATCGGCAGTCTCGACCATTTCATCCGCGTCTACGATCATGACCTCGAGCCTGCGCTGTGCGCGCGGCTGATCCAGAATTTCAGCGCCGCCGAGAACGCGCAGAAGCGCAACGGCAAGGGCGTGCGGGCGGGCCTGGAGGAATCCTCGTGGACCGAGATGAATGTCTCGCGGCTCTCGCAGCGTGAATTCCTGTCCATGTTCCGCAATTGGATGGACCGCGCGCTGGAACGTTACAACCGTGACGTGGGACTCGCATTGCCCATTCCCAACACCGCGCGCAATTCCGACCTCATCCTCAAGCGATACGTGCAGGGCCAGTCGGACCGCTTCCAGCTCCACTTCGATTCCATCTACCACGTGAGCAACCGCTACCTCGTGCTGCTCTGGTATCTCAACGACGTCGAGCGCGGCGGCGGCACGCGCTTTCCCCAGCTCGGCCTCGAGGTGGCAGCGCGGGCCGGGCGACTGCTGGTGTTTCCGCCCTTCTGGATGTACCAGCACGAGGGCGTCGCGCCGGAGTCCAGCGACAAGTACATCATCTCCACCTACCTGCTGTTCGAACAGCCGCAGGTTCAGGCCTCGTAGCCCCAGCGTTGCAGGCAGGGCTGGACGATGGGGATGATGCCGGCGAGTTGCTTCTCGTAGCGGCGCCACTTGCCCACGGACTTGCTGTTCACCGGCTGCACCACCTGCGAGTAGCTGGGCGTGCTGATGAATCCACGATCATGCGCTTGCTTGCCCGGTTGCAGCATGGCGTCCGTCCACGGGAGCTGCAGGAATGACGCGATGGCACGCATCTGCTGCTCGAAGTCCGCGACCACTGTCTCGTAGCGCAACTCGAGGCTGGGCGGACCGAGCAGCGCGTGCTGCTCGTACCAGAAGTCGAAGGCTCGCCGGTACCCGGTGGCCAGTGCCTTCACGTCCATGCACAGCATGGCGACATCCGGCGCGCGGAAATGCTGCTGATAGCAGCTCAGGATCACATCGCAGGGGTGGCGGATCGCCAGCAGCACGGGCGAGCGCGGAAAGAGCCGCCGGATGGCGGGCAGTCGCAGCAGGTTGAGCGGGTTCTTGTCGACCAGGCGTTGACCCGCGGACAGCCGGACCTTGCGTTCCACCCGCTGCCAGTAGCGTTCCCGGATGTCCCGCAGCTGCTGCGCGCTCAAGGCGGCCAGCCGGCGGGGATACTCGACGCCCTGTTCGAGGATGTCATCCAATGCATTCTGCAGGAAGGGTTGCTCGTCCATCGAGGCGAGGGCCGGATGCGCATCCAGGGACAGTTCCAGGAGCGTCGTCCCCGATCGTGGAAAGGCGACGATGAACACCGGGCTCTGCTCCAGCGGCGGCGCATCGTCCTTCGACCAGCCGGCAATGTCGTCGGGGTCCGCCGAAAATTGCGTGATGCCCAGCGTGGGTGACCCTCGCGCCGCCCACACCGGCGCGGTGAGCCTGAAGTGCTCGAGCTGGGAGCGATGGGCCGCCTGCAACGTGGACCAGGCCTCTTCGTACTGGCCCAGCGCATCCAGCGATTTGGCCAGCGGATACAGGTGCAGGTGCTGCGTGGAGGGATCGGGGCTGTCGTGCAGGGCCTGACGATAGGCGGCGCAGGCCTCTTCGTGCCGATCCTCGCGCTGTGCGATCTCGCCCCGGGTCGCAGTGAGTTCCGCGCCCAGTTGCGATGCGGACGGACTCGCATCGAGCTGGTCCAGCAGCCGGCGCGCTTCACCGATGCGGTTGGTACGCTCCAGCACCTGGACCAGGGTCAGCGCGACGAGCGGGTCCGCGCCCGGCTGCCGGGCGGCGGCGCGCACGATGGTCTCCGCGCGGGCGACCTCACCCAGCTTCAGCAGCAGGAATCCGGCGTTGGCATTGGTTTCACTGCCGGCGTCGGGGAACCGCTCCCACCCCTTCAGTGCCTCCAGCGCCTCATCGGTTCGCAAGGTCTCGTAGCAGGCATACGCGTATCGGAAGCGGATCTCGGGGTCCTGCGGCGCCTGCGCGACGGCCTTGGCCAACACCGCGACGGCCGATTCGAAATCGCGCCGGTCGATGTGCGCGAGGCCGAGGTTGAAATGAAAGTCGGCGGAGTCGGCGCCCAGCGTCGCCGCGGTCGCGAAGGCCGCGAGCGCCTCATCGAGCCGGCCCGCGCAACGCCGCGCCGTGCCCACATTCATCCAGTACATCGGCTCCTGCGGCGCCAGCCGGGTGAGTTCCAGGAACGCCTGCTCGGCCTCGGCGAACCGGCCCTGGGCGTGCAGTGCGGTGCCGAGTACCGCCCATCCGCCGGGATGCTGGGGGTCGAGCGCCGTGAACTCCCGGGCGTGGGTCTCAGCCGAAGGGAAATCACCCGCGTCCAGCGCCGTGGTTGCGCGCTCGTGGCTCAGAAGGGGTTCGGAGGATTGGGCGGACATGCCACAAGCATACGGCACAAACAAAAAGGCCGCGCGGGTTGTCCCGCGCGGCCCAGTCAACGAACAGCTTGAGGGTCTTAGAACTTCTGGTTGAAGCCCACCCACCAGCGACGGCCGATCGTGTCATAGGTCTGCACGTCGGTGTTCGCGTTGGTCACGTTGTTCTGGTACAGGATCGGCGGCTGCTTGTCCGTCAGGTTTCGCACGCCGATCTGCAACTTCGTCTTGGTCGGGAACAGGTAGCCCAGCGTGGCGTCGACGTAGGTCATGGAGGGGATCTGCAGATCCGGTTCGGTCCCCGCCACGGACGGGTTGTGCAACACGATCTTGTCGATGTAACGGAGCTGCAGCATGCCGTCGAAACCGCCGAGCGACCAGCTGACCACACCCATGCCGCGCCACTTGGCGTAGTTGCCGAACTGCCGATCGTAGGTGCCCACGATGTGCTGTACGGCGGCGCCCGGTGCCGGCAGGTTGTCGTACTTGTTGATGCGCGTCAGATCCAGGGAGAACTGGAAGGAACCGATGCGCGTGTTCTTCAACGCGTACTTCAGGCCCAGGTCGATACCATCGGTACTGAGCTCACCCAGGTTGTACGTCGGGTTCTGGAACACCAGCACCGCACCCGGCGTCGCAGTACCAGCGCCGTAGCGGGTCACCAGGTTGCAGAACGTGGGGTTGCCCGTCTTCACGCACTGGTTGATCGAATAGTTCGAATCCAGCAGCGTGATCAGGTCCTCGATCTTGTACTTCCAGTAGTCGACGTCCATCGAGAAGTTCGGCAGCCAGCTCGGGTCGTACACAATGCCCGCCGTATACACCTTGCCGGTTTCCGGTTTCAGGTTCGGGTTGCTCTCGTTGAGGCCCGTGATCTGCCCGTTCGGTTGCTGGTAGCTGCCATCCCGCGGCACGTTGACGCAGGCCAGCGCCAGGTTCGGGTTGGCGGCGACCATCGCCGAGGTCAATCCCTGGCAGGGATCGTTGAACGTCACCGAGGTATTGGCCGGCGCGGCCGCGATGTCGTTGATGGTCGGCACGCGGAACACCTGCGAATAGGTGCCGCGGATCAGCAGGTCGCTGACCGGCCGGTACTCGATCTTGAACTGCGACTTGGTGGCATTGCCGAAGATGGAGTAATCCGAGTACCGGGTGCCGATGTCGAGGTTCAGGGCCTTCGCGCCCGGAACGTCCTTGAGGATCGGGATCAGGAACTCGACGTACGCCTGCTTCACGTTGTACTTGCCGTCCGTGTTGCCCGTGCAAGCCTCATTCGAGATTTCGCACTGCAGGTACAGCGGTGGCTGCGCAATGGCGATGGTGTCCGCCACGTACGTGCCATCCAGGGCGCTGTAGTCCAGGCCCACGCTCGCCTGCTCGGCGCCCGCCGGCAGGTCGAACACCTTGCCGTTGAGGTCGAGGGCCGCAGCCTTGTAGCGCGAGGTGTTGTTGGTGTTGTAGCTGGCCGCGATGGTGGACAGCGCATCAGCCTGGCCCGGTGCGGTCAGGTTGAAGATGTTGACCGGTGTGCAGCCGGAGATCGGCGCCAACGCGGTTCCGCAGGTCGCAATGCCCGTCGCCGGGTCGATGAACGAGGGGCCGAAGGCGTTCGTCAGCTTGGACTTCAGCAGGTAACCGAAGACCGTCTGCAACTGATCGAGACGGCTGTAGGAAAGGTTCACGTCCCATTCCCAGCCGGTGTCGGCCAGCTTGCCTTTCACGCCGGCATTGATGATCTTGCTGTCGGACACGGCCTCGCTGCGCCGATCACCCAGGGCTCGCATGCGAAGCATGAAGTCCGGGTTGACGGCGCTGATGCCGCCGAAGTCGATGCCGAAGGGGTTGTAGACGCTGTCCTTCGAGATGACGACGTCGTCGACCGTGGCGTCGAAGGGCAGAGGCGCGATCTGGTAGCCCGAGTACGTGCGGTTGTACAGCACGCTGCCGTACACATCGACGTAGTCGTTGATCTGGTAGTTCACCTTGGTGAACACCGCGCCGCGCTCCTGCGGCGTGATCAGCAGGTTGTCGGGCTGGTAGTTGAACCGGTCCGGTGCACCTGCCCAGCAGCGGTAGTCGCCGAGCGCGCTGCCGGCCGCACCGGCGATGCGCGTCACGCTGCCGCAACCATACGGGTTGGTGGCCGGCATGAAGATGCGCCCCGTGGGCGTGCGGCTGGAGCCGCCCTTGACGATGCCCGAGGAACCACCGTACAGGTACAGCGCGAACTTCGAGAATTCGCGGGCGCCGGCACTCACCGCCTTCTGCTTGGTGTAGCTGCCGCCGAACTGGAAGTTGAGCTTGTCGGTGGACGTGCCGAACAGGGCATCGATCGAGTAATGCTCACCATCGTTCTTCGAAGTGCGGCCGTAGTCGCCGTTGACCTCGAGACCGTCGACGTTCTTGCGGGTGATGAAGTTCACCACGCCCGCGATGGCGTCGGAGCCGTACACGGCGCCGGCGCCTTCCTTCAGCACCTCGACGCGCTCGATGGAGTTGAGCGGGATCTGGTTGACGTCGGTGGCATCCGAGGCGCCCACGATGCCCACGCGGCGACCGTCGAGCAGGATCAGGGTGCGCTTCGCGTCCAGTCCGCGCAGTTCGATGTTCTGTTCACCGAAGCCGCCGCCGTTGTTGACGGCCGGGTTGGTGGCGGCGCCTGCGACGCTGGGCAAGCGGCTCACCAGTTCACCGACCGTGGTCACGCCGGATTGCTGGATCGCGGCCTGGTCGATGACGAACACGGGGCTCGCCGTTTCGATGTCGACGCGGCGGATGCGAGAACCGGTGACCACCACCTCTTCGAGAGCGGCGGAATCGCCGGACGCCTTGGCGTCTTGCGCCTGCGCTGCGGGAACGAACGCAAGCGAAGCGCTGGCGGCGGTGGCGGAGCCAATCGCCAAGCCAACGGCTTGCCTGATGCTGGGATTACTGGACATTAGACTCACTCCTGTCTGATTTCGTGTCGGCCTTTCCTGGGGAAAGGCCGTGTTGTCGACCGCCCGGCGCATCCGGTTCAGGTCACCCCATGTGCTTTTTGTGACACCAATTGCGAACGATTTTCAGCCCGCGTTGTGATGCAGCCACAGCCGCGGACATATGTGTTCAGAATAACCACTCGTAAGGGAAATTACGAGTGTTCTACGCGATTTTTCTGTTGCACGACTGCAACGATTTGTGCTTGGGAAGAGCCCGGGCCTTTCGGCCCGGGCCTGCAGGGTGTGAAGAATTTACCGCGTGGAGCGGTGTCGCTGCGCCGCTGTTCAGCCGCCGGCGATCTTCAGGGTCACGCGCCGGTTCTGCAGCCGGCCTTCCTCGGTCTTGTTGTCGGCGATGGGCTGGCTCTTGCCGAAGCCCTTGGCGCTGAGCGTGTTGGTGACACCATGTTCCTTCAAATAGGAAGCCACCGACTCGGCGCGCTTCTGCGAGAGCACCTGGTTGTGCTTCGTGGTGCCGCGGTTGTCGGTGTGTCCGTCAACCTCGACCACGAGCTCGGGGTAGCGCTTCAGCGTGGCCACGGCCTCATCCAGCACCGCGCTGGAGGAGGGCAGCAGCACCGCTGAATCGGTCTCGAAGTTCACGCCCGGCAGCTTGATCTCGCCGACCAGGGTGCAACCGTGCACATCGACGCGATCACCCTTCGGGGTGTTGGGGCAGCGATCCTGGGAATCGACGACGCCGTCACCGTCGCTGTCCAGCGGGCAACCCACTGCGTTCACCGGCGTGCCCTTCGGTGTGTCCGGACACTGATCCAGCCGATCGACGACGCCATCGCCATCGCTGTCCAGTTCGCATCCTGTTGCGTCCACCTTGGCACCGGCCGGGGTGTTCGGGCAACGGTCGATGTCATCCGTCACGCCGTCGTGATCGCTGTCCGCCGGCGGGGGCGGCGGAGCAACGACGGGTGCGGCGGTGTGGACACCCCACAGCCATCGCAGGCCGACGCCGAACACCACATCACCGGGGTCGGACGCGCCATAGGCGGTGGTGACCAGTTCCTTGCGGTACTTCGCCTCGGTGCGGATCTGCAGTCGGCTGGAGCCGTCCTGGTGTCCCAGCGGCCAGAGCAACCCGCCGCCCACCTCGCCGGCGAAGGCGCTGGATCGGCGGAAGCCGGTGAGCTTGTCATCGATGCCACCGATGCCGGCCAGCAAGTAGGGCTGGATGTGCGATGAGGGCAGGTAATCGAATTTCTTCAACAGGTCGAGGCTGTAGTGCTGGAGCTTCAGCCGGTCACCGGTCACCCCGTTGCGGTCGAACTTGCCTTCGCTGTAGTTGAGCTCCGCCGCGAGGCCGTGGGCGAAGTTCCTGCCCACACCGATCTGGAAGCCCAGGTCATCCTCCGCAGGACGCTCCGAATGCAGCAGGGTCCACTGCGCCATGGGGCTGAGGTACCAGGAGCCGGCCTCATCGTCCGCCCGAGCCGCCTGTGCGGCCCCCAGCGTGCCCAACGCAACCCCCAACAGGATTCCTCTGATCATTCGCCTTCCTCCTCGGCTGTTCCAAAAAGCCAACATACGACATAACGTGCCGGATGCCTGAATTCAGCGCGGACTATAGCCGAATTCAAAAGGTGGGAAAGTCAGAAAACGTCAACGTTGCTGATTTGCAACACCCGGTCCAGGGCGGGTTGCGGCGCGGGGATGGTGGACTGCGGGGAGGGCATCCGCGAACACCCGATCGCCGGGATGGATGCCGAAGTCCTCGGCCGTGCCCCCGGCCAGCTCCAGCACCGCGCGCACCGGCACGGGGCTGCCGATGATGGCCAGGGACCTTGGCTGGGTACGGGCCGCGATGTGGGCGATGGTGCCGTCGGCGCGGATGAACAGCATGTCCAGCGGGATGAGCGTGTTCTTCATCCACATCGTGATCAGCCGGTCCTCCTCGTACACGAACAGCATGCCCTGGTGTTCCGGGAGTTCGCGCACGAACATCAATCCCTGCTGCTGGCGGGCGGGCCGGTCGGCGACCCAGATGCCGAATTGCAGCACGCTGCCCGCTTGGGTGCGGATCTGCAGCGCGCCCGTGGGAAAGGCGCTCAGCGGTTCCATTGCCTCCTGCGCGCGCAAAGTTGCGGGCAGGGATGCAAGGACGCCTGTCAGCAGGAGCATTGCGAGAAGGGTGGTGCGACGCGGATTCATGTCGTGTGCTCTTGCCCATCGAACAGCACCGAGCCTGCAAAATCGAAGGAGGTCAGCAGCACCGATCCTTCGCCGCGAATGGCGTGGGCGGGACTGGTGCAAAAACCATGGGCCTCGATCCGGTAGCGGCGAGCCGGAGCCGGTTCGGGCAGACGCCGCTGCTGCAGGGAATCGATGGTGCAGCGCGAGTCCCCGCGAGTTCCGAACATCAGGGTGCTGTCCTGCAGGATGACCGTGACGTTCACCGGCGTGCCGGTAGCTCGCTGGTTCTCGCCCACCCGGGTGATGCCGAAGACGAACAGCAGGTCGGGAGCGGAGGCAGGCTCCCGATGGAAGGACAGCCTCAGTCCCTCGTGGTTCGGCCGCTCCTCGCCTTCGCAGCGCAAGCCCGCGTTGGGCCAGTCGATGGTCGCCTCGATCCGGCCCTTCAGGCGGGCTTTCAGGTAGCCATCGCCACTGGACAGGCATCCAGCGGCCAGGTGGGCCGCAGGCGCTTCCACAGCGGCTCTCGCGATGTCGGCGAAAGCAGACAACCCCATGAAATTAATGATAATAATGCATGCCGCAAATCTGCGGACAGGCGCTACCTGCCACCCCGCCAATCCCGGTATCATCAGCCTGCCATGGACGCTTTGAATTGCATCGGGCCTATGTTGCCACGCCCCCGACGGCCTCGCTGGCCCGTCATCATTCGGTGGGCGATCCCGGTTCTGGTCATGGTGGTGGTTTCCGGATGCGCCCTGTTCACCCCGAAATTCGAGCGGCCGAACCTGGCGGTGACCAACATCCAGATGCTCGAGGGTAATTTCTTCTCCCAGACCTTCCTCGTGACCTTGAAGATCCAGAACCCGAACGATCGCGCCCTGCCGGTCAACGGACTGGCGGCGGACCTGAAGATCGCCGGCGAGCCCTTCGCGACGGGGGTGACCAACCGCGCCTTCAATGTTCCGGCCCTGGGCGAGGCCGAGTTCGACATGCGCGTCAATGCCAACATGGCCCTTGGCGTGCTGAAGATCCTCAGCCGCAGCCCGGAGCAGCGTGATGCCATCGACTACGAGCTGAACGGCAAGGTGAGCATCGACCTGCCCTTCATGCGTTCCATTCCTTTCCACCAGAACGGCGCGCTGTCACTCAAGGGGACCCGCTCGGCAGGGACCTGAAGCGCCATGCCCACTGACTTCCTGAGCGTGCTCGCGTTACTGGATCGCGCCGAAGTTCAGGCATCTCGCGCCGTCGAAACGCTCCTGGCAGCGGGGTTCAAGGCCGTCGCGCCGGTCGACCCGCTAACCTTCGCCGACGCAGATGTCCGCAGCCGCTGGAAGTCGGACTCGGGTATGCTCGTATTGAGCTTCTGGGACCCCGGGCATCGGCGTCCCACAGTGGACATATTCTGCGAATACCCCATGGACTTCGAATCCCTGTTTCGTGATTCCGGGCTGCTGACGCTGTCTGGAACCAAGGTCCGGGTGGCGAGTATCGATCATCTGATTGCCATCAAACGAGCCGCCGGGCGCCCGAAGGATCTCGAGGATGCTTCCCGGCTTGCGCAGTTGGTGAGTCGAGGCGAGTCATGACACCGGATGATCAGCAATTGCGCGCGCGGTTTGGGTCAGGGTCCTTCGAAGATGCCGAACGCCTGCGCCGGTGGTCCTTCCTGCAGCGTACCCCTCAGCAGCGGCTCGACTGGCTGGTCCAGGCGCTGGAGGTTGCCTACGCCGCCGGCGCGATCAAGTTGGCCTCCAACCCTCCCGAAGCGGCCGGCTGAGTCGCCCATGGCCGCCACGCCCTACCAGCAACTGGAACAGGAATTCCGCCGCCTGCACGCCTTCCGCGGGGCGCTCTCGCTGCTGCGCTGGGACGCGGCGGTGATGATGCCGCGCGGCAGCGCCGACGTGCGCGGCGAGCAGCTCGCGGCCCTGGAGACCGAGCACCATGCCTTGCTCACCACGCCGAAGGTGGCACGGCTCATCGAGCGCGCCGAGGCCGGTGCCGCCCAGCTCGAGGACTGGCAGCTCGCGAACCTGCGCGAGATGCGTCGCCAGCGCGAGCACGCCATCGCCACGCCCCCTTCGCTCATCGCCAGGCTGACGCGCGCCTGTGCGCGTGCGGAGGTGCAATGGGTGGAGGCGCGCAAGGCGGGTGACTTCAAGCTGTTCGCGCCCATGCTCGCCGAGGTGGTGCACCTGGTCCGCGACAAGGCGGCGCTGCTCGGCCAGGCGCGGGGCCTCGCGGCCTACGATGCGCTGGTGGACGAGTTCACCCCCGGCGTGTCCACCGGTGACATCGACGCCATCTTCAAGGCGCTGGCGCGCAAGCTCCCCGGGCTCATCAGCGAGGCCATCGAACAGCAGGCCCGCACGCCGCCCCTGCCGCTCGCGGGCAAGTTCAGTCTCGCCCGGCAGAAGCAGCTCGCCTCGGATGTGCTCAAGGCCATCGGCTTCCCCTTTGACCGGGGACGGCTGGACGAGAGCGAACATCCCTTCACCGAAGGGGTGGCCGGGGACATCCGCATCACCACCCGATTCGATGCCGCCGACATCTTCTCGGGACTCCTCGGCGCGGTGCACGAGACCGGCCATGCCATGTACGACCTGGGGCTGCCCACGCAATGGCGCGATCAGCCGGTGGGCCGGGACCGGGGTCTTGCGCTGGAGGAGAGCCAGTCGCTGCTGTTCGAGATGAACCTCTGTCGCAGCCGCCCGTTCGTCGCCTACCTCATGCCGCTGCTGGAGAAGTATTTCCAGGTGAGCGGCCCCGAGTGGCAGGCGGAAAACGTGTACCGGAACCTCGTGCGCGTTCGCCGCAGCCTGATCCGCATGGACGCCGACGAGCTGACCTATCCCGTCCACATCATGGTGCGCTACGAGATCGAGAAGCGGATCCTCGATGGTGCGCTGGCGGTGAACGAGTTGCCCGAGGCCTGGAATGCGTTGCTGGAAGAACGGCTGGGCATCCGTCCCGCCAACGATGTCGAAGGATGCCTGCAGGACATCCACTGGGCCGTGGGCCATTTCGGCTACTTCCCCTCGTATGCCATCGGCGCGGTGATCGCCGGCCAGATCAACGAAGCGCTGCGGGCGGCGCTGCCGGCGCTGGACGAGCAGCTCGCGGTGGGGCGCTTCGATGGGGTGCTCGGCTGGCTGCGCGACAACGTGTACGTCGTGGGCGCCCGGCTGCCGGTGCAGGAACTCATGAAGGAAGCCACGGGCCGCCCGCTCACGGCCGTTCCCTACCTGCGGTATCTCGAAACGAAGTACCTGGCCAGTTGAAGTACACTGGCGGACCTGCCATGGACGCCGCAACCGACACCGTTTCGAACAATTTCCGGAAGCTGTCGGCGCAGCTCCGTGGGCTCGTCGGCAAGGCCATCGACGACTTCGGGATGATCAACCCCGGCGACAAGGTGATGGTGTGCCTGTCGGGCGGCAAGGATTCCTACACGCTGCTCGACCTGCTGTTGAGCCTCCAGCGCAGCGCGCCCACCGATTTCGAGATCATCGCGGTGAACCTCGACCAGAAGCAGCCCGGCTTTCCCGCCGGCACGCTGCCCGCGCATGCGGCGGGTCTCGGTGTGCCGTTCTACCAGGTCACGCAGGACACCTACTCGGTGGTGAAGCGCGTGGTGCCTGAGGGCAGGACGATGTGCGGCCTGTGTTCCCGGTTGCGACGGGGCGCGTTGTACCGCTTCGCCGCCGAGAACGGCGTCACCCGGATCGCGCTGGGCCATCATCGCGACGACATCGTCGAGACGCTGTTCCTGAACCTGTTCTACGCGGGGCGGCTGAAGAGCATGCCCGCCAAGCTCCTGTCGCAGGATCGCCGCCACATCATCATCCGCCCGCTGGCCTACGTGCCCGAGCGGCTCATCGCACGCTACGCGGCGGCGCGGAAATTCCCCATCATCCCCTGCACGCTGTGCGGTTCGCAGCCCAACTCCCAGCGCCTCGCGGTGAAGGAGATGCTGGCACAGTGGCAGGCCCGTTTCCCGGGGCGCGTCGAGTCGATGTTCTCCGCCCTGCGCAATGTCAGTGCCTCGCACCTGCTGGACCCGGCGCTGTTCGACTTCGCCGGGCTCGAGTCGCATCGTGCCGGGTCGCTTGGCGATGCGCCGTTCACCGAGGAGCCGTTCACCGAGGACGATGAGGCGGATGTGCTGGTCGCGGGCGCGGACGGGCCCGCGTGATCCCATGTTCGCACGCAAGGTCTTTCCCCCCACGCCCATCCCCAGCAGCTTCTGGATAGAACCCAACCGGCTGCTCGCCGGGGAATATCCGGGCGGGAGCGATGCGCAGGAGACGCGTGACCGGCTCGAGGCGCTGGTGGAAGCCGGCGTCAGCTACTTCCTGAACCTCACCCAGCCTCACGAACTCCCGCCATACGATGCACTGCTGCCGCAGCTTCGCCGTGACCGCGCACCGAGCGGCCAGGAGACGCCCAGTCTGAAGCATGTACGGCGGCCCATCGAGGACCACGGCCTGCCGGAGTCCGAGGAGGCGATGCGGCTCATCCTCGATGACCTGGAGCGCGCGCTGGCCGAAGGGCACGTGGTCTACGTTCACTGCCGGGCGGGCATCGGCCGCACCAATACCGTCATCGGCTGCTGGCTGCGGCGCCAGGGACTTCCGGGCCCGACGGCACTGAAGCGTCTCAACCAGTTGTGGAAGGCGAATGCGCGGTCGGCGAGCTGGCCCCGCGTACCCGAATTCCACCAGGAGCAGTGGGTGCTGACCTGCAACCTGGGAGGGGCGCCGGCCGAGATGTCGGCGAAGCGCCGACCGGGGGCCGACGCTGCGCGGCTGGCCTCACGCTACCGGGGAGCAGTGCTCGGCATGGCCTGCGGGGATGCCCTGGGGTCGGTGGTGCGGGGCAAGAAGGCCGGGCAGTTCGCGCCCCTGACCGAGCTCAAGGGGGGAGGGCCGCTGAACCTGCCCAAGGGAGCCTGGACCGACGATACGGCGCTGACCCTGTGCCTCGCGCACAGCCTGCTGGAGAAGCAGGATTTCGACCCGGCCCATCAGGCCGAGATCTACTGGAACTGGCACCAGGAGGGCGACCTGTCGGCCACGGGCGAGCCGCTGGGCAAGGTGTCTTCGGTCTCGAAGGCGCTGGCCGCGACCCGCTGGTCCGGCAATCCCTTCTCGGGCTCGCATGATCCTCGCCAGTGGGATGCCGAGAGCCTGGTGCGGGTATGCGCCGTGGTGCTGTATTCGCGCACCGACCCGGCCCGGGCGATCGGCTGGGCGGCCGAGGCCTCGCGCATCACCCAGCAGTCGCCAGGCGTGCTCGATGCCTGCCGCTACTGGGCGGCCGTGCTGCTGGCTGCGCTCGAGGGGGCCCAGGTA
>JAXMGQ010000056.1:0-28876 GCA_046347195.1 Steroidobacteraceae bacterium
GCGCCAGGCAGCAGTCCCAGCAGGACCTCCGGCAGTCCCACGCGCGCGCTGCGCAGCGCCACCCGGTAGTGGCAGCACAGCGCCGTCTCGAGGCCACCTCCCAGCGCGTTTCCATGGATGGCCGCGACCGTGAGCTTCTTCGAGGCGTCCACCGAGTCGTAGGCGGCACGGCCGGCGGGTGCGGGAAGCTTCAGGTTGAATTCGCGGATGTCAGCCCCGGCGATGAACGTCGAACCCGAGCCGATGAGGATCACCGCCTTGATGGACGGGTCCGCATCGGTGAGCGCCATCGTCTCGCTGATGGCCTTGCGCAGCGCCTGGCTGAGCGCATTGACCGGCGGGTTGTCGATGATGAGGACGGCGATGTCGCCCTGGCGGCGGAAGTGCAGGGGAACCTGCGGTGCGGTTTCATTCATAGGTAGAAATCATATTCGACCGGGAAGATGCCTTCCATCGCGGCGGCATGTTCCTTGCGCTTGAGCTCCGCGTAGAGCCGCAGGTAGCCCTGGGGGATGTACTGGGCGAGCAGTGCCGACTGCTCCATGCGCAGGAGGGCCGCGCGCAGTCCCAGCGGGAATTCCTGCTTCGCCGGCGTCTTCACTCGCCCTTCCACCGGCCGGGTCGCCTGCAGCTCGTGCTGCAGGCCGTGCAGGACCGAGGCGAGCACGGACGCCATGACCAGGTGCGGGCTCGAATCCGCTCCGGCCACCCGATGCTCGACGCGCCGCGCCGGTCCGTGCGCCGCGGGCACGCGGAAGGCGACGCTGCGGTTGTTGTGGCCCCAGTCCAGCGTGGTCGGGACGAACGGGCCCCAGAAGCGGCGGTGGGAATTGAGGTTGGGTGCGAACAGCCCGACGCTGTCGAACATGAAGGCCTGCATGCCGGCGATCGCCTGTTGCAGCAGCGCTTCGCCCCCATCGGCTCCGAAGCGGTTTGCGCCGCGCTCATCGGCGAGACTGACGTGCACGTGCAGGCCGCTGCCGGGTTCTTCCGCGAAGGGTTTGGCCATGAAGGTGGCCTGCATGCCCATGGACTGGGCCACGCCCTTGACGATGCGACGGAGCAGCACGGCGTGGTCGGCGGCCTCGAGCGGGTCGGAGACGTGGTGCAGGTTGACCTCGAACTGGCCGATGCCGTACTCGGCCACCGAGCCGCATACGGGCACACCCTGGGCCGCCGCGGCCGAATCCACCGCATTGAGGAAGTCGGAATAGGACTCCACCGCCTCGAGGGACAGGTTGGCCGCGCGTCGCGGTTCGCTGGCCTGCGGGCCCGGCGCGGCGAGGCGGATGCCGCCCTCGGCCGTGCGGCGCGGGTCGATGAGATAGAACTCGAGCTCGCAGGCCACCACCGGGTACACGCCCGCCTCGCGGCAGCGTTCGACCACGCCGGCGAGGATCATGCGAGGGTCGAACCACAGCGGCTGCCTCGACTCGACATCACGCATGTGGCACAGGACCTGCGCGGTGGGCAGCCGCGTCCAGGGCGCGCGGCACAGCGTGCCCTGGACGGGCAATGCGGTGCCGTCCGGGTCGCCGTCCGAGCCGCCCATGCCCTGCACGTTGTGACCCAGGCCGCGCGCATCGGCGATCAGCGCGCAGGCCGAGAACTGCACGCCGTCCTTGAAGACCTTGGGTGCATCGCCCACCGGCACCCGCTTGCCCAAGGCATTGCCATTGACGTCGATGATGAAGGCATCGAGGCCGGTGATGTCGGGATTCGCCGCGATGAATTCGGTCCAGTCGGAAACCGGCGCAGCCGGCGATAGGTGTCGTTCCAGATCGTTCTCCCCGGTAGTTCGTGGTCTTGCATCAGATCCGGTCCCGCAAGCGCATACAGCGACATCGCCGCGACCAGCGTCGGCCAGCCCGACGCGGGGCCGCCGGGAAACCTCGGCACCGGCACGCGCGCGGCGGATTCGAACGCGGTGCGCTCGCCCAGGATGCCATCGGCGATGATCTTGCCGGCATAGGGCGCCAGCACGACGCCGAGCCCGGAAAAGCCGCTGAGGTTGAAATAGCCGGGCGCGATCTCGCGGAAGTACGGCATGCGGTTCGGCGTGATCGCGAGCGTGCCGCCCCAGCCGTAGTCGATGGCGACATCCGAAAGCTGGGGAAAGATGCCCAGCATGCGCTTGCGCACGAACCCGCGGATGTCGTGCGGGAAGCCGAAGCGGTAGTTCTCGCCGCCGCCGAACAGCAGGCGGTTGTCGGGAGTGAGCCGGAAGTAATTGACCACGAAGCGCGAGTCGGCGACCGCCAGCATCTGCCGGATCAGCGCCTCAGCCCGCTCGGCACCCAGGTCCTGGGTGACCGCGATGAAGTTGTTGATGGGCATCACGCGCGCCTCGACCTCGCGCGTCAGCCCGCGCAGGTAGCCGTTGGCGGCGAGGATCACGCGCTCGGCCAGCACCGCACCCTGCGAGGTGCGCACGCGCCAGAGCGTGCCCTGGCGCGCGATCTCCACCACCTCGCTGCCCTCGTGCAGGACTGCACCGGCTTGCTGTGCGGCGCGGGCGAGGCCAAGCGCGTACTTGAGCGGGTGCAGGTGGCCACCGCGGGCATCGAGCGAGCCGCTGTGGTAGTCCTGCGTCGCCACCAGCGCACGCACCTCGTCGCGGTCCACGAAACGCAGGTGCTCGTAGCCGTAGCGGTCGCGCAGGTGCTCGACGTGCGCGCGCGTGCCGGCCGTGTAGCGGGGCTTGTGGTCGGCATGCAGGAGCCCCAGCCGCAGGTCGCAGTCGATGCCATGACGCGCAAGCAGCGTGTCCAGATGTGCTCGCGCATCCAGTGCGAGTTGCCACAGGCGTCGGGCGTCGGCCTCGCCCAGAGCACTCTCCAGCCAGTCCTGCTCACGCCGCATGCCGACGTGGATCTGTCCGCCATTGCGGCCTGAGGCGCCCCAGCCGATGCGCGACTGTTCAAGCAGCACCACCGGGCGGTTGGCCAGGGCGAGGTGCAGGGCGGAGGAGAGTCCGGTGAAGCCGCCGCCGATGATGCAGGTATCGGTGCGGACTTCGTCCGCAAGGTCAGGAAGTGATGGCACCTCGCCGGCGGTGGCGAGGTAGTACGAGGGCGCGTGCTCGCGGCTCGGGGCGAGCGGATCGTGGGGGTGGCGGTGCAGCATGTGTGATCACAGATCTTCAGGCCGCAGCATACACCACGGGACGGTGCGCGGCCAATTGCCGCGCTGCCGCCTCAAGTCGGCTGGAAGCCGCTCTGGCCGATGAGCCCCATGCCATCGCGGATATCGGCGAGGATCGCCCGGCCGAGCCGGGTCGCATTCCTCGCGCGGATGGCGGCGATGGCCCGCTCGTGCTGGTCGACGAGATTCGCCGTGCCCACCCGTCCATACACCACCCGCATGTAGGGTCCGAACTGCAGCCACAAGGTCTCGATGAGCTGCTGCAGGGTCCGCCTCGGCTGCGCCTCGTACAAGGTGAAGTGGAATTCGTAGTTGCCCTGCATGTAGGCGTTGACGTCACCCGAGACCAATGCGGCGCCGATCGCCTCGTCGCATCGCTGCAGGCGCCGCAGCCGGCGTGAATCGATGTGGGGCAGTGCGAGCACCGCGGCTTCCGGCTCCAGCAGTTCACGGCAGCGCAGCAGGTCGGCGAACCGGTCGGCCGACATGGGCGGGATCACGATGCGACGCTTGGAACGGATCTGCACCGCACCTTCGGCGGCGAGACGCGAGAGCGCCTCGCGCACCGGGGTCTGGCTCACGCCCAGTTCCTGCGCGAGACCGCGGGTGGACAGGGTTCCGCCGGGCGTGAGCTGGCCGGTGACGAACCGGCGCGCGAGCTCCGCATGCACATTGGTGTGCAGCGAGGCTTCCGCGGCGGCCTCTCCCGCGGCCCTACGCGGCGTCTTTGCGCGCACGCAGTTGCGGTTCGGCTTCCCCGAGGGACCGGGCGATGATGTCGACCATCAAGTCGATCTCGGCGTGGGTGATGATCAGCGGCGGGCACATGACGATGGTGTCGCGGATGGCGCGCACCATCAGTCCGTTGCGGATGCACAGGTCGCGCACCGCCGGGCCGCCCGTGCCTTCCTTGCCGTTGAAACGCTCGTTGCTGCCCTTGCGCGAGACGATCTCCACCGCGCCGATGAGTCCGGCCGAGCGCACCTCACCCACCAGCGGGTGCTGCTCGAGGCGCGCGATGGCACGTGCGAAATACGGACCGACATCCGTCGCGACACGCTCCACGAGCTTCTCGCGCTCGAGGATCTCCAGGTTCTTCAGTGCGACCGCCGCGCAGGTGGGATGACCCGAGTAGGTGTAGCCGTGGATGAACTCGCCGCCCTTCGCCTTCAGCACGTCGACCAGGCGTCCGGACACGCCGGTGGCCGAGATGGGCAGGTAGCCGGAGGACAGGCCCTTGGCCATGGTGACGATGTCGGGGCGGAACCCGAAATGCTGGAAGCCGAACCAGGTGCCCAGCCGGCCGAAACCGCAGATGACTTCGTCGGCGATCAGCAGGATGCCGTACTTGCGGCAGATGGCCTCGACCTTCGGCCAGTAGCCGGGCGGCGGGATGATGACCCCGCCCGCGCCCTGTACCGGCTCGCCGATGAACGCGGCAACGCGCTCGGGGCCCACCTCGAGGATGCGCGTCTCGATGGCGGCCGCGGCGCGCGTGGCGAAGCTCTCGGGATCCTCGCCGAAGGCCTCGCCGAAGCGGTAGGGCTGCATCACGTGCTCGATGCCGGGAATCGGCAGGTTACCCTGCGCGTGCATGAGCTTCATGCCGCCCAGACTCGCACCGGCGACGGTGGAGCCGTGATAGGCGTTCCAGCGGCTGATGAACACCTGCCGCTGCGGCTGGCCCTGCAGCGCCCAGTAGTGCCGCGCCAGGCGGAAGGCGGTGTCGTTGGCCTCCGAGCCCGAGCTGTTGAAGAACACGTGCGTGATGCCCGCCCCCAGCTTGTGCGACACCTCGCGGGCGAGGCGGATCGCAGGCTCGGTCGCCGTCTTGAAGAAGGTGTTGTAGAAGGGCTGCAGCATCTGCTGGTAGGCCACCTCGGCCAGCTCCCGCCGGCCATAGCCCGCATTCGCGCACCACAGCCCCGCCATGCCGTCGAGCAGCCGGTGCCCTTCGGCATCCTCGATGGTGCAGCCTTCGGCACGCACGATGATGCGGCTGCCGCCGAGCTGCTGCTGCAGCTGGTAGTCGCTCTGCGCGGGCAGGTGGTGCGAGAGGTCCATCTGGCGCAGCTCGCTGAGCTGGGCCGGGTTCATGGGGGTGCTCATGGGAATGCTCATCCGACGGTGACCAATGGCACACTACTGCGCCGCCGACGGCGGCGTCAAGCCATCTGTGATGGCAGATTTCAGGTGCAGCGCGCCGCTATTGTCTTGCCGGGCTCGCGCTGTCCGGATTGCCGGCCAGGGATTCGAGTGCGACCGGCGGGGAAAACGCATTGGACTGCACGTAGTCCACACCCAGGGCGGTGAGCCACTCCTGTTCCGTCGCCGATTCGGTGCGCTTGGCGACGGTGTGGATGCCCAGAACCCGAGCCATCTGCGCAACGGCGGTGATCGAGGCCTGCGCGATCTTGTCGGTGCGCAACTGCGCGGTGACCGTGTGCGACAGCTTGAGCAGGCGGACGCCCGGCAGTCGCAGCAGCTCGAAGCATTCGGTGCGCAGGTGGAAGTCATCGAGGATCAGCGGGCAGCCGATGCGGTTCAGGGCCACGGCCACATCGCCCATCTTGCGTCCGAGCCGGCTCGCCGTGGGCACGTCCACCTCGAAGCCGATGAGGCCGGCGGGCAGGGAGGCCTTGGACAGGCACAGCTCGACGAACTTGATGAAGTGTTCATCGTGCAGCGCGGTGGCGGTGAGGTTGACCGTGAAGCTCGCGGTGCCGTCCTGCCAGACGCGCGGGTGACGCACCAGCCATCCGATCAGCTCGGTGAGCACGCGCCGGTCGATCATCGAGCCCAGGCCATGCTCCACGGCCGCCTTGAGCATCGCCTCCGGCGCAAGGTTGGGGGCCGTGTCCGACTTCGTGCGCAGCAGCACCTCGAAGCGACGCTGGTTGCTGCCCTTGGCCAGCGGCACCAGTCGCTGCACGAACAAGGCGATGGGGCTCTTGCGAAGCGCGGCATTCAGCTTGTCCACCTGCGGTGGCACGGGCGCGGGTGCGCGTTTCGCTGCCGGGGGGGCGGAGGGGGCGGTGACCGGCGGCGGTGGTGCGGGGGTCCTCGCCATCGCGGAGATCCGCAGCCTGGTGAACTCAGCGAGCGCACGCTGCATCGCCGGCGTCATCATCTTCGAGATGCCGCGCGCCTGGGGACCGATGGCGCGCGAGTCCACGATCATCATGACGATGCCGAGCGTGGCCTGCTGTGCGCCCGCAACGCGCACCACGACGGCCGTCTTCGAGTCGCCGAGATCGTGTGTCTGGATGGGAGCGCTGCCGGGATCACGGAAGCTCTCGGCGGACTCGCGCACGGCGTTGTGCTCGTCCGGGCCCATCGAGCTCTCGGTGAGCCACAGCATCTCCGCGGCCGCATCGTGGAGCGAGACCGCCGCGACGCGCACCGGCTCCGCTGCCGCGCGCAACTGCTCGCACAGGGCTGCAAGGTCGGGGCTCGCGGGGCTGCCCGCGACGGACTGATTGGGTCGCTCCATATGGACGAGAGGGAATTCCGTGCCGGATCGCTTGATACCTTGTACCCCACGGGTCGCCGGACCGGTGTGATGGCAGTCGCCAATCGGCGTCGGTGCAGATGCAGCGCATCAGGGGGCTCGTGGCCCTTCGCGTTCACGGCACATGACATATCTCGGGTATGATGCGCAAACGATTGAAAAATACGGAAATCGCCGTCATTCCGACATCAAACCGCCAGTACCGCTATTACGACTTCGTGATGGCGGCTTATGTCTGTGTCCTGTTATGTTCGAACCTCATCGGGCCGGCGAAGATGTCGACCGTCCACCTGCCGATCATCGGCGGGGTGACCTTCATGGCCGGTGTCCTGTTCTTTCCCATCTCCTACATCTTTGGGGATGTGCTGACCGAGGTGTACGGCTATGCCCGCGACCGGCGCGTGGTCTGGGCAGGCTTCGGCGCCCTGGCCTTCGCCTCGTTCATGGCGGCCGTGGTGGTGCACCTGCCGCCGGCCGAGTACTGGCGCGACAAGCAGCCGGCGGTGGAGGCGATCTTCGGCAATACACCGCGCATCATCGCCGCCTCGGTCATCGCCTTCCTGTGCGGCACCTTCGTCAATGCGTACGTGCTGGCGAAGATGAAGGTCTGGACCGAGGGGCGCTGGCTGTGGAGCCGGGTCGTCGGTTCGACCCTGTGCGGTGAACTGGTGGACTCGGCGCTGTTCTATTCCATCGCGTTCGCGGGACTGTGGCCGCAGGCGCAGCTCCTGCAGGTGATGGCCACGCAGTACCTGCTCAAGAGTGGCTGGGAGGTGGTGATGTACCCCTTCACCTACCGGATCATCGCCTTCCTCAAGCGGGCCGAGCACGAGGACTACTACGACCGGCACACCAATTTCACACCTTTCTCGCTGAAGACCTGAGTTCCCGCTCGGCTGGCCACGCTCGAATTGAGCGGCGGATTGCCACAATCCGCCACCATCGCGTGCGCGAGGATGACCCATTGCAGGACTTCAATGGCTCTCACGGGCGGCACGGGCGTGCCGCCCGGCAAGAGGTTCGAACACGAGGAAGCAGTCATGAACAAGTCCTGGTCGAAGGTGGTCGTTGGCATCGGGTTGGTCGGTCTGTCCGGAGCGGCGCTCGCCGGCACCCCGAAGCCCGCACCGGTATCCGAGCCCGCCGGGTTCGTCAGCGGCGCGGTGGTGGGCGGCTTCGCCGCGGGTCCTTTCGGAGCGGTGATCGGAGCGGGCATCGGCACCTGGCTCGGCAATCGCGTCCATCGTGCCAGCGAGGCCGCGGTGGCGGAGCGGCAGGCAGCGGAACTGATGGGCGACAAGAATGAGCTCATCGAGACGAACCGAACGCTGACGGCCCAGCTCGCCTCGCTCTCGCAGGCGGTGGAGCAGGCGCGCACCGCGAAGCCCGACGCGCCATCCGGTCTCGAGGGGCTGAGCGGCGATGTGCTGTTCCGCACCGGCAGCGCCGAACTTGCGCCGGTGATGAGCCAGCAGGTGCAGTCGCTCGCCCAGGCGCTGGCGAAGTCGCCGGGGCTGAAGATCCGCCTCGACGGCTACGCCGATCCTCGTGGCACCGAGCAGGACAACCTGCAGTTGTCCGAGAGCCGCGCGAATGCCGTGCGCGACCTGCTGCTCGCCGCGGGTGTGAGCGAGGAGTCCCTGGAGGTCAATGCCTACGGCAAGGCCCGCAGCGAGGCCGAAGCCGGTGATCTCGATGCCTATGCGCTGGAACGCCGGGTGCGCATGACCATCGAGCCACGCGAGGGGCCTGCTGCAGTCGCGCAGGTGGGTGAGCACGAATGAGCCGGCGGCGGTTGCGGCTCGAGCGGGGCGGCGCGCATTGGCGCGCCGCCCTTGTTTCGGCTGCCGACCCGCGACTACGATAGGCCATGAGCGCACCGCGCATCCTGGTCATCGATCGCCACCAGAACGGCGAACCCGCCAATCCCGCCCCCGAGCGCATCCTCGCCGGCATCCCGCGCGCGAGGGTCTCCAACCAGTTCGCCGATCCCACCCAGCAGTTCTTCTGCGGCTGGTGGTCCAGCAGCATGGGCAAGTGGCGCATTAGCTACACCGAGTACGAGATGTGCGTGCTCATCGAAGGCCGCGTGCGACTCGAATCCAGCGACGGCGAGCGCTGGGAATTCCGCGCCGGCGATGCTTTCGTGATTCCCTCGGGCTTCACCGGTAGTTGGGAAGTTCTC
Source organism: Steroidobacteraceae bacterium (assembly GCA_046347195.1). Classification (GTDB taxonomy): domain Bacteria; phylum Pseudomonadota; class Gammaproteobacteria; order Steroidobacterales; family Steroidobacteraceae; genus TMP-86. Next base: position 8,841 of record JAXMGQ010000056.1, read on the forward strand.
GAAGCCTGCAAGAAGTGGTACGCCATTTTCGAGCCTCGAAGCTGAGCGGCACCTGCTGTTGATCCCCTGAACTCCGTGCTGCCGCAGCGAGAGCCGGCGGGCGGGATCTGCTGTCGCGCGTGTCGGAGCGCGGCCGTTTCGAAGCGCCGGCTGCGCTGAGTGATTCCTTGGGGTCTGCGGTGACCTGATGAGCGCTAGCAGCCGACCGCTTCGAAGCGGTGCCTTTACCGCGCGACCACGCGCGACAGCGAGATCCCGCCCGCCGGCTCTCGCGACCGACAAGCGCAGTTTGCAGGCCATCAACAGCAGGAGGCGCTCAATTAGTGGCCGAGATCACTGCGCAGCGTCGAGACGATCTGGTCGATGTGCGCGTCCTCGACGATCAGCGGCGGCGAGAGCGCGATGATATCGCCGGTCTGGCGGACGAGGACATTGCGTTCGAAGCAGCCGGTGAAGACTTCGTACCCGCGGACGGTGGGATTGCCGGGCCGGGGGGCGAGTTCGATGGCGCCGATCAATCCAAAGTTGCGGATGTCCACGACGTTGGGGAGCTGCTTCAGCGAATGCAGCGCCGATTCCCAGCGCGGCGAGAGCGTCGCGGCGCGGGTGAGCAGGCCCTCGCGTTCGTAGATGTCGAGCGTCGCCAGGGCCGCCGCGCAGGCCAGCGGATGCGCGGAATAGGTGTAGCCGTGGAACAGCTCGATGAGGTTCTCCGGGCCCTGCATGAATGCGTCGTAGACCTTGCGGTGCGCGAACACCGCGCCCATCGGCACTGCGCCGTTGGAAAGGCCCTTGGCGGTGGTGATGAGATCGGGCAGCACATCGAAGGTCTGGGCGGCGAATGGCTGGCCGGTGCGGCCGAAGCCCGTGATCACCTCGTCGAAGATCAGCAGGATGCCGTGCCGGTCGCAGATCTCGCGCAGGCGCTTCAGGTATCCCACCGGCGGCAGGATCACGCCGGCGGAGCCGGAAATCGGCTCGACGATCACCGCGGCGATGGTCGAGGCATCGTGCAGCGCGACGATGCGCTCGAGCTCGTTCGCAAGATGTGCGCCCCACTCCGGCAGGCCGTGCGAGAAGGCGTTGTGCTCGAGGTCGAGGGTGTGCGGCAGGTGATCCACGCCCGGCAGGAGCGGGCCGAAGACCTTGCGGTTGTTGACGATGCCGCCCACGGAGATCCCACCGAAGCCGACACCGTGATAGCCCTTCTCGCGGCCGATGAATCGCGTTCGCGAGGCTTCGCCGCGTGCGCGGTGATAGGCGATCGCGATCTTCAGGGCGGTGTCCACCGACTCCGAGCCTGAGTTGGTGAAGAACACGCGGTCGAGTCCGGGCGGGGCGAGCCTGGCCAGGCGGTTGGCGAGTTCGAAGGCGATGGGGTGTCCCATCTGGAAGGTCGGCGCGTACTCCATCGTCGCGACCTGCCGGGACACTGCCTCGGTGATTTCCTTGCGGGAATGGCCGGCGTTCACGCACCACAGCCCCGCCACGGCGTCGAGGACCTGGCGCCCGTCGTCCGTCCAGTAGTGCATGCCTTCGGCACGCGCCAGCAGGCGCGGCTTGGCCTTGAACTGCCGGTTGGCGGTGAAGGGCATCCAGAAGGCGTCGAGGTCGTGGCCGGACAACGGACGGGGTTGGGCGCTCATGGGGCGATCCTTGGGATGCGAGGGTGAGATCTTGCGGGAATGATAAGAAAATTCGACACAATCATCAAATTCAAGGTGTTGCACGCACCGATTGTTTAATATAATTGACACCATGGACATCGATGTGGGTGCGCACCTGAAGGCCGTGCGCCAGATGTACGGCCTGTCGCAGCGGGAACTGGCCAAGCGTTCGGGCGTGACCAACGGGCTGATTTCCCTGATCGAGCAGAACCGGGTAAGTCCGTCGGTGAGTTCGCTCAAGAAGGTGCTCGACGGGTTTCCCATGGCACTGGCGGACTTCTTCACCTTCGATCCGGCCGGCCGCCCGCAGGTCTTCTTCACGCGCGAGGAGCTCACCGACATCGGCTCGGGCGCGGTGACGTTGCGGCTGGTGGGTTCGCGTCTGGCCAAGCGCAGCATGTCCATCTTGCACGAGCGGTATGCCGCGCACTCCGACACCGGCCCCGAGATGCTCACGCATTCGGGCGAGGAGGGTGGTGTGGTGGTGCGCGGGCGCATCGAGCTCACCGTGGGCGGCGAGTCGCGGGTGTTGTCGGCGGGCGATGCCTACTACTTCAACAGCACGCTGCCGCACCGCTTCCGCAACCCCTACCGCGAGGAATGCGAGATCATCAGCGCCAGTTCGCCTCCGACGTTCTGATGGCAAATGCCGTAGGATGATCGCATGAGCAAGATCACCGTGGCCGCCACCCAGATGGCGTGCAGCTGGGACCGCAATGCCAACGTCGCGCGTGCCGAAAAGCTGGTGCGCGAGGCCGCGGCGCGCGGCGCGCAGGTCGTCCTCCTGCAGGAGCTGTTCGAGACGCCGTATTTCTGCCAGGAGCACAGCCTGAAGTTCTTCGAGCTGGCGCACGCGCTCGAGGGGCATCCGGCCGTGGCGCATTTCCGCGGCGTCGCGCGCGAACTCGGCGTGGTGCTGCCGGTGAGCGTGTTCGAACGCTGCAACAACGCCTACTACAACACGGTGGTGATGCTGGACGCCGACGGCGCCGTGCTCGGTCACTACCGCAAGTCGCACATCCCGGAGAGTCCCGGCTATCACGAGAAGTTCTACTTCTCCCCCGGCGATACGGGCTTCAAGGTGTGGGACACGGCGCATGCGAAAGTCGGCGTGGGCATCTGCTGGGACCAGTGGTTCCCGGAATGTGCGCGTGCCATGGCCGTGATGGGCGCGGAGCTCCTGCTCTATCCCACCGCCATCGGCTCAGAGCCGCAGGACACCTCCATCGACTCCAGCGGCCACTGGCAGCGCACGATGCAGGGTCATGCCGCGGCCAACGTCATGCCGCTGCTGGCGAGCAACCGCATCGGCACCGAGACCGGCGAGCGATGGTCGATGACCTTCTATGGCTCCTCCTTCATCGCAGGTCCCACGGGTGAGAAGGTCGCCGAAGCCGACCGCAGCACCGAGGCCGTGCTGACCGCGAGCTTCGACCTCGAGGAAGTCCGGCGCTACCGGCACGCGTGGGGCGTGTTCCGCGATCGAAGGCCGGAGCTGTACTACCCGTTGCTGTCGCTCGACGGCCGCGGTTGAATTCCGGCAGTCTGTTCTGGGTGGCGACCGCGCCGCTCGGCGCGAGCTCGGTGCTGGCCGGGGAACTGGCTGGCTTCGGCGCGCACGACATCCGCGAACGCTCCACCGACGTGCGGTTCCAGGGTTCGCTCGAGGTGGGATACCGCGCCTGCTTGTGGTCGCGCTCGGCGACGCGCGTGCTGCTGTCCCTGGGCCTCGTGGATGCCTCCTCGTCGCCGGCCTTGCTCGCGGCGGCACGCCGCCTCGACTGGCGTGATCATTTCGTGCCCGGCGCCACGCTGGCCTGCGACTGCAGCGGTGGCAACGCCGCCATCAAGCACACGCTCTACGGTGCGCAGCTCCTGAAGGATGCCGTGTGCGATTCCCTGCGGGAGAGCACGGGCGCCCGGCCCGACGTGAGGCCGGAGCGTCCCGATGTGCGGTTGCACCTGCACGTCGAGGGACAGCAGGCGCTGATTCTCGTCGACTTTGCCGGCGAAAGCCTGCACCGCCGCGGCTATCGTGGCCAGGCGGGCGCTGCGCCCCTCAAGGAAAATCTCGCCGCCGCGATCCTGCTGCGGGCGGGCTGGCCCGCGCTGGCCGAATCGGGCGCCTGGCTCGTGGATCCCATGTGCGGGTCGGGAACCCTGTTGATCGAGGCGGCGATGATCGCGGCCGACTGCGCACCGGCCTCGCGCGCGGGTACTGGGGATTTTCGGGCTGGCGCGGACACGATGCCTCGCTATGGACCTCGCTCCCTCGAGCAGGCGAGAGTGCGGCGCAGGCACGCGAGCCTCGCCGCGTGATCATCGGCTATGACGCCGACGGCGAGTGTGGGCGCGGCGCTGGCCAATGCCCAGCGCGCCGGCGTTGCCGCCTGGATCCATGCCGAGAAGCTCGACGTGAGGGCGCCGCACCGCGCACCGGGCCTTGCAGGGCTGCTCGTTGCGAATCCGCCGCTGACGAGCGCATCGAGGAGGGCATCCGCGCTGCCGGTGCTGTACGAGCAGCTGGGCGTGCTGACGGAGCGATCGCCTACGCTGGCTGGCGCAGGCAGCGGTGCGGACGGGCAACCCGCCCCTGGCGCGGCATCTGGGGCGCCACGCCATCCGCACGCACCGGTTCATGAACGGCGCCATCGAATGCCGGCTGCTGCGCTTCGCACCGGATGAAGGGCGCGTGCGTGCGAGCCCCGAGCAGCGGCGCGCGGAACGCGCGCAGCGGCCCGGTGCGCAGATGTTCGCCAACCGGCTTCGCAAGAACCTGCAGCGGCTGGAGGGCTGGGCGCGCTCACAGGACATCGAGGCCTTCCGGGTCTACGACGCTGACATGCCCGAATACGCCTTCGCCATCGACTGCTATGGCCGGGAGCCGCGCCACCTGTTCGTGCAGGAATATGCCGCGCCGGCAAGCGTCGATCCGGACAAGGCGCGGGAGCGGCGCCGCGAGGCGCTGGCGGTGCTGCCGGAGGTGTTCGGCGTGCCGCTTGAGCAGGTGCATTCACGAACCCGGCGGGCGCAGAAGGGCGCTTCGCAGTACGAGGCGCGGGGCGGCAGCGGGCGGCGATTCGTGGTGCGCGAGGGCTCCCTCAAGTTCTGGGTGAATCTCAGCGACTACCTGGATACGGGGCTGTTCCTGGACCACCGCCCCACGCGCGCGCGCGTCCGCGAGCTCGCGCGTGGCGCGGATTTCCTCAACCTGTTCTGCTACACGGGCAGCGCGACGGTGTACGCGGCCGCGGGGGGCGCGCGCCGCACGCTGGGGCTCGACCTGTCGAACACCTACCTGCAATGGGCGCGGGACAACCTCGAGCTGAATGGTTTCGGACGCGAGGACCATGAGCTGCTCGCCACGGATTGCCTCGACTGGCTGCAACGCGAGGCCCAGGGCGGTCCGGCCTACGACCTCGTGTTCCTCGATCCACCGACCTTCTCGAACTCGAAGCGCATGCAGGGCGTACTCGACATCCAGCGCGACCACCCCACGCTGATCCGGCAATGCATGGCCCTGCTGCGCCCGGCCGGCCAACTGCTGTTCTCCACCAACTTCGCGCGCTTCCGGCTGGAGGAGGATCTGCCGCGGGAGTTCGAGGTCGAGGACATCAGCGCGGCGACGATCCCGCCGGACTTCGCCCGCAATGCCCGCATCCACCGATGTTATGTCATGCGCAAACGGGGTTGATCGCACTGCAGCAGCTCTGCGCGTGTTTAGGATATTGTTGCTATTGACTGGATCCCACGGCTGTGGGCCAAGGGGCGACATGCCCCCAAAACCCTGCTTGTTGCGTCGCAGCAAGCATCTGTAAGTTGCGGAAATGCCTGAATCTTGGCCGATTCTTGCCCGGTTGCCGGGACGGCTGGCACCGGCTGTGGTGTAATGATCCTGTCAGACCCGCCTGGATGTGAATCCGGGTGTTTAAGATCATTAACATGTCGCGCAAGCCGCTCATAGGAATTCCGGCCGATCGCCGTACCGTCGGGAAGCATTACTTCCACATGGTCGGCGAGAAATACATTCGGGCCGTGGCGGAAGGAGCCCAGGCGGTTCCCCTGCTGATCCCCGCGCTCGGAAGTGCTGCGGACCTTGCCGAAGTGCTCGAACTTTGCGACGGGCTGCTGCTCTCGGGCAGCACGTCCAACGTCGAGCCCCATCGCTACGGAGGCCCGGCCAGCGCGCCGGGAACACTGCATGATCCTGATCGGGATGCTACGACGCTTCCGCTGATCCCCAAGGCCATCGCCGCCGGCTTGCCGGTGCTGGCGATCTGCCGCGGCTTCCAGGAGATGAACGTCGCCTACGGCGGCACGCTCTGGCAGAAGGTGCACGAGGTGAACGGCCACTTCGATCATCGGGACGATGAATCACAGCCGCTCGAGAAACAATACGGTCCGGCGCACGAAGTGCTGCTGGAGCCCGGGGGAATGCTGAACGGCATCGCCGGGAGCGACTCGCTCACCGTGAATTCCCTGCACGGGCAGGGCGTGCAGACGCTCGGCAAGGGACTCAAGGTGGAGGCACGCGCTCCCGATGGGCTGGTGGAGGCCTTCAGTGATCCGCAAGCCCCGGGTTTCGCCCTCGGTGTGCAATGGCATCCCGAGTGGCAGTTCGAGAAAAATGCATTCTCCCGCGCCCTGTTCGGCGCATTCGGCGAAGCCAGCCGGCGCTACGCGGGAGGTTCGAGGTGATTCATGACGAGTTCCATCCAGCAGTTCCTCAAGGAACACGGGATCTCTGAAGTCGAGGCCATCATCCCCGACATGGCGGGGGTACCGCGCGGCAAGCTGATGCCGGCGGAAAAGTTCGCGGAAGAAGAGGGCATGCGCCTGCCCGAGGCCATCTTCCTGCAGACCGTCACCGGCGATTATCCGGACGATGCCAGCGCCATGAACCCGTCCGACATCGACATCGTGCTCAAGGCCGATGCGGCGACGGTGCGGGTGGTGCCCTGGGCCGCCGAGCCCACCGCGCAGGTGATCCACGACTGCTTCTACGGCGATGGGCGGCCGGTGACCATGTCGCCACGCTACGTGCTGCGCCGGGTGCTCGACCTTTATGCGGCGCAAGGCTGGGATCCGGTGATCGCGCCCGAACTGGAATTCTTCCTGGTCGAGCCGAACATCGACTCCGATTACCCGTTGAAGCCGCCGGTGGGGCGTTCCGGCCGCCCGGAGATCGGCCGGCAGGCCTACAGCATCGCGGCGGTGAACGAGTTCGATCCGCTGTTCGATGACATCTATTCGTTCTGCGAGGCGCAGGACATCGAGATCGACACGCTGATCCATGAGGCAGGCGCTGCGCAGATGGAGATCAACCTGCTGCACGGCAATGCCCTGAGCCTTGCGGACCAGGCCTTCCTGTTCAAGCGCACCGCGCGCGAGGCGGCGCTGCGCCACAAGATGTATGCGACGTTCATGGCGAAGCCGATGGCGAAGGAGCCGGGCAGCGCCATGCACCTGCACCAGAGCATCGTCGACCTCAAGGCGCGCAAGAACGTGTTCTCCAATGCCGACGGTTCGCCTTCCAACCTGTTCTTCTCGCACATCGCCGGATTGCAGAAGTACCTGCCGGCCGCGATGTCGCTGTTCGCGCCCAACGTGAACAGCTACCGCCGCATCAGCCGCTACTCGGCCGCGCCCATCAACGTGCAGTGGGGATACGACAACCGCACGGCGGGCCTGCGCGTGCCCATGTCGGGCCCCGAGTCGCGGCGCGTCGAGAACCGCGTGGGCGGCGCCGATTCCAATCCGTACCTCGCCTTCGCCGCATCGCTGGCCTGCGGCTACCTCGGCATGGTGGAAGGGTTGAAGCCCACCGAGCCGATCAGCGGCAGCGCCTACGAACTCGCCATCGCGCTGCCCCGCACGCTGGCCGAGTCCCTGCGGCTGTTGCGCGAGTCGAAGGCCCTGGTGGACCTGTTCGGCGACCGCTTCGTGCTCGCCTACACCTCGGTCAAGGAGGCGGAGTACGAGACCTTCGCCCAGGTGATCAGCTCCTGGGAGCGGGAGTACCTGCTGCTCAACGTGTGAGACTTTGGCCATCGCCTGAGCTATAACTAGCCCAGGGCAAATCGAAGGGGATCGAAGGCGATGAAGAGCGTGGTCCGGCCGGCATGGGCTCTCGCCTGTGCGCTGCTCGTGTTGGGGGGGTGCGGAAGGCACGAGGCGCCCGAGCAGGGCGGAGCAACGCCTGCGAAATCAAGTGCCGGGCAGGTACTCAACCTGTACATCTGGTCCGACTATCTCGCCGCCGACACACTGTCGAACTTCGAGAAGCAGACCGGCATCAAGGTCAACGTCGCTTACTTCGACGCGAACGAGACGCTGGAGACCAAGCTCCTGGCGGGCAGCAGCGGCTACGATCTCGTCGTCCCGACGGCTTCGTACTTCGAGCGGCAGATCAAGGCGGGCGTGTACGCGGCCCTCGACAAGTCGCGGCTCCCCAACTGGAAGAACATGGACCCGCAGCTCATGCAGCTCGTGGCCATGCACGATCCCGACAATGCCCACGGCATCATCTACATGTGGGGTACGAACGGCATCGGCTACAACGAGAAGATGGTCAGCGCGCTGCTGCCGGGCGTGGCGCTCGACACCTGGAAGCTGGTGCTGGACCCGGCCTATGCCTCGAAGCTCGCCAAGTGCGGCATCAGCGTGCTCGATTCCCCGGCCGAGATGCTGCGTGCCGTGTACAGCTACCTGGGACGGGACCCGAATTCGCAGAAGCCCGAGGACCTTGCCGACGCCGAGGAGGTCCTGATGGCCATCCGGCCCTATATCCGCAGCATCCATTCATCCGAATACATCGAGGCGCTGGCCAACCGCGACCTGTGCGTCTCGGTGGGCTACAACGGCGATGTGCTGCAGGCCCGCGACCGCGCGCGCGAGGCGGGCAAGGGCACGGACATCCGCTACATGGTGCCGCGCGAGGGCACCATCATGTGGTTCGACATGCTCGCCAGCCCCAAGGACGCGCCGCATCCCGATGCCGCCTATGCCTTCCTCGACTACGTGATGCAGCCCAAGGTCATGGCCGACATCACCAACCACAAGCGCTTCGCCAACGCCAATGCGGCCTCGCTTCCGATGGTGGAGAAATCGGTGGCCGAGGATCCGGCCATCTACCCCACGCCGGACATCCGCAAGCGGCTGTCGGTGCAGCTTGCCGACTCGGCGGACCAGACCCGCGCGATCACGCGGGTCTGGCAGCGTTTCAAGACGGGGCAGTAGCCGATGAGCCAACCGGCCGGGGCGCCCACGAAGCCCGCACCGTGGAAGGATCCGAATGCCCGGCCCTACGTGCAGATCGAACGCATCACCAAGAAGTTCGGCGAGTTCACCGCGGTCGATGACATCAGCCTGAACATCTACCAGGGCGAGATCTTCTGCCTGCTGGGCGCCTCGGGCTGCGGCAAGACGACGCTCCTGCGCATGCTCGGCGGATTCGAGACGCCGACCTCCGGCCGCATCCTCATCGATGGCGAGGACATGGCCGGCGTTCCGCCCTACCAGCGGCCGGTCAACATGATGTTCCAGTCCTACGCCATCTTCCCGCACATGAACGTCGAGCAGAACGTCGCCTTCGGCCTGAAGCAGGATGGCGTGCCCAAGGCGGAAATCCGCGAGCGGGTCGCCACGATGCTCGACCTCGTGAAGATGGGCGAGTACGCGAGGCGCAAGCCGCACCAGCTCTCCGGCGGCCAGCGCCAGCGCGTGGCCCTGGCGCGCTCGCTGGTCAAGCGACCGAAACTCCTGCTGCTCGACGAGCCGCTCGGAGCGCTGGACAAGAAGCTGCGCGAGCACACGCAGTTCGAGCTGATCAGCCTGCAGGAGAAGCTCGGCGTCACCTTCATCGTCGTGACCCATGACCAGGAGGAGGCGATGACGCTCGCCAGCCGCATCGGCGTCATGAACCACGGCGAGATCGTGCAGGCCGGTACTCCTTCGGAGATCTACGAGTTCCCCAACACACGATTCGTGGCGGATTTCATCGGCTCGGTGAACATGTTCCAGGGCAAGCTGGTGGAGGACGAGCCCGACCACGTGCGCATCCAGTCCGACGAACTGGGCTCGACGATCTACGTCAACCACGGCATCAGCGCGCCGCCCGAGGCGGCGGTGTGGGCGGCGCTGCGTCCGGAGAAGATCTTCATGACGCTCGAGGCGCCCGCGCAGGCCACCGACAACTGCGTCGCCGGCGTGGTGCAGGACATCGCCTACCTGGGCGACCTGTCGATCTTCCTGGTGAAGCTCCCCACCGGCAAGGTGGTGCGCGTGACCCGTCCCAACACCTCGCGTCATGCCGAGGAAGTCACCTGGGAACAGCGGGTGTACCTGTCCTGGGATGCGGCGAGTCCCGTCGTGGTGACCCGCTGACGGCCATGGCGCGCAAGAGCCTGCTGCGGCGACTGGGACTGTCGGGTGGCACCTTCGTGGTGGCCGTGCCCTACATCTGGCTGCTGCTGTTCTTCGCCGTGCCCTTCATCATCGTCCTGAAGATTTCCTTCTCGGACGTCGACCTCGCCATCCCGCCCTACAAGCCGCTGCTCGAGTGGGCCGGCAAGAACCTGGTCGCGATCAAGCTCAACTTCAACAACTACGCCTTCCTGTTCACCGATTCGCTGTACTTCAACGCCTTCGTGAACTCGATCAAGGTGGCCTTCGTCTCCACGGTGCTGTGTCTGGCCATCGGCTACCCCATGGCCTACGGCATCGCGCGCTCGGCGCCCGCCACCCGCAACGTGCTGCTGCTGTTCGTGGTGCTGCCGTTCTGGACCTCGCTCCTGCTGCGCGTGTACGCGTGGATCGGCCTGCTCAAGGCGAACGGGGTGATCAACAACCTGCTGCAGGCGGTGGGGCTCATCCACGATCCGTTGCCGATGCTGTACACGCCGTTCGCGATGTACGTGGGCATCGTGTACTCCTACCTGCCGTTCATGATCCTGCCGCTGTACTCGAACCTCGAGAAGATGGACTGGCAGCTCCTGGAGGCTGCCGAGGACCTCGGCTGCCGTCCCTGGCAGGCCTTCTACAAGGTCACGCTGCCGCTGTCGCGCAACGGCATCCTCGCCGGCTGCATGCTGGTGTTCATCCCCGCGGTGGGCGAGTTCGTCATCCCGGCGCTGCTCGGCGGCCCGAACGCGCTGATGATCGGCCGCATCCTCTGGGATGAGTTCTTCTCCAACCGCGCCTGGCCGGTGGCGAGCGCGGTGGCCATCCTGCTGCTGATCGTGCTCGTGCCCTTCATGATGTGGTACCAGAGCATCCAGGCGCACGAGTCGGCCGGGGATCGCACGTGAACGCGCGCCGCTCGATGTTCGTGCTGTGTGCGATGGGCTTCGGCTTCGCCTTCCTGTACGTGCCCATCCTGTCGATGGTGGTGTTCTCCTTCAACGCCTCGAAGCTGGTCACGGTGTGGGATTCGGCGAACTCCCCGACGCTGAAGTGGTACGCCGCGCTCCTCGACAACGACGAGATCCTCGATGCGGCGTGGATCTCCCTCAAGGTGGCGGTGATCAATGCCACCGGCGCCTGCATCCTCGGCACCCTCGCCGGCTTCTCGCTGTCGCGCTTCGGCCGCTTCCGCGGCCGCATGATGTTCAACGCCATGACCACCGCGCCCCTGGTCATGCCCGAGGTCATCACGGGCCTGTCGCTCCTGCTCACCTTCGTGGCGATGGAGCAGGTGTTCGGCTGGCCGGCCGGGCGCGGGCTCACCACCATCACCATCGCGCACATCACCTTTTCCATGGCCTTCGTGGCGGTGGTGATCCAGTCGCGCCTGTCCACCTTCGACATCGCGCTGGAGGAGGCGGCCATGGACCTGGGCGCGCACCCGGCCAAGGTGTTCTTCGTGATCACGCTGCCGATCATCTTCCCCGCCATCCTGTCGGGGTGGCTCCTGGCCTTCACCATGTCCTGGGACGACCTCGTCATCTCCAGCTTCGCCTCGGGCCCCGGCAGCAGCACGTTGCCGATGGTGGTGTTCTCCAAGGTGCGCCTCGGCGTCTCCCCCGAGATCAACGTGCTGGCCACGCTCACCATCGGCTTCGTGACGCTGATCATGATCAGCGTGGCCTGGGCGATGGCGCGGGCGGAGCGGCGCGCCCAGCCGGCCTGAGACGACATGAAGCAAGAGACCCGCGTCAATCACCCGCCGGCGGTGGAACTGTCGCCGGACAACCGGCCGCTGGTCGCGCCCATCTACCAGTCGGTGAAATTCGAGTTCGCGGACACCGCGGAGACGGACCGCTTCCTGCACGGCGAGCGGCCGGGGTTCTACTACTCGCGGCAGGCGAATCCGACGCTGCGCCAGCTCGAGCTGTTGCTGAGCGAGCTGCAGGGCCAGGAGGCCTGCCTGCTGACGGCCTCGGGTGCCGGCGCCGTGGGCATGTGCCTGACCTCGCTGTGCAAGGCGGGTGATCACATCCTCGCCTTCATCGAGTCCTATGGTCCCACGAGGCACATCATCCAGCGCATTCTCGGCCGCTACGGCGTCACGCACACGCTGCTGCCGATCGAGGACCGCGCCGGCATCGAACGCGTGCTCGCGACCACGCCGACGCGCCTGGTCATGTTCGAGAGCCCCACCAACCCCGTCACCAAGATCGCCGACGTCGCGCACCTCGTGGGCACGGCGCATGCGCACGGCGCGCTCGTGGTGATGGACAACACCTTCGCCGGCTTCCACAACCACGGTGGCATGGGCATCGACGTGCACGTGCACTCGCTGACCAAGTACGCCTCCGGTCACGGTGATGTCATGGGTGGGGCGATCCTCGCCTCCGAACGGCTGATCCGCTCGATCCGGCAGGATGTCAACACGCTGGGCGCGACGCTCGATCCGCATGCGGCTTTCCTGCTGCAGCGGGGCATGCGGACCTACTTCCTGCGCTATGAGCGCCAATGCGCGAATGCCCTGCAGGTGGCGCGATTCCTGGCCACGCACCCGCGGGTGCGCCGCGTCTTCTATCCGGGCCTGCCGGATCATCCGCAGCACGCGCTGGCGGCACGGCAGATGCGTGATTTCGGCGCCGTGGTCAGCTTCGACCTGGACGGTGGACTGGATCACGGCAGCCGCTTCGCCGATGCGCTTCAATTGTTCTCGACGACCCCGAGCCTGGGTTCCACCGAATCGCTGGTGATGCCGGGCCGGCTGCTGGGCGGCCGGGAATTCACGCCCGAGCAGCGTGTCCACAGCGCGATCGGTCCGGGCACGGTGCGGCTGTCCATCGGCATCGAGGCCGCCACGGATCTGCTGGCGGATCTCGCCCAGGCGCTGGCCGCCTCCTTCGGCTGACGATCCCGCCACGCGCGCCGCGGGCGCACCTGAAAACCTCGAGAAAACTCTCGAACATCTCCTAAAGATCGGGGATTGCCTGCCGACCAACCCAGGAGCGTTCTGCGCCTTGCGAGGGATGGCCGTGCTGCGTGATTCGAGACAGACCAAGCTTCCAGGCCTGGGGGTGACCCCCCGGGATTACCTCGCGGCCGCGCTCACCGCCCCGCAGAACATCGCGCCGATGCCGCGCATCTGCGCGCAGATCGCCGATCTCGCCGCGCAGGAGTCCGCGGATGGCGCCCAGTACGCGCGGCTGATGCAGTCCGACCCGGTGCTGGCGGGCGAGGTCATGCGCATCGCCAATTCGCCGGCCCTGAAACCCCGCTCGGCCATCGTCTCGCTGCAGCAGGCGGTCTCCTGGCTCGGCATCGCCGAGGTGCGCAACATCGCCATGGCCATCATGCTCCGGGGCGAGGTGTTCATCGCGCCGGGTCATGAGCCCGAGTGCGAGGAATTCTGGCGCGAGGCCTGGTTCGCGGGCCTGTGGGCCAAGGAGATCGGGCGGTTGCGCCGGCGGCACGTCGAGTCTTCGTTCCTCGCCGCGCTCATGCATCGAACGGGCGCGGCGCTGGCATTGAAGATCCTGGCGCGCTTCGAGGTCGAGCACCGCACCGCCATCGACACGCGCTCGCTCGGCGAACTGGTGGCGGAGTTCGACCCGCCGTTCGCGCGGCTCCTGATGGATGGCTGGCACATCGCGCCCGAGATCCAGATGGGCGCCACCGACTGGCGTGACTATCGCGCTTCCGCGCAGTCCGACCTCGCGGCAACGGTACATGCCGCGCACGTGCTCGCCGCCCACACGATGCATCCGCAGCTGCTGGTGGCGGAGATGGTGCTCGAGAGTCCCGTGTTCGAGCACCTGGGGCTGTTCGTCGACCAGCGCCGCTCGCTGCTGGCGATGCGTGACACCATCCGCGCGACGCCCGGCGCCTGAACATGTCCGAATCCAGGGAATTCGACCTGATCTGCCTGGGCGCAGGACCCGCCGGACAGAAGGCGGCCATCCAGGCCCCCAAGGCCGGGTTTCGCGCCGCCGTGGTCGAGCCCGACGCGCGGGTCGGCGGGGCCTGCCTGCTGACCGGCACGATCCCGAGCAAGGCCCTGCGCGAGCAGGCGGTGCGATACTCGCGCGTGCACAATCACGCGAGGGCAATGTCCGTCCATCTCGATGCCAGCGCACCGCTGACGGCCCTGCTGGGCGGGGTCGAGGATGTGGTCGCGGCGCAGGATCGTTACCTTCGCAACCAGATGATGCGCAACGAAGTGACACTGTTGCGCGGCCGTGGCCGGATCGAGCATCCGCGCAGCGTGTGCGTGGAGAAACTGGACGGGACACGCACGGCGCTGTCCACCCGGTGCATCCTCATCGCCACCGGCTCGCGGCCCCGCCACGTGCCGAGCGTCCCGGTCGACCACGAGCACATCCTCGACAGTGATTCCATCCTGACCCTGTCCTACCTGCCGCGCTCGATGGTGGTGCTCGGGAGCGGCGTGATCGCCTGCGAATACGCCTCGATCTTCGCCGCGCTCGGCACGCGCGTGATCCTGGCGGACAAGGCGGCCGAACCGCTCGGCTTCCTCGACGCGCGGCTCCGCCGCAGCTTCCTCGCGGCCTTCATCCAGGCCGGTGGGGAGTATCGCGGCGGTGTCGAGGTCCAGGGTGCGGCCTTCGATGGTATTTCCGCCGTGCAGGTGCGGCTGGGCTCGGGAGGGATGCTGCAGGGGGACATCGTGCTGGCGGCGCTGGGCCGCATCGCGAACGTGGAGGATCTGGAGCTCGACCGGCTCGGCGTCGCGATGACACCCCGCGGTCACGTCCAGGTGGATGAGAGCTTCGCCACCACGGCGGCCGGCATCTACGCGGCGGGTGATGTGATCGGCCCGCCGGCACTGGCATGCGCGGCGGCGGACCAGGGGCGACAGGCCGCCCGGGCGGCGCTGGGGCTGCCATCCAGCGGCATCCCGGACCTGAGTCCCACCGGCGTCTATACGATTCCCGAGATCGCCTGCGTGGGCCTCACCCAGGGCGAAGCCCAGCGCCGCAACATCGAGGTGGTGACCGGCAGCGCCGATTTCGGTGAAGTGGCGCGCGCACACATCGCAGGCCAGGAGGCCGGCCTGCTGCAGCTCATCTGCGAGCGCGCGAGCGCCCGCGTGCTCGGCGTGCAGGCGGTGGGAGAGGGCGCCACGGACCTCGTCCACCTGGGGCAGGCGGCGATCGCCAGCGGGGCCACCGCGACCTTCTTCATCGAGCAGGTGTTCAATTTCCCGACGATGACCGAGAGCTACCGCATCGCCGCGTTCGATGTGATCAAGCAGCTCGCCTCACCGGTGCCATCGCGCGCCGCCGGGGAGGCTGGCGCGGCGGGCGGGCATGCCGGCGCGGCGGGCGCCAATCTCCAGGTGGCCTGAAGGCGCGCTCAGGCGCTGCCCAGCGCGCTGACCCGGGTCGGCCGGTAGGGCAGGACCTCGAGCACATCGCCCTGCTGCAGGCGCTGCTGCACGCCGCGCCAGAAGGCGGCGGTGAGGATCTCGCCGTGGAACTTCATGAACAGCTCGCGCAGCTCATCATCGAAGCCCATGAAATTGATGAAGGTCTCGGGGAACACGTCCGACTCACCCACGTAGAACCACGACTCCCCGCGCATCTCGTCCTCGTCGTTGGTGGCGGTGGGCACCTCGCGGAAGCGGCAGTCGGTGACGGCGCACAGCTCATCGTAGTCGTAGAAGATCACCCGGCCGTGGCGGGTCACCCCGAAATTCTTCAGCAGCAGGTCGCCCGCGAAGATGTTGGTGTAGGCCAGGTCGCGGATCGCCTGGCCATAGTCCAGCGCCGCCGCGATGGCGGCCTGGCGCTCGGCGGTGCGCAGGAACAGGTTGAGCGGGGTCATGCGCCGCTCGATGTAGCAATGGTCGATGATGAGGTCCTCGCCGTCGACGTGCACCGTGCCGGCCGTGGCCTCGAGCAGGTCCTCCAGCAGTGCCTGCGAGAAGCGCCGCATCGGGAAGCGCAGGCGCTTGAATTCCTGCGCATCCACCAGCCGCCCCCCGCGGTCGTGCTTGAACACGAGCTGGTACTTGGCGATGACCTCCTCGCGCAGGATGTTCTTCGGGTACGCGAATCGGTCGCGGATGAGCTTGAAGACCACGTCGAACGAGGGCAGCGTGAACACCACCATCACCAGGCCCCGCTCGCCGGCCGCGTGCACGAACTCGTCGTTCGACTGCCCGAGGTGCCGGAACAGTTCGCGATAGCGCTCGGTCTTGCCCTGGCGCGCGCGCCCCAGCACGATGAACAGCTCGCTGATGGGCTTCTTCGGCAGGATGGAGTGCAGGAACACCACGGCCTCGCCGACGCGCTCCAGGTCGACGTGGTAATAGCTGCGGGTGAAGCTGAACAGCACGCTGACGCTGTCCTCCGTGGTCATCACCGCATCCACCAGCACGCCGGCATCGGTGTTCTTCAGGGCGATGGCCAGCGGCAGGATCCACCCCGGACCGACGATGCGGCCGACGAGGTAGGCGCGGGAGATCTGGTAGAACACCGGCCGGATGATCTCCACCCGCTCGATCACCCGGCGCTCGCCGCTCGCCTGGCACTGCAGGGCCACCGCCTGCGCGGTGAGCGCCACGATCTTCTCGAAGTTGCGGTACGGCGACTTGAAGCGGAAATCCGCGAACAGTTCCTCGAACAGCAGGTCGAGCGACCCCCGGTTCACGTACACGTTGGTGAGCACCGCCGAGCCGATGCCGCGCAGCGGATCGACGTCCAGCGCGACGAACTCGATCTCGTCATCGAAGCCCACGGTGCCGAACAGGCTGCGCGAGGCCGAGCTGAAGAAGGTCTTCATGAACTCGTTGTCCGGCATCGACTCGATGAGCTCGGCGAAGCGCCGCTTGGCCGCGGTCCACAGCGTGCGGTCGCGCACCTGCTCGCCGAACGCATCGTTCAACTGGGCGATGATCTGCTTGACGTAGCGGTCGTAGAGGTCGATGCGCTCCACGGCGTCGCGCTGGCTGCCGATCCAGTCGCGTGATTCGAAACGATGCGGCGCCCGCCGGGTGATGGCGCGGAAATCCGCGTTGTAGCCGACGAAGGCATCGACGATGGCCTGCGCGCAGCCTTCCGCCCGCGCCGCCCAGGAAGGATCGGTGCCCGCCGCGGCCGGAAGCCGGGCCGGGCTCCGCGGCCCCGGATCCGGTTGCGACATCCCGTGCCCGCTACAGGTTGCGGATCAGGGCGTCGCCGAACTCGCTGCACTTGACCTCGGTGGCGCCCTCCATGAGGCGCGCGAAGTCATAGGTGACCACCTTCTGCCCGATGGTGCGGTCCATGGCGGTGATGATGGCGTCGGCCGCCTCGATCCAGCCCATGTAGCGAAGCATCATCTCGCCGGAGAGGATCACCGAGCCGGGGTTGACCTTGTCGAGGTTCGCATACTTCGGGGCGGTGCCGTGCGTGGCCTCGAACACCGCGTGGCCGGTCATGTAGTTGATGTTGCCGCCCGGCGCGATGCCGATGCCGCCGACCTGCGCGGCCAGGGCGTCGGAGAGGTAGTCACCGTTCAGGTTCATGGTGGCGATGACGTCGAACTCGTCGGGACGGGTGAGCACCTGCTGCAGGGTGATGTCGGCGATGGCATCCTTGATGATGACCTTGCCCGCCTTCTTCGCCGCATCCATCTCGGCATTGGCCTCCTTCTCGCCCTTGGCCGCCTTGGTGCGTTCCCACTGCTCCCAGGTGTAGGTCTGGCCGGGGAATTCCCGCTCGGCGAGGGCATAGGACCAGTTGCGGAAGGCTCCTTCCGTGAACTTCATGATGTTGCCCTTGTGCACGATGGTCACGCTCTTGCGCCGGTTGGTGATGGCGTAGTCCACCGCCGCGCGGAACAGCCGCTCGGTGCCCTCGCGCGAGGCAGGCTTGATGCCGATGCCGGAGCTGGCCGGGAAGCGGATCTTGTTGTAGCTCTTGGGGAAGTTCTGCTTGAAGAGGTCCAGGAACTTCTGGTTCTCGGGCGAGCCCGCCTCGAACTCGATGCCCGCGTAGATGTCCTCGGTGTTCTCGCGGAAGATCACCATGTCCACCTTGTCCGGCGCCTTCACCGGCGAGGGCACACCCTTGAACCAGCGCACCGGGCGCAGGCACACATACAGGTCGAGCATCTGCCGCAGCGCGACGTTGAGGGAGCGGATGCCACCGCCCACTGGCGTGGTCAGCGGTCCCTTGATCGACACCAGGAATTCGCGGCAGGCGCTCACCGTCTCGTCCGGGAGCCAGGTGTTGAAGGCCTTGTTGGACTTCTCGCCGGCGAACACTTCCATCCAGTGGATCTTGCGCTTGCCGCCGTAGGCCTTCTGCACGGCGGCATCCATGACGCGCACGCTGGCGCGCCAGATGTCCGGACCCGTGCCGTCGCCCTCGATGAAGGGGATGATGGGGTTGGCCGGCACGTTCAGCTTGCCGTCCTTGATGGTGATCTTCTGGCCCTGCGCGGGGACTTCGAGCTTGATGGGTTTGGCTTCAGACATCCGGCGACTCCTACAACACAGGGCCGCAATGCTAGCATTGCGGCGAGGGAGAATCACTTTGCGGACACTGCGTACGACACCCGCGCGCGATGGCTTCCGGATGCCTGCCGAATACGAGCGGCACACCGGATGCTGGATGCTCTGGCCGGAGCGCTGCGACAACTGGCGCGAGGGCGCGAAGCCCGCGCAAGCCGCCTTTGCCGCGGTCGCCACCGCCATCTCGCTGGGCGAGCCGGTCAGCGTGGGCGTCTCGGCGGCGCAGTACCAGAACGCGCGCGCGCGCCTGCCCGAGCAGGTGCGGGTCGTGGAGATCAGCAGCAACGATGCGTGGGTGCGCGACACCGGCCCCACGTTCGTGGTGGATGCGCGCGGCCGGCGGCGTGCCGTGGACTGGGGCTTCAACGCCTGGGGGGGCTTGCGCGGCGGTCTGTATTTCCCCTGGGATCGCGACGAGGAAGTCGCCCGCAAGATCGCAGAGATCGAGGCCGCGGACCGCTACGTTGCCCCGCTGATCCTCGAGGGTGGGTCGGTGCATGTCGACGGACAGGGCACCTGCCTCACCACCGAGGAATGCCTGCTCAATCCCAACCGCAACCCGCACCTGTCACGCGCCGCGATCGAGCAGCTCCTGTGCCGCTACCTGGGGGTGAGGCAGGTCATCTGGCTCGGCCGCGGCGTCTACCTCGACGAGACCGACGGGCACATCGACGAACTGGCGTGCTTCGTGGCGCCGGGTCACGTGCTGCTGACCTGGACCGAGGACCGCAGCGACCCGCAATACGAGATATCCCGTGATGCACTGAAGCGGCTGGAGCACGCGCGCGATGCCCGCGGGCGCCGGCTGACGATCCACCGCATCCACCAGCCCGATCCCATGTTCTGCACGGCGCGCGAGGCTGCGGGCATCGACCGTCGGGAGGGCAGCCACCCGCGCCGCGCCGGTGACCGGCTTCCCGCCTCCTACGTCAATTTCTACGTCGGCAACCGGGTGGTGGTGATGCCCCTGTACGACCGGCGCCGCGACCGCGCCGCCGCGCGCACACTCGCGCGTTTGTTCCCGACTCGGCGTATCATGGGCGTCGAGACGCGGGAAATCCTCCTCGGCGGCGGCAACATCCATTGCATCACCCAGCAAGTGCCGGCGCCCCGACGATGACGGCACCGCCGGCGGCCTGACAACGGATCGGGCATCCAGGGAACGAATTGCGTTGCGCGCCTTCAAAGGCGAGGGGGCGCACGCGCCACAATGACCAGGTGACAACGACATGCAGCTGACTCGATTCGATCACGCGCGGCGCCTGCTCGCGCTCGGCCTCGTCGCGGTGCTGGCCCTCGGCGGATGCGGCAAGCGCACCAACTACAATTCGGGGTACGGCAACGGCTTCGTCACCTACACCGGCAGCGCGGGTGATTTCGACAGCTACAAGGTGGCCGTGACCTCCATCACCCTGACCCGGAGCGATGATGTGGTGGTGTCGGGCGTCTCG
>JAXMGQ010000057.1:0-27956 GCA_046347195.1 Steroidobacteraceae bacterium
GGGTGGTGACCTCGCCGCCCCGGCCCCAGACGCTTTCGAGGATGTGGGCGCGGGAAACGACCTTGCCGAGATTGCGGAAGAAGAACAGCGCGACCTCGTATTCACGCCGGGTGAGTTCCACGGCAACCGAGTCCTTCAGGATGACACCTTGCGCCAGGTCGATGCAGAAGGGAGGCACACGGATCTCGCCGGTGGGCGGGCCCGCATTGCGGCGGCCCAACGACTTGACCCGGGCCAGGAACTCGCGTTCCCGTGCCGGCTTCACCAGGAAATCGTCGGCGCCGGCTTCCAGCGCCTGCACGATGTCGTGCTCGCTGTCGCGGTGGGTCAGGAACAGGATGGGGGTGCGGGCGGCGAGCTGTTCGCGCGCCTTCTTCAGCACCTCGATTCCGCTGATGTCGGGAATCTCCCAGTCGATGACCAGCAGGTCGAAGCTCTCGTAGCCGAGCTTGTTCAGCAACGGGCGGCCGCGGCTGAAGAGGTGCACGCTGTGCCCGTCCTTCTCCAGCACCTGGCGCAGCCAGCCGGCCTGGTCGGCATCGTCCTCGAGAACCCCGATCCGCATGCCGGTATCTTAAGGCACCATGGCGCTCGCTGCCCATCGATCGCCTGTTTTCCGGGCATTTTCCGGGCCGTGACAGTTGTTGACACTATCCTGTCCATTGATGACAGTTTCGCCCGCCTGCGCCCGGTAGGCTCCCTTGCCGTGGAACTTGGCTGCATCTGAGCCTGATCCACTGGGTATCGCGCCAAGGACGGCGCGATGCTTCCGTCAAATTCCTGGCAAGGGGCATCCATGAACTTCTCCACGGGAC
This sequence comes from Steroidobacteraceae bacterium, assembly GCA_046347195.1. Taxonomy (GTDB): domain Bacteria; phylum Pseudomonadota; class Gammaproteobacteria; order Steroidobacterales; family Steroidobacteraceae; genus TMP-86. Next base: position 816 of record JAXMGQ010000057.1, read on the forward strand.
ATCATCTGGCGTTGTGGTCGTTGCTCGGCGCACTGTCGGCATCCGGTGCACAGGCTGCTTCCTCCGCGGCGACGGCCGCGTCCTCCGGCTGGACGGGCAAGGGAGAGGCTGGCCTGCTGCTCTCGCGCGGCAATGCCGAGTCCACCTCCGCGAACGCGAAACTCGACCTGGCCCTGCAGGCGGACAAATGGAAGCACTCCCTGTTCTTCGGCGCCCTGTACGGCAAGAACGCGAGCTTCGCCACGGCCCAGCGCTTTGAGGGCCGCTACGAGCTGGACCGCGCCATCACCGACCGGATGTTCTGGTTCACCGCGCTGCGCGGCGAGCAGGACAAGTTCTCGGGTTTCGCCTACCAGGCGACGCTCACCACCGGCGTGGGCTACAAGTTCATCGACACCGATGACACCAAGCTGTCGGGTACGCTCGGCGCCGGCTATGCGCGGCTGCGGCCACAGACGCTGGTGAAGGATCCGGTGAGCGGCGAGGTGCTCGATCGCATCAAGGAAGACGCCACGGGCAGCGCGATCGCCACGGCGGGCCTGGCCTATGAACACCGGCTCACCGGCAACACCAAGGTCGTGGACAAGCTGTTGATCGAGACCGGCTCGAAGAACACGGCGACCTCGAACGACCTGTCGCTGCAGGTGGCGATGAGTGATGCCTTCGCGCTCAGCGCGGGCTATGCCATCCACCACAACAGCAAGCCGCCCGCCGGCACCAAGAAGATGGACCAGCTCACCACGCTGAACCTGGTCTACAACTTCAAGTAGGCGGTGTCCGGGCGACGGGAGGTGGACGATGCGGGTGACTCGATGCAACGCCGCCCCATCAGTCCCGCCAGACTCGTCGATCGCATCATCGACGAGTACGGAGGTGTTGCGGGCCTGGTGGCGCAGTTCGACCTGCATGGACTGGGTGACATCATCCGGTCATGGATGGCTCAGGAACCCGGCCAGCTCATCTCCGCCCACCAACTCCGCTCGGCCATCGGCCCCGGCCTCGTGCTCGATCTGGCGGCAGACTTCGGCAGATCCGTTCCGGAGCTGGTACAGGAGTTGATGGAACTGCTGCCGAAGGGCGTGGGCGCACGCGCGCCACGAGGCACGATTCCCTGGTAGATGCGGCGCTCCCCTTCGCCAGGGAAGGGCGGATAGAATGTCGGCTTCCTTCCCAGCGGATGCCGGCATGGATAAAGTCAAGCTCGAGGCCCTGCGCGCACGCTTCGGCGATGCCGGCGTGTTCGACATCGACGACCCCGTCCTGAAGGCCGCCGCCGATCGCATCGCAACGCGCGATGGGCGGCGCACGCTGCCGTACTCCGGCGTCTCGACCTTCTTCGGGTTGCCATTGAAGGAAGATGCCGCCGGACTCGACGTGGCGGTGATCGGCGTACCCATGGACCTCGCGGTGTCGAATCGGGCGGGTGCCCGCCTCGGTCCGCGGGCGATTCGCGGTGTCGAGCGCATCGGTCCCTACCATCACCGTTACCGTGACGTGCCCGCGGCGCACGTGAAGGTGGCGGACGTCGGCGATGTTCCCTTCCGCAGCCGCTACAGCCTCGAGCAGTCGCACGCCGACATCGAGGCGTACTATCACCGGCTCGTCGCCCAGGGCGTGCGGCCGCTGTCGGCGGGCGGGGACCACAGCATCTCCTGGCCGATCCTGAAAGCGGTGGGTGCGAAGCGGCCGGTGGGCATGATCCACATCGATGCGCACTGCGATACCGGTGGCATCTACGATGACACCAAGTTCCATCATGGTGGGCCCTTCCGGTACGCGGTGCTCGACGGCGTGCTCGATCCCGAGCGCACCATCCAGATCGGCATCCGCGGTGGCTCGAATGTCATCTGGGAGTTTTCCTACGCCTCCGGCATGACCGTGCTCAACATCGAGGACTTCACCGCCATGGGTGTCGAGGCGGTGGCGCAGAAGGCGCGCGAGGTGGTGGGCGATGGCCCGGTGTACCTGTCCATCGATGTCGATGGCTTCGATCCCGCCTTTGCGCCCGGCACCGGCACGCCCGAGATCGGCGGCATCACGCCGCGCGAGGGCCTGGAGCTGCTTTGGCGGTTGCGCGGGCTGGATTACGTCGGCGCCGACGTGGTCGAGGTGGCGCCGCAGTACGATGCCACCACCAACACCGCGCAGCTCGGGGCGCAGCTCCTGTTCGAGGGGCTGGCCTTGCTCGCACTGGGCACGAAGCGACCAGGTGGATGAGCGGTGAGCACCCGGATTCCTGGGAAGCGGTCCGCGATGACGGTGCTGCCGCGGCAGGGCTACCGCCGCATGCCGTGGAAGAATGGCGGCGGCATCACCTGGGAGATCCTGCGCGAGCCTGCCGATGCGGAACATTACGACTGGCGCCTGTCAATGGCCGAGATCAGCACCCCGGGTCCTTTCTCCGATTTCAGCGGCTACCAGCGGCACCTCCTGTTGTTCGAAGGACCCGGCCTCGTGCTGAAGGCGCCGGGCGAGGCGGACCGGACGCTGGCCCGCCGGGGTGATCTCGCCAGCTTCGATGGCGCGCTGCCCATGCAGTGCGACCTGCCGGGCGGGCCCTGTACCGACCTCAACCTGATCCTGCGGGCGGACCTGCCGGTGCGCGTGAACGTCGTGAGCCTCGCCAGCACGTGGCGGCACGTGGCAGGACAGGGCAGGACGGTCCTCGTGGCGCTGGAAGCCAGCCGGCTGGAGATCCTGGAGGGTGAACCCGTGGAACTCGCGCGCGGCGATACGGCGCTGGTCGAGCCCGGGGTGCGGGTGAGCGCCGCGGCGAACCGCTCGCCCGAGGCGGCCCTGTTCGTTGCCGTGCTGGGCTCGCGCGAGGGCCGCTGAACTACGCGGGCCGTTCGGCTCCCAGCGGCGCGAGTTCCCCTTCCCATTTCGCCACCAGCGTCGAGGCCACGGCGTTGCCGACGACATTGGTCGCGCTGCGGCCCATGTCGAGCAGGTGATCCACGGCGATGATCATGACCAGGCCCTGCTCGGGGAGGCCGAAGTAGCTCAGCGTCGAGGCGATGACCATCAGCGAGGCGCGTGGCACGGCCGCCATGCCCTTGCTCGTGACCATCAGCAGCAGCAGCATGACGAGCTGCTGGTGCGCGCTGAACTCGACGTGGAAGATCTGCGCGATGAACAGCACCGCGAACGCGCAGTACATCATCGAGCCATCGAGGTTGAACGAGTATCCCAGCGGCAATACGAACGAGGCGATGCGGCGGCTGACACCAAAGGTCTCCAGCCGCTCGAGCGTCCGGGGATAGGCTGCCTCCGAGCTCGCGGTGGAGAAGGCGATCAGCACCGGCGAGCGGATCATGGACAGGAGCTGCCGCACGCGCGGGCCGACGGCGAGGAAGGCCGCCAGTGACAGGAAGGCCCACAGCGTGAGCAGGGCGACGTAGAACCCGCCGACGAAGCGAGCGTACACCAGCAGCACGCCGATGCCCTGCGACAGCACGGTCGCGGTGAGGGCGGCGAACACGGCGATGGGCGCCAGCGCCATCACGTAGCCCGTCAGCTGGAGCATGATGAGCGAGACCTGGTCGATCCATTCCACCAGCGGCTCGGTCCTCGCGCCCAGCGCGGCCGCGGCCACGCCGAACAGCACCGAGAACACCACGATCTGCAGGATCTCGTTGCTGGCCATGGCCTGCACGATGGAACTCGGAATGATGTGATCGAGGATGTCCCTGAGCTCGGGCGTGGTGGCCTTCGGGACGGCGGCTTCCGCGGCCAGCGGCATCTGGGCAAGCCCCACGCCGGGCTGGAAGGCCTGCACGAGCAGCACGCCGATGGTCATCGAGACGAGCGAGGCGAAGATGAACCAACCCAGCGTCTTCCCGCCGACTCGCGCGATCGAAGCGGTGTCCTTCATGCGTGCGACCCCGACGGTGAGCGTGGAGAACACCAGCGGGGCGATGATCATCTTGATGAGGTGCAGGAAGGCGGTGGTGACCAGCGACAGGTTGGCTGCGGTGGCCTTCGCGGCAGGGCCCGTGCCCAGCCATTGCTGCAGCAACAGGCCTGTGAGCGGGCCGGCGATCATGGCGATCACCACCCAGGTGGTCAGGCGATTCCTCATCTCACATTTTTATCACAGCGCCGAGCAGTTGCCGCAACAGACCCGACAGAGCGGCCGCACGCGAAGGGTCGTACCGCTCCGGCGCCTGCTCGTCGATATAGGCTTCCTGCGCGATCTCGAGCTGTATGGCGTCCACTCCCCGCGCGGGATCGCCGTAGTGGCGCGTGATGGGCCGCCCTTGAATCGGCCGTTGAGCACCGCGCTGAACCTTCCTGGCAAGCCGAGCGCCTGGACACACCCTGCTCGCGCGCCGGCGCGAGCAACTGCGGCCATCGGCGGTGCCCACGTTGAGGTCCGGCAGCCGGCCCTCGAAGAACAGCGGCACGCGGGAGCGGATCGAATGCGCATCCCACAGGATGCAGTGCCCGTGCTCGGTCCGGATCGTGTCGATGGCCTCCGCCAGTCTGCGGTGATAGGGCTGCCAGTACTGTTCCACCCGCTGCCGGATCTCGCCGGCGTCGGGCGACTGGCCGGGCTGGTACAGCGCTTCGTCGCCGAAGCTGCGGGTGGGGCACACTCCTGTCTCGGCCTGCCCGGGGTACAGGGGCGCACCGTCGGGGGGGCGGTTCAGGTCCACCACGTAGCGCGACAGTGTCGCCACCAGCAGCGTGGCACGCAGCTCGCGGCGCCACGAGTAGAGCCGTGGCACGTGCCAGTCGGTGTCGGGCACGGCCAGTGCGGTGGGCGTCATGCGGGCGTGCAGGCTTTCGGGAATGTGGGTGCCGGCATGCGGGACGCTGATCAGCAGCGCGCTGTCGCCTGGTTCGAAGAGGAAGGGCGCGGGTTCCATGGGCGTGCCCGCTCAGCCCGACAGCGAGGGCAGGATGGAGGATGACGGCGCGAGGAATCGGGCATCCTGCACCCACTGGCGTGCGGCGGCGAGGTCCGGCGCGAAGAAGCGATCGGCGGCGTAGTGCGGCACCTCCGCGCGGATGATGCCATGCACCTGCTCCAGCGCGGCCGAGGAGCGCGCCGGGCGGTGGAAGTCGATGCCCTGCGCCGCGGCGAGCAGCTCCACGCCGATGATGGCCGCGGCATTCTCCGCCATGCGCAGCACGCGCCGTGCCGCGTGCGTGGCCATGCTGACGTGGTCCTCCTGGTTCGCCGAGGTGGGAATGGAATCCACGCTCGCCGGCGCGGCGAGGGTCTTGTTCTCCGCGACCAGCGCCGCCGCGGTCACCTGCGCGATCATGAAGCCGGAGTTCAGGCCGCTGTTCTCCACCAGGAACGCCGGCAAGCCGCTCATCTTCGGATCCACCAGCACGGCCACGCGACGCTCCGAGATGCTGCCGATCTCGGCGAGCGCGAGCGCGAGTGTGTCGGCCGCGAAGGCCACGGGCTCGGCGTGGAAATTGCCGCCGGAGATCACCTCGCCGGAGTCGAGGAACAGCAACGGGTTGTCGGTCACCGCGTTCGCCTCGATGACCAGCGTGCGCGCCGCGTGGGCGATCAGGTCCAGGCAGGCGCCCATCACCTGCGGCTGGCAGCGGAAGGAGTAGGGGTCCTGCACGCGCGTGCAGGCCAGGTGCGAGGCGCGGATCTGGCTGCCGGCGAGGAGCGAGCGCATCTGCCGTGCCACCGCGATCTGGCCCGGCTGTCCACGCACCTGGTGGATGCGGTCGTCGAAGGGCGCATCGCTCCCCTTGAGCGCATCCACCGACATCGCGCCCGCGACCAGCGCCGCGCCGAACACATCCTCCGCGGCGAACAGGCCCGCCAGCGCGATCGCCGTGGAGACCTGCGTGCCGTTGATCAGCGCGAGGCCCTCCTTGGGCCGCAGCGTCAGGGGCGCAAGCCCCGCCAGTTCCAGGCCGCGCGTGGCCGGCAGCAGCTCGCCGCGATGGCGCACCTGGCCCACGCCCAGCAGCACCGCGCTCATGTGCGCGAGCGGCGCGAGATCGCCGGAGGCGCCCACTGATCCCTGCGCGGGGATCAGCGGATACACCTCGCGGCTCAGCAGCGCATTCAGCGCGTCCAGCACCGCCAGGCTCACGCCCGAATAGCCGCGCGCCAGGGAGTTGATCTTCAGCGCCAGCACCAGCCGCACCACGGCGTCGGGGAGCGGCTCGCCCACGCCGGCGGCATGCGACAGCAGCAGGTTGCGCTGCAGTTGCGCAAGTTCCTCGTTGGCGATGCGGGTCTGCGCCAGCAGTCCGAAGCCCGTGTTGATGCCGTACGCGGCATCGCCTTTGGCGATGATGCGGTCCACGAGGGAGCAGGAGGCACCGACCCGTTCGCGGTCGGCTTCATCCAGCGGGAACGGCGCGGCCTTCTGGTACAGGCGGCGAAGCGTGTGCAGCGCGAGGCGATGGCTCATGGCTTCACCCGGTCGTGATCATCGGAAGGTTGAGATGTTGCTCGCGGGCGCAGCGGATCGCAATGTCGTAGCCGGCATCGGCGTGGCGCATGACACCCGTGCCCGGATCGTTCCACAGCACGCGCGCGATGCGCCGGCTGGCGGCATCCGTGCCGTCGCAGACGATCACGACGCCGGAGTGCTGCGAGAAGCCCATGCCGACGCCACCGCCATGGTGGAGCGAGACCCAGGTGGCGCCGCTCGCGGTGTTCAACAGCGCATTGAGCAGCGGCCAGTCGGACACGGCATCGGAGCCATCCTGCATGGCTTCGGTCTCACGGTTGGGGCTGGCCACCGAGCCCGAATCGAGGTGATCGCGTCCGATCACCACCGGCGCCGAGAGCTCGCCGCGCGCCACCATCTCGTTGAAGGCGAGTCCGAGGCGATGCCGCTGTCCCAGGCCCACCCAGCAGATGCGCGCCGGCAGGCCCTGGAAGGCGATGCGCTCGCGCGCCATGTCCAGCCAGCGATGCAGGTGGGCATCATCGGGGATCAGTTCCTTCACCTTGGCATCGGTCTTCGCGATGTCCTCGGGATCCCCCGACAGCGCTGCCCAGCGGAACGGTCCGACGCCGCGGCAGAACAAGGGCCGGATATACGCCGGAACGAAGCCGGGAATGTCGAAGGCCTTCGCGACACGCTGCTCCTTGGCCATCTGCCGGATGTTGTTGCCGTAGTCGAACACCGGCAGGCCCAGGGCCTGGAACTCGAGCATGAGCTGAACATGCTTCGCCATCGAGGCCTTGGCCGCCGCGGCGGTGCCCCTCGGATCGGAGGCGCGCCGCTCGTCCCACTGCTCCACGCTCCAGCCCTGCGGCAGGTAGCCGTTCACCGGGTCATGGGCGGAAGTCTGGTCGGTGAGCGCATCGGGGCTACGCCTGAGGGCGCGCAGCTCGGCGAGCACATCGACGATGTTCGCGCACAGCGCCACGGACACGGCCTTGCCCGCCTTGTGAGCCGCCGCGATGCGCGCCAGCGCATCATCCAGGTCACGCGCCTGCTCATCGACGTAGCGGGTCTCCAGGCGCTTGTCGATGCGGCTCTGCCGGCATTCCACCGCGAGCATGCTGGCGCCGGCCATCGTGGCCGCCAACGGCTGCGCGCCGCCCATGCCGCCGAGTCCGCCGGTGAGGATCCACTTGCCGGCGAGATTGCCGCCAAAGTGCTGGCGGCCCATCTCGACGAAAGTCTCGTAGGTGCCCTGCACGATGCCCTGGCTGCCGATGTAGATCCACGAGCCCGCCGTCATCTGCCCGTACATGGCGAGCCCCTTGCGGTCGAGTTCGTTGAAGTGTTCCCAGGTGGCCCAGTGCGGCACGAGGTTGGAGTTGGCGATGAGCACGCGCGGGGCGTCGCGATGCGTGGGGAACACGCCCACGGGCTTGCCCGACTGCACCAGCAGGGTCTCCTCATCGCTCAGGGTCTTGAGCGTCTCGACGATGCGGTCATAGCACTCCCAGTTGCGCGCCGCGCGGCCGATGCCGCCGTACACCACCAGTTCGTTGGGGTTCTCGGCCACCTCGGGGTCGAGGTTGTTCATCAGCATGCGCAAGGGGGCCTCGGTGGTCCACTGGCGGGCGTGCAACTGCGTGCCGCGTGGCGCACGAATGGGACGGGAGCGGTGCATCGTGGGCATGGTGATCCTTCCTTCAGGGGCGAAAGCGCCCCGACATTTCGTAACGCGAACCGGGGTAGTACAGCCGCGCCACCGAGGCGATGGCGCCGGCAGTCCAGGTGCGCCGCAGCACCAGCAGGCAGGGCTCGTGTCGTTTCATCTGCAGCAATCGGCGCGTGGTCTCGTCGGGCATGACCGCGCGCAGGATGTGCTGCGCCTCCTGGAGCGGTGCGGTGCGCATCAGGTACTCGTGCGGCGTGGTGCGGGTGAAATCCACCCGCAGGTAATCCGGCGCGATGGCTGGCAGCACGCAGCGCTCCTCGAGCTGGATGGGCCGCTCGTTCTCGTGATGCACGATGACCGAGCGGAACAGCGGCGAGCGCGGGGCGATGCCGAAATCCGCCGCCAGGTCGCCCACGGCGCGCACTTTTTCCAGCGAAACCAGCTGCGCGCGGTGCGTGCCGCCGCGCTCGCGGATCTCATCGGCGATGTTGCGGATCTGCAGCGGATGAGCCTGCGCGCCGCCCTGCGCCACGAACGTGCCCACGCCGGCGATGCGCACCAGCACGCCTTCGTCCGACAGCTCGCGCAGCGCGCGGTTGGCCGTCATGCGCGACACGCCGAAGGACTTGACCAGCTCGTTCTCGGAGGGCACGCGACTGGCCGCGGCCCACTTTCCCGAGGCGACGTTCGACAGTATGTGGCGCTTGACCTTGAGGTACAGCGGCTGGGTGGGGGAGTCGGGCATGCTTGAATGCTAACCTGTATAGACAGGTATGGTCAAGACAAGTCGCGAATGACCCGCGGCAGTACAGTCTGGGTGCCGGCCTGCGCGCCGCTCGCAAGGGGCGGGGCTCCAAGCCCGCCGACGCTCGTGGGACTTGGCGCTGCCCCACGCGGGGCTGCGGCCGTGAGGTGCGGAATGCATTTGCATGGATACTGAGCAGTTTTTGAGGCGGAATTCGGCGTGAGTTGGGGTACGCTAGTCGCGTATAGCGTGCGGAGAATGGATATGCAGTTCACAGCGGTGTTTCAACGGGTACGAGGTGGATATCTTGCCTTCGTGGAGGAGCTTCCCGGCGCCAATACTCAGGGCGCCACCCTGGCAGAGGCCCGTGAAAATCTGGCGGAAGCCATAGAACTGGTGTTGGAGGCAAATCGCACTTTGGCCGAGGAATTGGTTGCGGGCCGCCGCGTCAAGCGTGAGCCCATCACCGTTCCGGCGGCATGAAACGTCGGGATCTCATTCGGCGGCTCGACTCGCGCAGCGCATGCCGCCCATCGCGCACCACTGTTCGGCCACCCACGATCACTGCGCGGCGGCGCGTAACGCAAATCTCTACGAAGCGGGCGAAAACAGGCGTACCATTGCGTAGAAACCGCCGGTAGGATGGATTCTCATGCAAGCCACCACCGTCGAAGTACTGGTTACCAAGGCTAAGTTCGATCCACAGATTGCGGTTGCAGTCGCCGAAGCCATTGACATGGCCATCAACAGCGCACAGCTCATCACCGTTCCAGTCCTCGACGCCCGGCTGGCCGCGCTTGAGGCGCGACTCGATGCCCGCTTTGCAGGCATCGATGAGCGCTTCAAGACATTTGAGGCCCAAGTCGGCGAGAAATTGTCCGTGTTCAAGTCCGAGATCATCCGTTGGGTGTTTCTCGTCATGCTCGGCAACGTCGCTTTGTCCACCGGTGCGCAGGCGCTGCTGAATACGCTGCAGCGATAGCATCTCCGCCGTCTCGTCCGTACCCTAAGATCGCGGATCCTTAGATCGATTTTCCCATCCAGGCGCCAAAGTCCCGGCGGCTCGACTCGCGTAAGCTGTGCCGTCCATCGCGCACCACTGTTCGGCCACCTACCATCACCTCGCGCATGGCGGCGCGGCCACCGCCGAACACCAGCCGGTCCAGCGCGCTTTCCGGCGGGGCGCCGGCCATGTTGGGGTGATCCGCATCCAACACCAGCCAGTCGGCGCGGGCGCCGGGACGTAGCTCGCCCACCGGTTGGCCGAGGGCGCCGGCACCGGCGCGCGCCGCGTGGGCCCACAGGCGCTCGCCGATGTGGCGCTGCGTCTTCGCGGCCAGCACCGCGCGGCGGCGGCGTTTGAGCCGCTGCTGATACTCCAGCCAACGCAGCTCCTCGGCCGGATCCACGCACACCTCGCTGTCCGAGCCGATGCAGGCGAGACCGCCCGCCTGCAAGAAGAACGCCGTGTCGAACAGGCCATCGCCGAGATTGGCCTCGGTGGTGGTGCAGATGCACACGCTGGCGCCGCTGGCGGCGATGCCGCGCAATTCCTCGCGATGCGTCTGCGTGGCATGCACCAGGCACCAGTGCGGCGTGAGTACGCCGCGGTCCAGGAGCCACTCCACCGGTCGCTTGCCGGTGGCGGCGAGGCAGGCCTTGACTTCCAGTACCTGCTCGGCGATGTGGATGTGCACGGGCATGGCGGGGTCGATCTCACGCAGCGCCGCGCTCACCTCCGCCAGTGCCTCGGCGCCCACGGCGCGCAGGCTGTGGAAGGCCGCGCCCCAGCGCAGCAGCCCGGCGCGATGCGCTGCCGGGTGCGCAGCGCGGCTCTGCGCGCGAATCAGCTCCACGAACTCGGCGGTGCCGAGGTAGAAGCGCCGCTGGTCCTCGCGCAGGGGCTTGGCGCCGAAGTCGCTGTGCTGGTACAGCACCGGCAGGAAGGTGAGTCCAATGCCGGTGGCGCGCGCCGCAGAGATGATGGCGGCGTGAAGCGGGTTCGCGTCCTGCCCGACCTCGAGCCCAGCCTCATACGCCGCGCCATCCTCACGCCGGTGCAGATAATGAAACTCCGCCACCGAGGTGTAGCCGGCTTCCAGCATTTCGATGAACAACTGCCGCGCGATCAGCTCCAGCTCCGCGGGAGTCACGCGGTTCGCCAGCGCATACATCGCGTTGCGCCAGGTCCAGAAGCTGTCTCGCGCCGATTGCCGGAACTCGGTGTCGGCGCTCATCGCGCGCTGGAAGGCATGGCTGTGCGCGTTGGGCATGCCGGGCACGGTGAAGCCGCGCACCTCGGTCGCGCGCTGATCAGCGGCCGCGCGGTGATCGGCGGCAGCGCCTCCGTGCTCCACCGCGCTGATCATGCCCTGCGCATCCACCTGCACCTGGACGTCGCGTTTCCAGCCATCCGGGAGCAGGGCGTGCTGCAGGCGATAGGTGTTCATCGGCTTGACTATACCTGTGCGCATCGCCTAGCGTGAATTCATGACCGACGATGCGCTTCCCTGGGACAGTCTCATTCACGGCGTGCACCTGGCGACCCTGTCGCAGGCAGTGGGTCTCGGCGAGCTGCGCGACGGCGCCATCGCCGTTCGCGGTGAGCGCATCGCCTGGCTGGGTCCTGCGGGCGAAGGGCTCGAGCGCGCGGCGCGCATGAACGCGCCCACCCGCGATCTGCGCGGCGCCTGGGCAACGCCCGGGCTCATCGACTGCCACACGCACCTCGTCTACGGCGGCAACCGTGCGGCGGAATTCGAGCAGCGCCTGAAGGGCGCCAGCTACGAGGAGATCGCGCGCGCCGGCGGCGGCATCCAGTCCACGGTCAATGCCACGCGCGCGGCCACGGACGATGAGCTTCTGCACGCGGCCGTGCAACGAGCGGCGCGGCTGTGCGCCGAGGGCGTCACCACCGTGGAGATCAAATCCGGCTACGGCCTCAACCTCGAGCAGGAACTGCGGTTGCTGCGCATCGCGCGCGCCGTGGGCGGCGAGCTGCCGCTGTCGGTGCAAACCACCTTTCTGGGATTGCACGCCCTGCCGGCCGAGCTGCGTGAACGGCGCGGCGAGTTCGTCGATGCCGTGAGCGGCGCCTGGCTCGAGGCCGTGATCGAACAGAAACTCGCGGATGCGGTGGATGCCTTCTGTGAGGGCATCGCGTTCACGCCGGCCGAGACCGAGCGCTTCGCAGGCGCAGCGCGCGCCCGCGGCCTTGGGCTTCACCTGCACGCGGGCCAGCTCAGCGACCTGGGTGCGGCGCAGCTCGCCGCCCGACACGGCGCGTGGTCGGCAGATCACCTGGAGTACGTGGACGAGGCCGGCATCGCCGCCATGGCCGCCGCCGGCACCGTGGCGGTGATGCTGCCGGCCGCGTTCTACACGCTGCGCCAGGATCATCCGCCGCCGGTGCCGGTGCTGCGCCGCGCCGACGTGCGCATGGCCGTCGCCACGGATTGCAATCCCGGCACCGCGCCCTGCACCTCGCTCCTGCTGGCGATGAACATGGCCTGCACGCTGTTTCGCCTGACGCCGGAGGAGACCCTCGCCGGCGTCACGCGCAACGCCGCCGCCGCGCTGGGTCTTGCGGATCGGGGTGTGCTGGCGCCGGGCCTGCGCGCGGACCTGGCATTCTGGCAAATCGAGCGGCCGGCGGAACTGAGTTACGCACTGGGCGCCAACCCTTGTGTTGGCGTGATCCAAGGCGGAAGATGGCTGCCATCATGAGCAGCCAACCCAATGTCGAATTCCTGATTCCCACCATCGGCCACTGGATCGATGGCGCCCTCCACACGCCGGCATCCGCGCGGACTTCGGAGATCTTCAACCCGGCAGCGGGCCTGGTGCAGGCCAGGCTCAGCCTCGCCGACGCCGGCCTGGTCGATGCGGCCGTGAAATCCGCCGCCGCCGCGTTCCCCGGCTGGGCCGGCACGACCGCGCTGCGTCGCGCCCGCGTCCTGTTCCGCTTCAAGGAGCTCGTGGAGGCACGCGCGGATGACCTCGCGAGGCTGATCTCGCGCGAGCATGGCAAGACCGTGAGCGATGCCCGCGGCGAAGTCACCCGCGGCCTCGAGGTGGTCGAGTTCGCGTGCGGCATCCCGCATCTGCAGAAAGGGGAGTACAGCGACAACGTCGGCACCGGCATCGACGCGTACTCCATGCGCCAGCCGATCGGCGTCGCCGCCGGCATCACACCGTTCAATTTCCCGGTGATGGTGCCGATGTGGATGTTCCCGGTGGCGCTCGCCTGTGGCAATACCTTCGTGCTCAAGCCCTCCGAACGCGATCCCTCGCCGAGCCTCCTGCTGGCGGAGCTACTGAAGCAGGCGGGGCTTCCGAAAGGGGTGTTCAACGTGGTCAATGGCGACAAGGAAGCGGTGGATGCGCTGCTCGCGCATCCTGACATCGCCTCGATCAGCTTCGTCGGTTCCACGCCCATCGCCAAGCTGATCCAGGAGCGCGGCACGGCCGGCGGCAAGCGCGTGCAGGCGCTGGGCGGCGCCAAGAATCACATGGTGGTCATGCCCGATGCGGATCTCGACCAGTGTGTCGAGGCGCTGGTGGGCGCGGCCTACGGCTCCGCGGGCGAGCGCTGCATGGCCATCTCGGTGGCGGTGGCGGTGGGCGATGCGCTCGCCGACACGCTGATCGGCCGCATCCGCGAACGGCTCAAGACCCTGCGCATGGGCCAGCCGGACCAGCCCGACACGGAGATGGGTCCGTTGATCACGGCGCAGCATCGCGACAAGGTCAGGGGATACGTCGATCTCGGCGTGCAGGAAGGCGCGTTGCTGGCGGTGGATGGTCGCGGCGCGGCCGAACAGGCCCGGCTCAAGGGCTTCTTCATGGGCGCCTGCCTGTTCGATCGCGTGCAGCCTTCCATGCGCATCTACCGCGAGGAGATCTTCGGCCCAGTGCTGTGCGTGGTCCGCGTGCCGACGCTGCAGGCTGCGGTCGACCTGATCAACCAGCACGCCTTCGCCAACGGCACGAGCATCTTCACGCGCAGTGGCGAGGTGGCGCGCAAGTTCACCGCGGAGATCCAGGTCGGCATGGTCGGCGTGAATGTCGCCATCCCCGTGCCCATGGCCTTCTACAGCTTCGGTGGCTGGCGCTCCTCGCTGTTCGGCGACCACCACATCTACGGCATGGAAGGCGTGCGTTTCTATACGCGCATGAAGGCGGTGACGCAGCGCTGGCCGGCGCCGCCGGCGGGCGAGGCGGCCTTCGTCATGCCCACGATGCGCTGAACGGCAGCCGGGGGAAGACGGGAAGGCCGGGCGTGCACCGCCCGGCCTGCTCGCATCTCACGCGCCGGCGTTTCACCGGCATCAGCCGCGCCGCGTCGCGGCGGCATGGGCCGCGGCGAGGTGCTCGCTGCCGACGCTGCGCACCGCGCGCTCGATCGCTTCCTGCTGGCAGGCCCTGGCGTGCGCGGCGCGCGACAGGTCGCGCGAGTCGCCATCGGGGCACACCTCACGGGCGGCGGCGGCGATGCGCCGGTACAGCGTGTGGGCGCCGGCATCGGTGGACAGGTTGAGATCGGTGTAGCGCACCGTTGCCGAGGGCACATCGGCGGTGTTGTACGCGGAAGCCGAGCCGGCGGCGATGAGGCCGGCGGCCAGGACGAGGGCGGCGGCCGCTGCGCGGCCGGCTGAGCGGGTCAGTTCGAGCGTCTTCATGGTCGGTCTCCTTGCATCGGGTTGTGGGTGATCGCCGTTGCGATGGGACATATGAAACTCCGGTCGGCCTTGCGAATCAGCCGATGCAGCACGGGTTCGTCCCCGTGGCCGACGAGTTCGTCCCGGACAGGCTTTCCGCCGGCTCGAAAAGGCGCCCCGATGCCTTAAAGTGGACCCATGAACGAATCGCAGCTCCCGGCCCGCGAATCCCAGCGGCCGCTGTTCGCCATCCTCACCGGCTACTGGGTGTACGTGACGCTGTCCAACATCCTGTACGCGGCGAGCATGAACGCGGGTTTCATGACCATGAACAGCGAAAGCTATTTCGCGCCCTGGGATGCGCGGGTGGTCCAGCACCTCGTGCTCTTTCCCGCGCTTCTGGCCAGCGTCTGGGCATCACTGCGCATCGGCTGGCGCCCGCTGGCCACGGCGTTGCCCATGCAGCTCCTCATCGCCGCGGCGTTCGCGCTGCTCGGCTCGCCGGCGCTCACCGTCGCCCAGATCCTGCTGAAGAACGAAGAGTTCACGCATGCGCACAAGTCGATGGGCCTGTCCGACTGGTTCGACCATTCGAATCTGTCGCTGTGGATGGCCAGCGCCACCAGCATGTTCCTGGCCTATGGATTCGGCCTGGCACTGGTCACGGGCTTCTCGCTGTACCGGCGTTTCGCGGCCGCGCAGCTCCAGGTGAGCCAGCTCGAGCGCGAATTCAGCGCAGCCCGGCTTGCCGCCCTGCGCATGCAGCTCTCGCCGCACACGCTGTTCAACCTGCTGCACGTCATCCATGGTCAGATCGGCTGGGAGCCGAAGGCCGCGCAGTCGATGATCGTCAAGCTCGGCGACCTGCTTCGCCGCCTGCTGCGCGCGGGTGAACGCGATTTCGCGCCCCTGGCCGACGAGATGCAGTTCGTGCGTCTCTACCTCGATCTGCAGCAGCAGCGCTTCGCCGACCGCCTGCACATCGAGCTGCCGGCGCGCGAGGCACTGCCGGCACTCTGGGTGCCGAGTCTCGTGCTCCAGCCACTGGTGGAGAACGCCGTGGTGCATGGGCTCGCCGGACATGATGGCAAGGTCACGGTGACGGTGGAGGTGAGCCTGGCCGGCGAGGAACTGCACCTGCGCGTGCTGAACACGGCGCCGGCGCCGGGTCCATCACGGGGGAGCGCCGGCGGCGGCGCCCCATTCGGGGTCGGCACGGCCGCCAGCGGCCCCCTCGCCCGCGGCGAGGGCATCGGCCTGGCCAACGTGCGCGAGCGCCTGGCGGTGCAGTTCGGTGGCCGCGCCCGCTGCAGTTCCGGACCCGGCGAGGGCGGTGTATGGTGCGCCGAGATCGTCCTGCCCCAGCTCCGTGACGCCAGCAACGGCGGGGCCTGAGGCGGCGGGACGCGGGAGCCAGGGGTGAACGTGATCATCGTGGACGATGAGCCGGCGGCGCGTCGGGCCCTGCGCGAGTATTGCGCCAACGATGCCGGCCTGACCGTGACCGGTGAGTACGGGGATCCGTGCGCGGCCATGGAAGCCATCCGTTCGCGGCCGCCGGAGCTGCTGTTCCTGGACATCCAGATGGATGGCATGACGGGCCTGGAGCTTGCCCGCCAGCTCGATCCCGAGCATCTGCCGTTGATCGTCTTCGTGACCGCCTATGACCACTATGCGCTCGAGGCCTTCGAGGTCAGTGCGGCCGACTACCTGCTCAAGCCCTTCGATGAGGATCGTTTCCAGGCAACGCTGACCCGGGTGCGGCGGCGGGCGGCGGCGACTGCGGCACCGCAGCGACAGGAAGACCTCGCCGCGCTCCTGACGCGACTGTCGCGGGCGGCGGGGAGCCTCGGGCGTTCCCGGCTCATGGCCGAGTCCGGTGGCCGGTTGCACATGATTGAGGTGGAGGATGTGGAACTGCTCGAAGCTGACCGGAATTACGTCAAGCTGGCCGTGGGCAGGGAGACCTACCATGTCCGCAGCACGCTGGCGCAGGCGGAGAAGTCGCTGCAGTCCGAGCCGATGCTGCGCATCAGCCGCTCCTGCCTGATCAACATGAACCACCTCCGGGAGGTGAGCCGGACGCCCCGGGGTGACTTCATCCTGGTGCTCAATGGCGGCCGGACGGTCACCAGCAGCGAAGGGTTTCGGGAGTCCGTGCGGGACTACCTCGCGCGGCTGCGAATCGGGGCCGAGGAGGGCGACTAACTGCTGCTGCATCGCAGCAATCTCCTTGACACCTGCCGGGCCGGTTCCTACAATTCTCGGCCTTTGTCGCCAGGCTCCGTACCGCCGGCGGCACACACTCTCGTATCCACAGGCCGCGCCTTCGTGCGGCCTGGATTTTTTTGAAAGGTAGTGAAGGGAAATGGCGACGACCAGTCAGTTGATCCGCACGGGCCGCAAGGAACCGGCGTGGAAGTCCAAGGTGCCGGCACTCGCGGCCTCGCCGCAGAAGCGCGGCGTCTGCACTCGCGTGTACACCACCACGCCGAAGAAGCCCAACTCCGCGCTGCGCAAGGTGTGCCGTGTTCGGCTCACCAACGGCTACGAGGTGTCGAGCTACATCGGCGGCGAGGGCCACAACCTGCAGGAGCACTCGGTGGTGCTGATCCGCGGCGGCCGCGTCAAGGACCTGCCGGGCGTGCGCTACCACACGGTCCGCGGCGCGCTCGACTGCGCCGGCGTCGGCGATCGCAAGCAGGGTCGTTCCAAGTACGGCGCCAAGCGTCCCAAGAAGTAATTCCAAAGTAGGTCCACCATGTCCCGCAGATCCGCCGCTCCGCAACGCCACATCCTCCCCGACCCGAAGTTCGGGAACGACATGCTCGCGAAATTCATCAACATGGTGATGGAGCGGGGCAAGAAGTCCGCGGCGGAGAAGATCGTCTACGGCGCCATCGACCGCATCGGCGAGAAGACCGGGCGCGCCGGCGGCGAAGCCATCAACGTCCTGCAGACCGCGCTCGACAACGTGAAGCCCGTGGTCGAGGTGAAGTCCCGCCGCGTCGGCGGCGCCACCTACCAGGTGCCCGTCGAGGTGCGCGCCAATCGCCGGCAGACGCTCGCGATGCGCTGGGTCATCGAGGCGGCGGCGGACCGGAGCGAGAAGTCCATGGCGCACCGCCTCGCCGCGGAGTTGCTCGAGGCTTCGGAGAACCGCGGCGCCGCCGTGCGCAAGCGCGAGGACACGCACCGCATGGCGGAGGCCAACAAGGCCTTCGCGCACTACCGTTGGTGAGCTGAAGTCCCGCGAGCCGCCTGAGCTGTCTGCGGGACCGCTGTAACGAGGAACCCGCCGTGGCACGTACGACCCCCATCGAGAGATACCGCAACATCGGTATCTCGGCGCACATCGATGCGGGCAAGACCACGGCCACCGAACGCATCCTGTTCTACACGGGTGTCTCCCACAAGATCGGCGAGGTCCATGACGGCGCGGCCGTGATGGACTACATGGAACAGGAGCAGGAGCGCGGCATCACCATCACCGCCGCCGCCACCACCTGCTTCTGGAAGGGGATGGACAAGAGCTTCCCCGAGCATCGCATCAACATCATCGACACCCCGGGTCACGTCGACTTCACCATCGAGGTGGAACGTTCCTTGCGCGTGCTGGACTCCGCCGTGGCCGTGTACTGCGCGGTGTCGGGTGTGCAGCCGCAGTCCGAGACGGTGTGGCGGCAGATGAACAAGTACGGCGTGCCGCGCGTGGCCTTCGTCAACAAGATGGACCGCGCCGGCGCCAACTTCCTGCGCTGCGTGGAGCAGATCCGCACACGTCTGCGCGGCAATCCCGTGCCCATCCAGCTGCCCATCGGCGCCGAGGATGCCTTCGTGGGCGTGGTCGACCTCGTCAAGATGAAGGCCATCTGGTGGGACGATGAAACCCAGGGCATGAAGTTCGAATACCGCGACATCCCCGCCGAGATGAAGGCGCAGTGCGACGAATACCGCGCGAAGATGATCGAAGCGGCTGCCGAGGGCGATGAGACGCTGCTCAACAAGTACCTGGAAAGCGGCGATCTCGGCGATGAGGACATCAAGCGCGGCCTGCGCGCGCGCGCCATCCGCAACGAGGTCTGCCTGGTCACCTGCGGCTCGGCCTTCAAGAACAAGGGCGTGCAGGCGGTGCTGGATGCCATCATCGAATACATGCCGGCGCCCACCGACATGCCGCCGGTGAAGGGCCATGGCGAGCGCGGCGAGCCGCTGACGCGCCCGGCGGATGACAACGCGCCATTCGCGGCGCTGGCCTTCAAGATCCTGAACGATCCATTCGTCGGCAATCTCACCTTCTTCCGCGTGTATTCCGGAACGCTCAACTCGGGCGATGCGGTGTTCGTTCCCAACAAGAACCGCAGCGAGCGCATCGGACGGCTGTTGCAGATGCACGCCAGCGACCGCTCGGAGATCAAGGAAGTGCGCGCCGGCGACATCGCCTCGGCGGTGGGTCTGAAGGACGTGGTCACGGGCGACACGCTGTGCGATGAGAACAAGGTCATCATCCTGGAGAAGATGGAGTTCCCCGAACCCGTCATCTCGGTGGCGGTGGAGCCCCGGACCAAGGTCGACCAGGAGAAGATGGGCGTGGCGCTGCAGCGCCTGGCCAAGGAAGACCCTTCTTTTCGCGTGCACACGGACCAGGAGTCCGGCCAGACCATCATCGCCGGCATGGGCGAGCTGCACCTGGAGATCATCGTCGATCGCATGAAGCGCGAGTTCAAGGTCGAGGCGAACGTGGGCAAGCCGCAGGTCGCCTACCGCGAGACCATCCGCGCCAAGGTCGATTCCGAGGGCAAGTTCGTCCGCCAGTCCGGCGGCCGCGGCCAGTACGGCCATGTGTGGCTGAAGCTCGAGCCGCTGGAGCAGGGCAAGGGCTACGAGTTCGTCAACGGCATCGTCGGCGGTTCCATCCCGCGCGAGTTCATTCCGGCGGTGGACAAGGGCATCCAGGAAGCGATCCAGACCGGCGTGATCGCCGGCTACCCCATCGTCGATGTGAAGGTAACCGCGTTCGACGGCTCGTACCACGACGTCGATTCGAACGAGATGGCCTTCAAGATCGCCGCCTCGATGGGTTTCCGCGAGGGCTTTCGCAAGGCCAGGCCTGTGTTGCTCGAGCCCATCATGAAGGTCGAGGTGGTGACGCCGGAGGATTACTACGGCGACATCGTCGGCGACCTGAACCGCCGGCGCGGGCAGATCACCGGCATGGAGGATGGTCCCTCCGGCAAGGTGGTCACCGCGGAAGTGCCGCTGGCCGAGATGTTCCAGTATTCCACGTCCATGCGCTCGATGAGCCAGGGACGCGCCACGTACACGATGGAGTTCGCCAAGTACATGGAAGTGCCGAGCAACGTCGCGGAAGCCGTGCTGAAGAAGGCTTCCTGATCCCTAAACCCGCAGAACGCATCGAGAGGTAACGCCAGTGTCGAAGGGGAAGTTTGAGCGCACCAAGCCGCACGTGAACGTGGGGACGATTGGTCATGTGGATCACGGCAAGACGACGCTGACGGCGGCGTTGACCAAGGTGATGGCGGAGAAGTTTGGCGGGGAGTTCAAGGCCTACGACCAGATCGACAAGGCCCCCGAGGAGCGGGCCCGCGGCATCACCATTGCGACCGCGCACGTGGAGTACCAGAGCGATGCGCGCCACTACGCGCACGTGGACTGCCCCGGGCACGCGGACTACGTGAAGAACATGATCACGGGTGCTGCGCAGATGGACGGTGCGATCCTGGTGGTGTCTGCTGCCGATGGGCCGATGCCCCAGACCCGCGAGCACATTCTGCTGGCCCGCCAGGTGGGCGTGCCCTACATCGTGGTGTATTTGAACAAGGCCGACATGGTGGACGACGCGGAGCTTCTGGAGCTCGTTGAGCTCGAAGTGCGCGATCTGCTGACCAGCTACAAGTTCCCCGGGGACAAGACTCCGATCATGATCGGCTCGGCGCTCAAGGCGCTGGAGGGGGATGCGAGCGAGATCGGGGTGCCCTCGGTGCTAAGCTGGTGAAGGCGCTGGATGACTACATTCCTGTGCCGAAGCGCGCGGTGGACGGGGCGTTCTTGATGCCGGTGGAGGATGTGTTCTCCATTGCGGGTCGCGGCACGGTGGTGACCGGGCGCATCGAGCGCGGGATCATCAAGGTGAACGATGAGGTGGAGATCGTGGGGCTGCGCCCGACGACGAAGACCACCTGCACGGGCGTGGAGATGTTCCGCAAGTTGCTCGATGAGGGGCAGGCGGGGGACAACGTGGGGTGCTGCTGCGAGGCACGAAGCGTGAGGAAGTGGAGCGCGGGCAGGTGTTGTGCAAGCCCGGCAGCATCACGCCGCACACGAAGTTCGAGGCCGAAGTGTACGTGCTGACCAAGGAAGAGGGCGGCGGCACACGCCGTTTTTCAAGGGTTACCGGCCGCAGTTTTACTTCCGCACGACCGATGTGACGGGAGCGGTGGAGCTGCCGGCGGGGACCGAGATGGTGATGCCTGGGGACAACATCAAGATCGTGGTGGAGCTGATCAGCCCGATCGCGATGGAGCAGGGCCTGCGCTTTGCGATCCGCGAGGGAGGCAAAACCGTGGGTGCCGGCGTGGTTGCCAAGGTGATCGCGTGATCCCTGCGACCAAGACCGTGGGCGCCGGCGTCATCGCAAAAGTAATTGCTTGAGCGTTGCGATGTCGCGACGCTAATTAACCAGGACTATCAAATGGCTACTAATCAAAACATCCGGATCCGCCTCAAGGCCTTCGATCACCGGCTCATCGACAAGTCCGCGAAGGAAATCGTCGACACCGCGAAGCGCACCGGCGCGACCGTCAAGGGCCCCGTGCCGCTGCCCATCAAGATGGAGCGCTTCACCGTGCTGGTCGCACCGCACGGCGACAAGGACGCGCGCGATCAGTTCGAGATCCGCACGCACAAGCGCCTGATGGACATCCTCAATCCCACCGACAAGACCGTCGATGCGCTGATGAAGCTGGAACTGCCGGCCGGCGTCGACGTGCAGATCAAGCTGAACTGAGATTCACGGGCCGGCGAGGCATCGCCGGCCCGCCGTTCCGCCGCGCCTCGCGCGCGTATCCCTCAAGCTGCGGCTGTCACCACTTCGCCTGGCAGCTTGCTCAAGACGAGCCGTCCGAGATCGACCCGCTGGCTCGCCTTGTCGATGTCGATGCCGACCAGGTTGCCGGCCGCATCGTAGTCCAGGACGATTCCGTCCGATATCTCCCGGCTCTCGGAACTGGGCTTCTCCGCCAGATCGATGTAGAGGGAATCGGTTTCGGGAAAGTAATTCAGCTTCACGGGATGAAACCTCGATCCGGAAAGGCATTGTGAATCGTAACCATATCCCCGAGCGTCACAACTCTCAAGTAACGGCCATCGAGCTCGCTGATCGGAGCCCAGAAGCGCACGCGGTCATCCTGTTGTCGCTGTATCCGTGCCGGATTCTGAAGAACCCTGATGCACCACTCCCTAGCCAGATAGGGGCGCTTTCGTAGTACCTGGGACTCGAAGTATTCGGTGAATCGATACGGCGAGAATTCATTGCCCATAGCAGCGAATTCTGCGCTGCAATCGAAGAAGCATTGGCGTGGATAACCTGCCAATGCATCGAGAATGGGAGATTCCGGCGTCGCGCGAGGGGGCGCAGTCAATGGCGCTTCCGGCGTACACTGCGACCCAGCCAAGCTTCCCCTCCCGGAGAACATCATGTGGAACCGCCTTCTCCCCGCAACGTTGTGCTTCATCCTGACCGGCCTGTGCGCCGCAGCGGATCATCCCGACGAAGCGGCGCTTGCGAAGATGAGTGCGCGCTTCGCGCCTGTGGACATCGGGGTGGATCTCTCCGCGCTCCCGGCTGGCGAACGCGCGGCGGTTGGCGACCTGGTGCGCGCGGCCGAAGTCATCGACGGGCTGTTCCTGCGCCAGGTTTCTCCCGACAACGAGTCGCTGTTGCTGCGCCTGTCGGCGGATACCTCGCCACTGGGCCGGGCGAGGCTCGACTACTTCGTGCTGAACAAGGGTCCCTGGTCCAGCCTCGATCACGAACATCCCTTCCTGCCTGGCGTCGGCCCGAAGCCCGATGCCGCGAATTTCTACCCGGCCGATGCGGACCGCCAGCAGATGCAGTCCTGGTTCGACGGGCTGCCGGCGGCGCAGCGGGAATCCGCCACGGGCTTCTTCACGACCATCCGGCGCGATACGGCGGGCAAGCTGGTGATCGTGCCCTACAGCCTCGAGTACCAGGGCGAGTTGCAGCGTGCCGCGCACTGGCTGAGATCAGCCGCGGGACACACGAGCCAGCGCACGCTCAAGGATTTCCTCGAGAAGCGTGCCGATGCCTTCGGCAGCAACGACTACTACGCCAGCGACATGGCATGGATGGACCTCGATGCCAGCATCGAGCCCACCATCGGGCTTTACGAGGTCTACCAGGACGGATGGTTCAACTTCAAGGCGGCCTTCGAGGCTTTCATCACTGTCACGGACAGCGAGGAGAGCGCCAAGCTCGCACGCTTCGGTGCAAAGCTGCAGGGCCTGGAGGATCGGCTGCCCATCGACGCGAAGTATCGCCACAAGCTCGGTGGCGCCTCGCCCATCCGGGTGGTCAACGTGGTGTACACCGCGGGCGATGGCAACCATGGCGTGCAGACGGCGGCCTTCAACCTGCCCAACGATGAGCGCGTGGTCGCGGCCAAGGGCTCCAAGCGCGTCATGCTGAAGAATTTCCAGCGGGCCAAGTTCGACAAGGTGCTGGTTCCTGCCTCGCAGCTCACTCTGGCGCCGGCCGACCGGGCGCTGGTGTCCTTCGAGCCCTTCTTCACACATATCCTGATGCACGAGTTGATGCACGGCCTGGGTCCGCAGACCATCACTGTGGCCGGCCGCGAGACCACCGTGCGCCAGGAGCTGAAAGAACTCAACGGTCCGCTGGAGGAAGCCAAGGCGGACGTGTCGGGACTGTGGGCGCTGCAGAAGCTGATGGACGATGGCGTGCTGCCGAAGTCCCAGGAGCGCGCCACCTACGTGACCTTCCTCGCCTCCGCCTTCCGCACGCTGCGCTTTGGCCTCGCCGAGGCGCATGCCAAGGGCATGGCCTTGCAGTTCAACTGGCTGCTGGATGCCGGCGCGGTGCGCGCGCAGGCCGATGGCACCTTTGCCGTGGACTTCAAGCGCGTCCGGGCCGCGGTGGCGGGTCTCACGCAGGAGATCATGACCCTGCAGGCCACCGGGGACTACGCGGGAGCGAAGCGCCTGAGCGAAAAGATGATGGTGATCCGGCCGGAGGTCGCGGCGGCGCTGGCGCGCCTCGACGGACTGCCGGTGGACATCCGTCCGCGGTTCGTCACGGCCGCGACACTGACCTCGGCGCAGTAGGACAGGCGGCGCATAGCGACAGGGTGTGACGCTCCTGCCTCACACCAGCCGCACGTCGACCCCTCGCGCGCGCAGCTCTTCCACGGCATCGGGATTCGCGGCGCGATCGGTGATCAGCAGGTTGATCTGCTCCACCCGCGCGATCAGCGAGACATTGCGGCGCATGAGCTTGGACGAGTCGGCGACCACCACCACCTGGCGTGAGATGGCGATCATCTTGGCGTTGAGCTGTGCCTCGCCCAGGTGCGGGGTCATCACCCCGACCTTCGGGTCCAGTCCGTCCGCGCCGAGGTAGAGCCGGTCGGCCTGCAGTGCTTCCAGCGCAAGCTCCGCCATCGGCCCCGACAGCGAGTTCGACTCGCGGCGCAGGATGCCGCCGGGCATGATCAGCCGCACCGAGGGCACATCGATCAGCAGCGCGGCGATGTTCAGCGCATTGGTGATCACGTTGATGGAGCCGATGTCGAGGGTGCGGATGCAGCGCGCGATCTCCGCCGTGGTGGTGCCGGAGTCCAGGATGATGGTCTCGCCATCGCGGATCAGCGCGGCGGCCGCCTGCGCGATGCGCAGCTTCTCGCCATGGTGCTGGAGCTGCTTCACGTCCAGCGGCGCATCGTCCTGGACGCTCAGCGCGCCGCCATGCGTGCGGGTGAGCGCGCCGGCATTCTCGAGCGTGGTGAGGTCCGCGCGGATGGTGACCTGCGAGATGCCGAAGCGGCGCGCGAGATCATCCACGGTCACGCGCCCTTCGGCGCGCACCAGTTCGCAGATGCGCCGCCGTCGCTCCTCGATCAGCAATCCGGGTTCGTTCGCAGCGCGCATCAGGCCGGCGTCGCCTCCAGCAGCAGGAAGCGATCGAACTTCACCATCAGGCGCGCTGCCGGCGCAGCCACCTCACCGAGATCACGCTCGTTGAAATAATCACGCAGGCGATAACGGCCCTGCGCCAGGCCCTTGAGGTTCACCGGGCCGCTCCAGTCTTTCGCATAGAACGCATAGTACAGCTGGCCGGACTTCTCGATCACGTGAGTCTCGGGCTTGTCGAAGCCGATGTCGTACAGCTCGCCGCGATAGATTCCCTTTGGCAGCAGGTGCTGGTTGTACAGCGCGATCCACCTGCGCCACAGCGCTTCCTTCTGCGGCGTCAGCAGGAAGGAGTCCTTCGGGCTTGGGGTCCCGCGGCCAGGTGAACTTGGTCGACAAGACGGCGCCGATTCCAACCGTGGAGGCGAAGTCGTCCTGACCATCGCTGAGTTCGACGTGATCCCCGGCAAAGGGTGCACTGGGACCGAGCAGCGCCTTGAGGCTCTTGCCCTTGTGCCGCACCTGCCACGAGGATTCCGGATCGGCGGCCGGTGTCTGGTTGATGGAGGCGAAGTTGAACAGCGAATCGGCAGTCCCGCAGGGACACAGCTCCATGACCACCTCGGGGTCGATCCCGCGCGCCGTCACGTACAGCGCACGGAAGAAGTCCTGCAGCTTTTCCACCGACTCTTCCGGCCGCGCATGATGGTGCGCGGGGTTGTAGCAGGGCGCCACGCCATTCAGGTGCTGGCCGTCGATCTTCAGCCCCGCGAAACCCCACTGACCGATGAAGCGGCGCACGAGGTCCTGGGTGAAGGTGACGGTCCTGTCGTAGGCCGGGCAGAGGTAGAAGCTGTTCCACCAGGAGACGAGCTGGGGCGCGCCATCCTTGTCCAGCAGCAGCATGTCGGCATGGTCGTGCAGCAGGTCCGAGCCGGGCGCCGCGGCCAGCGGTGCCACCCACAGCCTGGGCTTGAGCGAGGCTGCGCGGATCTGCTGCACGAGCCCTCGCATGTCCTGCTCGCCGCCCGGGTACTTGCGCGGGTCCAGGTTCCAGTCGCCGACATTGGACTGCCAGCCATCGTCGATCACCGCCCAGCGCAGGCCGAGGTCCTTCACCTTCGGCAGCGTGTCCACGATGAGCTGCGTGGTGCACTCGCGTTCGTACCCCCAGGCGCACCAGATGGGTTCGTAGGCGGCATCGGGCGGTGAGGGCGGCGCGAGGCCGCGCTCGGCCATGATGCGACGATACGCATCGAGCGTCGCGAAGTGATCGCCGGTGTGGGCGGCGATGAAGCACTCAGGCGTGTCGAATCCCTCGCCGGCCGCGAGCGGGCGCTGGAGTTCGCCGGTGATGCACAGCCGGGCGGACTCGCGCCCGCCGGTGAGCGGCAGCGAAACCAGCTGTGGCCGCAATTCCAGGTGCCCCACCGCGAGGCCCACGTCGCGCCGCCAGACATCCACGATGGGAACGCCGCCGCCATAGTCCGAGGCGTTCATCCCCATGAAGTTCGCCTGCTCGAAGCCGGGTCGCACGGGCTGCACCCAGTCGCGCCGGTCCTGATGCGTGCTGCCGCAGTAGGACCAGAAGGGCGGTGCGCCACTGTCCGTCGCGGCGTGGGTGGCAGCGGGCCGTGCCGGGAACTCGAGGTCTGCGTTGCGCCACTCGCTCACCTCGAGGGTGCGCGCGGAAGTGTTTCTGTAGCTGACCTCAAGGAACAGGAAGCCCGGGTAGCGGTTGTACAGCGAGACGGTGACGGTCTTCTCGACCTGATCGTCGCTGAGCCCGACGACCGTCAGCGCCGTGCCAGGCCCGTGGGGTCCGTCGAGCCGTCTCGAATCGGACCGACGCAGCGCGAATCGCTGCACCCGGGCGCCGTTTCCGAACAGCAGCGTTTCGCTCGGCGCCCATGCCGTGAGCGGTTGCGGCACACCGGAGGAAGCGAGGCCCGGATGATCCAGGCGCGAGCGCAGGAATTCATCGAAACCGATGCGCAGCATTCCATCGCCGATCTGTGGCAGGGCCGTGGGGGCGGCACCGGCGTTCCGGGTGCCCAGCAGCGTGGCGCCAGCCACCAGTTGAAGGAATTCCCGCCGGGTTGTCGGTAATTTATGCATCGTTCGTAAGCCCCTTGACACATTCGAAAGCGTACGAAATAGTAATCGAAAATATACCAGATGACAGTTGGGGATCTATGCTTTCGTTTCCTTTCGTATTTGTCAAGACACGGGCAAGGCTTGCATGAGCCGCCGGGCAGGGCTCCTGTTCGCCCTGGTCACCACCGCCTTCTGGGGGGTGTGGGGCGCCTTTGCCGGGCGTCCGGCGGACAATGGTTTTCCCGAAACCCTCATCTACGTGGTGTGGGCCTTCACCATGATCCCGCCTTGCCTGTTCGCGCTGGGGCGTGTGGGCTGGCGCTGGGAACACGACCGGCGCTCGGTCCTGCTCGGTTGCCTCATCGGCTTCACCGGTTCCGGCGGCCAGATGCTGCT
>JAXMGQ010000058.1:0-25625 GCA_046347195.1 Steroidobacteraceae bacterium
CCACCTTCACGCAGACATCGGTGAACTCCTTCAAGGTGCGGGTGATTCCCGACACCGGGGTGTAGCCCGGCATCTCGAACAGGAGGTCATCGGTGAAGTGCGACTCGAAATCCCGCCGCGAGCATGGTACGGCAACTCGCGCTCGTCCATCACCGCCTGAAATATACCTTCGGGTCGAAGCTCCTCACCCACTCCGGCCGGAACATCACTGCCGTCGACATCACCATGCCGTTGATCGTCCCTTGCGCGAACCCCAGCATCACCAGCAGGACCGCGTAGTCCCTGAGTACCATTCCTCCCGG
Source organism: Steroidobacteraceae bacterium (assembly GCA_046347195.1). Taxonomy (GTDB): domain Bacteria; phylum Pseudomonadota; class Gammaproteobacteria; order Steroidobacterales; family Steroidobacteraceae; genus TMP-86. The sequence goes on from JAXMGQ010000058.1 coordinate 303, forward strand.
CAGCGCATCCAGGGCGGCGAGCAAGGCGAGCCGTGCCGCCCCCGACAGCAGGAAGGAGAGAATCGACCCCGCGAACACGGTACCGAAGAAATACACCACGAAGTGCCGGGGCAGGCGCTGCGTGAGCACGCGATGCAGCAGCGTGATGAAGCCGGCGGGGAGCGCCACATCGAACAGGAAGTAGTTGGGCCAGTTCGTCCACTCCGCATGACCATGGAACAGGCAGGCGATGGCGATCGCGATGCCGTTGGCGATGAGCGCCAGGGCCCAGCCGTGCATCAGCGTCATCGAGGGCACGATCAGGAGCTGCAGCGACAGCCCGGGCGCGGCGTCGATGCGCATCCAGGTGATCAGGGCGGTCAGCAGCAGGCTCAGTCCCCAGACGTTCTGGCGGTCGCGATGGCCCTCGAGCCAGCTCCTCCAGGGGGCACGCCATAGCGCAAGGACAAACAGGCCCACCGCGGGGATGCCCATGAGGACGAGAATGAGGATGAGCGAATGCACCCCTCAGATGGTCGGGACGGCGCGCCTGACCGTCAATCGGGATTTCCCGATTATCACGTTTTCCCGCTGACACCAGCGAAGGAAGTGACTTCTTTCACCCGATGCGCATCATCGTTGGTACAGCCCGCTGGGCGATGAATTGCTGCTATTCCAGCAACCTCAGCCGAAGTCGCTCCACCCCGCGCGCATCCATGCCAAGCGCCTGCTCCACGTAACGTTCGAACGACCCATGCAGCCGGTCCGCGTGCTCGAAGGCCGCGTCGAGGTACTCCGCCCGCACCCAGAACAACGGCGCAAGCGCATCCTCGGTGATCCCGACATCCTTGTATCGTGCGGCATCCTCCGCCAGCAACCGCGCATGCTTGCCCGCCAACCGGTTCACCGACAGCAGGTAGTCGCGCTTGATGTGCTCGTCCGGCACGCCCAGCAGGCGAAGCACGAGCGCCGCGCCCCAGCCCGTGCGGTCCTGCCCGGCTGAACAATGGAACAGGGTGGCGCCGTCGCAGCGGAGGATGGCCTCGAGCAACTGGCGATACCCTTGTTGCGCACAGGGCAACTCGACGAGCGAGCGATAGATGTCGCACATCATGCCGGCGCCATCCCCGTTGCGCAGCCGCTCCACGCCATCAGGTGGCAGTCCTTCCGCATCGCAGACGAAGTCACGCAGCACATCCGCGATCACGACACTCGCATCCGGCCAGTCCGGGCTCACGTGGCGCTCGCGCTCGGTCGCAAGGCGAAGGTCGACAATGGTGCGGACGCCCAGTGCCTTCAGTCGGGACAATTCCGCTGCGGAGAGGTAGTTCAGCTGGTCGGATCGGTAGAGCCGCCCTCGGGCAATGCGCCGTCCATCCAGAGTGTCGTACCCGCTGATCTCCCGCAGGTTCGGGGCTTCGGCGCTCAACGGCAACGGCTCTGTCAGTGGCGGTGGCGCGGCGGGGCTCATGGACTCTCCACGTGTCGGTCTTCGCTGCAGCTTATCGAATGCGGCAGGGAGCTGCTATTGTGGCCGGCAGGTCGAGGCAGGCTCCGGAATCCGTTCATGGCTACCCGCGACTCCTTCGGTTCGCAGCATCGTATCCGGGCGGTGATGTGCGTGCGTTTCCGCCCACGGGCAAGCGCTTCGAGGTGCAGCACATCCACTGGCTCAAGCTGCGCGACGGCAGGATCGTGGATCACTTCGCCACGCGCGACGATGTCGGCATGATGCAGCAGCTTGGGCTGCTGCCGGCCGCAAATCGTCCGGACCTGACGCCGCCGGGGTAAACGGCTGAGCTCTGCCGAGCCGCCGCGCGACCATCGCAGCCCCTTCCGGCGTCACTTTGCAACGCCTACCCAGCGGACGTACGATCCTGGGGTCCCAAGGAAAGGTTGGCAGATGCCGCGCACGAACCGCCTGGAATCCGTAGACATCGCGCGCGGCGCCATCGTCGCCACCATGATCCTCGTCAACTTCTCCCTGGTGGAAACGGGCTATCGCGGATTCGCCGTCTACCCGACGCTGGTCCACGCACAGTGGGTAGGGTTTCACCTGGCGGATTTCGTGTTTCCCGCGTTCATCTTCATCGTGGGCGTTTCCATCGCACTGACGAGCCCGGCCGATGGTGGCATGGACGCGCAGGCGCTCGGCAGGATCCTGTGGCGCGCGGCGAAGTTGTTCCTGCTGGGCTTCGCGCTGAGCAACTTCCTCAGGCTGTGGATGCATGGATGGGCCCTGGACGGCGGATTCCGGATCATGGGTGTCCTGCAGCGCATCAGCCTGTGCTATGTGGTGACGGCAGTGCTGTTCCGGTGGATGCCGGCAGAGCGTCTGCCGTGGCTGGCGGGCATCCTCCTGCTGCTGTACTGGCCGCTGGTGCTGAAGGCCCTGCCCGACGGCACGCCCGCGGATCTGATGCGCCCCGGGATGAACTTCGTGTCCTGGTTCGATCGTGAGTGGCTGGGTCCGCATCGCTACGTCGAGGGTCCCGCCGGGTATGACAGCGAAGGGCTGCTGAGCACCCTGCCGGCGATCGCGCAATGCCTGATCGGTGCGGCCGCCGGCGCGAGCATGAGGAGCTTCATCCGCGAGGGCAAGGGACTGGGCGATTTCGCCGCGCGTGGCCTGCTGTTGCTCGCGCTGGGCATCCTCTGGGCCCGCTGGTTTCCGATCATCAAGGATCTGTGGACCAGCAGCTTCGTCGCCGTGTCCAGCGGATTGTGCATGCTGCTGCTCGTCCTGCTGCAGGCGCTCGTGGCGCGCGGCTGGATGCCGCGGCCACTGTCCACCTTCTGCAGGGTGTTCGGCGTCAACGCGCTGCTGGCGTATGCGGTTCATTTCCTCGCGCTCACGCTCATCGCAGTGCCGGTCATCGCCACGTGGCAGGTCTGGCTGAGCACGCAACTTCCGCCGGCCGCGGCGAGCCTCGCGCTGTCGATGGCCTACGTGGGATTGATATGGCTTGCCTTCGAGCCGCCCTACCGGATGGGCATACACTTCCGCCCATGAGTCAACCTGCATTGACGGTGTCGCACCTGCGAAAGCAGTACCGCAGCGTCACCGCGGTGGATGATGTGTCCTTCGAGGTGAAGCGCGGCGAGATCGTTGGCCTGCTGGGACCCAACGGTGCGGGCAAGACGACCATCATCAACATGGTGCTGGGTGTGCTGGCGCCGAGCTTGGGCGCGATCACCATCGCGGGGTACGATGTCGCTCGGCGGCGCAGCCAGGCGCTGGCCTGCACCAACTTCGCGGCCGTGTATGCGCCGCTCCCGGGCAATCTCACCGTCGAGCAGAACCTGCGCGTATTCGGGCTGCTGCATTCGATCACCGCGATGAAGGAGCGCATCGAAGAACTGCTGGGTGAGTTCGACCTCACCGGTTTGCGCGGTACCCGCTGTGGCCTGCTGTCCTCGGGCGAGCAGACGCGAGCGGCCCTGGCCAAGGCCATGCTCAATCACCCCCAACTCCTGCTGCTGGATGAGCCCACCGCCTCGCTCGACCCGTCGGCGGCGTTGCACGTGCGCGAGAAGACCCGCGCCCTGGCGACCGAAAAGAACTGCGGCATCCTGTGGACCTCGCACAACATGGCCGAGGTGGAGGCGGTATGCGACCGGGTGCTGTTCCTGTCGCACGGCCGCCTGCTGCTGGAAGGGGACCCGCGCGCGTTGCCGAAAGAGCATTCGGCCGGCACGCTCGAGGAGCTGTTCATCCGCCTCGCGCGCGAGCCGCTCGATGGGGCCCGGCCCTCATGAGATGGCGACCCGTCGCCGCCATCGTCCTGCGCCAGTTCTACCTGCTGCGCGGCAGCCCGGTCCGGCTCGTGCCGGCGCTGCTGTGGGGCGCCATCGACGTGGTGGTGTGGGGATTCTTCACGCGCTACCTGAACACCATCGGCCATGCGAACCTCGATTTCGTGCCGATGCTGCTGGGCGCCGTCCTGTTGTGGGACATCGGCATCCGCGTCATGACCGGTGTCTCCACGGCCTTCCTCGAGGATGTCTGGTCACGCAACTTCCTGAACCTGTTTGCCTCGCCCCTCTCCATCCTCGAATACGTCACCGGGCTCGTGCTCACCAGCCTTGCGACCGGCGTGCTGGGTGCGATCGTCATGGTCCTGCTCGCCGCGGCGGTTTTCGCGCTGCCGCTCACGCTGGTCGGCGCATCGGCGATCGCGTACCTGCTCATCCTGGTGGTCTTCGGCATCAGTCTCGGGATACTGGGCAGCGCCATGGTGTTGCGCTTCGGCCCCGCCTCCGAGTGGCTGATCTGGCCACTCCCCGCCATCCTGTCGCCCTTCGCCGGCGTGTTCTATCCCTTGAGCACATTGCCCGTGTGGATGCAGTGGGTGGGCCGTGCGGTGCCCGCTTCCTATGTGTTCGAGGGCTTGCGCTCGGTGCTGCTCGGCAAGGGAACTTCGGCGCCCCTGCTGGTCACCGGTGCGCTGGTGGCGGCCGTGGAGCTGGTGGCGGCGGTGAGCCTGTTCGCCGGCGTCCATCGGCGGGCAGTGAGCACGGGGTTGCTGGCGCGGTACAGCGCGGAATCGGCGGGGTGATGGTTGCGAGCTTCGCGCGCTCGCGGATAGGTCCACCTGCACGTTGATCCGCTCGCCGCAGTAGGGGCATCCCACATCCACGTTCTGTTGCAGGGCATCGCTGCCGGCTTCCTCGCCCGGTTCGCGGACGGGTTCGAGTCCGAAGAGGCGGTCGATGTCGGACAGCCCGGATTTGTGTTCAAGTCCAGCGACGTATCGCAGGTAACCTGCGTCGCTGCTGGAAGCGCTCCCCGAAGCCTCGTGGAACTTCGGCTCCAACAAACTTGTCGGAATACGGCAGTGCCGTATAATACCCATGTACACGTTTATCGAGACGCGTCTGTTTTCGCAAGCTGAGGTGGGCGGCCGAAGGTCGCGGCAAACGTGGAGGCTTTCGCGTCATCTACTACCTGCGCATTTCCGAGGGCGTAATCTGGATGTTGACGATGTACGCGAAGAACGTTTCGGAAAACATCTCGTTGCGGTTGCTGCGAGAGATTCGCGAGGAAATCGAAGATGCCTAAGCAAAAGCGTGACATCGGCCGGGAAATCCTCAGAGGCCTGCGCGAGCTGAAACGCGGCGACCACGGGCGGATCATCAACGTGCCGGACGTCTCGGCGGTCCGCGCCAAGACAGGCCTGTCCCAGAGCCAGTTCTCCGGGTTGCTGGGCGTCTCCGTCCGCACCTTGCAGGACTGGGAGCAAGGACGGCGCGCTCCATCAGGCGCCGCGCGAACGTTGCTGCTGATCGCCGATCGCAACCCGAGGTCCTTGCTCGATATTGCCTGAAGCCAGACTCGCCGGCCGCTGGATGGCACATCTGATGGGCAAGGCCGGGGGACGATCCACTTCCCTGGCCAAGCAGAACGCTGCACGCGCGAATGGTAAGCTGGGAGGCCGGCCACGCAAACGTCAGACACATATCGCATGACCACCTCCCGCCGCTCCTTTCTCCTGATGGCCGCATCCGCTTCCTGCGGCTCCGCGCTGGCCTCCGCCGCCAAGACCGCCACTGCCAAGGGCTCCACCGACAGCGCCCTCGACCTGCACAAGCTGATCCTCATCAACACCCTCGGCGGCCTCGAGGATCCGAACGAGCCCTTGACCGCAAATCCGGGTGACGCCCGCCCCACGGCTTCGGCGCGCGTCATCGCCGATGCGCGCCGCTCAGGGGTCACCGCCATCAACCAGACGATGGGCTACGTGTTCGGCGAGGGCGATCCGTTCACACAGACGGTGAGCGCGATCACCGCGTGGGATGCGCTGATCCAGGCGCATCCGCAGGACCTGCTCAAGGTGCTCTCGGTGGCGGACATCCATCGCGCCAAGGCCGGGGACAAGGTGGGCATCATCTACGGCTTCCAGAATGCCGCGATGCTCGGCGACAGGTCCGTGCGCGTCGATTTCTTCGCTGAACTCGGCGTGCGCATCTTCCAGCTCACCTACAATGGCGCCAACCGTCTCGGAGGAGGCTCGATGGCGCCTGAGCCTTCCGGGTTGACGGCCTTCGGGCACGAGGTCGTTGAGCGGCTGAACGCGCAGCGGCTCATCGTCGATCTCTCGCACAGCGGGCGGCAGATCTGCCTGGATGCGGCACGCGCCTCGCGCCAGCCCGTCGCCATCACGCACACGGGCTGCCGCGCGCTCACCGACCTGCCGCGCAACAAGACCGACGAGGAGCTGAAGCTCGTGGCCTCGCGCGGTGGGTACGTGGGTATCTACTTCATGCCCTTCCTGGCACTGGGACGCAACGCCACGGCCGAGGACGTCATCCACCATCTCGAGCACGCGCTGTCCGTGTGCGGCGAAGACCATGTGGGCATCGGCACCGACGGCTCATTCACACCCATCGACGACATGGACCGGTATCTGGCGGAGCTGGCCAAGCAGCACGAGCAGCGCAAGGCGGCTGGCATCGCGGCACCGGGCGAAAAGCCCGGCATCATGCCGTTCGTCCCCGAGCTGACGGGCCCCGACCAGTTCCGCTCGCTGGCGCAGCGGCTGCAGGCGCGCGGTCACACGGCGCGGCGCATCGAGAAGATCCTGGGTGGGAATTTCCTGCGCTTCGCGAAGGATGTCTGGGGCGCCTGAGCGGCGATCAGGTCTTCGACGCTTCGTAGATGCTCTGGATGGCGCCATCCAGTGCGTCATCGAACTGCGCATCGCTCTGCTGCGCGGTCAGCCCTTCGGTGAGCGCACGCGAGAAGCTCGCGATCATGCCGTGCTGCTTCGCCAGCTTCTTGTTGGCATCGGCGCGCGAGTAGCCGCCGGACAGCGCCACCACCTTCAGCACGCGCGGGTGCTTGACGAAATCGGCGTACAGGTCATCCTCGTTGGGCAGCGTGAGCTTGAGCATCACGAGCTGGCCGGCGGGCAGCGCGTCCAGGCCCTTCTTCAGCGAGGCCTTGAGCAGCTTCTCCGCGCCCGCCTTGTCGGGGCAGTGGATGTCCACCTCGGGCTCGACGATGGGCACGAGGCCCGCGGCGATCACCTGCTTCGCCACGGCGATCTGCTGGTCCACCACGGCCTGGATGCCGGCGGCATTGGCCTGCTTGATCACCGAGCGTTCCTTGGTGCCGAAGATGCCCTTGGACTTCGCCTTCGCCAGCAGCGCATCGAGCTGCGGCATGGGCTTCATGAGCTGCACGCCATCGGCCTCGTCGGCCAGGCCCTTGTCGATCTTGAGGATCGGCACCACGCGCTTCACGTTCCACAGGAAGGTGGCGGTGGGCTGGCCCTGGATGTCGCGGTCCATGGTGGCTTCGAACAGGATGGCCGCGACCAGGCGATCGCCATTGAAGATGCGGGTGCGCATCTGATGGATCATGTCCATCATCTGCGCATCGCCCGAGTACGACGACTCGGCGATGCCGTACAGCTTCAGGGCCTTCGGCGTGCTGCCGCCGCTCTGGTCGAGCGCGGCGATGAAGCCGGACTGGGTGCGGAACTTGGTGGTCTGTTGTTCGAACTGGCTCATGGGCATCCTCGCGCGAAATCCATCGATGGTTGTCGAAACCGGGAAGTGTACCCCTCCTGAGGGCTGCCGGCGCATCGGCGAGCCCCCGTGATGCCCGGCGGCTGGCCGTACGCACCATAATTCCGCGGCGCCTTGCGACAGGGGATGCGATCCAGCGCAGAATACGTCTCATCCTGGGACGGAGGCGCCACCCATGTCCATCAGCGACGAACTGTCGAAGCTCCACGAATTGCACCAGCGCGGCGGCCTGTCCGACGAGGAATTCGCGCGCGCCAAGGCACGGCTCATCGACACGCTGCCGCAGGAGCCCCCGGGCCGCGTCCTGGCGGCCGCCAATGCCTGGCGCCGCAGTCGCCAGGATGCCTGGTTCGGCGGCGTGTGCGGCGGCATCGCCCGCGCCACCGGCCTCGAGTCCTGGCTGGTGCGGCTGCTGTTCTGCTTCCTCGCGCTGTGCGGTGGCGCGGGGCTGGTCATCTACCTGCTGATCTGGATCTTCGTGCCGGCGGAGTGAGCGCCGCGGACCGCGACCTGCTGCTCAGCCCTGGAAGGAGGGCGGCGCCGCGGCATGGCCGGCGATGTTGCGCAGGCGGCGGCTGAGCTGCCGCCATCGTCGCTGGAAGCGGCGACAGCGCTTGCGCTGGCGATCCCGCGCGCGCCGCGCCGCGCGTTCGTGGTGTTCGAGCAGCCGGCCCATCAGCAGCAGCGTCGCCGGCGCGAAGCGCTGATCCGGGGAGGACGCCATCGCCTTCAGGCTGTCGCTGGACACGGCGGCATCCTGCAGCGCGCCGAGGGTGTCCTGCCAGCGGCGCAGCGCCTGCAACGCACGCTCGGCGCGCCGGTGATACAGCGGCGTCACGGTCTCGAGCAGATAGCGCAGCTTCTTGAGCCGGCGCCTCACCCGGTGGTAGTCGGCCGGCGAGGAACCCGTGCCGAGTCTGCGCGCGGCCTTGCGCACCTTGCGCCAGCGCGCCTCGAGCAGGCCGGGTGCGGCGATGAGCACCGGCTCCCCGCCAGCCGCCTGCGCACCGCCCGCACCATCATCCAGCGCCTGCGCCAGCCACTCGAGCGTCCGGTGCGTCGCCGGAACATCCAGCTCCTGCAGGAGACGCGTGTGCGCGGCACGGCGCGCATCGCGAAGATGGCTACCCAGCGGCCGAGGCCTCGCGCTCGAGCGGGTTCATGCGATGCGCGAACCCCTCGAGTTCTTCCAGCGCGACGTCCAGGTCCCGCACTTCGCCGAGCGCCCGCAACAACGGCTTGAAGCTCGCGCGCAGCTGGAACAGCGGGCCGGGCAGGTGCTCGCGAAACTCACCGAGGATCGCATCCAGGCGCCGGCCGGCATTGCGCAGTTCATGCACGGCGCGAGGATCATCGCCGAGCCTCGCGCGAAGTTCCTGAGCGTACCAGGCCGACAGGTGCCGCCGCAGGTTGGCGAATGCCACCTGCTGCAGCGTCATGCCGGCATGCACGATGGTGGGTTCGAACACCAGCGGCGGTGAGGTTGGCGAAAGTCCGGCCGATCGCAGGTCCTGCTCGAACTTCGAGTCCGTGGCCGGGGTCAGCGCATTCGGTGCGCAGCGTCTCGACCAGTGCGGGCAGGGCCTCATCCGGCGCGTTGATCGCCTCGACCTCGACGCGACGCAAGGCGCCGCTGGGGTCCTGGCCTTCCGGGGGCGTGAACTCGGATTCGTCGAGGTCGATCTCGGCCAGCGCAGGGTCCGTGCCCGGCCGGCGCACCGCGTATCGCTGGCGCTCGGTGCGCACCTCGAACAGGGGCCGCAACCCCTGTGAGCCACTCACGGCGCGCACGCGCGAGCCCACCGGCCCCGGGGCGTGCTCCAGCGTCCGCGGCGTCGCTTCGGGCAGGGACTCGCTCACCTCGAACCGGTCGGCCCTCGCGTCGCTTGCCGGTTCCAGCGACTTGATGCGGCTCGACCTTGCGGTCCTGCGCCCGCAGCCGCAGCGCGAGGCCAGCCCGATGCAGGCGCCAGTCATCGGTGTCGAGGTAGGTGTCGTGGATCTCGAGCGTGGGCAAGGGCTCGATCACCAGTCCCTCGAGCGGAGGATTTCCCTCCAGCCAGTGCCGGACTGCCACGAGGTCGTTGCACTGGAGCTGCCACTCGATCTCGCGGTTGCCGTGGCCGGCGGATTCCGGGGTTGATTCGCTCATGGGACGGCGGGCTCCGGTGCGACGGCCGGCGCGGGCAAGCCGCACCGGCATCGGTGCATCATGGTAGGCCAATTCTCGAGGACGGCGGTTCCGCTGCCCGGTCATCATCAGCCGGTTACGCTGACCGCAAGGCCCACCATTGAGGGCGCCATCGGAGGTTCCCTGCATCGCGTGTGGGAATGTGGGTAAACTATTCTCGATAACAACTGGCTCCCGTGGTCGACCCTAGCCATGAGCGGTCTCGCGCACGCGTATCTGCCTTCCGCGCTCGATGATGATGCCTGGGAAGATCTCCTGAGCTTCATCGAGGAACGGCGCGTCATTCCCATCGTCGGGCCGGAACTCCTGCAGGTGAACACCGATCGGGGCTCCCGGCTGCTGTATGACTGGCTGGCGGAGAAGCTGGCGGCGCGGCTGAACGTGGATGTGAGCTCCCTGCCCCAGCCGTACACCCTGAACGATGTGGTGTGCTGGTTCCTGGCGGCGCGGGGACGGCGCGAGGAAGCCTACGTCCGCCTGCGCAGCATCCTCAAGGATGCCAGCTTCGAGGCGCCTTCAGCCTTGCGCAAGCTGGCGGCGATCACCGACTTCGACCTGTTCGTCACCACCACGTTCGATCCGCTGCTGGAGAACGCGATCAACCAGGAGCGCTTCCAGGGAGCCGCCTCCACCGACGTGCTGTCCTATGCCCCCAATCGCGTCACCGACCTGCCCTGCGAGCGCGACCGCCTGCAGCGGCCGGTGGTCTACCACCTGTTCGGCCGGCTCTCCGCCTCGCCCACTTATGTCATCTCGGACGAGGACCTGCTCGAGTTCATCTGCGCGCTGCAGAGCGAGCACCTCGCGCCCGAGAAGCTGTTCCACGAACTCGAGCACAACCACCTGCTGTTCATCGGCTCGAGCTTCACCAACTGGCTGGCGCGGCTGTTCCTGCGCATGGCCAAGCGCCAGCGGCTCTCGGATCCGCGGGACGTGGGCGAGGTGCTCGCCGACGGCCACTCGGGCGAGGATGCGCGCCTGGTCGCCTTCCTGCAGCAGGTGAGCGTGCGCACGCGCATCTACATGGGCGCGGAGCGCTTCGTGGACGAGCTGCACCAGCGCTGGTCCGCGCGGCGCAAGCCGCCGGCTCAGGCCTCCTCCGCCGCGGTTCCCGCCCGGTTCATGCCGCCCACGCGCGAGATGCCGGACAATGCCGTGTTCATCAGCTATGCGCGCGATGACCTCGCCGCCGTCCAGCAGATCAAGGCCGGCCTGGAGGCCGCGGGCATCACCACCTGGTTCGACATGGAAAGGCTGGAAGCCGGCGATGACTATGATCGCAAGATCCGCAACAACATCGCGCGCTGCTCGTATTTCATCCCGGTGGTGTCGGCGAGCACGCAGCGCCGGCTCGAGGCCTATTTCCGGCGCGAGTGGAGCTATGCCATCGACCGGGCGCGCAACATGGCCGATGGCGCGCTGTTCATCCTGCCGGTGAGCATCGATGCGACCGGTGCGGGCGAGGCGCTGGTGCCCGACAAGTTCAAGTCGCTCCAATTCAATCACCTCCCCGGGGGCGAAGTGACGCCGGAATTCGCGCGGCGGCTGGATGACTTCATGCGGGCACGGCGGTCTTGAGCGCCCTGGCCACCCCCCGCGCGGATTCGTCGGTCGATGACCGCAATCCCTGGCTGGGCCTCGCCTCCTTCACCGAGGAGACGCGCGAGTACTTCCACGGGCGGGAGGAGGAAGTGGCGGAGCTCGCGCGCCGCGTGCAGCGCAAGCTCCTGACCGTGCTGTTCGGGCAGTCGGGACTGGGCAAGACCTCCATCCTGCGCGCCGGACTCGTGCCGAGGCTGCGTTCGCAGGGCTACTGCCCCGTCTATGTGCGCATCGACTACGCGCGAGACGCACCCGAGCCAGCCGAGCAGATCAAGCAGGCGATCGCGCGCACCGCGCAGCAGTCGGGCCAGTGGACGCAGGCGGGCGTCGCGGTGGAAGGCGAGTCCCTGTGGGAATTCCTGCATCATCGCGACGACGTGCTGCGCGATGCGGGCGGGCAGACGATCATTCCGCTGCTGATCTTCGACCAGTTCGAGGAGATCTTCACCCTCGCCCAGACCGATGACTTCGGCCGCGCGCGCGCGGCCCGCTTCATCGCGGACCTCGCCGATCTGGTCGAGAACCGCCCGCCCAAGGAACTGGAGGCCCGACTCGAGCACGACGACTCGGCGGCCGAGCAGTTCGACTTCGCGCGCGGTGACTACCGCGTGCTGATCGCCCTGCGCGAGGACTACCTCGCGCCGCTCGAGGGGCTGAAGGCGGTGATGCCCAGCATCACGCAGAACCGGCTGCGTCTCGCCCGCATGACCGGCGCGCAGGCCCTCGCCGCCGTGATGCGCCCGGGCAAGGGGCTGGTGACCCAGGATGTGGCCGAGGCCATCGTGCGCTTCGTCGCGGGTGGTGCGGAGCTCGCCAATGCGGAGGTCGAGCCCTCGCTCCTCAGCCTCATCTGCCGCGAACTCAACGATGCACGCATCGCGCAGGGCCGCGGCGAGATCTCCCTCGACCTGCTGGAGGGCTCGCGCGCCAGCATCCTGTCGAACTTCTACGAGCGGGCGCTGGCCGACCAGCCGCCGGCGGTCCGGCGCATCATCGAGGACGAACTGCTCACCGAATCGGGCTTTCGCGAGAACGTCGCCGAGGAGAAGCTGACCGGCAGCTTCGTCGCGGCCGGCGCCGCGCCCGACACGCTGGCCGTGCTGGTGAACCGCCGGCTGCTGCGCATCGAGGAGCGGCTCGACGTGCGCCGCGTCGAGCTCACGCATGACGTGCTGTGCGGAGTGGTCAAGACCAGCCGCGACCTGCGGCATGAACGCGAGGCCCGCGATGCCAGCGAGCGGCAACTCGCCGAGCAGCGGGCCCGCGAGCAGGCGGCGCGCAAGGCGATGATGCGCGCGCGGCAGGTGGCCACATTCTGCGTGGCGTTGGCGCTGGGCGCCATCGCCGCGGCCATCCTCGCCTATGTGAGCACGCAGCGGGCGCATCGAGCCGAGCGGCAGGCGCAGGAAACCCGCCAGCTCGCCGAGCGCGCGCGGGGCCAGGCCGAGCAGTTGCTCGGCTACCTGACCGAAGACTTCTCGCACGAGATGGAATCGGTGGGCCGGCAGGACGTGCTGTCGGAACTGGCTCGCCGCCAGGTGGAGTACTTCACTTCGCTCCCCGACTCACTCAAGGGTCCGGACACGCGACGCAACGGCGGCCTTGCCATGGTGCAGTATGCGGCGGCACTGCGGCGGCTGGGCCGCAACGATGATGCGGGCAGGATGGCAAGGCAGGCCATCGTCCTGCTCGAGGATCTGCGCCGGCAGGGGGATGGATCGGAGCGCTCGCTGATCGCACTGGCCAAGGCCTACGATACGCAGGCATCCATCCTGAGCGAGAAGCAGAGTCCGGACACCCTGCCTTCGGAACGCAAGGGCCTGGCACTGCTGAAGGTCCCGGCCGAGGCGCCGGGCGCCAGTACTGCGGTCCGGCGCGCCAACATCGAGCTGCTCACCGGTCTTGCCTACCAGCTGATGCGCGTTTCCAATTACGAGGCCGGGCACGAGGCCGCCGCGCAGGCCATGGCGATGGCGGAGCGGAGCGGCGCCGCCGATCCCGCCAACACCGACATGGCGGCGCTGTACCTGTACGCGGCCGCCTGGGACGTGCAGGACCTGTTCAGCCTCGGTCGCAACGAGGAGGCGATCCGCCTGGGAAACCAGGCCTATGTGCGTGTCGACCAGGTGCTCGCGCATCGGCCGAACCACCTGCTGGCGCTGAAGGCCCAGCAACTCATCGGCTCGAACCTCGGCTATGCGGCGCTCGATGACCTGCGCCTGGCGGAAGCCACCGTGTCCTTCAAGCGCGCACTCGCCTCCTCGCAGGTGCTCTCGCGCCTGGATCCCAACAACCGCGTCATCCAGTTCAACCTCGGCGTCACCGTGGCCTCGATCGGCGATGCGCTCTGGCAATCGGGCCAGGTCCGCGAGGGCCTCGTGCAAGAGCGTGCGGCGCTCGCCTATTTCTCGGGGCCTCGCAAGGCCGGGTTCGTATCCGCCGACGGGTTTGGCCGCCGTGGAACGGTCTACACGCGCTCCGTCGACGTGGGGGACACCGCCACCCTCGGGCAGCAACGTACCGAGATTGCGCTGGACATGGATTTCCTGGCCCGGCAGGAGAACTCCGGAAGCGCGCTGGTCGAGACCTCGCGCTGCATCGTGCACTGGATCGACGCCGAGGCAGACCGCATCCGGTCGCGGGACGCCGAGGCTTTCAATGCCATCGAGGGCTGCGTCGGTACCCTGCACGGATTGAAGGTGAAGGGTGACCTCGAGACCTTCGCACGGCAAGCCTCGCTGTTCTACGGCGAGCGCACCCTGGGCGAAGCCGCGCAGGCGCTCGGCCGTTACGAGGTGGCGGAGAAGCACCTGCGGGCCGCGCTGGAAGCACGCAAGACCTATCCGCTCGCTGCGAAGTCGGATTTCCGTGATCAGGGCGAAGCCTCGACCTGGCTCGCGATGGCGCTCGCGGCCCGAGGCCGGATGCAGGAGGCACGCAGCGTCATCCTTCCCGTGGTGGCGTACGAGCGCAAGCTGCAGTCCCAGAATCATGGCGATGTATGGGTGAAGCTCGAACTCGCGACAGCGCTGTATGCGCAGTCCCTGTGCGAGGAGGGCCAGCGCAGCGCCCTCAGGCGCGAAGCGAAGGCGCTGATCGACTCGTTGCCAGAGGAGATGCGCTCGCTGTTGAGCGTGCGCCGCTGGCAGGCGCGCATCGCCAGCGGATCACCGACGTGAGTGATGGCGGCTCGCGGGTGTTCCGCGGCAGCGGTCAGCCAGGCAGCAATGGGCAGGTGGCATCGCTAGCGCACCGGCGCAGGGCACGAAAACTGGAGCGTGAAGTGCAGGTGCGCTTCGCGCGCACGGACTGCCTGGTGCGCACTCGCGAAGGATCGGTCGCGGCCCATCGAGGAGATGCCATCATCACGGGCACCGCAGGCGAGCAGTGGCGGGTCTCGCGTTCCCATTTCGACGCCAAGTACCGGCCTGGCCCGGATACCGCGAACGGCGCCGATGGCGGCTATGTGAGCCGGCCCTACGAGATCCACGCGGTGCGGATGGAGGAACCGTTCGAGGTCCTGCTCACCGATGGCGCGTCGCGGCTGCACGGCCGCGAGGGCGACTGGCTGGTCGACTACGGTGACGGGAGCTTAGGCATCGTCGCGCCGGAGATCTTCGACGGCACCTACGCGCTGGTGGACTGAGCATGGCGCTGCACCAGGCCATCCAGCGCGTGCTGCTCATCGGTGCGAAGCTGGATCTGCCTCCCCCGCCCGCCGAGGCGCCGGCGCCCGCCGCATTGCAGCCCCTGATCGATGCCATCGCGCCCCGGCATCGCGCCTTCGACGAGCGCGCGGTGCACTTCGGCCATCGTTACCGCAGCGGCTTCTGGGCCATCTACCTGCTCTCCGCACTGGCGGTGCTGTGCGCGGTGCTGCCGCTGGCGCTGGGCTGGGACAATCCGCGCCACGGGTATCACCCGCTCGCCGGCTACTGGGCATTGGCGGAAGTGGCCCTCATCCTCACGGTGGCGGCGATCTACTGGCTGGGGCACCACCGCGACTGGCAGGGCCAGTGGCTGGCGGCGCGCACCACGGCCGAGCTCTCCTGGTACCTGCCGCTGGTCGCACCGCTGGTGGACTTCGAGTGCAGCGGCGAGGAAGCCGGCGACGACATCGACTGGTACGCGCGGGTGTTCGACCCCGGCCAGCACCTGCGCGGCTCCGCCGATCTCGAAGCCCTGTGCCGCAAGATGGAACCGCTGGCGCGCGATTGCGTGCGGCGCGCCTGGGCGCAGGCGGGATTCCCGAGGGAGTACGCGCAGTGGACGCTGGGACTGCTGCTGGCGCAGCAGCATTACCATCGCCGCGTGGGCGTTCACAACCGCGCCCTGCAGCACCGCGTGCATCGGCTCAACGGCGGGCTGTTCGGGCTGACCGCGGTGGGCGCCCTGGCGCACCTGGCGCTGCACACGCTGTGGCTTTCGCTGGTGACCACGTTCTTTCCGGCGCTCGGCGCCTCGCTCCACGGCGCCCTGGCGCAGTCGGAGTCCTACCGGCTCGGACAGAGTGCGGAGCGGCTGGTGAATGACCTGGGCGCGGCGGCGGACCGGATCCGCTCCGCCATCGCGCTGCAGGGAACCGAGGCGCCCGCCGGCGCCATCCGCGATGCCATCGAGGCAGCGCTTGCGATCATCCTCGAGGAGCATCAGGACTGGCACCTGCTGGTCCTGCCGCACCACCTGCCGCTGGCCTGAACCTCGCGCGAGCGCACCCGTCGGGGAGGCGCGCCCCGGTGCGTCCAGGTCAGTGAGTCGCGCCCAGCTTGCCGCTCCTGAAGCTCCCGTTCATGAAGTAGTCGCCCTTGCAGATCCACTCGCCGTGGACCTTCGACCACAGGAACAGGATGGCGAAGGTGAAGGGCTTGGTCTTGCCATCGGTGGGCGTGACGTGGAAATCCGCCCAGTCCCAGCCGGCATTGCCATTCACGTAAGTGTGCACCGAGTCGATCTTGACCAGGCTCGATTTCACCACCTCTTCGTACAACGGCCGTATCTGGTCACGGCCGACGAAAATGCCTTCACCCTCGCCCACCGAGATGACGTCCTCGGCGTAGAACTTCGTGACGATGGTCTCGGCATCGTGGGCAGCGAAGGCCTTTTCCTTGATGTCGTACTTGACGCGGATCGCCTTCTGGAAGGCCGCGAGCGCGGGGCTCGGCGTCGAGGCCGCGGCCCCGGCCGCGGCGGCCGAGGTGAGCGCCGCAGGAGCTGCCGCCGTCGCGGAAGCCGCCGGGGAAGCCTCCGCGGAATTGGCCGACCCCGCGGACGGGACGAGCGCAACCAGCGCGATCAACACGGATTCGATCATGGTCTTCATCTCACGCGACCTCCAGGATCTGTTCACCCGCACGGGCGCCCTCTTCGGCCGCCGTTTCCCACATCTGCGCCCCCGACAGTTCCGAGTGTCCGAAGGACAGCCGCTCGAAGCGCTTGCGCAGCACCGCGGGCGGTGCGGGCTGGCCGTCCTTGCCGGTGAGGAAATACGGCGGGTCGACGACGTAGGCATGGCCCCAGCGGTTGGAGATGATGCCGGCGATGTCGCGATCGGCGTTGAAGCCGGCGTCCCCGAACATCTTGGTGAACTGCTCGCGCACGGCGCTCTCGATGTGCGCATAGCTCATGCCGAAGAGCTGCATGCGCGCCGCCGTGCACTGCTGCGGGAAGGGCACGCCCGGCAGCGGGAAGGGGTTGTACATCGTGAGCACCACGGGCTTGGAAGGGTCGAGCGGCTGGGTCACCTGGCCCGGGATCTCGAGGTTCCGTCGCAGGCTGGTCCACCAGCCGATGCCTTCGAACCAGCGCGCCGAGGCGATGCCGAGCTTCTCGAGGAACTTCCAGTTGCGCACCGCGACGTTGATGGTGTGCATGGGCGCGTGGTGGAAGGCGTTCATGGCGGTGCGAACCTCCGGCGACACGTCGGCGCAGATGTGACGATTGGCATGCTGCGGCGAGCACATCACGGCAGCCTTGGCATGCACCTTGTACAGCTTGCCGCCGCGCAGATAGGTGACCCACACACCCTTCGCCGAACCCGGCGTGCCCTCGTGGGTGATCTGCACCACCGTGGAGGAAAGCCGCATGCGCACGGGCTCGTGCGCCTTGTCCAGCGCCTGCCACTGCACGGCGCCGTTGATGATCTCGTTCGTGGTCGTGCCGCCCGCGATGGCGGCCGGCATGATCTTCTTGAGGAAATGCCGCGCGGTGCCAGCGTGGCCGCCGGGGAAGCTCGCCAGGTAGATGGAGTCCGTGGGGTCGGCGCCGCCATTCTGGTAGCGGTAGTAGCCGACGACGCCGGGCTGCAGGTAGTTGTAGGCGGAGAGCGCCGAAATGACATCCGCGCCGAGGCCACAGCCCATGGCCGCCATGACCGGGTTCTGGTACTTCAGGACCTCGGGCAGCACGTCGGCGGGGATGCCCATGACATCCTTGAGGTAGCTCTCGTAGGTCATGCTGTCGAGCCAGTGCTCCCAGTCGTCGCGCCGCGGCGGCGTGCGGTTCAGGTCCATGTCGACCAGGGCCTTCTTGGTGCGCTCGCTGATGGGAGCGTCGCGGAAGCCGTTGTGCCAGGCATTGCGCACCCAGCCCTTCCCCTCGTAAAAATAGCCGATGTCCGAGCGCTCCCAGCCGACGTGCATGGGCGTCCAGGCATCCTCAGGCACCAGGATGTCGCGCGACAGGCCGGTGGGCTTCTGGTAGGTGAACTCCGGCGGCAGGCCGATATCGTCGGCAAAGTGTGACCAGAAGTGCGCCTCCTTCGCCTTGGCGAAGGGCACGACGATGCCCGTTGCTCCTTGCGGTGCGGTGAGGTGGTAGCCATCGACCTCGAATTCGTTCTGCTTGGCCTCCCCGCCGAAGATGGGGTGCGGGTCGAGCATGAGCACCGTGCCATTGGGCCGGCCCTTGCGGTACGCCCAACAGGCCGACAGGCCCGACATGCCGCAGCCTACGACCACCACGTCCGGCCGCTCGCCGGTGTCCACCGCGCTCTTGAGCGCGCGGGCGAACTTCTGGTTGCGCAGTGCGTCGTGGACGGCGTTCACCACTTCATGCGTGTTGCCGTTCGAGCGGGCGTAATCGCCGATGCCGCCGGGACCCGTCCAGTCGGGACCCAGGCCATCGAGCGGCACGGGAAGCGTCTGTGCCTGCGCCGGGCGGCTGGCGGGCGCTGCCATGCCGAGGAGCGCCGCACCCGCGCCGATGAGCGTGCCGCCGACGAAATCCCGCCGCGTGATGTCGGCGCCACCGTGGTCATTCCTGCTGGTCATTCGTGCTGCTTCCCCGAAAGAGGTTGTGTAGGGTAAACTGGAAAACCAATACACCCGTATTGGTACAATCTATGCCTCCCGTGGCCATTGCGTCAACAACCGCGTGATCCGCCAGGCTGCCCGGCCAGGGCGGCGTCCCAACTCCATGCGCTACACGCTCCGCAATCCCACCCACCGGCCCTTCGATGAAAGCGAGGCGACGCTGCGCATCGCGCGTGCGGCGAAGCGCGTGTTCCTGAGCTCCGGGGGGTCGAAGTTCAGCATGCGCACCGTGGCGGTCGACGCCGGCATGAGTACCGGCGCACTGCAACACTTCTATCCGAAGCGCGACATGCTGCTGGCGGCGATGCTCGAATTCATCGTGAACGAGTACGAGCAGGGCTACGAACAGGTCTTCAGCCGGCTGCCGTTCAATGGCGAGGCGCGGCTGCTCGGCGCCGTCGGCTATCTGTCAGGGGACATCTGGCGTACCGAAACACGGGAGTTCTTCTTCTCGCTGTGGGCCTTGAGCTGCCACAACGAGGTGGCTGCGGAGCTCATGCACGACATCTACACGCATCATCTCCGGCGTCTTGCGGGCTTCGTCGGCGCCGCCCGCCCGCGCTTGAGCGAGGAGAGGTGTCTGCAGATCGCGTACCAGATTGCCGCGATGGTGGAGGGCTTCATGGTCTTCACCGGGCCGGGCACACGGCGCTTCACGCCCAAGGCGTTGCCGGCAAAGCTGATCAGACGGGCGGTGCTCGACCTGCTCGATTCGGGACGCTAGCCACCCTTGCTGGGCTGGCTTGCGGAATCCTGAATGCGCGAGAGGACAAAGGACTTCTGGGCTCCCATGACCTCGAACAACACCTTCTTGTCCTTCCGGGAAAGAGTGGAGAAGAATTCGCAGATCCAGGTTTCATGTGCCTTGGCCACGGCGGCGAATTGTCGTCGTCCCCTGGCCGTCAGCCGGACCAGGGAGGCGCGACGGCTGCTCGGATCGGCCATTCGTTCAACGTACCCTTCCGCCTCGAGTTCATCCACCAGCCCCGTGGTGTTGCCGGTGGTCACCATCAGGCGATTGGACAGTTCGCCCATCCGCATGCCCGACTCGGCCACATCGAGCTGGGACATGAGATCGAAGCGGGCAAGGCTCATTCCAAACGATGATCGCAGACGCCGGCGCAACTCGTTGAGGATCAGCTTGTGCAGCGCCATCATCCGCAGCCACAAACGCAGGTCTTGATGATCGACTTCGACGGCCCGGGTCTCGAAATCGTCGACCGGCGGTGTACCGCCATGCGTGCTGCGTGATTGAACCATGTGCGTCCCCGCTATTCCGCCCCCTCCTTTCCTGGCGCCGGTGAGAAAAGAGCGAGCTTGCGCTTCACATCATCCCATTTCTTCGCATCCGATGGCGGCTCTTTCCGCTTCGTGATATTGGGCCACACCTTCGCATACTCACCATTCAGGGCCAGCCAGTTCCCGAGATCGGGGCCTGTATCCGGCACGATCGCCTTGACGGGACATTCGGGCTCGCACACCCCGCAGTCGATGCACCCGACGGGGTCGATGACGAGCATGTTCTCCCCTTCGAAGAAGCAGTCGACAGGGCACACGTCGACGCAATCGGTGTACTTGCACTTGATGCAGCTTTCGGTAACCAGGAATGTCATGACAGCACCACCCGCTCCCGACTGGCCGGCGCAGGAACATCACCAACTTCCAGCCCTGGCCAGTCAGGCGCGACCATCCGGCGCTTTCCATCGGCCGTCTTCCTGACACCGGGGGCACCCAGATCGATCTTGTCCCAGAGCTGGCAGGTGACGACCTTGTGCTTCTGATCGAGGCCCTCGCAATAGTTGGTGAACTCACAGGTTCTGACGCTGTCGCCCCGGCCCGACTTGAGCTTCAGGAACCAGTCCGGGTCGGCCAGTGATTGTCGAGCCGACCCCACGACATCGCAGGCGCCGTCCGCGAGCATCTTCTCGGCGAAGTCGAAGTTGTGCACGCCGCCGGCACAGACGATCGGGGTTCGCAGCCCCGCCTCTCGAATGGCGCCGCGAATCTGCTTCGTGGCATCGAGGTTGCGGCCGAACGGCCCTCGTTCATCGGAAATGTACTGGGGCATACATTCATATCCGCTGGGGCCCGTATACGGGTATGAGGAGGCGCCGATACCGGGTTGCCTGGCGTCGTCGAACTTCCCCCCGCGCGAGGTGGAGATGAAGTCCATTCCGGCCCTGGCGAATGCCACTCCGAAAAATGCTGCGTCGGCGACATCGCTTCCGCCTTCGATGCATTCATCGGCGAGGAAGCGGCATCCCACCACGTATTCCGGCCCCACCCGCGCCCGCACCGCCGCGCAGACTTCGAGCGGCAGACGCACTCGGTTCTCCCGGGTTCCGCCGTAGCCGTCTTCGCGCGTATTCTTGCGGGAAAGAAAGGATGCCATCGTATAGGCGTGGGCGTAGTGCAGCTCGACGCCATCGAAGCCTGCCTGCTTCGCGCGCTGTGCTGCGTCGGCGAACAGGCCCGGAAGTACCGCCGGCAGCTCGCGAATGTGCGGCACCTCCACGTCGGTGATGCGCTCCCGGTGGCCGAACTCGAGCGACTCCAATTCGCGTTCGCTGAGAACCGCGGCGAGCTCGTCCCGCTTCATCCCCGCCAGCCTGCGCCGAATCACATCATCGGCAGCGTGATCGAACGCCGCCCGATGCGCCTCGGTGAGCACGAGGAAGCGCTCGAAATATTTCGTGGGGTCGGGCCGGCGCCGGATGGACAGAAAGTCGATCAGCTGGATGAACAGCCGCGTGTGGCCACCACTTGCCTGGCGCACGGCCTCGACCAGGCGCCGCAAACCCGGGATGAACCGATCATCGCCGATGCGCATCAATGGCCCGCTCGCAACGTCGCGAATTCCGGTCGCCTCGACGACGATGGCGCCGGGCCGGCCACGCGCGTAACGCGCATACCAGTCGATCACCTCGTCGGTGACGAAACCCTCCTCGGTAGCCCTCCAGGGAACCATCGCGGGAACCCAGGTGCGCTGCTCCAGCATGACCGGGCCGATTTCAACGGGAGAAAACAGGCGCGAGGCCGACGCTTCCTCGCGCGTCGGAACACGGCCGATGGCCGGCACATGGTGAATACGCTGCGGAGGTCTCCACATGGTTGCACGCGTCCGTCGAGGCTTGATTGTCGTTAGCTTATCTGTCAATATTTTAGTTGTCAACTATCTGGAGTCATGGCATGAACGCAACCGCCGCAGCACTCGCGATCGAGACCGCCTACGTCGTTCCGGCGGGGGTTCACGCCCAGGAAGTGGTCTCGGTTCACCACTACACCGACCGCCTGTTCTCCTTTCGCATCACCCGTCCGCCGAGCTTCCGGTTTCGCTCAGGCGAATTCGTCATGATCGGCTTGCCCAATGCCGCCAGGCCCGTGTTTCGCGCCTATTCGATCGCCAGCCCCGCGTGGGACGATGAACTGGAGTTCTTTTCCATCAAGGTACCGGACGGTCCGCTGACCCAGCACCTGCAGAAGATCCAGCCCGGAGACACCGTGCTGATGCGCTCGAAGCCAACCGGCACGCTGGTACTCGACGCGCTCACTCCGGCCAGCCGGCTCTGGATGATCTCGACGGGAACCGGCATCGCGCCCTTCGCCAGCTTGATGCGCGATCCGGACACCTACGAACGGTTCGACACGGTCATCCTCACCCATACCTGCCGTGAGGTGGCCGAACTCGCTTATGGCGAGCAACTGGCGAGAAATCTCGTCGAGGATCCGTTGGTCGGCGAATGCGCCGCTGGTCGCTTCGCCCATTTCGCCTCGGCCACGCGCGAGGCCTACGTGCGCATGGGCCGCATCACCGATCTGATCGATAGCGGAACGGTATTCGCCGACCTCGGAGTATCGTCATTCGATCCAGCGCTTGATCGAGTGATGATCTGCGGCTCGATGGGCCTGAACCATGCCCTCAAGACGCTGCTGGAGAAGGCCGGGTTCAAGGAAGGCTCCAATGCCTCGCCGGCCGAGTTCGTCATCGAACGGGCATTCGTCGGCTAGGCGCGGCCGGCGAGGCGCCCCGGCCAGCTGCGGCAGCGCCGCTCAGGCCGGCGCCTTCTGCTTGCTCCACCCAGTCAACTGCCGGCCCACCGGCAGTTCGCGCACGCGCACGCCGGTGGCCGCAAAGATGGCATTCATGATGGCGGCACCCGAGGGCGGCACGCCCGGCTCGCCGATGCCGCCGGGCAGGCCTTCGCTCGGCACCAGGTGCACATCCACCACCTGCGGCGTACCCGACATCCGCGACACCAGGTAATCGTGATAATTGCTCTGCACCACCCGCCCCTTCGCGAAGCGGATCTGGCTGTACAGCACGTTGCTCATGGACATGACCACGGCGCCTTCCATCTGCGCGCGCGCCTTGCCGGGGTTCGCGATGAAGCCCGCATCCACGGCGGCCGTGGCGCGTGGCACGCTCACCTCGCCCTGCTCGTCCACCTCCACCTCCACCACCATGGCCACGTAGGTGAGGAAGCTGCGCAACATCGCGATGCCGCGGCCGCGGCCCTTCGGGAGCGGTGTTCCCCAGCCGGCCTTCTGCGCCGCGATGCGCAGCACGTTCTTGGCGCGCGCGCTGTCGAGGGGATGATCCGCCCAGCTGGCGTCGTAGTTGCTCGCCGGTGGGGCGAGCCCGTCCTTCGACAGGTCCACGCGGCGATCCGGGCCGAGGAGCTCCAGCCACATCTGCAGCGGATCCTTCTTCGTCGCGTGCGCGAGCTCATCGACGAAGGAGCCGATGGCGAAGCCGTGGTGGATGGCATTCACCGAGCGGAACCAGCCGATGCGCGCATGCGCCATGGCGGGACAGGCCTCCACGCTGATGGCCGGGATGTTGAACGGCAGGTCGCTCGCCCCATTGGTGAGATCGTCGGGGTCGGCCCCGGTCACGCCGGGCGCGAAGGTGGCGGAGATCGGCGGATAGGCGCTGCGATGCCGCCAGGCGATGACCCGGCCGGATGCGTCCAGGCCCGCTTCCAGCCGATGGGCGGCGACACTGTGGTAGTAGCTGTGCTGCAGGTCATCCTCGCGGGTCCACTGCACCCGCACCGGTGCGCCGACCTCGCGCGCGAGCCAGGCGGCCTCGCAGACGTAGTCGGGCTTGGACTTGCGGCCGAAGCCACCGCCCAGCAGCGTCACGTGCACCGTCACCTTCGACACGTCCAGCTTCAGGTACTCGGCGATGCTCTTGCGCGCATCGAAGGGCGACTGCGTGGGCGCCCAGGCCTCGATGGTGCCGTTGAGGGTCCGCGCCACCGCCGCGACGGGTTCCATCTGCGCATGCGCCAGGTGCGGCATGTAGTACTCGGCGGAGACGCGCCGCGCTGCGCCCTTGAGCGCAGCGTCCGCCTTGCCGACCGTGCGGCCAGGCTTGCCGGGCTTGCGCACGGCGGCGCGCAGTCCGTGCTGGTAGGCGGCGGAGTCGTACAGCGCGTGCCTGCCCTCGTCCCACTGGACCCGCAGCGCCTCGCGCCCCTTGATGGCCGACCAGGTATCGCTCGCCACCACCGCGACACCGCCCAGGGGCAGGAACCCGCCGGGGAGCGGTGTGGCCGGCACGCGCAGCACGCGCTTCACGCCGGGCACCTTCAGCGCCGCGGCATCATCGACGGAAGCGATCTTCGCACCCCACACCGGCGGGCGCGTGATCACCGCGGTGAGCATGCCAGGCAGGCGGATGTCCGCACCGAAGGCCGCCTGGCCGCTGATCATCGCGCCGATGTCGAGCGAGGGCATGGCCTTGCCCTGCCAGCGCCGCTCGGCGGGCGACTTGATGCGCAGCGATTCCTTCGCCGGCAGCGGCAGCGTGCGCGCGGTGGCCACGAGCGCACCATAGCCCAGGCTCCGGCCGCTGGCCGGGTGCAACACCTGGTGCTGCCGCACCTTCACCTCGCCCACCGGCACGCCCCACTGCTTCGCCGCCGCCGCTTCCATCAGCGTCCTCACCATGGCGCCAGTCTGGCGGTACTGCGGGAGGAAGTTGCGGATGCTGGTCGAGCCGTCGGTGTTCTGCGAGCCGTACTTTTCATCGCCATCGGCCTGCTGCAACCGGCAATGCGCCATGTCGGCTTCAGCCTCGTCCGCGATGATGTACGGCATGGTCGAGCGGATGCCCTGCCCCATCTCCGAGCGGTGGCAGAGGATGGTCATGAGGCCATCGGTGCCGACGGATACGTACACCATCGGCGACCACCCTTGAGCGGTGCCGGGCTGCATGATGGCACCCGGGTCGCCCGAATCGCGCACGGGCGAGGTCGGCTCGGCGGCGTCCACCCGGCGCACACCGGTTGCACCGGCAGCGAGGACGAGGCTCCCCATGCCCAGCCATTGCAGTACCTCGCGGCGCGCGGGATCGGCGGGTGCGGTGGCAGCGGAAGAGGCGGTGATGAGGGCAGTCGAGCGACGGTAGGGAAGCATGAGGAGCTCCGGAAAATTCGCGCACCGCTTGGGGCGCGTGGCCGAAGGATACTGACCGGTGCCGATCGGCGCCACCAAGGTCTCCGCGCCTAGTCTTCATCAAGACAGACAAATTGTAAATTCTTCAGCTCGGGCGCAACCTTCCAATCTGCCGCATAAGACGGCTGATGCGCTTGCGGGTTGCACTACCGGAATCTTCGCTTCAAGGCTGGATTACAGGCGCATTTCGGCAGTGATCGCATCGTAGGGTGCAGACACACGACCATCCTCGCGCTGAAGGAGGCC
>JAXMGQ010000059.1:0-23837 GCA_046347195.1 Steroidobacteraceae bacterium
ATCACCGCCGACATCCCGCTGGCCGCGGAGGCCATCGCCAAGGGCGCCGTCGCCCTCAACCCGCGCGGTGAGCTGTATTCCGCGGATTCCATCCGCGGCATTCTCAACATGCGCGATTTTCTGGACACGATGCGTGCCAGCGGTCACATGGGCGGCGGGCCTCCACCGTTGTCGCAGGCGGACCGCAAGGCCTTTGCGGGCCACCTGGATACCTGGCTCGCGCGCATCAGCCGCACACCCGACGGTTAGGCGCGGATCCCGCCCGGACACGCTTCGGGTCGATGCCACCGCGACCACGGCCACAAATCCGTGCAGTCGGCCTCAAGTCGCGGCCGGGCCGACCGATGCAGGGTCGGATGCGTACGTTATTCGCTGCCGCAGAAATCCACGCCACCGGTGGGCCTCCGCCGGTTGCGGTGAACTCGAAAAGACCCGGCCTTGCATGGTGGCGGAGGCTGTCGATCGCCTGCTGCCTGCTGGCCGCTCATTCTGCCGCCGCCCTCGATCCCTCGACTCTTCCCTCTCAATACGTCCTGGACAACTGGCAGTTTGCCGAAGGCCTGCCGCAGAATTCCGCCCTCACAATCGCGCGCACGCCCGAGGGTTACCTGTGGATCGGCACACAGGAGGGCCTGGCCCGCTTCGATGGCGTGCGCTTCGTCGTGCTCGATGATGGCAACTCGCCTCGGCTGCCCGACCGATTCATCACTGTCCTGCATGTCGACCGGGCTGGCCGGCTGTGGGTGGGCACCCGCGCCGGCCTGACGGTGATGGAGAACGGGCAGTTTCGCGTGCTGCCGCTGCCGCCGCAGTACGCACGCTCGTTCGTGCGCGACATGGTCGAGGACCGCAGCGGGCGAATGTGGGTGGGCACGGAAGCCGGCTTGTTTCAAATGGGTCCGTCCGGCGCCGTTGCGATGAACGATGAAGCAGGCCTTGGTCATCAGGCGATTCGCGCGCTGGTGGAGGATCGTGACGGCGTACTCTGGGCATCGACGGGCACGGGCGGACTGTATCGCTCCTTCGATCTCCACCCCATGCCGGTGCAGCTCGATCCGGTCGTGCCAAACAACATGGTCACGGCGATGTATCAGGAGCCGGATGGCGCGTTGTGGCTGGGGACCAGCGAGGGCGAGTTGTTCCGCAGGAGTGCGGATGGCATCGCGCTGGTCGCCCCGCGCACCCGCGTTGGAACCTCCATCCGCCGCATCATGCGCGATCACGATGGCAATGTCTGGATCGGCACGCGCGGCGGCCTCGTCAAGTGGCGCCAAGGCGTGTTGAGCACCGTCGCGATTGGCCCGCTGTTGGCAACGGACATCAGGGCTCTGGTCGAGGACGCGGAGGGGAGCCTGTGGATCGGCAGCGCGGGCGGTGGGTTGCTGCGATGGCGCGACAGCAAGTTCGTCTCCTTCGGAGAACTGGAAGGCCTGCCGGGAAGTCCGGCGTGGAGCGTCGCGCCGCGTGCGCAGGGCGGCCTCTGGATCGGCACGGACGCGGGATTGAGCGAATACAGCGGCGGAGCCTTTCGCCACATCGACGGACCCCGCGGCCATGAGCGCACGCGGGTGCGCGTCGTGTTCGAGGACCGTGAGCGAATCCTGTGGGTTGGGAGCGATGGCGCCGGGCTGTACCGGCTGGATCAAGGCCATCTCAGAGTGTTCGACCGGCACACCGGATTGTCGGGCGACACGGTCACCGCGGTGGAACAGGACCGGCGCGGACGGATCTGGGTGGGGACCAACACCGGCATCGACCTCGTCGAGCAGGGCACCGTGACGTCGATGCGAAGCATCCTGCCCGTGCCGGGCGCGGTGGGCGTCAACCTCATACATGAAGACCGCCGCGGGCAGTTCTGGATCGCCACCGAGGCGCATGGGCTGTTCCTTCACGATGGCCAGCACACCCGGCACCTAGGAACCGCCGAGGGCCTGCCCAGCGACTGGGTGATCGCCTTGCTCGAAGACCCGACGGGGGATATCTGGCTGGGAACCACCGGCGGCATGGCGCTGTGGCGCGGGGGAAAGATCACCTCGCTGGCCAAGTCCTCGCCGGCCTTTCGCGAAACCATCCTGCAGCTGCTGCCCGATGACTCGCATCACCTCTGGATATCCACGAACAAGGGCCTGATCCGTGTTTCGCGCACGACGCTGGCCGCCCTGGCGGCGGGAGAGTCCGCTGATGTCCAGGTGCAATCCTATGGCGCCGCTGATGGCCTGCGAAGCGCGGAATTCGCCGGCGGCAACAGCAATGCAGGCTGCCGCACCGCCGACGGCTTGCTGTGGTTTCCGGGCATTCGAGGGATTGTCCGCGTCGATCCTTCCTCCCAGCGGCTCAATGCACTGACACCGCCGGTGCACGTCGAAGCCGTGCACGTCGATGACCGGCTCATGCCGCTCACGCCCGGCGTGCAGGTGCCGCCGGGAAACTACCGCTGGGAGTTCGTCTACACGGGACTGAGCCTGTTGGCGCCGCAGCGTGTGCAATTCCGCTACCGCCTGGATGGTTACGACCAGGAGTGGATCGAGGCCGGCTCGCGCAGGACGGCGTACTACACGGGGCTCCCGCCGGGTGACTACACCTTCCGGGTGGCCGCCAGCAACAACGATGGGGTATGGAACATGCAGGGTGCGAAGTTTCGATTCACGCTCCGGCCGCATGTCTACCAGACGCTGTGGTTCTGGTTGCTTGGCGCGGCGGGCATGGTCGTGGTGGCTGTGGCGACGTACCGCATGCGCGTCGGACGGCTCAAGCATCTGGCCGATGCGTTGACCGAGCAGGTCGCGGTGCGCACCCGCGATCTGGAAGCGGCCAATGCCACGCTGTCGGAGGAAAAGGCACGTGCCGAATCGGCCGCGGCCGCCAAGTCGCAGTTTCTCGCCAACATGAGCCATGAGATCCGCACGCCGATGCACGGTGTCATCGGCATGTCGCAGTTGTTGCTGGTCAATCCGCTGGAGCCTGCGCAGCGCGCCCGGGTCGAGACCATCCGCGACAGCGCCACGAACCTGGTGACGATCATCAACGACATTCTCGATTTCTCGAAGATCGAGGCCGGCAAGCTCAACCTCGAATGCGTGCGCATGGATTTGCGCGAAACGTTGCAGCACGTGGTGAACATCCTGTCGGTGCAGGCGGTGGCCAAGGGACTTACGCTGCGCACGCAGGTGGACCCGCGTTTGCCCGAGCTCCTGCTGGGCGATCCGGGACGCATGCGGCAGGTCCTGCTCAACCTCGGCGGCAATGCCATCAAGTTCACCCCGGCCGGCGAGGTGCTCATCAGCCTCGAGGTGCTGTCACTCGACGCCGACCGCGTGCGCATTCGCGGATCCATCCGGGACACCGGGATCGGCATCTCGCCGGCCCAGACCGCGCAGCTGTTCCAGCCATTTTCGCAAATCCGATGCCTTCCGCGACGCGGCACCACGGTGGCACCGGACTGGGCCTGTCCATCGTGCGCCGCCTGACCGATCTGATGGGAGGGGAAACCCAGCAGAGAGCCAGGAGGGCGTGGGTTCCACGTTCTGGTTCACGGCAATGGATCTGCCATGCGCCGATGCCGCCCAAGGAGCCCCGTCCCCGGCAACGCCGGCGGTCCAAGGCCGCGGCGGCGGCCGCATCCTGCTGGCCGAAGACAATCCGGTGAACCAGGAAGCTGGACGCACCATCGAGTTGCTCGGCTACGAAGTCGAGGTCGTCGACAATGGCAAGCAGGCCGTCGAGGCGCGCGGCGCGCGCGCTACGACCTCATCTTCATGGATTGCCAGATGCCGGCGGATGGATGGTTACCGCCACGGCCGATCCGCCGCATCCCCGACGATGACCGCCGCTTGCCCGGGGACGGCCGGCGCCTGCCGATCGTCGCCCTCACCGCCAATGCCATGCAGGAGGAGATCGCAAACGCCGCGGCACGACTTGCTCGCCAGCCGTATCGCCCGAGCAGCTGCAGGACATGATGGCGCGCTGGGTGCCGGAGCGATCAGCGGCGTCAGAAGTGATCGCTACCGAGCAGCTCATGCCCAGCTGATGCGCGTACCAGGTCGCGAGCCGGTGCCGGATGGTTTTCTCGCTGACCTGCTCCTCGGGCATGGGCGCGATCACCTTGTCGTGCACCAGCAGCCGGTACACGTACAGCGCCTTCTCGCTGGCCGAATCCGTGGGCTCGAATATCGCCGCCTTGCGCTCGACGTATTGCACGCCGGCGGCCAGCGCCGCCTGGAACACCTGGCCTCGTGCTTGAGCTTCTTCACCATGGCCCGCCTTCGTGAAGATCCCTTGCCCGCGCTCACTGTACCAGCTGCGGTTCTACGACGGCCGCGCAGCCGCTCCACCGTCGTATCGATCCAGTTCTGCACTTTCATTCGTGGCGCGGCATCGCCGGGCACCGGGTCGATGGCAGGCCCGAACACCACGTATCACGCCGGGCTTCTTCAAGAGCCCCTGCCGCGGCCAAACAATCCCCGGGCATCGTGCGCCACCGGCACGATCTTCGAGTTCGTGGCCACCGCCAGCATCGCGCCAACCAGGCCGAACTTGCAAGCACCCTCCGGGCGCAGTGCGCGTGCCTTCGGGAAAGATGTGCACCCACAGCTCGGCGAGACGGGCCTTGCCCTGGTCGAGGGGATCACCTGGTTGATGGCGGAACGGCCGGCACTGCGGTTGATGGCGATGGCCGCAACGCGGCGAGCCCCCAGCCCACGAAGGGCAGCCACATCAGCTCGCGCTTGAGCACCCAGGCGGCCGGCGGCAGCAGCACGTCGAGATGGTCTCCCAGCTCGAGGAAGGCTTCCACATGCTCACGTGGTTGCCCGGCGGGATGTTTTCCAGCCCTGAGCCTCGTAGCGCAGTCCGCAGGTCAGCGCCAGCACGCGCAGCGCCTCAAGCAGAAGCGCGTAACCTTGTGCCGGTGGCGGTAGGGAAACAGGCCGAGGATCACCGGATGCCGCAGAACGGCGTCCAGACGAAGAAGAAGGAACAGGAAGGAGCGCACCCACTGCATGGCGCCTGGGCAGGCGCCCGAGGTCAGCCACGCCACCGATGAGCGTGCTCAACTCCTTGAGCAGCTCCAGCCGGTTGTTGCGCAGCGGCGTTCTCGTCCATCACCATGACCGAATCGAAGAACGCATCGACGCTGCCGCGCAGCGTCGTCAGGGTGAGCGCCTCGCGATAGCGCTTGCCGGCGATGGCCTCAGCACCTGGCTGCGCACGTTCGATGGCCGCATGCAGCGCGCGCTCCGGCTCTTCTGCACGTCGACGTTTCGGCCCGCACGCCGTCCGGTACCTCGGCCTTGCGCAGGAGGTTGCCGATGCGCTGTTGGCGGCCGCGAGGTTGGGCGCATTCGGGAGCTTGAGGAATCGCGCAGCGCCGACAGGCGCGCATCGATGTCCACGGGCGGGCGAGTCGGCGGCGAGCAGCACCACCGAGCAGGTCTCGCCGGTGATGGAAGGGTCCTGCTCCAGTACAGGCCGCGCAGGCCATCCATGAGGAAGGCATGGGCTTCGCGCGGCCGCCTCGCGCTGCACCGGCTGGCGGGCCGCCGCCGTGGCGAGCAGCCGGGTGAGGTCGATGTCGAGGCCGGCATCGAGCAGGATGCAGGATGCTCAGCGCCGCCCGGCGCAGGCCGAACGGGTCCTTGGCGCCGGTGGGCTTCTGGTCGATGGCGAAGATGCCGGTGAGCGGCCGATGGGTCCGCCAGCGCCAGTGCCCAGCCCGCACGGCTCCCGGGCAGGCGAAGTGGCGGCGAAACCGTGGCCAGTACTGTTCCTCCAGCGCCAGCGCCACTTCCCGATGCAGCCCTTCCGCCTGCGCGTAGTAGCGGCCCATCGCCTACCGTGGGGAATTCGTTCACCATCGCGCTCAAGAGGTCCGCCTTGCACCGTCGCGCGGCTTTCACCGCGGCCTCGCCGGCACCCAGCGCCGAGGCCAGTTCGCGGCTCAGCTCGACCACGCTGCGTCTTCTGCGCGTAACTTCCGAGGCGTCTGGAGGTGACGCCGAGCCGCGTCGCCCGCTCGGCGAGGAGTGCCGCCGACGGTTCCCAGAAGAAGGCCGCATCGGACAGGCGTGGACGCACCACGCGCTCGTTGCCCAGGCGTACCTGCTCGGGGTCGCGGCTCTTGATGTTGCTCACCAGGATGAAGTGCTGGGTCAGCCGGCCATCGCGGGTCTGCACCGGGAAGTAGCGCTGGTGATGCTGACGGTGGAGATGACCACCAGCAGGCAGGGCGAGGAACACCAGCGCCCGGCGATGGGCACCGGCCACTCCACCAGCGCGGTCACCTCGGCCAGGAGTTCTTCGTCGATGAGGCCTGCAGGGCGCGGGTGGAGAGCTGGCCGCCGGCGCACGAGCATCGAGCCAGCGGCGAGCCCGCGTCACGCGTGTGCGGATGATCTCGTGGCGCCGACCGCACCGGCGATCACCTTGGCTTCTTCCAGCGCCGCCTCGTAGTCCGCGGGACGGGCGAGGGTGATCGGCTTCGGTGCGTGGAAGCGGCATCGTAGGTGATGGGTTGGTCGACAGGCCCAGCACCTGCGCCGGCACCACCGACTCGCCGTACAGCATCACCACCCAGTGCACCGGCCGCACGAACTCGGCCGTGTTCGCGCCCCAGCGCATGCGCTTCTGGAATCGGCAGGGCCGCGAGGGCCGCCGTCGCCGAGCCCGGCAGCAGGCTCGTGGTCTCGGCGCCGCGCTCCATGCTGTACTCGGCCACGCGCGCCTTGTCGGTCTTCCAGCTCGAGTGCGTCCACCGCGACGCCGCAGCCGCGCGCGAAGGCCAGCGTTCGGGTCGGTGCGCCGGCAGCCGAACGCCGCGCTCAGCGGCGGTCCGCGCCGCTCGACGTTCGATCGGGCTGCCGGTCGGCAAGATCCGCCACCCGCACAGCCAGCCGCTGCGGCGTGGCGTAGAAGGCCGCACCTCGCCATGCGGATGCTCGGCCTCGTCAATGCTCTTCACCAGATGCTGGCACAGCGCCTCGCTCAGGGTTTCCAGCGCCTTGGGCGGCATCTCCTCGACGCCGAGACGAACAGGAAACGGCTGCCGGCCATCAGCTGTGCGCCGGCGTTCTTGAGCAGCGGGAAGCCGACTTCGCGGCTGTCACGGAAGGCTCTCCACACCGCGCGCGAGGGTTCGCACGCGCAGGATGAAGCGCGTTGTCGCTCGGTCACCGAGATGGCGCGCCGCGCATCGAGCAGGTTGAAGGTGTGCGAGGCCTTGAGCACGCTTCTCGTAGGCGGGCAGAACAGTTTCCTCGCCCAGCAGGCGCCGGCAGTCGCTCTCCCAGAAGTCGAACTGCGTGAACAGCGAGGGCACATCGCCTTCTCGAAGTTGAACGTCGATCACCACCTCGTTCTGGTGGTAGACATCGCCGTAGCTGGTTCGGCCGAAGGCGCTCGTTCCAGCAGGATGTCGTAGATGCTCTCGGTGCCCTGCAGGTACATGGCCAGCCGCTCCAGGCCATAGGTGAGCTCGCCCATCACCGGCTGGCACGAGCCCGCCGACCTGCTGGAAGTAGTGAACTGCGAGATTTACGGCTTGAGCCACACTTCCCAGCCCAGTCCCCAGGCGCCCAGCGTGGGGGATTCCCAGTTGTCCTCGAGAAGCGGATGTCGTGCACCAGCGGGTCGAGGCCGCCGGCGCAGCGAACCGATGTACAGCTCCATGAAATTGTCGGGCGAGGGCTTGATGGCCACCTGGTACTGGAAGTAGTGCTGCAGGCGAAAAGGTCGCCATAGCGGCCGTCGGTGGGCGGCGCGGACCCTGCACATAGGCGGCGCTCCAGGGCACGGGGCCCCACGGCACGCAGGAAGGTGGTGGAAAGTGCCGGCCCCCATCTCCTGGTCATAGGGCTACGATCACGCAGCCCTGTCGACCCAGCGGGTCTGCAGCTCGAAGATCAGCGCCTGGAAGGTGGCGGGCTTCTTCGGCATGTCGGTGGCGGATAAGCAGCGAGGTTCCTGGATCGGCCTTGTCGCGCCGCGCGCCTGGCCGCGTTGCAGCTCCTCGCCATAGTCCCACTGGCGCCCGTCGCTGCGCCTTGCCGGACACGAAAATTCGCTGCCCAAATCAGTCAGGAACCCCTGATTCGGGACACTAGGCCGTGAGGAATGTCCTGTCCTCCCCGCGGGATGCACCAATCGAGGTCAACGCACCGTTCGGGTGCGCGATGCTTGCCGGCATGCACCATTCTGGAGCAAACTGCCGACGGTGGAAGACGTAAGTACTTGATCCTGTACGAGGCAGCTCATGGCACGCCCCATGCAAATGCATGGATTCCGGCATTGACCGGCCCTGACAAGCACCCAGCAGCTCCGTGGAGAATGAATATGACTGCCGCTGATGTTCTGAAACTGATCCAGGAAAAAGAAGCCAAGTTCGTCGATCTTCGGTTTACCGACACGTTGGGCAAGGAACAGCACGTGACCATCCCGGCGCGGGTGGTGGACGAGGGCTTCTTCAAGGACGGCAAGATGTTCGACGGCTCGTCCATCGCTGGCTGGAAGGGCATCAACGAGTCCGACATGATCCTCATGCCCGATCCCGCCACTGCCGTGCTGGACCCCTTCTTCGAGGAGAGCACGGTCAACCTGCGCTGCGATGTCATCGAACCGATGACCATGCAGGGCTACAGCCGCGACCCGCGCTCCCTCGCGAAGCGCGCGGAGGCCTACCTCAAGTCCACGGGCATCGCCGACGGCGCGCTGTTCGGTCCCGAGAACGAGTTCTTCATCTTCGACAGCGTCAAGTGGAGCGCCGAGATGCGCGGCTGCTCCGCCGAGATCGACTCGGCCCAGGGCGCGTGGAACACCAACCGCGAATTTGACGACGGCAACAAGGGCCATCGTCCGGGCATCAAGGGTGGCTACTTCCCGGTGCCGCCCGTGGATGCCTACCAGGACATCCGCGGCGCCATGTGCCAGGCGCTCGAGGAGATGGGCCTGAAGACCGAGGTGCATCACCATGAAGTGGCCACCGGTGGCCAGTGCGAGATCGGCGTCAACGCCAACACGCTGGTCAAGAAGGCCGACGAGGTGTTGATCCTCAAGTACGCCATCCTCAACGTGGCGCATGGCTACGGCAAGACCGCGACCTTCATGCCCAAGCCGCTGGTCGGCGACAACGGCAGCGGCATGCACGTGCACCAGTCGCTGCAGAAGGACGGCAAGGCGCTGTTCGCCGGCGACAAGTACGGTGGCCTCTCTGACACGGCGCTGTACTACATCGGCGGCATCATCAAGCATGCGCGCGCCATCAATGCCTTCACCAACGCGAGCACCAACAGCTACAAGCGGCTGGTGCCGGGGTTCGAAGCGCCGGTGATGCTGGCCTACTCGGCCCGTAACCGCTCCGCCTCCATCCGCATTCCCTGGGTGGGCAATCCGAAGGCGCGCCGCATCGAAGTGCGCTTCCCGGATTCCACCGCCAACCCGTACTTCGCCTTCGCCGCCATGCTGATGGCGGGACTGGACGGTATCCAGAACAAGATCCACCCGGGCGATCCGGCTGACAAGGACCTGTACGACCTCGAGCCGGAGGAAGCCAGGCACATCCCCACCGTGTGCCACTCGCTGGACATGGCGCTGGAGTGCCTGGACAAGGATCGCGGCTTCCTCAAGGCCGGCGGCGTGTTCACCGACGATGTCATCGATGCCTACATCGAGCTGAAGATGAAGGAGGTCACGCGCCTGCGCATGACCACGCATCCGATCGAGTTCGACATGTACTACAGCCTGTGATCCAACTGGGGCGCCAAGGGCTGAACGATCAGGGGTCCTCCAGCCTCGGGTGACGGCGGTCACGCCTCCGTCACCCGAGCTTTGTCCGCCGGAGTGGTTTAGGGCTATGCTTCGTGACCATGCACCTGCGACAACTCCCGTTGGGCCTGGTGATGGCCGTCCTGTGGGTGACGGCCGTCCCGGCGGCCACCATCTACAAGTGGACCGATTCGAACGGTGTCATTCACTACTCGGATCAGCCCACGCCGGGAGCCGAGCGCATCATCACCCAGAGCGGGCCCGCGCCCTCGAAGTCTTCGACCTCGTCCGGCAGCCAGTTCTCGCGCAGCGCCGCGCCGCGGCGGCCCTCCGGCAAGACCGAACCGAACGACACGGCGGTGGACTACACCGAGTTCGAGATCGACGCCCCGCAGCAGGACCAGACCTTCCACGAACCTTCCGTCAATGTCCGCCTGCGGCTCGAGCCTGCCCTGAAGCCGGGGCACCTGGTCTCGCTGTATCTCAACGGCAAACTGGTGGAGAACCAGCCGCCGAAGTCCACCCAGTTCGCGCTCACCGACCTGCCGCGTGGCGCCTACACGCTGATCGCCTCGGTCATGGACGCTTCCTCCGGGGAGAGCAAGAGCACCACGCCCGTCACCTTCTACGTGCAGCAGCCCTCGCTCCTCTCGCCGCTCAGGCGCAAGAAGCAGCCCTGAGTCGCGCGGCGCTTGTCGCCGCGCCCATCTTCCACGCCTGTTCCCGGGCAGCCCCCCATGGCGGCTGAGTTCCCCTTGCGAGGCCCGCGGCTGGATAGCACCGAACTGCTCGATGCGCTGGTCACCAGCGTGTTCCTGCTGGATGCGGAACTTCGCATCGAATACCTGAACGCCGCGGCGCAGACCTTGCTCGCGCTCGGGCCCAACCAGGCATTGGGACGGCGCATCGTCGACCTCTCGCGTGGCGCCGAGACGCTCCTGCCGCTGATCGAGCGGGCGCGCTCCGGCGGCGAAGACGTCGTGCAGCGTGAGCTCGCCTGGCCGGCGGCCGCGGGCGGGGAGCGAATTCTCGATTGCGCGGTGACCCAGGCCGTCATCGGTGGTGCGGGCCCGCGGCTGCTGGTGGAGATCGAGGACATCACGCAGCACCGCCGCCTGACGCGCGAGAGCGCGCTGCTCGCGCAGCTCGGCGGCAGCCGGCTCATGGTCCGGCAGCTCGCGCACGAGATCAAGAATCCGCTCGGCGGCCTGCGTGGCGCTGCGCAGTTGCTGGAGCGCGAGTTCCTCGACCCCTCGCTGCGCGAGTACACGCGGGTCATCATCAGCGAGGCGGACCGGCTGACCAGCCTCCTGGATTCGATGCTCGGCCCGGCCCGGCCGCCGGCCAAGCAGACCCTCAACGTGCACGAGCTGCTCGAGCGCGTGTACCACCTGCTGCGAAGCGAAGCGCCCGAGGGCGTGGAGGTCACGCGCGACTATGATCCGAGCCTGCCGCCGTTGACGGTGGATCCGAACCACATCATCCAGGCCATGCTGAACCTGGGCCGCAACGCGCTGCAGGCGCTGGCGGTCGACGGCGTCGACTCGCCGCGGCTGGTGCTTCGGACCCGCGCGGCCACCAGCGTCAGCATCGGCTCGAAACGTCATCGGGTGGTGGCCACCATCCAGTTCGAGGACAACGGCCCGGGCGTGCCCGCCGAGATCCGCGACACGATCTTCTACCCGCTGGTGTCCGGCCGCGCCGATGGCACCGGCCTTGGCCTCGGCATCGCGCAGGACCTCGTCACCCGCCATGGCGGACTGATCGAGTTCGACAGTGCGCCCGGCCGCACCGTCTTCACGATAACGCTTCCGCTGGACGCGCCATGAATGCAAAGCCCCTGAAAGTCTGGCTGGTCGATGACGATGCGTCCATCCGCTGGGTGCTCGAGAAGGCGCTCAAGGGCAGCGGCATGCTGGTGCGCTCGTTCGAACAGGCGGACAGCGCGCTCACCGCGCTGCGCAGCGATGCGCCCGATGTGCTGATGACCGACATCCGCATGCCCGGCCGCAGCGGCCTCGAGCTGCTCAAGGAAATCCAGGCCGGCCGGCATGGCCTGCCGGTCATCGTCATGACGGCGCACTCGGATCTCGATGCGGCGGTGGCGGCCTATCAGGGCGGCGCCTTCGAATACCTGCCCAAGCCCTTCGACATCGACAAGGCGGTGGAGCTGGTGCGCCGGGCCTCGCAGCAGGCCAGCATCAGCACCGATGCGGAGAGCGCCCGGCGCAGCATTCCGGAGCTGCTGGGCCAGGCGGCCTCAATGCAACAGGTGTTCCGTGCCATCGGCCGGCTGTCACGCTCGAGCATGACCGTGCTGATCACCGGCGAGTCCGGCACCGGCAAGGAACTGGTGGCCCGTGCCCTGCACCGCCACAGCCCACGCGCCAGCGGCGCCTTCGTCGCCCTGAACACCGCCGCCTTCACCGCGGACCTGCTCGAATCCGAGCTGTTCGGCCACGAGAAGGGCGCCTTCACCGGCGCCGATGCCCTGCGCCGCGGCCGCTTCGAGCAGGCGGACGGCGGCACGCTGTTCCTCGACGAAATTGGCGACATGTCGCCGGCCTTGCAGACGCGGCTCCTGCGCGTGCTCGCGGAGGGCGAGTTCTACCGCGTCGGCGGGCAGACGCCGGTGCGCGTCGACGTGCGGGTCATCGCCGCCACCCACCAGGACCTGGAGGCGCGCGTGCACACGGGCCATTTCCGCGAGGACCTGCTGCACCGGCTGAACGTCATCCGCATCGAGATCCCACCGCTCCGTGAGCGCCGCGAGGACATCCCGGAGCTGCTGCGACATTATCTCGCCGAAGCCGCACAGGAACTGGGTGGCGAGCCCAAGCAGCTCATGAGCTCGGCGGAAAGCGCGCTGGTGGCCTTCGACTGGCCGGGCAACGTGCGCCAGCTCGTCAATGCCTGCCGGCGGCTCACGGTGACCGCGCCGGGCCGCGAGATCCGCCTCGAGGACATCCCGCCCGACCTCGGCGGCAGCGCCGGCGCGCACGCCGCCAGTCACGACTGGATGAACAAACTGGCGAACTGGGCCGAGGCTGAGCTCGACTCCGGCGCCAGGCGGCTGCTCGACCAGGCCGTACCCGAGGTGGAGCGCATCCTCATCGGCGTGGCGCTGCGCAAGTCCGACGGCCTGAAGCAGGATGCGGCGAAACTGCTGGGATGGGGCCGCAACACGCTCACCCGCAAGATGAAGGAACTGGGGATGGACCGCGGCCCGATATAATGGGCGGATGTGGCACAAACTGATCCACGAGCTGCTCGGCGTCTCCGAGGCGCAGCTCTACGGCAACTCCCTGGTCGACTGGGTCGAGGCCGCCATCCTGGTGGCGCTCATCTGGTCGGCACTGCTGCTGCTGCGGAAGGTCATCGCCTCGCGCTACCGCCGCTTCACCGGCGAGGGTCATCTCACCGCGATCCGCCTGTTCGCCTATCTCATCGGGCATACCAGGCACCTGGTGTTCATCGCCGTGGCGCTGTACGCGGCGGAGGAGTTCCTCACCTTCCCGCCGCGCATCCACACCATCAGCACCAACATCATCGTCATCCTGCTGCTGGTGCAGGTGGGCATCTGGGCCGGCCGGATGCTGCAGTTCTACCTGGAGATCCGCAACCGCCGCAATGGCGGGGCTGACCTCGCGCTGACCTCCTCGCTCGACATCATCAAGTTCGTCTCGATGGTGCTCATCTGGTCGCTGGTCACGCTGGTGGCGCTGGACAACCTCGGCGTCAACATCACTGCGCTCCTCGCGGGCCTCGGCGTCGGCGGCGTCGCCGTGGCGCTGGCCCTGCAGAACGTGCTCGGCGACCTGTTCGCATCGCTCGCCATCGCGCTGGACAAGCCCTTCGTGGTGGGTGACACGCTGGTGTTGGACACCTACACCGGCAAGGTCGAGCGCATCGGTATCAAGACCACCCGGCTGCGCGCCGACTCGGGCGAGCAGATCATCCTGTCCAATGCCGACATCCTGAAGAGCCGGGTGCGCAATTTCAGCGGCGGGGAGGAGCGGCGCGCGCTGCTCACGCTGAACATCGACCCTGACACCAAGGTCGAGGTCCTGCGCGAGATCCCCAGGATCGTGGAAGCCGCCGTCAGGCGACAGCCGAATTCGCGCTTCGACCGCTGCCACCTGAAGAACTTCGGCGACTGGTCGCTGCAGTTCGAGACGGCGTTCTTCACGAAGGATCCGGCGGCCAGCCCCATCCTCGACCTGCAGCAGGCGGTGAACCTCGAGGTGCTGGAGGAATTCCGCCGTCGCGGCATTCGCCTGGCCGTGCCCGCGCAGCGGGTGCTGAACCCGGAGCCGCCGGCGAAGGATCAGGCCGTGACGGGCTGATCCGGCGCGGGTGCCGTGGAAGGCGACGCTGCGGCGGTGGCCGCCGGCTTCGCTCCCTGCAGCGCACCGGCGAGTCCAGGCAGTTGCATCCGGTGGCGGGCGAGGTAGTCGGTGAGCCCCGAGTTGATCTTGCCGCACACCAGCGGATCGTAGAACAGCGCGGTACCCACGCCCACCGCCGTGGCGCCCGCCAGCAGGAACTCCACCGCATCGGTGGCGCTGGCGATGCCGCCCTGCCCGATGATGGGGATGTGCAGCCGCCGGGCGATTTCGCTCACCTGGTACACCTTGAGCAGCGCGATGGGCTTGATGGCCGGGCCCGACAATCCGCCCTGCACGTTGCCGATGACCGGGCGGCGCTTCTCCGCGTCGATGGCCATGCCCATGACGGTGTTGATCACCGACAAGGCGTCGGTGCCCGCTTCGATGCAGCGCCGCGCGTTCTCGCGGATGTCGGTCTGGTTGGGTGAGAGCTTGGTGATCAGCGGTTTCTTGGTCGCCGCGCGGCAGGCTTCCACCACGCGCGCCGACATGTCCGGGCTGTTGCCGAACTGCACGCCGCCTTCCTTGACGTTCGGGCAGGAGATGTTGATCTCCATCGCATCGATCGGCGAGTCGTCGAAGCGCCGCGTGACTTCCGCGTACTCCTCCACCGTCGAGCCGCAGACATTGGCGAAGAAGCGGGTCTCGCTGAAGTCCAGCGTGGGCA
Source organism: Steroidobacteraceae bacterium (assembly GCA_046347195.1). GTDB lineage: Bacteria > Pseudomonadota > Gammaproteobacteria > Steroidobacterales > Steroidobacteraceae > TMP-86. The sequence continues at coordinate 14,809 of JAXMGQ010000059.1, forward strand.
GGATGTGCCGCACCACGTGGTCGACGCCCGGATTCTGCAGGCCGATGGCGTTCAGCATGCCCATCGGGGTCTCGTAGACGCGGTGTGGTGGGTTGCCCAGGCGCGGCGCGAGCGTGGTGCCCTTGAGCACGATGGCGCCGACGTCGCGGTTGGAAAAGCCCTCCACCCGCGTGTACTCTTCGCCGAATCCCACGCACCCCGACAACAGCACGATGGGCGAGGCGAGCTTCAGTCCGCAGAACTCGAGGTTCAACGAAGGGCTGGCTGTCATGCCCGCATTATAACCGATGTTCCACATCGTCCTGGTCGAGCCCGAAATCCCGCCCAATACGGGCAACATCATCCGCCTGTGCGCCAACACTGGGGCGCGGCTCCACCTGGTGAAGCCGCTGGGCTTCTCGCTGTCGGCGCGGGCGGTGCGGCGTGCCGGCCTGGACTATCACGAACTCGCGAGCGTCCAGGTGCACGACAACCTGGCTGCCTGTCTCGGATCGCTCGGCGGCGCGCGCTGCTTCGTGGTGGAGACGGGCGGCGAACGCCGGTATGACGAGGCGGCGTTCAAGCAGGGCGATGCGCTGGTCTTCGGCTCGGAAACCCGCGGCGTGAGCGAAGCCGTGCGCGCCGCCATCGCCCCGGAGCACTGGCTGCACGTGCCGATGGCCAATGGCACGCGTTCGATCAACCTGTCGAACTGCGTGGCCCTCGTGCTGTACGAGGCCTGGCGACAGCAGGGCTTTCGAGCAGATTAGGGCTCCCGCCCCAAGGAAACTGGCGGGGAAGCGCGACGTCAGCCGGCGGCTTGCCTATGATGGCGCATCGCGGCGCCGTGTCATGAGCCGCCGGCGGGGGAATGGCGTGTCGGAAGGTGATCTGGTCGCGCGCGAGCACGGCCTCGACCAGGCATTGAGCAAGCGCCAGGTGGTGATGATCGGCCTGGGTGGCGCGATCGGCACCGGCCTGTTCCTCGGCAGCGGCATCGCCATCGGCTACGCGGGCCCCGCCGTGGTGCTGAGCTACGCCATCGCCGGCTTCGTGGCCCTGGTCATGGTCTTCAGCCTGTCCGAGATGGCAGTGGCGCATCCGGCTGCCGGCTCCTTCGGTGTCTACGCCGAGACCTACCTCAATCCGCTCGCCGGCTTCATCGTGCGCTGGACCTACTGGTTCTGCCAGGTCATCGCCATCGGCGGGGAAGCGGTGGCGGCCGGGCTGTACATGACCTGGTGGTTCCCGCACATCCCGGTGTGGATGTGGTCCATCGCCTTCGCGCTCGCCCTGCTGTACGTCAACGCGCGCTCGGTGTCGAACTTCGGCAGCTTCGAATACTGGTTCGCGATGATCAAGGTCTCGGCCATCCTGCTGTTCATCGTGTTCGGCATCGCGGGGATCGCCGGGCTCGGCATGCCGGCGGTGGGCTTGCACAACCTCACCGGACTCCCAGGCGGATTCATGCCGCACGGTTTCGGCGGGGTGTGGATGGCCGTGATCATGGGCATCTTCTCCTTCAATGGCATCGAGGTCATCGCAGTCACCTCGGGCGAGGCGGAGAACCCGCAGCGCGCCATCCCCGCGGCGCTGCGCACCATGTTCCTGCGCCTGCTGCTGTTCTATCTCATCTCGCTCACCATCGTGGTGAGCTTCGTGCCCTGGACCGAGAGCGGCGCGAAGGTGGTGGAGCAGAGTCCCTTCGTGCGGGTGTTCGCCGCGGCCGGCATTCCCTACGCCGCGGGCATCATGAACTTCGTGGTGCTCACCGCCGCGCTGTCCAGCATGAACACCAACGTCTACCTGTGCTCGCGCATGCTGTTCTCCCTGGCGCGCGGCGGCTATGCGCCGCGCTTCCTCGGCACACTCAGCGCCTCACGTACGCCGCTCGGCGCCATCCTCGTCTCCGGCGCCTGCATCCTCGCGGCCGCCGCGGTGTCGCGCCTGACGCCGCTGGCCTACAACTACCTGTTCGGCGTGTCGCTGTTCGGCGCGATGGTCACCTGGATCATCATCCTGCTCTGCCACCTGCGCTTCCGGCAGCGCTATCGCGGCGCGCCGCTCCCGGTGCGCACGCCGCTGTACCCCTGGTTGCAACTGGCCGGCCTCGCCCTGCTGCTCGCGGTGCTCATCACCATGGGCCTGGATCGCGAGTTCTGGAATGTGAGCTGGATCTGCGGCGTTCCCTGGCTCCTGCTGCTGACCCTGGTCTGGTTCCTCCGGGCTCGCCGCTCGAACCTCGCGCCGGGCCGCTGATCCCGTTCTCGACGCACCGGTATCACCGCCATGTCCACTCCCGACTTCAAGGCCCTGCGACGCGAGTTCCCGGTGCTCGCACGCAAGGTGTACCTGAACAGCGGCTCGTACTGCGCGCTGGCCAACAGCGTGCGCGCGGCGTTCGAATCCTACATGGACGACCGGCTCGCCGTGGGCGCCAACTGGGACGTGTGGGTCGGCAAGAACGAAGCGGTGCGCGCCCGGGTCGCGAAACTGCTGCGCGCGCAGGACGATGAGATCGCAGTGACAGCCTCGGCCTCCGCCGGCATCAACGCCCTCGCCACCGCGCTGGATTTCACGAAAGGGCGCGACAAGGTCGTGGTCAGCGACTTCGAGTTCCCCACGAACGCGCAGATCTGGCATGCACAGGAGAAGCGCGGTGCGCGCGTGGAGCACGTGCCCGTGGCGGCTGATGGCTACATCCCCCTCGAGCAGTTCGCCGCACGCATCGATGATCGCACCAGGCTCGTCGCGGTCACGCAGGTGTGCTTCCGCAACGGCGCGCGCCTCAACATCGCTGGGCTAGCGAGGCTCGCGCACGAACGCGGTGCGCTGATGCTGGTGGACTGCTACCAGGCAGCGGGCGCGATGGACATTGATGTCAAGGCGCTGGATGTCGACTTCGCCGTGGGCGGCATGCTCAAGTACCTGCTGGGGACCGCCGGCATCGGCTTCCTGTACGTGCGCGGCGAGCTCATCGCCGATCTCGTGCCCACGCATTCGGGCTGGTTCGCCCAGCGCGACATCGGCGCGATGAACATCTTCTCGAACGATCCATCACCCACGGCACGGCGCTTCGAGGCGGGCACCCCGCCCGTGGTCAATGCCTATGCCACCGAGGCCGGCCTGTCCTTGCTGCTCGAGGTGGGTACACCGGCGATCGAGCAGCGCGTGCGTGCGCTCACCCGCCATTGCCTGGACCGGCTCCGGGAGATCGGCTGGCCCAGTGTGACGCCGGACGATGATGCGCGTCGCGGTCCCATGGTCTGCATCCGCTCGCGCGATGCGGCGGGGCTCAACAAGGAGCTCCTGGGCCGCGACATCGTCACCTCGTACCGTGACCGGAACTTGCGCGCCACCTTCCACTTCTACAATGACGATGAGGATGTCGAGGCACTGGTGGGAGCGCTGGCCTCGCTGAGGGATCGCTACAAACCCTGAAGAGGCGCCTCTTTCCCCAGGAACTCCTCCACGGTCGCGGCAAAGCGATCGGGCATCTGATCCGGCAGTGGCACCATGCCACCGTCGAGTTCGACGTATCGGGCGCCCGCGATGCTCGCCGCCAGCGAGCGTGCGTGGGGGTAGGCATGCGGATCGGCGGTCGGCGCGATGACCAGCACCGGGCAACGGATCAACGGCAGGCGGGTCTCCATGACGTAGCGCGCGACGACGTCGTGGCCTTTTGCCGCGCGCGCTCCCGCCTTGACCGCATCGACGACGAAACGCTCGAGCAGGTCGATGTCGCCGGGCGGATACCAGGGCCGGCGCATGTTCCACAGCTCGCCCAGATGCGACCCGTCCGGTTGGCCTGCCACGTTGTCGATCCGCGAAGGCTTCGTATGGCGCTCGCGAAACTTCGCATCGACGAGCGGCGCGGCCGAAAGCACCGCGGCATCGATGCGCTCCGGGTGCGCGGCTGCGATTTCTACCGCGATGGCCGCGCCGGTATGGTGGCCGACCACGGAAAAGCGCCCGATGCCCAGTGCATCGGCCAGGCTGACCGCGACCTCGGCCCAGGTTTCGATCGAGTCACTGCCGGGCGGCGGCCGCGACGAGTCGCCGAATCCGATCGTGTCCATCGCGATGGCGCGGAAATTCCGGCCGAGCAGGGGCAGCACGTCGCGAAACTCGTCCCAGGAGCGCGGGGTCTGGTGCAGCAGCAGCAGTGGGCGGCCGGTGCCGGCGATCGCGCAGTGGATCGTGCCGGCCGGTACGTCGACAAAATGACGCTTGATCATCACTTGCTCCATCATCGATCAGTTCGCATCGAGCATACCGAGGATCTCGGCGGCGCGTATCTGGGCTGCCGAGACGTTCCTCGCCTTGACGGGACCGAATCCTCGCATTCGTTCAGGCAGTGCGGCAAATTCGACGACGAGGGCATGGTTGCGCGGCGTGAGCCTTGCCAACGCCGCAGCCAGTGAGCGCTCATATTCCACGATCAGGCGCCTCTCCTGGCGGCGCTCGGCCGTATGTCCGAACGGATCGAGCCAGCTACCTCGCAGGCGGCGGCAGCGCGCAAGGAATCGAAGACCCGGCTCGATCCAGGGACCGAAGCGACGCTTGCGCGGACGGCCGGTGCGCGCATCCATCCTCGCGAGCACCGGCGGCGCCAGGTGGTAATGGAGCCGCCACGGCCCCTCGAAGCGCCGCTCGAGTTCGCGCCGGAATTCGCCGTCGGTATACAGGCGCGCGACCTCGTACTCGTCCTTGATCGCCAGCAGCCGGAAGTAACCGTTGGCAACGGCGCGCGCGAGGGCGGCATCGCCGATTCCCAGATCTGCCTCGGCCTTGCGTGCCCTGTCGACCAGCTCCCGGTAGCGTCGCGCGTAGGCGGCGTCCTGGTAGGCGGTGAGCGACGCGACGCGCGTTATGATCAACGTGTCCAGGTCCGGAAGCGCCGGGTCCTGAATTTTAGGGACGAGCGCGGCTCCGAGGCGGGCCGGGTCATGCGCTGCGAGCCTGCCGAGCTCGAACGCGCGCCAATTGGCCGCTGCGCCCGTGCCGTTCAGGTCGATGGCGCGCGCGATGGCTTCGCGAGACAACGGCAGCAGGCCGAGCTGCCACGACGCGCCGATGAGCACCATGTTGGAATAGATCGCATCGCCGAGCAAACGCTCGGCGATCATCGTCGCGTGCAGCGGGTGCACCGCTCCTTCTCCCACCGCCGCGTCCACGGCGCGCCTCAGCCGAGCCGGGTCGAACTCGGCGGTGGGATCGAGCCGCTGGTTGAGAGTCGGCGTGGCGTCGACGTTCAAGATCACTTGAGTCCGGCCGTGCAGAAGACAGGCGAGCGTCGACGAGTGAGCGCTGACCAGCAGGTCGCCGCCGATCAGGAGCTTGGCCTGTGCGACGCCGATGCGGCTCGCGTGAATGTTTCCCGGGTGCTCGGTCAGCCGTATGTGGGTCGAGACCGCGCCGCCCTTGCGCGCGATTCCGGTGTCATCGAGCACGGTGCAGCCGCGCCCCTCGAGGTGCGCAGCCATCCCGAGTATCGCGCCGACCGTCATCACCCCGGTCCCGCCGACGCCGGCGATGATGATCTCGCCGAACTGCTGCAGCGATGGCAGCACCGGCTCCGTCAGCCCGGTCACATCAACGCTCGCTGCCGGCGCGGCGCGCAGTTGCGCACCCTCGAGCATGACGAAACTGGGGCAGAATCCGTCGAGACAGGAATAGTCGGCATTGCAGGCCGACTGGTCGATGCGGCGCTTGGGCCCCAGATCGGTGGCGGCGGGCATCAATGCGGCGCATTGCGATTGCTCGAGACAGTCGCCGCAGTCTTCGCAGACGCGCTCGTTGATGTATACCCGTCGGGCGATCGGCGGCGCAGTGCCGCGCTTGCGGTGCCGCCGCTTCTCGATGGCGCACATCTGGTCGTAGACGAGGGCGGTGACGGCCGGGATCTCGCTCAGTTCGCGTTCCACGCGCTCGAGGGCATCCCGATCGTGCAGCTCGACTCCGCTCGCCAGCGCGCCCCGATGGCGGTCCGGCTCCTCGCTGACCACGACCACCCGTGCCACGCCTTCATCGAGCAGCAGCTGAGTGAGACGCCCGAGGCCCGGCGCGCCCTCGACCGGTTGCCCGCCGGTCATCGCCACGGCGCCGTTGTAGAGGATGCGGAATGTCATGCGTGCGCGCGCGGCAACAGCGGCGCGCACGGCGAGCGACCCCGAGTGCATGTACGTACCGTCACCCAGGTTCTGGAACACGTGCCCACGTTCGACGAACGGTGCCGCGCCGATCCAGTTGGTGCCCTCGTTGCCCATCGGGACCAGGAACATCGTCTTTGAATCGGGCATGCCGAGGCGCAGTGAATGGCAGCCGATGCCGGCCATGGCGAGGCCGCCGTCGGGCACGCGCGTCGAGCGCGCGTGCGGGCAGCCGGCGCAAAAATGTGGCGTCCTCGTCGGCTCGGGGCCGGCCGATCGCAGCGGCGCGGCGGCGCCGCGCAGCTCTTGGCTTACCCCGCGCAGTTCTTGGCGTACCCCGCGCAGTTCTTGGCGTACCCGGCGCAGCTCCTCGCGCGCCCCGCGCAGGGCGAGGCGGCGGGCGATCATCTCGGCGACCAGGGTCGGCGTGAGCACGCCGCCTTCCGGCAGGAGCGGCGCGCCGCGCTCGTCGGCCTTGCCGACCACGACCGGCCGGCTCTTGGCCGGCCAGTTGTAGGCCTGCTCCTTCAGTTGAGGCTCGATGATGGCGCGACGCTCTTCGACGACGAGGATTTCCTCCAGCCCTTCGGCAAACGCGCGCAGCGCCACCGGTTCCAGCGGCCACACCATGCCGACTTTGTAGACCGCGAGTCCGAGCGCCTCGGCCTGATCCCGGTCGATGCCGATCAGCGCGAGGGCGTCGAGCACATCGCCCATCGCCTTGCCGGCGGTGACGATGCCGATTCGCGGCCGCGCGGAGCCGAACACCACGGCGTCGAGTCGATTGGCGCGCGCATAGGCCTTCGCGGCGGGGAGCCGCAGGCCGAGCAGGCGCGCTTCCTGGTCCCAGCGGCTGTCGGGCCAGCGCATCCCCCAGCCTGCGGCCGGTCTGGGCAGGTCCTCCGGCAGGACGAGCGGTGGCCTATCGGCGCGCACGACGACTGTCTCACTGGCCTCGACCACGTCGGCGACGGCCTTGAGGCCCACCCAGACCCCGGCGTAGCGCGACAGTCCATAGCCGATCAGGCCATAGTCGAGGATTTCAGCGACGCTTGCCGGTGCCAGCACCGGGATCGATGCCGAGATGAAGGCGTGCTCGCACTGGTTGGCGATCGTCGAGGAGGTCGCGCCCGGATCATCGCCCGAGACCGCGAGCACGCCGCCGCGAGCGGCGGTGCCCGCGGCGTTGGCGTGCTTGAGGGCGTCCCCAGCACGATCCACGCCTGGGTTCTTCGCATACCACAGCCCGAACACGCCATCGACCCGGCTGCCGCCGATCGCGCCGACCTGCTGGCTTCCCTGCACCATGGTGGCCGCGATTTCCTCGTTGAGGCCCGGCTCGAAGCGGATCTGCGCGCGCTCGAGGTGCGCTGCAGCCTGCCAGAGCGCAAAGTCCACGCCGCCGAGCGGCGATCCGCGGTATCCGGAGACGAAGCCGGCGGTGGAAAGGCCGGCGCTGGCATCGCTGCGCCTCTGTTCGAGCAGCAGCCGGACCAGCGCCTGGATGCCGGAGAGGAAGATCGTGCCGTCCGCAACCCGGTACTTGTCGTCGAGTTCTACGTCGCGCATCGCTCAGCTCAGCAGCGGTCGCAGCCGTTCCATGGCCAGTTCCAACTGTGCGGGCGCGCGAGCGCAGCACATCCGCAGGAAGCCATCGGAACCGGGGCCGAACAGTGCGCCCGGGGCCAGACCCACTTGCGCCCGCTGCGCGATTTCGCGGCAGGCGGCGCGCGAGTCGGTCATTCCGTCGACCCCGAAGAACACGTACATCGCCGCCGGTGGCCGGGCTGCCAGCCTCACGCGCCCCATGCGCTCGAGCGCGTTGCAGACGAGCTGCACGCCGTGCTCGCAGTAGCGATTCATGTGCTCAACGAACGGCTCGCCCTCGCGTAGCACCGTCGCGGCAGCGTATTGCAGGAAGGTCGGCAGTCCGCTGTTGGAGAATTGCGTCATGTTGGCGAGCAGCGATTCGAGCGCCGGGGGGTGCACCAGCCAGCCGAGCCGCCAGCCGGTCATCGCCCAGGACTTCGAGAAACTGTTGACGATGAGCACACGGTCCTCGGGATCGGCGAGGTCGGCCATCGAGGCAGCCGCGCGCTGACCGAATACCATGCGATTGTAGACTTCGTCCGCAATGACCCAGATGCCGCGTTGCCGGCAGAGCTCGAGGATGGCCCGCTGTGTTTCGACGGGAATCATGGCGCCGGTCGGATTGCCGGGCGAGGCGAAGAACACCGCCTTCGTTCTCCGGTCGAGGCAAGCTTCGAGCTTCGCGAGGTCAAGCTGCCAGCCGGCCGGCCCCAGATCCATCGGCACGGAGCGCGGCGTGCCGCCGACCATGCGGACCGCGCCCGCGATGTTCGGCCAGACCGGATCGACGATCACGACGTTGTCACCGTGATCGAGCACCAGCGACACCGCCAGCAGGATCGCACCCATGCCGCCCGCGGTCCCGGTCACGCGTTCCGGCAGGATCGTGCGGGAGCCAAGACCCGTGAGGTATTCGCCGATCGCGGTACGCAGCTCCATGACCCCGTTCTGCTGTGTGTAGAACACCTGGCCCGCGGCAAGCGCCTGAGCCACGGCATCGGCCGCGAATTGCGGGGTCGGCAGGTCGCCTTCGCCGAACCACAGGGGGATGAAATCAGCTGCACGCGTCGTGTCGCGCGCGAGCTCGGCGATGTTCTCGACCGGCATCCGCCGCAGGTGCTCGCGCACGCCATCGGCGACCCACGACGGACCGCGCGCACTCACGTGCATGCCCCAGCTGCTGAATTGTGCACGTTCTCGCTTTCCTTCCGCCTCTTGTCGGTCGGCGCCGCAGGCACCGGCCGGCTGACCGCCGGCTCGGCCCATGGCGTCAGTCGTGGTCGTCAGACTTCACTAGACATCATGTCC
>JAXMGQ010000006.1:0-153323 GCA_046347195.1 Steroidobacteraceae bacterium
CGGTGCGCGATCGGGGTGGATGTCGGCGGCTCATCGATCAAGGGCGCGGTCGTCGACCTTGACAGCGGGAATTTTACAGTGGCCCGCCGCAGCGTCGTCTCCCCGGCGCAAGGCACGGTCGAGCAGATGATCGAGGCCATCGCCGAGGTCGTCGCCGGATTCGACCCTGCGCTGCCGGTGGGCATCGCGTTTCCCAGCGTGATCCGCGCCGGCGTGGTGGAGACCGCGGCCAACATCAACAAACACTGGATCGGCCAGCCACTGGGCGCACTGGCCGCCGCGCGGCTGCAACGGCCGGTCCATGTCATCAACGATGCCGATGCGGCCGGACTTGCCGAGATCCGTTGTGGTGCGGCCCGCGAAGTTCCGGGCCTCGTCCTGGTGCTCACCCTGGGCACCGGTATCGGCAGCGCCCTGCTCCAGGACGGCCACCTCGTGCGCAACACCGAGCTTGGGCACCTGCAGGTCGATGGCGAGGAAGCCGAGCATCGCGCCAGCGGGCGGGTGCGGACCGAACGCAACCTCAGCTGGGAGGAATGGGCGGCGGCGCTGTCGCGCGTGCTGCAGGAATATCACGCGCTGTTCTGGCCAGACCTCATCGTCCTGTGTGGCGGCATCACCGAGCATGCCGACTGCTTCCTCGACAAGCTGGTGTGCCGCGCGCCGCTGCGCATCGGCAAGCTGCGCGCCGATGCCGGCATCGTCGGCGCCGCCATGGCGGCCGGGCCCCTGCTGCGTTGAGGAACGCGGCCACCGCGCACCTCGCCAGCCTCGCGGCCATCGCGCTGTTCGCCACGCTCGCCGGCTGCAGCTTGCATCCGCCGCGCGGTGTGCCCCTGCCGGCGGAGGTTCCGGCAACCATCTCTCCCGTACCGCCGCCCGCCAGCCTCGCCCATCCGCGCCAGCGATTCGTGGAGGCGGCCCTGTCGATGCTGGGACGGCCGTACCGGTACGGCGGCGCCGGGCCCGCAGGCTTTGATTGCAGCGGCCTGGTCGACTACGCCGCGCGGCGCGCAGGCCTGTCGGTGCCGCGCACGGCCGCGCAGCAGTTCGGCGCCGGCCGCGCCATCAGCAAGGCCGAGATGCTGCCCGGGGACCTCGTGTTCATGCGGCTCAAGCGCGACCTGCATGTGGGCATCGTCACGGCGTCCGGTCAGTTCGTGCATGCGCCCTCGCATGGCGGACAGGTCCGCATCGACCGCCTCGATGCGCGGCCCTACCGCGACAGCCTGATCGGCGTGCGACGGGTCTCGCCCTGAGAAAAGGCCGGTCAGAGCGCCGCGACCACCGCGATCTCGACCTTGAACTCCGGCGCGGCGAGCTTCGCTTCCACCGTGGCGCGGGCGGGCGTGTGGCCGGCCGCCACCCACTGGTCCCACACCGCGTTCATCTGCGAGAACGTGCCGATGTCGGCCAGCCAGATGTTGGCGGAAACGATGTGCGTCTTGTCGGTGCCCGCGCGCGCCAGCAGCGCATCGATCTTCGCGAGGATCGCCGAGGTCTGCTCCCCCACCGACCCGCCATGGTCGGCCACCTGGCCGGCGAGGAACACCAGCGAACCTGCCTTCACCGCCTGACTCATGCGCGGCCCCGTTCCAAAGCGCTCGATGTTCATGCTGCTCCCGTTCCGATGATTGACCCGTTCATCATACTGCGAACACAATACCGCATGAAAACCCGATGGTCCGGCGTATTCCCCGCGGTCACCACCCAGATGCACCGCGATCAGTCGATCGATCTTCCCGCCACCGCGCGGCACATCGAGGCGCTCATCGACAGCGGTGTCTCCGGCCTCGTCATGCTGGGCTCGCTCGGCGAGAACGTGACGCTCACGCGGCGCGAGAAGCTCGATGTCATGCGCTGTGCGCTGGAGGCCTCCGCGGGGCGGGTTCCGGTGCTGTCGGGCGTGGCCGAGTGCAGCACCGCGGCCGCCATCGACTATGCGCGCGCGCTCGAGGCCGCCGGGGCGGATGGCTTCATGCTGCTGCCGGCGATGATCTACCGCGCCGATCCGCGCGAGACGCTGGCCCATTACCGCAGCGTCGCCCGCGCCACGGGCCTGCCCATCATCTGCTACAACAATCCCCTGGCCTACGGCGTGGACATCACGCCGCCGATGTTCGAGAAGCTCGCCGACCTGCCCAACCTCGTCGCGATCAAGGAGTCCTCGGGCGATGTCCGGCGCATCACCGACCTCATCAATCGCCTCGGCGAGCGCTACACCCTGTTCTGCGGGGTGGATGACCTGGTGCTGGAGAGCGTGCTGCTGGGCGCGCGCGGCTGGATCGCCGGCGTTGGCCTCGCCTTTCCCGAGGAGAACCAGCGGCTGTGGGAGCTGGCGGTGCGCGGCGAGTGGCGCCAGGCGCGCACGCTGTATCGCTGGTTCATGCCGCTGCTGCACCTGGACATCCCCCTCAAGTTCGTCCAGTACATCAAGCTCGCCATCCAGGAGGCCGGGCTCGGCAGCGAATGGGTGCGCGCGCCACGGCTGCCGCTGCGCGGGGAGGAACGACGCCGCATTCTCGCCATCATCCACGAGGGGCTGGCGACCCGACCGGGACGCCGGGCACGGCGCCGATGAGCGGAGCCTCCGCGCGCAGGCTGCAGGTCGTCGATTCACACACGGGCGGTGAACCCACGCGCATCGTGGTGGGCGGCGGACCCGAACTCGCCGGCGATCTCGCCCGGCAACTGGCCGAGTTCCGCTCGGGGCATGACGAGCTGCGCGGCGCGCTCATCAACGAACCCCGCGGATCCGATGTCCTGGTGGGCGGGCTGCTGCGCCCCGGCGTGAGCACCGGCGCCACGGCCGGCATCCTGTTCTTCAACAACGTCGGCTACCTCGGCATGTGCGGCCACGGCACCATCGGGCTCGTGACCACGCTCGAGCACCTGGGGCGCATCGCACCGGGGGAGCACCTGATCGACACGCCCGTGGGACCTGTCCGCGCCCGGTTGCACGACTCCGGCGAGGTCAGCGTGCGCAACGTGCCCGCTTTCCGGCAGCAGCAGGGACTGCGGCTGACAGTGCCCGGCCTCGGCGAGGTGAGCGGCGATGTGGCCTGGGGCGGAAACTGGTTCTTCATCTGCGAGGACCATGGACTCACCGTCGATGCCGGGAACCTGCCCGCACTGCTCGCCGCCGGCAGCGCCATCCAGGAACGGCTGCAGGCCTGCGGCATCCGCGGCGGCGGCGGCGCGCTCATCGATCACGTCGAGCTGTGCGGACCGAGCAGCGTGGCGGACAGCCGCAACTTCGTGCTCTGCCCCGGCGGGGCCTACGACCGCTCGCCCTGCGGCACGGGCACCAGCGCGAAGCTGGCGTGCCTGGCCGCCGACGGGCAGCTCGAGCCCGGCGAGCCGTGGCGACAGGAAAGCGTCATCGGCAGCATCTTCGAGGCCCGCTACGAACTTGCGAGTGGCGAGGTGCTGCCCACCATCACCGGCCGGGCATGGATCACGGGCGAGGCGACACTGCTCATCGATCCCCGCGATCCCTTCGCCCACGGCATCCGGCCGCAGGCTTGAGCGCGACCGACATCGCCATCGTCGGCGCCGGCATCATCGGCGCGGCCTGCGCGCGCGAGCGCAGGCCCGGGGCCTTTCCTGCGTGCTGATCGATGCCGAGGAGCCGGGCCACGGAGCCTCCTTCGGCAACGCCGGCATCATCGCCACCGAGCAGCTCGATCCGCTGGCGGCCCCGGGCTCCTGGCGCGAAGTGCCCGACCTGCTGCTGGGACGCGGACCGGCCTCGATGCGGTGGCGCGACCTGCCGACGGTGCTGCCCTGGAGCCTCGCCTTCCTGCGTGCCAGCCGCCCCGGCCCGTTCGCCCGTCATCGCGTCGCGCTGCACCAGTTCCAGGCGGGAACGGCGGATGCCTGGCGTGCGCTCGCGGCGCAGGTGCCCGAGGTCGGCCGGCTGACGCACTTCGTGGGACACGATGAGGTGTTCGAAACCGAGCCGGCACGGCTCGCCGCCCAGGCAGGGCTGCTGCGCCAGCGCGAGGACGGGGTGAACTGGCGTGATCTTGACGATGCGGAGCTCGAGGCCATCCGCCGGCTCGCGCCAAGGGCGCACTCGGGGGTGCACTTCGCCGACACGGGCATGGTGGATCTGCCACTGGGCATCGTGCAGGCGCTGGTCCGGGACTTCCTGCGCCGCGGCGGGCGGCAGCTGCGCGCACGCATCGAGCGCATCGAGGCGCGCCCGCAGCACTTCGATATGCACACCCGCGCCGCCGTGATCCCGGCGAACCGGGTGCTCATCAGCGCGGGCGCGCGCAGCGCACCGCTCCTTCGCCGTCTGGGACTGCCCGCACCGCTGATCGCCGAACGTGGCTATCACTTCTCCTTCTCCCGGCCGCTGCCGGGGATGGATCGCCCCCTGGCGCTGCGCGAGCGGGCCGTGGTGATGACGCCGATGCAGTTCGGCTTCCGCAGCACCAGCTTCGTGGAATTCGCCGCGCCTGGCAGCCAACCCTCGCCCGCCAAGTGGCGGCGCCTGCAGTACCACCTGCAGGAGGCAGGCATCTGGCAGCCGGGCGATGCGCCGGATGCCTGGATGGGCGAACGGCCCACCCTGCCGGACTACCTGCCCGGCATGGGCGAGAGCCGGCAGCATCCGGGCCTGTACTACGCCCTGGGCCACCAGCACCTGGGACTCACGCTCAGCGCGCCCACCGCCCAGGCCATGGCCGACCTCATCACCTCGGGCAAGCGGGCGTCGTTTTTGGACGCCCTGGACCTGATGCGCTTTCGCTAGAATCGGCGCATGAGCCTGAGCGTATTCGACATCTTCAAGATCGGCATCGGGCCCTCCAGTTCGCACACCATGGGCCCGATGAACGCGGCCCGCAGCTTCGTGGAGTTGCTCGAACAGCGCGGGCTGCTGGAGCGCACCCTGAGCGTCTCGGCGCAGCTCTACGGCTCCCTCGCGTTCACCGGTCGCGGCCATTGCACCGATCGCGCCGTGCTGCTCGGACTGACCGGCGCACATCCCGACGACATCGATCCGCGCAGCATCGAGCCCACGCTGGCGCGGATCCGCGCCAATGGCCGCATCAGCCTGCTGGGCCGGCACGAGATCGCCTTCGACGAAGCGCTGAACCTGCTGTTCCATCACGACCAGACGCTGCCCGGGCATTCCAACGGCATGCGTTTCTCGGCGCACGATGCCGGCCAGCAACTGCTCGCTCGCGAGGAGTACTACAGCATCGGCGGCGGATTCGTCGTTCGCGCAGGCGATGAAGCGGGCGGCGCGGAGACTCGCGCCCCGGCGCCCTTCGAGTTCGACTCGGCGCAGAGCCTGCTCGAGCAGGCGCGCAAGGCAGGCCTGGAGATCCACGAACTGATGCTGGCGCGCGAGCGCACCTGGCGCGAGGGTGCCGAGATTCGCGCAAGGCTCCTGCGCATCTGGGCGGTGATGAAGGATTGCGTGGCGCGCGGCTTCGACGCCTCGGGCCTGCTGCCCGGCGTGCTCGCCGTGCGCCGGCGCGCGCCCAAGCTGTACCGCGTGCTGCAGAGTGGGAATCCGGATGATCCCATGCACGCGCTCGACTGGGTGAATGCCTACGCGCTGGCGGTGAACGAGGAGAACGCCGCCGGCGGACAGGTGGTCACCGCGCCGACCAACGGCGCCGCGGGCATCGTACCGGCGGTGCTGCATTACTACATGCGGTTCGAGCCCGGTGCGAACGAGGATGGCGTGATCCGCTTCCTGCTCAGCGCCGCGGCCATCGGCATGCTGTACAAGAAGAACGCCTCGATCTCCGGCGCCGAGATGGGCTGCCAGGGGGAAGTGGGCGTGGCCTGCTCCATGGCCGCCGGGGGCCTGGTCTCCGCCCTCAATGGCACCAACGAGCAACTGGAGAACGCCGCCGAGATCGGCATGGAGCACAACCTGGGCCTCACCTGCGATCCCGTCGCGGGGCTCGTGCAGATCCCGTGCATCGAGCGCAACGCCATGGGTTCGGTCAAGGCGATCAATGCGGCGCGCCTGTCGATGCGCGGCGATGGCTCGCACAAGGTATCGCTCGACCAGGTCATCGCCACCATGCGGCAGACGGGGCATGACATGTCGGTGATCTACAAGGAGACTTCGCAGGGGGGGCTGGCGGTCAACGTTCCTGAGTGTTGATCGATGTTGCTGCCCTCAGTGGATTGATCGTTTGGCGTCGTGGCCGTCGCAAGCGGAAGATCGCACTCGGAACGCCGGACGTAGCACGCCCTGCTCAACTTCTTGTACCTAAGAGGTCTGGAAGCCCGGAGGCCGGCGCCGCAGTGCCCTGCCGCGCGGAGGAATTCAACCCGTCGCCTGCAGGCCCTGGGCGATGCCGGAGATGGTGGCGAGCAGCGCCTGGAACAGCGCGGTGTCGTTGCGCTGGGTGGCGCGCCAGCGCTTGAGCAGGTCGACCTGCATGAGATGCATGGGGTCGATGTAGGGGTTGCGCAGCTTGATGGCGCGTTGCAGGGTGGGATCGCTGTCGAGGAGCTTCGCGCTGCCGCGCAGCTTGAGCACGCTCCTCACCGTGAGGTCGTACTCGGCGCGGATCTCGCCGGCGTGGCGGCGAAGCTCCGCGGGCACCAGCTCGTCGTAGTGCGCGGCGATCTCGAGGTCGGTGCGCGCCAGCATCGCCTCGACGTCGTCGAACAGATGCGCGAAGAACGGCCAGCGCGAAAGCATCTCCCCGATGAGCCCCTCGCCGTGGCGCTCGAGCGCGGCGGCGAGGCCCGTGCCCATGCCATACCAGCCGGGCAGCGTGTGCCGGCTCTGGGTCCAGGCGAACACCCAGGGCAGCGCGCGCAGTGCCTGCAGTCCTTCCGCATCCTCCTGCGCGGCGGGACGGGCGGCGATGTGCATCCGCTCGATCACATCGATGGGCGTGACGCCGCGGAAATAGGCCTGGAAATCGCGCGGCTCGAACACCAGGCGCCGATACGCCGCCAGACTCTCGCCGGCCATGAGGTTCATCGCCGCCCGCTGTTCCTCTCCCGGCGAGAAGCGGTCTTCCACGTGCGCGGTGGCACGGGCCAGCGCCGCGAAGGAGCGCTCCAGGGTGCGCATCGCGAGCGGGTGCAGGCTGTAGTGCTGCGAAACGACCTCGCCCTGCTCCGTCAGCCTCAGCACGTTGCGGATCGCGCCCTTCGGGGTCGATTCCACGAGCTGCTCGGTGGTGCCGCCGCCGCGCGCCGGCGTGCCGCCACGACCGTGGAAGATGATGGCATCGACGTTGTGCGTGCGTGTGGCCTCGACGATGCGCGCCTGCGCCACCTGCAGCGCCCAGCGCGAGGCGAGGATGCCGCCTTCCTTGTTGCCGTCGGAATACCCCACCACCACCACCTGGCGCTGCGCCCGTGCCGCCAGGTGCTCGCGATAGCATTCGACCTCGAGCAGCGCCTGCAGGATGTCGCCGGCGCGGTTCAGCGAGTCGATGCTCTCGAACTGCGGCGCGATGTCCAGCGGGCACTGGCCGGTGCGCTTGTCAGTGATGTCGGCCCAGCGCGCGAGCAGCAGCACGGCGAGCACGTCCTCGGGGCCGGTCGCGCCGCTGATGATGTAGTGGCGCATGCCGCGCTCGCCGAACTTGTGGCGGGCCTGGGCGATGGCCTCGAACACCCACAGCGTGCGCCGCCCGACGGCATCCAGCGGAAGCTGCGGGCCCTGGTCGCGGCCCAGCCAGTCACGCAGCTGCGACAGTCGCTGTTCCGATGGCAGCGTCGGCCAGTCGGGCCGGCCCATGCCCTGCGCGATCACCTCATCGTGCGTGTGCGCATGCTGGCGCACATCGAGCGTGGCCAGGTGGAACCCGAAGGTGCGGATGCGGCGGATGAGCCTGCGCACGAGGAAGTAGCCGCCGTGCCGGCTGTGGTTGGCGAGCAGGCTGTCGGCGACGAGTTGCACGTCGGAGAGGAGCTCGGCCGGTCCTTCATAGCCATTGGGCCGGCCGTCGTAGGTGGTCTTCAAGCGCTCGGCGATCTGCCCGAAGAACACCCGGTAAGGCATGCGGTCGTGCCGCGCCGGCGTGATGGCCTGGGCGCCCGGAAGGAGCGAGCCGTATTGCTCGACCCGCCGCATGAGCGCCGGATCGATGCCGACCCGGCTGGCGCTCTGGCTGAGCACTTCCGCGAGCTGCTGGCATTCGGTGTAGTAGGTCGAGATGATCAGCCGCTGGTGGCGCGCCAGGGTCTCGCGGATGCTCTTGGCATGGACATCCGGGTTGCCGTCCATGTCCCCGCCGACCCAGGATCCGAAGTTCAGGATGTTCGGCAGGTCGAGGCTGTCCTCGTCGACACCGAAGGTCTGCGCGAGCGCGGCCTCGATCTCCTCGTAGAAGAACGGCACGATGCGGTACAGCACCTCGGCGAGGTAGAACAGCACGTGCTCGCGCTCGTCGGCCACCGTCAGCCGCTCGCGCGGATGGTCCTCGGTCTGCCACAGGGTGGTGAATTCCAGGTGCACCTTCGCCCACAGCGTGCGCAGCTCGCCCGGCGTCAGCGCAGGATTCAGGCGGCGCAGCAGGTCCTGGGCGATGAGCTGGTGCTTGCGCAGGATGGTGCGCCGGGTGGACTCGGTCGGGTGGGCCGTGAACACCGGTTCGATCGACAGGCTGCCGATCAGCGCGATGACCTGCTGCAGGTCGCGCCCCTCGCGCTTCAGGCGCGCGATGCAATCGGTGATGCCGCCCGGCTGCACGGTGGTCGAATCGTTGAGGTACTGCCGGCGGCGGCGAACGCGGTGCACCTTCTCCGCCGTGTTCACGGCCTGGAACCAGATGGAGAAGGCGCGGGTCAGGTCGCGCGCGGCCTCGGGGGTGCGCCCCACGGTGCGCCGCTGCAGTTCCGCATCGCCCGCCGCCTCCCCCTCGCGGCGCTGGATCGCGACATGGCGGTCTCCCTCGACGCACTCGAAGAACTCCTCGCCGCCCTGTTCCCGCAGCACATTGCCCACCACCGTGCCCAGCGCGTGAACGTCCTCGCGGAGCGCGGCGTCCTTGGCCGGGAACTGGATGCTTTGGCGATACATCGACACGGGGCGCGATGTTAGCAAACCCGGCACGGTAAACGCGCGATTCGCTCCCTCGCCCGCTCCCGAAAGCCTGCCGGGGTCCGCAGGGGCCCGGATTTTCGGTACCATGCGCAACGAGCTTTCCACCCACTGCCCAAGGTTGCCGCGCATCTCGCATCCCGCCCGACCTCACCGGCATTCGGGCTGGGCAGGCGTGGCCTGCTCCGCCGGCGCCGCCATCGGCTTCGCCTCCAAGGGGGTGTTCGCCAAGTACCTGTATGCGCATGGACTGGATTTCGCATCCGTTCTCGCGCTGCGCTCCCTCCTGACCCTGCCGGTCATGTGGGCCTGGGTGCTGTGGCACCAGGGCTGGGACAGCCTCCGGCGGGCGAGCTCCGGCGCCATCGCGGCCGCCGGGCTCGGCGGCACGGTTTGCTATGGCTTCGGTGCGATCCTCGACTTCTACGCGCTGAGCATGCTCGATGCGAGCGTGGAACGCGTGGTCCTCTTCAGTTACCCCTCGATGATCGTGCTGGCGGGGGTGCTGCTCGGGCGCGGCCTCCCTTCAGGTCGCGTGCTGCTCGCCATCGTGCTCACCTGGACCGGCATCTTCTTTACCGTGGGCGGGTTCGACCCGAGCCTGCTGCAGAGGAACGCCACGGGCGCCGGCTACGTGCTCATCTGTGCCGCCACCTACGCCGCGTACTTCCTGCTGAGCGAACGCTACGTGCGCCGCATCGGCAGCCAGCAGTTCGCGCTGTACGCGATGACGGCCGCAGGAGCGGTGATCCTCCTGCTGTTCACCCTGCGGGGTGGCTGGGCGGGCCTGCACGTCGACATCCACGCCGCGCTGCCGCTGGCCGGCCTCGTGCTGCTCGCCACTGCGCTGCCGCTGTTCCTGGCCTCAGAAGGGGTGCGCAGGATCGGCGCGCAACGATCGGCCCTGGTCGCCACCATCGGGCCCGTGGCGACCATGGTGCTCGCGGCGTTGCTGCTGGGCGAGCGCCTGCACGCACTTCAGCTCGCCGGTTCAGCGCTGATCATCATCGGCATCCTGGTGCTCGAGCTGCGCCGCCCCGAAGCCGCGAAGGACCTCGCGGCCTGAAGGCCGCAGGGCCGGATGTCCGGCGCCGCCGCTGGGCGCGGGTGCTCGCCGGGTGCTAGGCTGCCGGCAACGCCAACGCGCGAGGTGTCATGAGCCTGCTCAACCAGGTGGCGGTGTTCCTCGCTGCCGCCGTCATCGCCATCCCCATCTTCCGCCGCTTCCGGCTCGGTTCCGTGCTCGGATATCTCGCAGCCGGCATCGCCATCGGGCCGTCGGGCCTCGGTGTCATGACCACGGTCGAGACCACGCGCCATGTCGCCGAGTTCGGCATCGTGCTGCTGATGTTCGTCATCGGACTGGAACTGCAGCCCTCGCGCCTGTGGGTGCTGCGAAAGCCGGTGTTCGGCCTGGGCACCGCGCAGGTGCTGGGCACCACGCTGGTGCTGGCCGCCGTGGCGGGGTGGGCATTCGGGCAACCCTGGCGCACGGCACTGGTGGTGGGCTTCGGCCTGTCGATGTCCTCGACGGCCCTGGCGCTGCAGCTGCTGGCCGAGCGCAACCAGCTCAAGACCCAGCACGGCCGATCCTCCTTCAGCATCCTGCTGTTCCAGGACATCTCGGTCATGCCGGCCCTCGCCCTGCTGCCGTTGCTCGCGACCGCCGGCGCGACATCCGCGGGTGGACCCTGGCTCGCGGTGAGGCTCATTGCCGTCCTCGCGGTGGTCATCATCGGCGGCCGCCATCTGCTGCGGCCCGTGCTGCGGCTGGTGGCGCAGACCCAGGTGACCGAGGCCTTCACCGCGGCGGGACTGCTGGTGGTGATCGCCACCGCTTTGCTCGTGAGCCAGGCGGGACTGTCGATGTCGCTCGGCGCCTTCCTGGCGGGCGTGCTGCTCGCCGACAGCGAATACCGTCACGAGCTCGAGGCCAGCATCGAGCCCTTCAAGGGGCTGCTGCTCGGCCTGTTCTTCATCACCGTGGGCATGTCCGCGAACCTTTGCCGCTGGCGAGCAGGCCGCTCACCCTCGTGGCGGTGATCCTGGCCTTCATGCTGCTGAAGATCGCCGTGCTGTGGCTGATCGGACGCATCACCGGCCACTCACCGCAAGCCAGCCTCGGGCTTGCCTTCACGCTGCCGGCCGGCGGCGAGTTCGCCTTCGTGCTGTTCGGTCTCGCCGTGAGTTTGGGGATCCTCGATCCGGACGCGGCCGAGATCCTGGTGCTCGCCGTCACGGCCTCCATGGTGCTCAGCCCGCTGCTGCTGGTGCTGCACGATCGCCTGCCGCGCAGGAACGAGGAGCCGGAGCGCCCCTTCGACACACCGGATGAACTCAACCCCAAGGTGATCATCGCCGGCTTCGGCCGCTTCGGGCAGATCGTCGGGCGCATCCTGCGCGCCCGGCACATTGCGTTCACGGCGCTCGAAGCCAGCCAGACGCAGGTGGACTTCATCCGCCGCTTCGGCAACCAGATCTTCTACGGTGATGCCTCGCGCCTCGAGCTGCTGCGCGCCGCGCACGCCGACGCCGCCGAGGTCTTCGTCCTGGCGATCGATGACGTCGAGGCATCGGTGCGCGCCGCCGAACTCGTCAGCCGGCATTTCCCCCACCTGAAGGTGTTCGCGCGCGCGCGCAACCGGCAGCACGCCTTCCGCCTGATGGACCTCGGCATCCGGTACATCGTGCGCGAGAACTACCTGTCGAGCCTCGACATGTCGGCGCACGTGCTCGAGGCCCTCGGCGCCTCCAGGCGGGAGGCGACGGAGGCCGCACGGCGGTTCCGCGCGCACGACGAGGCGACGCTGCAGCGGCAGTACGCCATCAAGGACGACGAGAAGAAGCTGATCCAGAGCTCCCAGGAGTCCGCCCGGCAGCTCGAGCATTTGTTCGAGGAGGATCTCGCCCAGCGCGAGCCAGCCGCGACGGCGCAGGAACGCATCGGCGCACGCTGAGTTGCACCAGCGCAGGTTGGGAAGCGAACGGCGCGAATTGCGCCATTTCCGCGCCGTTCACGGCGGCGGCCGCCGGCGCCGCGCTGGTATCATGTGCGCATGAACGCTGCGCTCCCTGCCGGCTCGACCCCTTGCCCGCGCTGGAGACGCTGCGCCGGGTGTTCGGCCACACCGGCTTCCGCGGACCGCAGCAGGCCATCGTCGATCATCTCATCGCCGGCGGCGATGCACTGGTGCTCATGCCCACCGGCGGTGGCAAGTCGCTGTGCTACCAGGTGCCGGCGCTGGTGCGGGACGGCACGGCCGTGGTCATCTCCCCGCTCATCGCGCTGATGCAGGACCAGGTCGCCGCGCTCACCCAGCTCGGCGTCCAGGCGGCGTTCCTGAATTCCAGCCTCACCGCCGCCCAGGCGGCCGCCACCGAACAGCGCCTGCTGCGCGGCGAACTGAAGCTCCTGTACGTGGCTCCCGAACGGCTGGTCACGGAGCGCTGCCTGGAGCTGTTGTCGCGCACGCCCTCGAGCCTGTTCGCCATCGACGAGGCTCACTGCGTGTCGCAGTGGGGACATGATTTCCGTCCCGAGTACCTGCAGCTGTCGATACTGCACGAGCGGTTTCCCCGCGTGCCGCGCATCGCGCTCACCGCCACCGCCGACCCCGACACCCGTGCGGAGATCCTCGAGCGGCTCGCCCTGCGCGAGGCGCGCGTGTTCGTGTCGAGCTTCGACCGCCCCAACATCCGCTACAACATCACCGACAAGCAGGATGCGCGCGCCCAGCTGCTGGGATTCATCGACTCCCGCCATCGCGGCGAGGCCGGCATCATCTACTGCCTGTCCCGCAAGCGGGTGGAGGAGACCGCCGCGTGGCTCTCGCGGCAGGGCCTTCCTGCCCTGCCCTACCATGCGGGCCTGGATGCCGCGACGCGTACCAGCCACCAGGCCCGATTCCAGCGAGAGGACGGCATCATCGTCGTGGCCACCATCGCCTTCGGCATGGGCATCGACAAGCCCGACGTGCGCTTCGTGGCTCACCTGGACCTGCCGCGCAGCATCGAGGGCTACTACCAGGAAACCGGTCGCGCCGGCCGTGACGGTGAACCCGCCGATGCGTGGATGACCTACGGCCTCGCGGATGTGGTGCAGCAACGCCGGCTCATCGAACTGGGTGAATCCAGCGAGGCGCACAAGCGCCTGTCCACCGCCAAGCTCAATGCACTGCTGGGTCTTTGCGAATCCGCCGCCTGCCGGCGCGTGCAACTGCTGGCGTACTTCGGCGAGTCCTCCGCCCCTTGCGGCAACTGCGACAACTGCCTCGCCCCGCCGCGCACCTGGGATGCGACGCTGGCCGCGCAGCAGGCGCTCTCGGCGGTGTATCGCACGGGCCAGTACTTCGGCGCCGCCCACCTCATCCAGGTCCTGCGGGGCGAGTCGGGCTCGAAGGTGCTCGAGCGGGGCCACGACCGGCTCGGCGTGTTCGGCATCGGCCGCGAGCTGTCCGAAGACGGCTGGCGTTCGGTGTTCCGGCAGCTGGTGGCGCTGGGCCACCTGAGCGTGGATCACCGTGCCTATGGCGCCCTGAAACTGACGGCGGCCGCGCGGCCGGTGCTGCGGGGTGAGTCGACGGTGAGCCTGCGGGAAATTGCGCGGCTCGAAGGCCCGCGGCGCAATGCCCGTACCGGCCGCAGGAACCGCGAGCCGAGGCCGGCCATGCCGGTCAACGACACCGCGGTGGCGGCGGTGCTCGCCCGACTGAAGACCTGGCGGCTGCAGGAGGCGAAGGCCCAGGGAGTGCCCGCCTACGTCATCCTGCACGACTCGACGCTGCTCGAGATCGCCCAGCGCGTGCCAAGGGACCTCGGCACCTTGTCCGGCATCGCCGGCATCGGCCAGCACAAGCTGGAGCGCTACGGCCAGGCGCTGCTGGAGCAGGTCGCCGCCTGACGCTCATCTCAGGTGGCGTTCAGCAGGACGGTGGTGTCGTGGCTTTCGAAGCTGGTGACGACGCGGCTGTAGGCCTTGTGCATGAGCCGCTCGGTGGTCTTGTCCGCGCGGCTCGACAGCAGCATGCGGATGACCACATCGTCCTGCGGACGCGCCAGGTCTTCGCTCAGGATCTGGTACACGAGGCGCGCGAGCCGCTGGTTGATCTCCACCGCGAACTTGTAGCGCGACAGGTCCGTGCCGTCACCGCCGCCGACCTTCACTTCCTCGGAGACCTCGCCCATCAGCTTCGACAGGAATCGGGCCTTGTCCACGAGACCGAGTTCGCTGAAGAAGTCGATTTCGGACTGGATGTTCATGACTACTGGGGGAAGAAGTCGATCGGTTTCGTGGTGGTCATCGTGGCCACGTCCTTGGCCTCGAACCGGAACAGCTTGACGCGGGCGATCAGCTTGCGCTCGAACTCGGCATCGTGCAGCTCGCTCGACACGACGCGCGCCGCGGTGATCTCGCCGGAGGGGGCGATGGTGATCTCCAGCACCACCTTGCCCTGCATGTTGGGGTTGTCACGCAGCGCACGGGTGTACAGGGCATAGATCGCGCCCTTGTTGCGGTCGAAGACCAGCGCCACCTCCTCGGCACTGCGCGAGGCCTTGCCGCTGCCGCCTGCGTGGGTCGCGCGGCCCGCCGTGCCGAGGTTCGGGTCCTTCACTTGAGTCGTCGAGATGCCGTGCAGCGAGCCCGTGCCCGCAGCGAGACCGCTGCTGATGCTGCTGGTGGATATGCCACCGCTGGTGCCGCCGGCCTTGGAGGCGATGAGCGAGCGCTGCACCACGGCCACATCGCCCGGGTCCGGCGTCTTGTCCTGGTTCTTGGAGAACTTGTCGAGGTCCACCTTGTCACGCAGGTCCTTCAACTGGTCCTCGAAGGCGAGCAGGCCGCTGTTGCGGGCCTTCACCTTCGGGTCCACGGGCTTCGGGACGGGCGTGGGCTTCTCCGCCACCGGGAGCTTCTCGGGCTTGGGCGGCGGCGGGGGCGGTGGCGGCTTCGGCGGCTCGATCACGAGCTGCACCACGCGCTCGGGGAGCGACTCGGTGTTGATGATGCGCTCGGGCCGCGGCAGGAAGGCCATCACGATGGCGAAGATGACGAAACCGATGGCGCAGTTGCGCAGGATGCGGCGGAAGCGCTGCTCCATCTCCTCACTGGGGGACCAGGGAAGCTCGTAGCGGCGGAAGAAGGGGCCCAGGCCCCAGGCGCCGTGCATGCCGGGATTTGCACTGCTCATCAGGTACTCGCCTTGCCTTCGCGTTCGACCACGGCGAGCGACACCTTGCCGTAATCGGCCTCGGTGCAGGTCGCCATGATGCGCTTCAGCACCGAGAACGGCGTGGCCTTGTCGCCCATGATGGTGACCTCACGCTTGGTGATGTCGGCCTTCTGGGCCTTGCTGAGGATCCGGTCGTTCTGCGCGACCAGCGCATCCTTCAGCGGAGCGATCACGAGGCCGGGCATCGCGGCCACCTGCTGCAAGGTGCCGATCAGCCGCCCATCGACGAACAGCGAGTCACGCGTGATCATCACCACCACGGTCTCGCTGGGTTTGCGCTCGGAGATCGACTGCGGGATGGCGATGCTCTTGCTGTTGGGCAGGATGTCCACGTCCGCGGTGTGCACCAGCAGGAACACGACGAGGATGGTCATCATGTCGATGAAGGGAATCAGCGCGAAGTGGCTGGCGCCGTGGAACCGCTTGCGGTGCCGTTTGAGCCGGTACGGGGTCATGTCGGCGCATCTCCCACGGAAATGTCGGGGAACAGCTCCGCCTTCTGGAACGGCGGGGTGGGAATCTGGAACACGCGCACCGTGTCCATCACCTGCACCAGTGTGTCGTAGGGGATGTCGGGCGCGAGCAGCACGGTGGCCTCGGTCTTCTGCGGGAACTTGGACTTCACCGCGCGCATGAACTCGGACAGCGCGGCGAGGTCGTAGCCCGCCGCGAGATTCGGCAGCACCTTCAGGGGACCGGAGTTGCGGTCGTTCACCACCAGTTCACTCGGGTGCACGATGATCTCGAGCTGCAGGTCCTTCGGCAGGTCAACAGGAGTGGATTGACTCGACGGCAGGTTGAGCTGGAGGATGTTGGTCTTCGAGAACACGGCGGTGAAGATCAGGAAGAACACCAGGATGACCATCATGTCGATCATCGGCACGATGTTCAGGTCGTCCCGTCCCTGGTGGTAACGGGCATGATTGCGGCGGACGAGCCTTGCCGACTTCGACTTCATGGCTTCCTCGCGGCGGTGGCCGTTGCCGTCAGATCGGGCTGCGGGCCGCGGCCGCGCGCGGAGCCACCGCCGGTGAAGCCGGCTGTGCCGGGACCTCCGCGCTGCGCTCCGTCACGGAGTTCAGGAACTTGACCGAGGCGATCTCCAGGCTGTCGATCAGCGCCGTGGTCTTCGCCTCCAGGAACATGTGCGACAGGAGCAGCGTGATGGCGACGCCCAGGCCCGCCGCGGTGTTGTGCATGGCCACCGCGATGGCCTGCGCGAGCAGCGTGGCCTTCTCGGCCGGGTTCGCCGTCGACACCGCGCTGAACGCATCGATGAGGCCGCCGATGGTGCCGAGCAGGCCGATGAGCAGGCCGATGTTGGCGAGCGAGGACAGGAAGTGCGTGCGCTTCTCCAGCCGCGGGATGATTTCCAGCATGCTCTCGTCCATCGCCTTCTCGATGTCATCGCGCCGGCGCGCAGAGGCGACCCGCGAGATGCCGTAGTTGAGGATGGTGGCGATGGAGGCCTTGGAGTTCTGGGTCAGCCCCACCGCCTGCTTGAAGTTGCCGGAGGTCAGATGCGGCACCAGTTCATCCCACAGCCCGCGGTTGCGCAGGGTTTCACGCGTCAGGTAGACGTACCGTTCGATGGCGATCGCCACGCCGACGATGAATATCAAGGCCAGCGGATACAGGAAGAACCCGCCGTCCTTGAAGAACGAGATTGCGTTGTTGATGAAATTCATCGAGTTACACTCCTAACAGACATCGACCCGTTGACTTGACGACGATTCAACCAGATTCCGTAAAATGAGCTACGACCTGCTTCTCATTGCGGTGCGGTGGGCCCCGCCTGGGGCTGCCCGGCCGGCGCCGAGGTGTCCGGCTTCAGGGCCTGGTAGTACTGCACCTCGCGCTTGAACACGTTGCGATCCACCGGGGCGAGCACCTCATCGAGCAGGCTGTTGGCCGGCCGCCC
Source organism: Steroidobacteraceae bacterium (assembly GCA_046347195.1). GTDB lineage: Bacteria > Pseudomonadota > Gammaproteobacteria > Steroidobacterales > Steroidobacteraceae > TMP-86. The sequence goes on from JAXMGQ010000006.1 coordinate 17,195, forward strand.
CACGAGGTCGCCGATGTCCGAATGTTTCCACGGCACGACATACATGACCTTGGGCAGTTCACGGTTGCCGGTGATGTTGGTCGTGTCCAGGTCCACGCGGTCGGTCGCATTGCGGTTCCGGGCGCGGCCCTTCGCGCCTTCCGCCGGAGCCGCCGCCGAGGTGGTCGCGCGCGGTTCGCCGGCCTCGCGCCGCGGGTCCGAGGGCTTCGAGGCGGACGCGGGCGCAGGCGCAGGGTCAGCACGCGCAGGCGTGGCCGGAGTGGCTGATTCGGGAGGAGCCTGGTTCGTGACGGGCTTCACATCCTGGGCGCTTGCACCGGCGGCAAGCAGCATCAGCAGCAGCATGGAGGCGGTGCAAGGTCGATGGGCATGCCTTCTCATGATGACTCCTTCGTGGCAGCAGGCGCCGCGGGCGCCTTGATGCCGAGCCTCTTGCGCAACTCCTGCACCCAGCTGTTCACCTGCTTGTTCTCGCCGGCCAGCGTCAGGTACTGCTCGAACTGGTCGAGCGCCTTCTGCGGCTCGGCCAGGTACAGATCATAGAGGATGCCGAGGTTCAGGCGAGCCGGCGCATAACCCGGATCGGCGCTGATCGCGCGCTGATAATCCTGCTCGGCTTCGGTAAATTTTCCCAGGCGACGATCGACCACGCCCAGTTCGGCGTGGGCCACCGCATTGTTCGGCGCCGCGGCGAGGGCTGCCTTGAACGCAGCCTGGGCCTCGGGCAGCCGGCCCGCACGGGACAGCAACAGGCCCAGGTCGATCTGCGGTCCCGGCAGGTCCGGATACGCGAGCGTGAGCTGCTTCAGTTCCAGCTCCGCATCGGTGCTGCGGCCGGCCTTCATCAGGGAAACCGCCTGGGCGAACTGCTGAGCCGCGCGTTCGGGAACCGGTGCCGGCGCCGGTACGGCAGGCGCTGCGCCCTGCCCCGCCGCCGCAGCCGCCGGCGGAACTTCCGGTTGCGCCGCGGCGAGGGCAGCCCCTTGGGGGCCCGCCGCGACGGCCAGCACCCAGAGCAGGCAGGAGGCGAGCCTAGCGGATGGCTTCGACGACATTCTCGCTCACCTCCGCCTTGGCGTACCGCCCCGGATTCATCTTGGCCAGCGCCTCGAAACTCTTCTGCACCCACTCATCGAACAGGCCCTCGCGGGTGCGGGCCGCATTCACCTCGTGCAGCTTGATCGCCTTCTCCTCGAACGGGAAGGCCTGTTCCTCGAGCAGCACGTCGTACTGCTCGAGCTCATCCTTCGACAGCTTCTTCGGCCGCTCGGAGGCGAGCAGGTCCTTGCCGAGCTGGCGGTACAGCTCGGCGGAGTGGAAGGTGGCCGCGGTGGTGACCTCGGCGACCTGGTAGTCCGCGGCCTGCGTGTAGCTCTTCAGGGCCGCTTCCATCGCCTTGCGCTTCTCGGCGAGGGACTTCTTCAGCGGGGCCACGAGCCGGACGCGGTTGAACTCCTCCTGGAGCGGCGCGGCCAGCGTGAGGGTGGCGTGCGCGGCGAGGTTCTTGCTGCGATCGGTTCGCTGCGCGCCGGCATCGCGGTCCGCGGAGATGATGTCCTTCAGCCAGACATTGCGCGCACCGATGTCGCCGGACTTCTGCGCCATCGTGGCCAGCCGGTTGCGGGCCTCCATCGCCGGATCCAGCGGCGCGGGGAAGCGTTTGATGAAGGTCTCGAGCATGCTGCGCGACTTCGCGGCGTTGCCGCCCTTCTCGTACAGGTCGGCGGCCTGCAGCACGGCCTCGCGCTGAACTTCCGGGGTCTCCTTGGGTGAGGCCGCGATCTGCTCGAACTCGGCGGCGGCCTGCCCGGGATGGCCGCCCTCCGAATACGCCACCGCCAGCTTGCGGGTCACATCGGCCTGCAAGGGGCTCTGCGGGAAATTGTGCCGGAAGCCCTCGAGCACGCCGATGGCACGCTCCCACTGCTTCTGCTCGATCAGCAGCGCGGCGGCATCGAAATCCGCATTGGCGCGGATCTTCGAGCCGGGCGCGAGCGTCGAGACGCGCAGGAAATCCTCGACCGCGCCGGCACCATTGCCCGCCTTGTTCTTCTGCTCACCCTGCTTGTAGATGGCGGCGGCGAGCCGCTCGACGATGGCGGCGCGTTCCGGGTCGTTTGCCGGCATGAGATTCTGTGCATTGGCGTAGGCGCTCTCGGCCTGGGCGTACTGCTCCTGGTCGAAGCTCGAGTTCGCGATCACGGTCCAGGCCACGCGCTGCTTGCCGGAGTCCACCGGCGGCTGGCGCGCGAGCAGGGTCTGCGCAGCCGTGGTGGCGCGCGCGAGGTCCTTCGCCGCGTACAGGTCGGTCGCCGCGCGCGTCAGCACCTGCGGCACTTCCGGATGCTGCGGATAGGTGGCGGCGAACTTCAGCGAGCTCTCCAGCGCCTGGGCGTGGATCGCGGCCTTCTCGCCGGCGCCCGCCTGCTCCTCCTGCTTGCCGTAGGCGACCAGCGCCGCATAGCCGGCCGCCGTTGCCTTTTCTCCAGGCCCGTATCCATAGGCCGCGTGCTCGTACTCCCTGGCCGCATCGCCGAACTGGCGGCTCTCGAACAGCGTGTCGGCCAGCAGGTAGTTCGTGTTCGCCGAATCCGGGTCATCCGGGAACGAGGTCAGGTAGCTGCGATACCAGCGGGCGGCCTCCTGGTAGTCGCTGACCGCCTTGGAGCGCTGCGCCTGCGCGTGGTAGTACTGTGCGACGTCCTTGAGGTTGGTCTTGAGCTGGGCGACCACCTGCGGCAGCTTCTTCGGGTCGCGTCCCTGCCAGAAGGGACCCGTGAGACCGTAGGTCTCGACGTACTCCTTCTTGCCCTGCAGGACGAGCTGCGGGAATCCACCGCGCCTGTAGGCCTCGATGGCCTGCATCTGCAGGAGCGGCGCCTTGTCGTGGCGCGGCGAGCGCGACACGAAGGCGCGGTAGGTGTCGGCCGCGTCCGTGAAGCGTTCCTTCTCCATGTACAGATCGCCGAGCCGCGCGTACAGCAGGTAGTCGTACGGCTTGTTCGGCCGGGTGCGCATGAACTCCTCGATCGACTTCGCGCCCTCGCCGTACGAGAAGGTGATGCTCATCACCCGGAAACTGTCCTCGACCAGCTCGCGGTCCGGCCGGCTCAGCGTGTCCACCTCGATGATGCGGGTTGGATTGCGGCGCGACACCAGCACGGAGTCGAGCACGCCGGCAAAGGAGGCGAGGCTGTGCTCACTGTCCCCCAGCTTGAACATCGACCAGCCGTGCTTGTACAGGCTCTGCCGGTAGAACGAGGAGCCCGGACCTACGTGGATGACCGCTTCGTAGGCCTTCTGCGCGCCGGCATAGTCCTTCGCCGAGAACAGCAGCTCGCCCCGGCGAAACTGCACCTCGTCGATGTAGCGGCTGGCCGGGTAGCTGCGCACCAGCTGATCGAGCGTCGCCAGCGCCTTCTCCGGCTGCGCGTTCAGTTCATACGCGCGGGCGAGCTGGTAGAGCACGGCATCGTTGCGCTCGTACTTCGGGTAGGCCTTCAGCAGAGCCGAGTACAGCGTGATGGCCTCGGTCGCGCGCAGGCCCTCGTTGGTCACGAGGTCGTGCTCGATGCGCTCGGCCTCGGAGGACTCGAGGTTCAAGTCGCCGAGGCGGCGCAGCGCCTCGGCGCGAAGCTGCGCATCGCCCGCGTTGAGTTCGAGGAAGCGCTTGTAGCTCTCCATGGTCTTGTCGGCGCTGGCGCCGCTCGGACCGTCCTTCTTCACCTCGACCTGCCGGTTCTCCAGGTCCTTGATGGTGGGCTGCGCCTTGTTCTGCGCGAGCGCACCCGCCGAGGCCAGCGCGAGGATGGCGATGCCCGACGGCCAGTACGGTGCCCGGCGCGTCATGGCTGCTCCGGCGGCGCAGTCGCGCCATTGTCGTCTTCCGGCGCAGTCTCATCCCCGGCGCCTTCCTGCGGCGCCGGCGCAGGCTTCTTCTGCTCGGCCGGGTTGATGGCGCGATCGTAGATCGAAGCCAGCGCGAAACGCGCCTGCACCTGGTAGGTCGAGATCCGCTCCTTCTGCGACTCGAGCGTGGCGATCGCGATGGCCTGCAGGTGGCGGTTCTGGCGCTCGGATGCGTCCGCGAGCTTGAGCTGCAGCTCGTCCATGCGGGCCCGGACCTCCGCCACCCGGCGCGCGTAGCTGCTCGCATCGGTGGGTGCGGAACGGCGCGCCTGCTCGACCAGCACCGAGCGCTTCTGCGTCTCCTTGAGGTTCGCGTCGAGTTCCTTGATCGAGCGCCGCTGGTTCCACAGCCGCGCCTTGAACCCTTCGGACATGCGCCAGATCAGCACGCCCTTCATCAGCCGGTGCTTCTCGCGCATGTCGGCCAGGTCAGGATCGTCCGGGTGCGCCGCGAGATACTCCTCGATGCGCTTCAGGCGGGCCCAGGTCTTCTGTTCCTCCGCCGTGCCCAGTGCCGCCGCATCGGTGGATTGCTCGATCTCGTTCAGCCGCGACTCGAAATCCACGCGCTTCTGCGTCAGTGCGCCGATGTCGGTGGACTTCATCAGCGCATCGGCCTTGGGCAGGCGCTGCGCATAGGCGTTCTCGCGGGTCACGATCATGTCATCGAATGCCGCGACCGAGTCGCGCCAGCCGTCGATGTTCCGCCGCATGTACTCCAGGTCCCGGTAGTTCTTCAGGCCCTCCTGGAACTCGTTGCCGGCGAGCATCTCGTACAGGTAGCGCGATTCGGGGGCATCCGGCAGGTTCTTGAGCTGCCAGAACCAGCCCACGGTGTCCTTCTTCTCCTCGCCGAGGATGCGGTCGAGGAGCTTGCCATCGCGGATCAGCGCGATGGAATCATCGATGCGCCGCGTCTCGGCATCGAAGGACTGGATGGCGGTGTTGTAGAAATCCGCCGCCTGGCCATTGGCGCCGAGCTTGGTGAAGGCATAGGGAACCGCGAGGTAAGACTCCTGCACGGCCGCATCGAGGAGATTGCGGTCGTGAAGCGCCATCCACGGCGACAGCGCCTTGCGGTACTCGCCGAGCTGCGCATCGGCCCAGCCCACGCCCAGCAAGGCCTTGCTCGAGAAGGCACCTTCCAGGCGCACGCGCTGCAGGGCTGGCTTTGCCTCCGCGGGGCGCTTGCCCTGGAGCAATGCGAAGCCCAGCGCGAGGTTGGCCTTGTCCCTGAGGCTCAGCAGTTCCTCGCTCTGCGAGTCCAGCGAACCCACCTGCGTGAGCAGCGGCACGGCGTCGTTCAGCCGGTCCTTGCGCACCAGCGCCACGCCCAGGTTGAACTTCGCATAGGCGGTCCAGTCGGGCGGTCCCTTGTAGGCATTGAGGGCCGCGATCGCATCGTCGTAGCGGTTCTGCAGCATCAGCACCTGCGCGAGCAGCATGTAGCGCTCGGACTCCAGCCGCGCATCGAGGAGCCCGGTGATCTGCGAGAGCGCATGCTCGAGATTCCTGCGGTAGCCCCGCTGGTACCAGACCTTGGCGAGGTAGTACCAGGCCAGTTGCGCACCGGCACCAGCGCATTGGACGCGCGAGCAGCGCTTCGAAGATGCGGCCCGCCTCGACGTATTCGCCCAGGGACGAGTACGCCACCGAGAGCAGCAGCTCCGCCTCGTCTCGGTGGTGCGGTACGCCCGATTCCAGCTGGCGCGGCGAGAAGCCGTGTGATCGCGGCGAAGTAATCGTCCTGGTAGAGGTAGAACAGCACATCGCCGTAGTGCAGGTCCTGGATCTCGTGCAGCGCAATGGCGTTGGGATCGGCCTATACGACGTACTTGGTGCGCAGCGGCAGGGATGCGCCGGCGAGCAATGCGCGCCAGACGAGCATCCACAGGATCCGCTCATGGAGCCGTCGCACCAGTCACTCCCAATCTTTGACCAGGAACTCAGGCTGATGCGAGGGGACACTTGTCGCTGATCTTGAATTCAGGTACTTCGCGCCACCCCCTTGCTCGGAAGCTGATGGTAGCGCCGCGCTTGTAATCGCTCGTGCGGTCGCCTGGGTAGAAAGGCGAGCGTCTTGCCAACACGCACCTTGAGGTTGCCCAGGTGAAGGCCGATGCGCCGCCCTTCAGCAGCGCATCGGCCTCGCGGGCCGTGTACAGGTGGTGGTGACTTCAACTGTTGTCGATCTTGATGGTGACCGAGTCCAGGGCGAAGAAGCTGCCGACGTCCATCGACAGAACACGGCGACCTGCGTGTTGGCGGGGAACAGCAGTTCCTCCTCGAGCACGAACAGGTCCTTGACCCGAGGTCGATGACGTCGTAGCGAGTCCCTGGATCCTGGTCGAGGGTCTTCGAAGTCGGCGAGTTGGGGTCGGCGGCACCGGCAGGCGCCGCGGCCAGCGCCGCGGCGGTACCGGCAGGCGCGGCTGGCGCACCAGGCGAACAGCTCCAGGCGCAGGGGCCGGCGCCGCCGCGGGTGCAGGGGCAGGTGCCGCCGGTTGCGGCCGGCGAACCGGCCGCGGGAAGGTCGACACCGCCAACGACAGCATCGCGGCTGCGCAGCGGCGGCGCTCTTGCCAGCCGGCTGCGTTGCCGCGGGAGCGGCGGATGCCAGCAGGCTGGCGGTGCACAGCAGCGCGGCGCGCAGCAGGTTCAGGGGAGTTGCGACATTGACGCTCATGATTGCCTTGTGTCCATTCATTCCCGGAGCAGTTCACGGATCTGGTCGAGGTAGGCCTTCTCATCACCCCGCTTGAACCCGATGTTCGAATAGCGGATCACCCCGCCGCGGTCGATGAGCAGGGTCATCGGCAGCCTCTCGATGCCATAGCGGGTGCCGGTCGCATCCGCGGTGTCGAACAGCATGGGGTAGGAAACCCGCATGGAGGCCGCGAATTCACGCGCGTGCGCCAGGTCCTCGTCGATCGACACGCCGAGGATGACGAGTCCCGCCCTCTCGTAGGTGCTGTTGATCTGTTCCAGCGCCGGCATCTCCTGGCGCGAGGGACCCGCCCAGCGAGCCCAGAAGTTCACCAGCACCACCTGCCCCCGGTATTCCGACAGGCGCACGTTGTGCCCATCCAGCCCCTTCAACACGAAGTCCGGTGCAGGCCGGCCCACCAGGGTCGAGGGTCGCCCCGCCGCTGCGCACTGCAGCGCAACAACGGCAAGGACGGCGGCGAGCAGGAGGCGTGCGTTAGACATACGGCGACTGGCTCACCGCATTATGTCGAAAGCCCAAGGCATCGGCATGGAGACGTGCATCGCTGGCAACCCCTTTGTCCTAACTTAACGATACATCGGGATCCCTGACAACGCCATTGAAATTGCTAGATATTTTTATGACTTGGCGCACATTCATGGAAACGGATGCAAGTCGGGTCATGGGCCTTGGAGGTGAATGCGCGGCGGCTGTCGGAAAGACAGACGGAGCAATCCCCGTGCCATGACCGCCCGTCCTGACCCCAATCAACGACTTAACGCGAGGTAGTGGGAACGCGCCGCAACTAGCGAGCCTCCCTTTAACGGCCGATCCGTCTTCGGATCCCGACACGGTGGGCACTTTATTGCGTAACTTCATGATTTCAAATGCACAGCCCCCGTCTCCGATTGGAGACAGGGGCTGTCGCGAGGGAACCGTTCAACGCATCACACGGGATTGGCGATGGTGCCGTTCACGATCGGCGAGAAGGCGGTGAGGCTGTCCTGGACGCTCGAGCTGCCCAGGCCCGACCAGTTGGGACCGAACAGGTTGGCAAAGCTCCCCTGCTCCCCGTGCAGCGCCATGTAGTTCAACACCACCGTGGCGGCCAGCTGATTGACTGCGTTGGCAGCCGGGCTGGAGCTGGTGTTGACCGAACCATCGGCATTGAACCAGCCGATCTGGATACGCCCGTCGGCGCCCTGGTCTGGATCGACGGTGTGAACCGGGCGTTTGGTCGGGTTGAACACCAGGAAGAAAGTGGCGGCAGTCCCCTGGTTGTCGCCGGTCCACTGGCCCTTGCCGCGCCCATCGGTGGAGTTGTCGACCATGCCATTGCTGGACAGCGAGCCGTCCGTGAACAGATAGATCATCAGCGGCTTGCCCTTGCGTGCGGCGTATTCCAGGCAGGCGCCGATGCACACGCCGGCGCGGAAGTCGCGCAGCTCGCCCGTGGCCCGGTCGCCGGTGTGATAGTCGAAGCCACCCATGGTGATGGTGCCGGCGCCGGCATTGCCGTTGATGACCATGCTCATCACCGCCGCAGTCTTGCGCAGTTCCGAATCGTTGTCGTACTCGGCCTGGCTGAAGATGCCGGAGGGCCCCACGATCAGCGAATCCACATCCGGGTTGAGCGCTGCCGGATCGTTGAATCTGTCCGTCAGGTAAGCGGCCTTGGTGTAGCTGCACTGCGCCAGCTGCTTGGCGGCCGCGTCGGTGGTCGCGTTCGAGTACGCCGTGACCTTGGCGAGCTTGCCGTCGCTGATGCGCTTCATCGATTCCATGACCTCGGTGACGTCCTGCTTCGGCAGGAGCGTGCCGATGTATTGGCCGGTGTCCACCAGGCCGGTGACGTCGCTGGCCCGGTCCACCTTGGTGGCGTGGCCTTCACGTCGATCATCACCGCAGGCCACCGAGGTTGCCGCCGGATACGGAGTTCTCCGAACCGATCAACCCGAGCAGGCGCGCCGTTGGCGCCAGCCCTGTAGATGCCATACATGGACGTAGGGATTGTTGCCGGTGTCGTTCTCCGACCTGGCCGCGATCACCGAGCCGTGGGTGTTGGCCTGGGCCAGCGCCCCGGTCTTGGACAGCATGCCGCGCAAGTAAGCGCTGTCGGAATGAAACCGCAGGCCGAAGGTGGAATCGATGAAACTGCCCGTCGCGCTGGAGTTGGGAACCATGTTGCCGGGCAGGCCCGTACGTTGTACCCAGCCGTACTGGAGGAAATCCATCTGCCCGCCCTTGCCACCGATCAGCACGTTGGAGCCGACCACTGCCGCCGCCGCCGGCGAGGTCGAAGGCGATGAACGGGATCTTGCCGGCGCCATCCGTGATACCGCAGGCCGCCTTGGTGAAGCCTCGATGTCAGATGCCAGCGAAGCACGCGCGTTCCGCGGCACGAGCAGGCCGCTCAGCGTCATGGACGGCACCAACACGGTGGCCGCGCCGGTGATGAAGTCCCTGCGCGATGAACTGCGCCGCGTGCGCGGACGCGGATGGTCCGGGTGCCGGAGCGGCTGGTCCAGGCCAAGGCGGAACGGGATTTCTTCTCTACGCATACGGTTTCCTCGCTGATCCTGTGCGGCGCTTCAATTGACCAGCATCGCCGGCGCTGCCCACGGCCGCGGCGCACACGGCCTTTCTGGTGACCACCTGCTCACGCACCGCGCTGCAGTTGCCGCCATCGCCGCAGCGAGATTACCATCGATGCGCCGTGCTGGTACCGCTGCTCATCCCCACCGCATCCTGCGAATCTGGTTGGTGCCCAGGGCGGCATTGACGACGGCGAGATCACCGCGGTCCGGCCCGACGGCGTGCTGGATGGAGCCGGCGCCGAAATTGACGCCGGGGAAGAACGAGCTGCTCCTGCCGGAATCGTTGAGCAGCCTGGCCGCAGTACTGGATGGCCAGCTGCGCGATGCCTACCTGGTGCGCGGACAGGAAGCCCTCCAGCGTCGGCGACACCCGGCAGCCGCTGCTGCACCGTCTGGAAGGTCTGGCTCACATTGGCATTGGTGGCCGGAATCGACGTGATGGCGGCCAGCGACTTGTTGATGCGGTCGAAGGTGCGCACACCGATGTCCGACACCACCGTGCCATCGACCGGTGCCGGCGTGACCGGCACCGGCTCGGTCACCACGTGGGTCTTGGTGCCGAGCTGGTCGAAGCTCAGGAAGAAGGTGTCGAACTTGGGACCCCAAGGCGGAATCGAGCACCATGCCGATCGGTGACAACAACTGGCCCTGCCCGGCGAAATAATTCGACGAGGTGACGGTGGTGTTCAGCGGAATGTATGCCTGTCCGATGTTCGACACGACACCGTTGATGCCGATGCGGATGCCCTTCACCACGATGCCGTCCGGCTTGGCCGACGGATCGAGCGAAATGAAGGTGGGCTTGTTGAACAGGTAGGAGTAGCTGTCGTACTGGCTGACCTCGAACATCACATAGGCCTTGGACACGCCCGTGGCCTGCTCGACGTTGAACAGCAGGAAGTACTTCTCGCCCACTCCGGCGGCAAAGTTCTGCTTGATCTGTACGTCCGAGAGCGCGCGGTTGTGGATCACGACCATTCTGACCACGCCGGCCCAGGAACGGTTGCTCGATACCTCGTTGCCGAGCACCAGCGCGAAGGTGTTGTCCCAGTTGCCGAGAGTGCCGCCGGTCTGCTTGTCGACATCGCCGCTGAACACGCCGTTCACGTAGATGCGCCGGCCGTTGACCGGATCAAAGGTGACCACGACATGCTGCAGCGAGGCCTGCGCCAGCCGCGCATCATCCGTGGTCGCCAGCGCCGGCATGCCGTTCCCGTCCGTCTGAGAGGAGCGCAGATACCCCTGATAAGTGAATCCTGGACTGCGCGAGCGTGAAATTGCGCGCGTCGGTTCCGCCGGAATGGCCGACGATGAAGGTCAACTCTGGGCCACGTTGGCCGGTGCCACCCAGGCCTCGATGGTGAACTCCCCGGTAGCGAGGATCATGTCATGGAGCTTTTTGCTGGCACCGGTCGCGGCCTGGGCCTTGCTTCCCGCGGCAAAACTCAGGCCCCAGCCACCGACCCAGCTGACATTGCCGGACAGCGTGAGATCCGCCGCCGGATCGACGCCGCTGGTGTCGTAGGCGGTGAAGTCCTTGCCGGTCCGGAACTCGTACTTGGCGATGGCATTGGAGTCGAAGCGGCTGCCGCCACTGGCGACGGTGCCATCGTACATGTTCAACGCCTTGCTGATGACCAACGCCGGATCGACATTGGTCACCGGCACCTGGTTGGCGAATGCGGTGATGGCATCCTGCATGGTCTGCGATGCCAATACGCAGTTGGCATTCCAGCAGTTGTGAGATTCCTCGCGCAGCCGGATCACCAGGCGTGACTGCGCAGGGTTGTCCAGATTCATTTTCATGCGTGCCGCGGCATAGGCTTCATTCAAATCGGAAGACGCAAAGAACGGCGACTCCGGGGCCGCTGCCGCGTGCGAATGACAGGCCGCGCAGTGCTGTGTCAGCAGCGGATATACCGTGCTGGAGAACGCCCTGATCACTGGGGAATTCCTTGCCACCGCCGGCATCCTTCATAACCGGGGCGGTGAGCTCGATCTGGGTTCCGCCGCCAGCCGAGGCGCCGGCCCAGTTGGTGATCCAGGTGGTAAGGATCGAGGCGCAGGCGCTCGGATCGGCCAGCCAGCAGTTGTGACCACCTCCCACCTTGGCAACGATGCGGGAAGTTTTCGGATCGGAGAGATTGACCACGGTGTTGGCCTGCGTATACGCCAGGTTCACATCGTCGTTACGCGCGAAATTCGGCGCCTGCCCGGGCGAGCCGGCGTTGTGACACTGGCCGCAACGGTTGGTCGAGCGCACGTTGTCCCAGAAGTTGATCTTGAAGGCCTGCACGTCCGCCGTCGCCGGCGCGGGACCGGCGTAGTCCGAGCCCGAGGTGACCGGCACCACCGGATTCGCGGTCACCGGCGCACCGCCCCGCGCCGCAGGCGCTGAGCACGAGCGTCGCCGACATCACCAGCCACATCCCCAACGTCGAGAGCTTCATGTTGAATGCCTTGTTCATGGTGATGGTCCTCACGAACCCATGCAGTAGACCGCCGAGTCGGCAAATACCTGCTTGAGCTTGTAGCCGCTCTTGAACTTGCCGATCATGGAATTGACCTGATCGCGGTCGGCCTGGTTGGTGGGGACGCGGTAGCACACGGTCTTGAACACCTTCTCGACCTGGCAGCGCGCGAACGCATCGCTCTTCGCGAGTTCCAGCCCCATCGACTTCGCGCCGTCGCCCGAATGGGCGGAGCCGGACGCCCAGCCCAGGACCTGGTTGGGACCGGCGATCCAGCGGTTTTCCCAGTGATCGTCCGGCGTCACATAGCCAGACTTGAAGTTGTCGGAGTTGATCAGGTACTTCGGCTGCACCTGGCCGGCGGTGTACACGATCTTGCCGGCGGTGTCGTCGTAGTTGTAGTAGGCAAAGGCCTGGGTCAGCGGCTCCATGCCGCTGTGGCAGCCCATGCAGACGTTGAGATACAGGCGACTGTCACCACCGGGGCTGCGGCTCACGTCCTGGCGGACGCGGTCCGGCGGGCGGGTTGGATCGATGAGACTGCCCAGGTCGCGACACAGGTGATTGCGTACGGTGAAACTGAACATCGCCCGGTTGGTGCCGTTGATGAAGAAGGCCTGCGCCGCGGCGCGGGAAGTGATGACGCCGGCGGTGGCCGCGGCCGGCAACCCGCTCACCGAGGACTGCGTGGTCGACTGCAGCGCCGTCTTGAGGTCGGCGCCGCTGTTCTCGAGTTGCTCATACATGTCGTTGTTGGCCGGCGAGTACGAGGCGGTCACGCCGGACAGCCCCGGCTTGGCGACGTACACGAGGTCGGCCGACAGGAGCGTGGAGAAATCCACGTCATCGCGCACCATGCCGATGACCGTGGCCACGTAGTCGTTCAGCGGCGCGAACGCCGTCTGTGCGCGGTTGGTCCAGGGCATCGCCAGGTTCTTCAGCGTGACGTTGTAGAAGTTCGGGTTGTCGAGCGCGATCTGCGCAGCGGCATCCGCGGAAGGCGCCGCGGCCATCTGCGTCAGCACCGCATCCGAGGGCGGCACGCCGGCGATGCGGTCGTGGATGCGCTTGGCCTGGTCGCGCGTGACCGCGCCGACGGACCCCGCCAGCGCGAGGCTCGCGGCCAGGGCCGCACACAGCGCGGACCGCGGCATCGCGGGCAATCGCGAGGCGCGCGTCGTCTCGTTCAATGCAGTCGGCATCCCGGTTTTCATAATGCTCATCCAGATGGCGTGTGTGGAAAACTCGACTGGCGGCGATCTTACGCAGCCACGAACGCGCGCCGGAATGTCTCACCCGGCCGACGTCGGCGTTCGGAGACAGTAACGGCTCGCATTCAACGGCTAATATGCTGATTCGAGGGCGAGAGTTCTTCTGTGAGTGTGTTAACAGAATCAGGACGTGCATCGAAGCGATGATGTCCGCATGACGCGCACACCGAACTCGCCCGCCGGAAAATCAGCGGCCTGCGATGGCCTTCGGGTGCAAGCCAACATGGACAAGAAATCCGCCTGTGATCTGCGACACACTTCGCGCGAGCGCCGCTCCAACGGCCGCTCGTGCGCGCTGCTTGCCATATTGCTGCCGGCCATCGCCCTGATCGGCGCCTGCAGCAGCGGCACCAGCGGTCACGCGCCCGGACTCGCCGGCGGCCAGATACCCGATCCCGTCACGCTCGACTACCCGCTCGCCTACGTGAAGCGTTCGATCCCGCAGCGGGACATCGACGTGCGCGACCTCATCCGCTCCACCGCGGGCGGTGACCTCTACGTTCGCGACAAGGCCAGCGCCAGCGGCGTCGAGACCAACATCACCAAGGACATCACCCAGGGCCAGGGAGACGTCAAGGACCTCGATGTCTCGCCGGAAGGCACGAGCATCGTGTTCTCCTTGCGCCTGCCGCTGCTGCCCAACGCGACCGATGACCAGCAGCCCACCTGGAACGTCTGGGAGTACGACGCGAAGGCGAAGGTGCTGCGCCGGGTCATCCAGGATGACATCACCGCCGAGAAGGGCCACGACGTCTCGCCGCACTACCTGCCCGACGGACGCATCGTGTTCTCCTCGACGCGCCAGAACACCTCGCGCGCGATCCTGCTGGACGAGGGACGCCCGCAGTACGCCGCCCAGACCGATGACCGCCAGCGGCCGGCATTCCTGCTGCACGTGATGAACGCGGACGGCTCGGACATCCACCAGATCAGCTTCAACACCAACCATGACTTCGCGCCGTCGGTGCTGAACAACGGCCAGATCGTGTTCTCGCGCTGGGACCGCGGCGCCGGCGGAGACCGCATCAACCTGTACCGCGCCAATCCCGACGGCACCGGCATGGAGCTCTACTACGGGCAGTACAGCCATGCCACCGGCACCAACAACTCCATCGTGCAGTTCCTGAACGCGCGCACCCGCCCGGACAACCAGCTCCTCGTACTCACCCGCCCCTTCCTCGGCACGCAGCAGGGCGGCGACATCACGAAGATCGACGGCGAGCGGTTCGTGGAAATCAACCAGACGACGCTGGCGGCGGCCGGCACCCCGGGACCGGGCCAGCTTCCGGCGACCACGGTCGATGTCAGCACCGTCGCCGACCAGCCTTCGCTCGGCGGGCGCTTCGCCTCGGCCTTCCCGCTGTTCGATGGCACCAACCGCATGCTGGTGAGCTGGTCGCCCTGCTTCGTGCTGGACGCGAGCGTGACGCCGGCCGCGACCAAGGTGTGCGATGAAACCAACACCGCCGGCGCCAACGTGCAGCTCGCCCCGCCCCAGTACACCATCTGGGTGTACGACCTCGACACCAACACGCTGCGCCCCATGTTGCCGGCCGAGGAAGGCAAGATGATCGTCGATCCGGTCATCCTGCAGCAGCGCACGCCGGCCCCGCCGGTCATCCGCGACAAGGTGCCCGGCGTCGACGTCGACAAGAACCTCGCCGCCGAAGGGGCGGGGCTGCTGGTGATCCGCAGCGTCTACGACTTCGACGGCATCGACACGGCCCGGCCCAGCATCGCGGCCATGGCGGATCCGAAGCAGACCACCGCGGACCAGCGTCCCGACAGGTTCGTGCGGGTGGAGAAGCCGGTGAGCATCCCGGATCGCATGGTGCGAGACGTGCCGGGCTTCGCCTTCGGGCCTGCCGGCCTGGGCATGCGCGAGATCCTCGCCTACGCGCCGGTGGAACCCGATGGCTCGATCAAGATCAAGGTGCCGGCCAACGTGCCCTTCGCCATCAGCGTGCTCGACAGGAACGGGCGGCGGGTGGGACAGCGGCACGGAAGCTGGCTGCAACTGCTGCCGGGCGAGGTGCGCACCTGCAGCGGCTGCCACGATGCCAACAAGCAGACCGCGCATGGACGTGACGGGTTGAGCACCTCGGTGAACGCGGGTGCCGCCACCACCGGACAGCCCTTCCCCAACACAGACCCGGCCATGTTCGCCGATTTCGGTGAGATCATGGCCGAGACCCGGGCGCGCATCTCCTGCGCGAGCGCCGCGGGCTGCTCGATGATCCCGAGCGCGAACCTCATCTATGATGATGTGTGGACGGACCCGGTGGCGGCGGGCCGCGCCAAGGACGCAAGCTTTGCGTATCTGTATTCGGACCTTACGACACCGGCGCCCATCAACGGCAACTGCCTGCCGACCTGGAGCGGGCGCTGCCGCATCACGATCCACTACCTGCAGCACCTCCAGCCGATGTGGAATACGCCCCGCCAGACGCTGGCGGCCGACGGCGTCACGGTGCTCACCGACCACACCTGCATCCTGTGCCACAACACCCGCGATGCCGCCGCCACGACGCAGGTACCCGCGGGACAACTCGACCTGACCGATGGCGTGTCGAACGCGGACCCCAACGTGGTCACCTCGTATGAGCAACTGCTGTTTGCTCATGACCAGCAAGAGCTTATTATGGGCGCGCTGCAGGATGTTATGGTAAACGGGCCGGTGGATCCGGTGACCGGCCTGCCCACCCAGGTGCCGGTGGTGTTGCCGGGAAGCATGAACGCGGGAAGCGCCGGTGCCTCCACGGCGTTTTTCAGCCGCTTCGACACGGGCGGCAGCCATGCGGGTTGGTTGTCGCCCGCCGAACTGAAGATGATCGCTGAATGGCTAGACATCGGAGCCCAGTACTACAACGATCCCTTCGTCGCACCAGCGAACTGACCTGATGCGACGCCTGCTGCCGTTGATCTTGTTGGTGCAGGCGTTGCTGGCGATCCCCGCCCACGTCGATGCCCGAACCCCGAAGCGTCCGCCCCTGGAAGTCATGGTGACGGAAGCCTTCGTCGAGATGCATTCGGGTCCCGGCCGGGGCTACCCGGTCACCTACGTGGTGGGCCGTGGTGAGGCGGTGCAGGTGCTCTACAGCCGCACCGACTGGTTCAAGGTGCGCGCACCGCGCGGGCAGGAAGGCTGGGTGCGCCGCGAGGAACTCGCGAAGACGCAGCTCGCCGACGGCAGCCCCGCCCCGATCCCGCCCTACCCGGACTTCGCCACGCACCGCTGGGAGCTGGGCGCCGGCTACGGCGTCTACAACCACCAGAACCTGGTCGCAGCCTACGTCGATCGCGCCATCACCGAGAGCCTGGACGTGGAGCTCACCCTGCAGCAGGCGCTGGGCACCATCGACAACCGCTACCTCGCCACCATCGGCATCCGGCACACCTTCATTCCCGAGTGGAGATGGCTCTCGCCCACGGCGGGGCTCGGGACCGGCGTGCAGTACATCGACAAGAGCACCCCGCCCCAGCCGCTCGACAAGACCAACCAGGTCGCCTACGTGACCCTCGGCCTGCGCGGCTTCATCACCAAGAAATTCATGTGGCGCCTCGACTGGCGCAATTACGTCGTCTTCACCAAGGAAAACGACAACAAGGAACCCGAAGAATGGAAATTCGCCTTGGCAGTGTTCTTCTGATCGCGCTCCTCCTGCCGGGGTGCAGCTGGTTCCACCGGGGTCACAAGGCCCAGCCCGAGATCGTGGCCGAGACGCCCGAGGCGGACCCGTCCATCATCGAGCCGCAGGTGCAGCGCCGCGTGATCAAGACGCCGAAGATCAAGGCGAAGAACTTCGAGCTGGGCGCCAACTTCGGCGCGCTCAGCATCCAGGATTTCGGCACCAATCCGATCTACGGCGCCCGGCTCGCCTACCACGTCACCGAGGACATCTTCCTGGAGGGCAGCATCGCGCGCTCGAAGGCCGGCACCACCAGCCTGCAGGACGTGTTCCCGAACATCACCGTGCTGAGCGAATCCGGGAGACGCTTCACTTACTACGACCTCGACCTGGGTTACAACGTGCTGCCCGGCGAGGTATTCCTCGGCCGCGGGCGTGCCTTCAACACCGCGCTGTACGCGGTGGTGGGCATGGGAGCCGTGAAGTTCGCGGAGCAGGACAAGTTCGCGCTCAACTTCGGCGTGGGGTCCCGGATCCTCATCACCGACTGGCTCGACATGCACCTGGACGTCAAGGACCACGTGTTCGAGACCGACATCACCGGACGGACCAAGAACGTCCACAACATCGAGGCCACGCTCGGCTTCGCCTGGTTCTTCTGAAGATCGCTGGAGGTTTCCATGAAACGTTCGAACTCCTCCCTGCTCAAGCGAATGGCGCTGGTCCTGCTGGTCGGCGCAGGCGCCGGGCTGTCCATCGCCGGCGATGTCAATGTGCCCGCGAGCGACTTCTCGCTCGCGACGCCCGCCGGCCAGCCGCTCACCTTGAGCCAGTACAAGGGCAATGTGGTGCTGGTGAACTTCTGGGCCACCTGGTGCGGGCCCTGCCAGCAGGAGATGCCGCTGCTCGACCAGATGTACCGCAAGTACAAGCCGGCCGGCTTCACGCTGATCGGCGTGAACGTCGACAAGGACGCCCCGCCGGTGAAGGAACTGCTGGCGCGCAAGCCGGTGAGCTTCCCCGTGGCGCTGGATCCGGAGAACACCGTAAGCAAGGCCTACCACGTGGCCGACATGCCGAGTTCGGTGCTCATCGACCGCAAGGGCGTGGTGCGCTACGTGCACCGCGGCTACCGGCCCGGCGATGAGAACGAGTACCTGGACCGCATCCGGCAGTTGATCCGCGAATGAACGCGCATTCCGCAAGGCTGGTCATGGGCGCGCTGCTGGCGATGGCGGCCGCAACGGGCTGCAGCAGCATCAAGCCCTGGGTCAAGCCATACGAACGCGACCGGCTCGCCGATCCCATCATGTCCTGGGACCGCGATGCGCTTTCCTCGCAGTACGAGGACCACATCTACGAAGCGCGAGAGGGCTCGCGCGGCGCCACCGGGACCGCCGGCGGCGGATGCGGCTGCAACTGACATGGCAGGCATCCGGCGCATCCTGCTGCTGCTCACCGTGTTCGCGGGCACAACCGTGTCCGCGACTGACCGCGCGCCGCGGTGCTGCCCGATGACCGAGCCGACGTGTTCTACAGCACCTACAAGGGCGGCGGCATGGACATCACCGCCAAGTCGATCCTGGTGCGCAAGAAGTTCGCCGAGAGCGTGTCCGTGCAGGGCGAGTACCTGATCGATACCGTCAGTGGCGCCTCCATCGACGTGCTCGGCAACGCAAGCACCATCCACGACGAGCGCAAGCAGAAGACCGTCAGCCTCGACTACATCCGCGGCAAGACCTCCTACGCGCTCTCCTGGTCGAACAGCAAGGAAACCGACTACATCTCCGACAACTGGCACGCGAGCCTGAGCCAGGACATGTTCGGCGACCTGACCACCCTGACGCTGGGCTATGGCCGGGGCTGGGACACCGTGAGCGCGCGCTCCGGGAGCCTGGTGAACAAGGTGGGCCAGTGCCGACCGGCGCAGCTATGACATCGGCCTGTCGCAGGTGATCACGCGCAACCTGCTCGGCTCGCTGACCGTGGAAGTGATCACCGACGAGGGATTCCTCAACAATCCCTACCGCTTCACCCGCTACGTGGATCCGACCGATGGCCGTGGCTGGAACATCCAGCCCGAGGACTATCCGCGCACACGCACCAGCACCGCCGTCAGCGCCAAGGCCCGCTACTACCTCTGGTATCGTGCCGCCGCCAGCGCCTCCTACCGCTTCTTCACCGACACCTGGGGCATCCGCGGCAACACTTTCGAGCTGGGCTACACCCATCCCTTGGGCAACCGCTGGATCATCGAGGGGCGCGTGCGCCTGTACAAGCAGGGTCACGCCAACTTCTATTCCGACCTGTTTCCGCGACGCGATGCGTTCAATTTCATCGGCCGGGACAAGGACCTGGCGGCCTCGAAGAACACCACCATCGGTGCGAAGGTCACTTATGCCTTCCTGCCCGATGGCTGGAAGTTCTTCAAGCGTGGCACGGTGACGCTGGATCTCAGCCGGATCTCGTTCCGCTACGACGACTTCCGCGAACATCAAGGACTACTGGAATCGCTGGATGGCTTCGCGGCCGGCTCCGAGCCGCTGTACCGCTTCCACGCCAACGTGATGCAGGTCTACGCTTCGATGTTCTTCTGATCACCGCCCGGCGGGCCGGCCGCCGGCATCGCTGCCGGAAGTGATGCGGACTCTCGAGCGGGAAAGACCCGCGGGACCGGCGCTCGGCCAGTCCCGCGGAAATTGCAACACGTTCAACGTGGCGGACCCGCGGCATCACCTCCGCGTTCATAGGCCGACATCGGGATGACACTCCCAGGTCGCCACTTCATCATGTCCGGAGAGCCGGAACCCTGGCCGCGGTCAGCATTCTCCGCCGTTCTTTGCGCAGCGAAGGAAACGCCGAATACCAGGATGGCCGCACCTGACATGATCAGCTTACGCCGTTGCATGGTCGACTCCTTTTCATTCAGAACGCTCGCGGCGGATGGGCCGGCTCCACGTCCTGCACCGCGAAGCGCGGCGGGTGCGCCGGCTCCAGGTCCTGCACCGCGAAGCGTGGCGGTGGAGTGGCCCATGTCCGGCCTGCGAAGCGCGGCGGGTGGGAGGGCTGCATGTCCCACCGCGAAGCGCGGCGGGTGCGCCGGCTCCAGGTCCTGCACCGCGAAGCGAGGCGGATGGGAGGGCTGCATGTCCTGCACCGCGAAACGCGGCGGGTGGGAGGGCTGCATGTCGAAAGCTGTGGCCCCCGCACTGGCGTCCGTGGCAAATGCTGCGCAAGATAACGCTGCTGCCGCGGACAGAGAGGCGAACTTGAGATTCATTACGTTTTCTCCTGGTCTTCCTGAGGGTTGATGGACTTGGTTTGCGCACCGCGAACTCGCGGCGCTTGGGGTAAAGCGCCAATCAAGTGTGATCGCCCTCACGGAATGCGGCGTTTCCGCAGTGTCCATCCGCCAGGTGGAGGCCTGAGGGCCCGCTGATGATTGCTCCCAAGGGCAAGTTCACCCAGCTCCTGAGCGACTGGCGGACCGGCCACGAGGACGCGCTCAGGGAACTCACACCGCTGGTCTACGACGAGTTGCGACGGCTCGCCCACCGCTACATGCGAGGCGAACGGGGCAGCCACACCCTGCAGGCCACGGCGGTGGTGCATGAGGCCTTCCTGCGGCTGATCCAGTCCGAGGTCCCCCTGCAGGACCGCACGCATTTCTTCGCGCTGGCCTCGAGGTTGATGCGCTGGGTGCTGGTCGACCATGCCCGGGGCCGCGGCCGTGACAAGCGCTTCGGCGCCGCACGCCAGGTGCCGCTGGACGATGAACTGGGGGCCCGGTACGACGCCAGCTTCGACATCGTCGACCTGGACCATGCCCTGGAGCAGCTCACGCAGATCGAGCCGCGGCTGGCCCAGGTGCTGGAGCTGCACTACTTCGGTGAGTTCACCTACGACCAGATCGCCATGGCTCTGGGCTCCTCGGCGGCCACCGTGCACCGGGATATCCGCCTGGCGCGGGCCTGGCTGCTCGATTACCTGATGGGACGCCAGCCATGACGGTCCCGCACGCACGCTGGCGCGAGGTACGGGCCCTGTTCGAGCAGGTGGTCGAGGCCGGGCCTTCGCACCGGGCCGAGACGCTGGAGCGCATCGGCCGGTCGGATCCGGAACTCAAGGCGTCGGTGGAGGCATTGCTGTCGATGGACGAGGTGGGCGATGTCCCGCTGCAGTCGGCCATCGGGGCGGCGGCGGGCGACCTGCTCGAGCAGCATGCCGACCGGCTCATCGGCACGCGCGTCGGCCCCTACCGCATCACCTCGGTCCTCGGCCACGGCGGCACCAGCACCGTGTACGCGGCGGAACGCTCCGACCCGCAGTTCCAGCAGGTCGTGGCGATCAAGGTGCTGCACCACGCCACGCTCCATCCGCGCATGCGCAACCGCCTGCACAGCGAGCGCCACATCCTCGCCAAGCTCGAGCATCCGTGCATCGCGCGGCTCATCGACAGCGGCGACCTGGAGGATGGCACGCCGTACATCGTGATGGAGCACGTGGCCGGCGAGGACGTGCTGCAGTACTGCGATTCGCGCACGCTGTTCGTGCGGGAACGACTCGAGCTGTTCGTCAAGATCTGCGAGGCCGTGCAGTATGCGCATCGCAACCTGATCGTCCACCGCGACCTCAAGCCCGGCAACATCCTGGTGAACCGCGAGGGCAGCCCCAAGCTGCTGGACTTCGGCATCGCGAAGCTCCTCGCGCCCGAGAGCATCTCTCACACCCTGCCCGTGACCCGGTTGCAGGAGCGGGTGCTGACGCCCGAGAATGCGGCGCCCGAGCAGGTGCTCGGACGCCCGATCACCACGGCCACCGACATCTACGCGCTGGGCGTGCTGCTGTACCAGCTACTGTCCGGCCGCCCGCCCTACCGGTTGGCGAGCTACAGCCAGCTCCAGCTCGAGCGCGCCATCTGCATGGACGACCCGGTGCGCGCCAGCCAAGCCGTGACGGCGAAGCTCACCGGCGAATCTGAGCTGGACCGCCAACGCATCTCCGACCGGCGCGGACTCTCCCCCGAACGCCTGCGCGCGCGCCTGTCTGGTGATCTCGACGCGATCATCGCCATGGCCATGCGCAAGGAGCCGGACCGGCGCTACGCCTCGGCACAGGCGCTGGCGGAGGACATCACCCGCCACCTGGGCGCCGAGCCGGTGATCGCCCGGCAGGGTGACTGGCGCTACAACTCGGCCAAGTTCCTGCGCAGGCACTTCCTGGGCGTGAGCATCGTCGCTGGCCTGGTGATCGGCATGGCGGCCGTGGCCGGCGTCACGCTCTGGCAGAACCATCGCATCGAGATGGCGCGCGAGGCCACGGCGCGGGAGCGCGACCGGGCGCAGCAGGTCTCGAGCTTCCTGGTGGATGTCTTCTCGCAGGCCGATCCCTTCAACGCCCAGGGCCACGAGGTGACGGCGCGCGAGCTGCTGGACCGCGGTGCGGCCCGCATCCTCGAGAACCTCGACGAGCAACCCGAAGTGCGCGCCGAGCTGCTCGAGAGCATCGGCCTCGCCTACCGGCGCCAGGGGCTGGCGATGCGCGCCGTGCCGCTGTTCGAGCAGGCGCTCGCGATCCGCCGCAACGCCAATCCGCCCAATCCGTCGCAGGTCGCCGCCGCGCTCGCCAACCTCGCGCAGGCCCTGGCCGACACCGGCAACCTCACCTCGGCCGAAGGCTATCTCAACCAGGCACTGGCGCTGTCGCGCCAGCCCGGCCTCACCGCCACCCGCCAGACCGCCGACATCCTCATGCAGCTCGGCACCATCTCGCTCGACGGGCGCAGCAAACCGGAGCAGGCAACCGAGTACTTCCAGCAGGCGCTATCGCTCTATCGCAACGTTCTTGGCATCGAACGGCCGGAGGTCGCCAGCGCGCTGGCTGGACTCGCAACCACGGCGCAATGGCGCGATGACCTCGCCGGCGCCGAGAAGTACCAGCGCGATGCGCTGGAAATCGTCCAGGCGACGCTGTCGCGCGATCACCCGGATTACGCAATCGCGCTGGCAAATCTTGGCAACATCCTGATCCAGCGAAGCAAGTATGCCGAGGCCGAGCCCATGCTGAACGAGGCGCTGGAAGTGGAGCGGCGGGTGTTCGGCCCCACGCATCAGCGCGTCGCCCAGACGCTGGAGAACCTCGCCAACCTGTACGAGCTGACGCGGGGAGTTCCGGCGCAGCATCGGCACCATGAACGAGGCCCTGGCACTGACCCGGCAGCGCCTCGGGCCCCGGCACTACATCGTCGGCTATCGCCTCGACTATCTGGCCAGCCTGTACCTGAAGGCGGGCGATCCCTCCGCCGCCGAGTCGCAAGCGCGCGAGGCGCTGGACATCTACGCGAGCAGCCTTCCGCCCGAACACCTGTACGTGGCATCCACGCGCCAGCTCCTGGGCGACATCCTGATCGCCCGCGAGCAGTTCGCCGCGGCCGGCACCGAACTGCGCAGCGCGTTGATCTGTCGCGCCGGCTCGCCGGCAACGAAAGCTGGCGCGCGGACCGCGCCGAGGCCAGTCTCGGCTGGAGCATGATCCGCAGTGGTGACGAGCAGACCGGAACGCCGCTCCTGCTCGACTCACAGGCGCGGCTGCTGCGCGCTCTCGGGCCGCGCAACCCGGCCGTCCAGCAGGCCACGCGCTATCTTGCCGAGTACTATCGCCTGCATCATCGCGACGCCGACGCCGCACGGGTTCTCGCCGTGCTCAACTCGCGCTAAGCTTGCGGAACTTGACCGCTCGCGGCGCAGTCCCACTGCAGGAGCGTCGGCACACGCAGGAGAACGCATGATTGCATCCACCCGTTCCTGGTTCCAGGCCTTCATCGTCGCGTCGTTGTCGCTGGCCGCTTGCGCGACGGCGACGGCCAGCGCCCGCGAGGAAGGTCGGCTGCTCACCGCCACCGAGGTGCTCGAGGACGTGCAGGGCATGCCCGACCAGCGTCTCCCCGACCTGCTGCTGTCGCGCGCCTATGGCATCGCCATCATTCCCGACGTCGTCAAGGTGGGTCTCACGCCGGTGGGCGGCAGCCGCGGCAAGGGCGTGCTGATGGTGCGCGACAAGCTCGATGCGCCCTGGAGCAATCCCTCGTTCATCACCCTGACGGGCGGCAACCTTGGCTTCATGATCGGCGTGCAGTCCTCGGACATCGTGCTGGTGTTCACCACCAAGTCCGGCATCGAAGGCATCACCGGCGGCAAGATGACCCTGGGCGCCAACGCCTCGGTGGCCGCGGGTCCGGTGGGCCGGTCGGGTTCGGCCGGGACAGACCTGAACTTCGACTCGGAGATCTACTCCTACGCCCGCTCGCGGGGACTGTTCGCCGGCGCGGCCCTCGACGGGACGGTGCTCAGCATCGACAAGAAGTCCAACGCCGCCTTCTATGGCAAGAGCGGTGTCTCCGCCAGCGAGATCTTCTCCGGCCAGTCCCCGGCCCCGCCGGCCGCGGGACAGCGGTTCCTCGACCGCCTGGCCCAGGTGACCCGTACCAGCGTGCGTTCCTCGCCCGCCCCGCAGGCGGAGGTGCCGGCCGGCGCCCCGCCGCCGGCCGCATCAGGGGGAGCAGCTCCCGCCCCGGCGGCTCCGGCCACGCCAGCCACACCGCCGGCGCCGGCGCAGACCTTCCCGATGGAAGACTCACAGGCCGGGCAGGAGCCCCCGAAGTAGGCCCTCGAGGGAGGCGCCGGCGGCGTCGCCATCCACAGACCATTGCGCGGTCGCGGGCCGCGGTGCAATGTATCCGCCACCATGGGGGACCATGAAGGGCTGAAG
The DNA here is from genome assembly GCA_046347195.1 of Steroidobacteraceae bacterium. Classification (GTDB taxonomy): domain Bacteria; phylum Pseudomonadota; class Gammaproteobacteria; order Steroidobacterales; family Steroidobacteraceae; genus TMP-86. Next base: position 41,546 of record JAXMGQ010000006.1, read on the forward strand.
ACGCCCGGTATTCGTGAGCTGACCTCGCTCCCGCCGTCCGCGGCGGGGCGGCGGGTGGCGGCCGGCTTCCATTGGATGGCGGCGCGACCCTCCCATGCGTTTTCGGGCATTGCCGCGCTTGCCTGGCTCTGCGGCGTGCTGGAGCAGGTGCTGTGGATCCCGGCGCCACTCCGCCTTCCCTTCCTCGCGCTGATGCCCGGCCTGCTGCTTTCCGCGCTCGCGCTGTTCCCGCGCCGGCTGTTCGCCAGCCTGATCATCGGGGCGTGGCTGGGCGATCTGGCCGGCTGGCTCCTGCCCCCGCTGCTGGGGCCGGGCGCGACGGCGGGCACGGCCCTGATGATCGTCACGGCAAACACCATCGACGGCATCGTGGCGGGGCTGCTGCTGCGGCTGGCATTCGAGCGCCTGCAGCCGCAACTCGAGATGCGCCTGGTCATCGCCCTGCTCCCCTGCCTCTTCGGCGCGCTGGTCGCAGGCGCGCTGCTCTGGACGATGGGCACGCCGGTGGACGACCCACCGTGGCCCGCGGCCCTCGGACTTCGCGTCCTGATGCAGTTCCTCGGCCAGCCGCTGGTCACCCTGCCGCTGATGATCTGGTGGCTGCACAGCCATGGCTGCGCCCTCAAGACGCGGAGCCGCGCGCGTGAACTCGCGCTGCTCAGCCTCGCGCTCGCCTGCGCCACCGCCTTCGGCCTGCAGCACCAGTTCCCGCTGCAGGGCATGATCGGCGTGTTCCTCGCCCTGACGATGCTGGCGGCTCTCGCGATGCGCTTTCCCCTGCGGGTCGTCTCGCTGGTCCTCCCGGTCTATTTCGTCGTGGCGGGAGCCTACTGCATCGATGTCTTCCGCCACGCCGGCCCCGCGACCGCCGCCGACACGCAGGACATCCTCGCCATGCAGATCACGGCACTCCTGCCGCTGTTCGGGCTCATCCTGCTGTCGATCGCGCACAACTCGCGCCGGCTCGCCGAGCAGCAGTTGCGCCGGTATGCGCGGCAGCTCGCGGCCGGCGAGGAAGACCGGCGGGGCGAGTCGGCGAGCGCGGTGCGGGAAGGCATCGCCCAGTCACTGATCGGCGTGCGCTTCGCGCTGAATGCGCTCGACCGGCGCTCGCTGCCGGACGAGGTGATACGGGCGCTCGATGAGGCGCTGCAGACCGTGTCCGACGCGCAGGACCACGCGGAGGATGCGATGCGCGATCTCGGCCCGCAGGGGCTGGAGGACCTGGGCCTCGCGCCGGTCATCGATTCCCTCCTCGGGCACCTGCGGCGCGACAGTGACGCCCGGCTGACCTTCGAGCACTCCGGCCCGCTGCAGGCGCTGCCGTTGCCGGTCCGGCGCCTCGCGTTCCGCGTGGTGAGCGAGCTCGCGCGCAACGCCATTCGCCACGCCCGGCCGAAGCACATCGCCATCGTCGTCTGCGCGGGCGATGCGGTGCTGCAGATTGCCGTCAGCGACGATGGCCGCGGATTCGCGCCGGCCAGCATCCTGTCGCAACAGCACAGCGGCTCCGGACTGTTCGGGCTGCGCGAGCGCATCGCGCTCGAGGGCGGCGTGTTCTCGATCCGCTCGGGCGATGATGCCGGCTGCGTGATCGACGTGCGGTTGCCGCTCCGGGCCTAGTATCCCGACACTGGGCAGGCTTCCTCAGTACACGTTCTTCGGGATCAGGCCCCGCTCGCGCGCGGACGCCGACAGCTCCTCGCGGAAATCCGGGTGCGCGAGGCCGATCATCGCGTGCGCGCGCTCGCACACCGATCGACCCTTGAGGTTCGCGATGCCGAACTCCGTCACCACGTACATCATGTCGGTGCGCGGCGTCGTGACGATGTTCCCGGGCGTCGGCTCCAGCACGATGCGGCTGCGGCGCACACCCTTGCGCTCGTAGGTCGATGACAGGCAGATGAAGGACTTTCCGCCGCGCGAACCATAGGCGCCCCGCACGAACTGGAGCTGCCCGCCCGTGCCGCTGATGTGCCGGTGGCCCGAGGACTCCGAACAGGCCTGTCCCTGCAGGTCCACCTGGGTGGTGTTGTTGATCGACACCACATTGTCATTGCGCATGATGCGGTCGGGCAGATTGGTCTGCTCGACCGGCTGGAAACTGAAATCGCGGTTCTCGTGCAGCGCCGAGTAGAAGCGCGCGGTGCCGAATCCGAAGCTGCAGGTCAGGAGCCCCGGGTCGAGCGTCTTGCGGGCGCCGGTGACCATGCCGCGCTGGTACAGGTCGATGATGCCCTCGGTGAGCATCTCCGTGTGGACCCCGAGGTCGCGCACGCCGCTCTGCGCCAGGAGCGAGGTGACGGCATTGGGCATGGTGCCGATGCCCACCTGCAGGCAGGCGCCATCGCCGATCTCGCCGATGATGTGGCGTGCCACCGCGCGATCCACCTCGCCGGGCGGCACATTCGGCATCTCGGTCAATGGCACGCCATCGCCCTCGATCACGTAGTCGACCTCCTCCACCGACAGCCCGGGACGATCCCCCTCCACGTGCGGCACGGACTCGTTGGTCTCGACGATGACCAGCCGGGCGCGCTCGGCGATGGCGCGCAGCCACAGATGAGTGGGACCGAAGTTGAACACGCCCTGTGCATCGGCGGGTCGCGCCTTGAGGATCAGCACGTCGACCGGATCGATGAAGCGGCGGTAGTAGTCCGGGATCTCGCCGAGGTTGCACGGGATGTAGTGGCACAGGCCCTCATCGTGCTTGCGGCGTTCGTAGCCGCTGAAATGCCAGCTGTACCACTGGAAGTGCCGCCGCTCCGGGTCGCATTCCAGCACCGCGCGCGGCCGGACCGCAAGGCACCCGCGGATGCGTACGTCATGAAGCTCATCGCGCCGCGCGGCGAGCGCCGCATCGAAGGCATCCGGCTGGCCCAGCGCCGCGCCGTAGTCCAGCCAGTCCCCGGATTTCACCAGCGCGGCCGCATCGGTGGCGGAGATCGGTCGTGCTCGCCGTCGTGACATCAGGGTCCCCATGAGCGCTGCGAGCGTATCATCGCGGCGCGTGATCCGCGACGGTCCGGCGGGACGCGCGCAACGCCAGCCAGCCGTTGATGCCGGCCAGCGCCACGGTGACGAGCAGCAGGCCTGCTTCCGTCGCCTCGAGCTGCAGCAGCAGCACGATCGCGATACCCACGCCCGCCACCGCCAGCGGCACCCCGGCGGGCACGCGCAGGCGGATGGCCTGCGGCTGCAGGCGGCGCAGCCGCGGCAGGGCCGCGCAGACCGCGCCGGCGAAGATCGCCATCGATCCGGCGGTGACGGCCAGTGCCCACTTGAACGTGCCGGTCAAACCGAGCAGCAGCACGACGGCGACGACCGTGAGCATCGCGACCACCGGCGTTCCATCGGCGCGCTGCCGCGCGAACAGCCTCGGGAAGTCCCCGCCCTGGGCCAGGGCCACCAGCAGGCGCGGGATGGCGAGCACGGTCGCGGAGATCGCCCCGCTGGTGGAGACCAGGGCCGCGATGGCGATCAGCGAGGCCCCTTGGGCGCCGATCAGCACGGAAGCAGCCGCCGCCAGCGGCCGGCTCGGGGCCAGTGCCGGGTCGAGCGTCCTCGCGACGACCCACTGGATCAGGGTGTTGATCGCGATGCAGACCGCCAGGCTCACCGCCAGGGCGAAGGGCACCGACTGCCGCGGCCGGTCGACCACCCCCGTGGCTGCCAGTGCATTCTCGAACCCGCCGAAACTGAACACGGCCAGCAGCACGGCACCGAGCCAGGCCTGCATCCCCGGCGCGGCGCGGGATGCCGCCACGGCCGCCTGCGGATGGGCCAGGCCCGCGGCGATCAGCGCCAGCAGGGGAACCAGCTTGGCGATGACCAGGACCGTCGCCAGGCGCTTGCCCTCGCGCAGGCCGATGAGGTTCGCGGCCAGCGGCAGCAGCACCACCGCCACGATCACAAGCCACCGCGGCACCGTGGGCAGGAACCCTTCCAGGTAGCTGGCGAAGAGGTTGGCCTGCGCCGCGGCGGCGGCCAGCGGGGTGAGCGCGGTGAACCAGGCGACCTGGATGCCGGCCAGCCGGCCATAGGCCGTGCGCACATACAGGTACGGTCCACCCGACTCGGAGAACTGCGATCCCACCTCGAGGAAGCAGGCGATGATCACCGCCACCGCCAGGCCCGCCGCGATGCAGGCCAGCGGGCTCGCGGTGCCGAGCAGGTGCGCGAGTTCCCCGGGCACGCCGAACACGCCGCTGCCGATGATGCTGTTGATCATGAGTCCGGTGAGGGCCCATCGGCCGATCTGCCGGCCGCGCTCGGTGCCGGCGTTCAACCGGCCATTCCCGCGGCGGCGCGGATACGCTCGCTCAGGCGATCGATGCTCAGCACCTCGCCGAACGCGCGGCCGAGGGTGGCGCAGGTCGCCTGGATCACCTCCTGCGGCGAAAGATCCCCGGCGCCGGCATTGGTGGTGCCATCGCTCAGGAAGAAGAGGCGGAAATCGCGCACCGTCGCCTCGCGCGCCGTGGTTTCGCAGCACACGCTCGTGGCGATGCCGCCGATGACGACCGAGTCGATGCCGCGCGATCGCAGCAGCCGCTCGAGGTCCGTGCCGTGGAAGGCCCCGAAGCGCGGCTTGTCGAGCAGCACATCGCCCTGCTGCACATCGAGCGCCGGATGGAGCGAGGCGGCGGCGGAGCCCTTCGCGATGACCCCCTGGCGCACGACCGGGGCGATCTGCGCGAGCACGCCCGCATCCGATCCGTCGGGGCGCAGCACGTGGCTCACGTGCACGATGAGGATGCCGGCGCGGCGGCACAGCGCCACCAGCGGATTGAGCCTGTGGATCAAGGACAGCCCCGAGGCGGTGGCCAGCGGCGTCTCGCTCACGAAGCAGCGCTGCAGGTCGATGGTCAGCAGGGCCAGGCGAGCCGGCTCGACCGTGAATTCAACCATGCCCCATGCTCCCTACGCGCGACCCCTGCCGCAGGCATCGTAATCGCATGGCCGGCGCCGCGTCGAATGCAGCGCAGGCTCTTGAGGCTATACTCGACGCCACGCATGCCGCCGACGGACATCCACCCGCCCCCACCTGCCGGCCCGATGAGCCCCGTCGCCGTCGCCCTCACCGGCGCTTCGGGCATGCAGTACGCCTTGCGCCTGCTCGAGCTGCTGGTCAGGGCCGACGTGCGCCTGTACGTCATGGTGTCCAAGGCCGCGCGGGCCGTCTTCAGCCACGAGCTGGACATCGTCATGCCCGCCCAGAGCGGCAAGGCCGAGCGCTTCCTGTCGGAAACGTTCGGCGCGGCCCCGGGCCAACTGCAGGTGTTCGGGCCGCAGGAATGGACGGCGCCGACGGCCAGCGGGAGCGGCGCTCCGCAGGCGATGGTCGTGTGCCCCTGCACCATGGGCACGCTGTCCGCGATCGCGCAGGGCAGCAGCGATGACCTGATCACCCGCTCGGCCGACGTGGTGCTGAAGGAGCGGCGGCTGCTCATCCTGGTGCCCCGGGAGACGCCCTTCTCGCCCATCCACCTGCGCAACATGCTGCGGCTCGCCGAACTCGGCGCGTTGATGCTCGCGGCCAACCCGGGCTATTACCACCGGCCGCGCAGCGTGCAGGAGGTCGTCGATTTCATCGTCGCCCGCATCCTCGATCACCTGCGGGTGCCCCATTCGCTGGTGCCGCCCTGGGGTGCGCAGTCCGACGGCCGGCCTCCGGACGCCGATGAGTGAGCACCGCGGCGGCGCGCGGGCCCGCCGCGGCCGGGCGGCGCTTCGCCTGTGCATCGCGCTCTTCGTCCCGTGGGCCTGGATGCCCCCCGCGCTCGCGCAGTCCAACGGCTCGAGCCTCACCGATGCCTCGATCCTCAGCTGGCTCGAGGCGCAGCCTCGCACCCGGGCGGCCCTGCCCTGCACGGCGTTGCTGTCGGCGGGCGATGCCACGGTGACCATCATCAGCGCAGAACCCGCGGCGGACCGGCCCGAGGTGTGTCGCGTGCACGGCGTGCTGCTGCCGGAACTCGAGTTCATGCTGGAGATGCCGGAAGCCTGGAACGGGCGGCTGTACGCGATCGGCAATGGCGGCTATGGCGGGGAATCCGTCACGGGCGAGCATGCGCAGGCCGAGCGCTCGCGTGCGACCGGGCTCGGATTCGCGACGCTGTTCAGCAACCTCGGGCACGACCGCCTGCGCGAACCCGGCGCGGACTGGGCGCGCGGCCGCCTGGACCGCAAGCTCGACTACGGCCTGCGAGGCCTGCACGCGAGCACCCTTGCCGCGCGCGAACTGCTGCGCCGGCGCTTCGGCGCCCCGCCACATCGCAGCTACTTCGATGGCTGCTCCACCGGCGGCGGCCAGGCACTCAAGGAAGCCCAGCGGTTCCCCGAGGACTTCGACGGCCTGCTCGGCGGAGCGCCGGTGTTCGATTTCGTGGAGCTGCAGGTCTACGGCTGGAACAACCAGATGGCGGTGCTCGAGGCACCGCTCACGACGGACGCCGTGAAGCGCCTGTCCCGCCGGATCCTCTCGCGCTTCGACGCCGCCGACGGACTGGCCGATGGCATCATCCAGGATCCCCAGGCCATCCACTTCGAGCCGCGCCGCGACCTGGCGGGCGCGGGCTTCAGCGACCGCGAGATCGACGCCTTCAGCCGTGTCTATGCAGGCACGGTGGTGGCCGGGCGCACGCTGGCCCCCGGCGTCCCGGTGGGATCCGAGGCCTGGGGCCGAACGTACCAGGGCGCCGGCTTCGAGGCGGCGGGCGAGGAATCCGGCTGGGCCACGCGGCTGATCCCCGACTCCCACGGCGCCTCGCAGCAGCGCGGCAACGTCGAGGCCTGGCTCAAGTATCTGGCCTTCGCCGAGGACCGGCCGGACATGGACATCACCCGCTTCGATCCGGCGCGCGACCTGCCACGGCTCGCGGCCATGTCGAGGCTCCTGGATGCGAAGGATCCGGACCTGTCGAGGTTCGAGGCCCGGGGCGGCAAGCTCATCCTGTATCACGGCTGGGCCGACACCGGGGTGAATCCGTTGACCACCGTGCACTACTTCGAGCGCATCACTCCCCGGCGCGAGAGCTTCGCCCGCTTGTACATGGTGCCCGGCATGTTCCACTGCCGCGGTGGGCTGGGCGTGGACCGCTTCGATGGCATGGCGGCCCTGATCGCCTGGGTGGAACGGGGCGAGGCTCCCGGCGCACTGGTGGCCAGCCGCATCGAAGGCGGACGCACGCTGCGCACGCAGCCGCTGTGTCCCTATCCGCAGGTCGCCCGCTATCGTGGCCAGGGCAGCGGCAACGAGGCCCGCAACTTCCTCTGCGCGCCGCCCTCGCATTGAGCATGCGAGGCGGCTTGCCTCATGGCTGGCAGGTGCTCATCGCGAGCGTGGTGGGCGCGGCCATCAGCCCCGCCACGCTCATCAACGTTCCCTTCGGCCTGTTCATCCGCGCCCTGGAGCAGGAACATCATTGGCCGCGGGCGGGCATCACCGCCGCCCTGAGCGGCTTCCTCGGCCTGCTCATCGTGGCGCTGCCCGCGGCGGGCTGGCTGGTGGATCGTGTCGGACCACGGCGTGTCGCCCTGCCCTCCATCCTCGGTTACGGCCTCGCCCTGGCCCTGCTGCCGCGCAATGCCGGCTCGACATCGATGCTGGCGCTCTCCTATGGCTGCATCGCCGTGCTGAGCGCGGGCGCGCAGAGCCTGACCTTCGTGCGTGCCCTGTGTGCCTGGTTCGACCGCGGCCGGGGCCTTGCGATCGGCGCCTGCATGGCCGGCTATGGCATCGGCTACCTGTTCGTGCCGCCGCTGACCCAGTGGATGATCGCGAGCTGGGGCTGGCGAGGGGCATACGCGGGCCTGGGCCTCCTGGCCGTCGGCGTGGCGCTGCCGGTGTCCGCGTTGCTGCTGCACGATTCGCCGCGGGAGCCGCAGGCTTCGCGTGAACCGCAGGATTCGCGGGAGCCGCCGGCGCCACGGGAGCCGCGGCCATCGCCCACCTCGCTCCGCGCCGCGCTTCGCAGCCGTGAACTGTGGCTGCTCGCCGGCACCTTCGTGCTGATGTCGATGGCCCTGAACGGCGTGCAGTCGCAGCTCGTGCCCTTGCTCACCGACCGCGGCATGAGCGCCGCCCAGGCCGCGCTGATGCTGTCGGCCATCGGCGTGGGCTCGTTCCCGGGCCGGCTGCTGATCGGCGCCCTGCTGGATCGCGTGTTCGCGCCGCACCTCGCCATGGCCTGCTTCGCCACGGCCGCCGTCGCCCTGCTGTGGCTGGTGGACGGCGCCGGCAACACCGGCATCGTCCTCGCGGCGGTGACCGTCGGGCTGTCGCTGGGCGCGGAGAACGACATCCTGGGCTACCTGACGGGGCGTTATTTCGGACTCGCCTGCTTCGGTCGCCTGTACGGACTGCTGCTGGGCGCCTACCTGCTCGGCGCGGCCGCGGGTCCCTACCTCATGGCGCGCGCCTTCGCCGCCACCGGCAGCTATGGGCCGGCGCTGCAGGCCGGCGCCGCGGCCATCGCAGTGGCCTGTACACTGCAGCTTGGCATGCGTCGATACGCACGGGGAGAACAGGTCGATGCGCGAACTGGTTGAACGCCTGCGGCGTGACGCGGAGCTCGCGGTGGTGAAAGCCGAGGTCGATCCGCGATTCGAGCTGGCCGCCATCACCCAGCGCATCCAGGAGGCCGATGGGCGCGCCGTGCTCTTCGAGCGGGTCAAGGGCACCCAGCTCCCCGTCGTCAGCAACCTCTACGGCAGCCACGAGCGGCTGTGCCGCCTCATCGGCGCACAGCCGGACACCTTCTGCCGCACCTGGCTCGACATCCTGCAGCGTCCGCTGTCGCACCCGGTCACGACCACCACCGCCGAGCCTTCGGATCTTGAGGAGGGCGCGATCAGCCGCCTGCCGCAGATCACCTACCACGAGAAGGATGCGGGGCCCTATTTCACTTCCGCCATCTACCTCGCCCGCGAACCCGACAGCGGCGCGCCCAACCTGTCCTTCCACCGCTCGATGCTCATCGATGATCGCGAGCTGCGGGTCCGGCTGGGTTCCTCGCACGACCTCGCGCGCTATCAGCAGAAGGCCGAGCAGCAGGGACAGGCGCTGGAGGCGGCGCTGCTCATCGGCGTGCCCCCCGCCTTCTTCCTCACCGCCGGGTATTCGCTGCCCTACGATGCGAACGAACTGGAACTGGCGGCGCGGCTCTCCGGGGCGCCATTGCCCATGCGCCGCTGCCGGCACATCGACCTCGAGGTGCCGGTGGAGGCGCAGATCGTCATCGAGGGCCGTTTCCTGCCCGGGGTGCGGCGCGCCGAGGGACCGTTCGGCGAGTTCCTGGGCGCCTATGTGCCGCAACAGCCCAACCATGTCTTCGAGGTGCTGGGCGTGACCCTGCGCAGCGATGCCCTGTTCCACTCGATCAACTGTGGCTCGGCCGAGGACCTGCGCCTGCTCGAGGCGCCACCGCGGCGCGAGTGTACGAGCATGTCTCGCGCGCGGTCCGTGGGGTGATCGATGTCTCCACGCGTCCGAACTGCATGATCAGCATCATCAGGATCCGCCAGCAGTACGAGGGCCACGGCAGGCACGCCTGCTCGCCGCGATGGGCTCGAACATGGACTTCAACAAGGTGTGCATCGTGGTGGACGAGGACGTCGACATCCGCGATCTCGACGATGTGATGTGGGCATTCCTCACCCGCGGACCGGCTGACCAGCGCGCGATGGTGCTCGAGCGGATTCCCGGCTTCTACCGTGATCCGCACAAGGATCACTGGGGGCGCCTGGCGCTGGACGCCACCTGGCCCTGGGGCCGCGCCGAGGAGTTCCAGCGCAAGCGAATTCCCGGGGCCGCCGGGCTGGATCTCGCGCGCTGGCTGGGTGGCTAAGAGGAATCCCGTATGCCGGGAACCGGCGCGCGCACGGCACGATCCAAGCCCTCGTTCCTGCAACCGCGCGAAGTCGACATGCCGGCATTCCTCAATCGATACGCAACACCCCTGACGCTCGGGCTCTTCCTCGTCTCGGCCATCTCCGGGGTATTCCTGTTCCTGCACGTGGGGCAGGGCCTGTTCCATGAGATGCACGAATGGCTGAGCATCCTCCTGCTCGCGCCCTTCGCCCTGCACGTGTGGAAGAACTGGGCGGCCCTGCTGCTCTACCTGCGGCGGCGCCTGCTGTGGCTCCCGCTGCTCGCCTCGCTCGTGGCCGCCGCGGCATTCGCCTGGACGGCGACGATGGAGGGCGAGCACGTCTCCCCGCCGATGCGCGCGATCGGGGCCTTGACCCACGCCCCGCTCACCGATCTTTCCCCGCTCCTGAAGATGACGCCGCAGGCACTGCAGGCGGAGCTGCGCCGGCGCGGGTTCGCCGTGGGGTCCGAGCGTGATACGCTGGAAAGCGTGGCGGCATCCACCCACGCCTCGCCCGTCGAGTTGCTGTTTGACCTGCTGCCGCAATGATGCCCGGAGGATGACCGCCGGGGAGCGGTGAGCGCCGCGGCCGGCACCCCGGGCGCGGATCCTGCGGGAAGCGGAGCATGATCTCGAAGCTGTGCATCGTCAGCGGGCGGGTGCAGGGCGTGTACTATCGCGCCAGTGCGCAGGCGCGCGCTCGGGAGTTGCAGGTCACGGGCCATGCCCGCAACCTCCTGGACGGCCGCGTCGAGGTGCTGGTCTGCGGCGAACCGGATGCCGTCGAGACCTTCGTCGCGTGGCTGTGGCAGGGCCCGCGGGCGGCGAAGGTCAGTGCCGTGGACGTGCGCAGTCACCGCCCCACGGCCTGGCCCGAGGAATTCTCCACCAGTTGATCGAATCGAAGGATGCACGCATGCCCACGTATGAATACCGCTGTGAAGCCAACGGCCGAATGGTCGAGGTCTCGCATCGCCTCTCGGAAAGGATGCAGAACTGGGGTGAGCTCTGTGCGCGGGCGGGCATCGCTCCGGGACGCACCGATCCGGCCGCGCCGGTGGAAAAGCTCATCTCCGCCAGCTTCATCGGCTCGGGTGCGGGGATGAGCGATCCACCCTGTGCCAGCGGCGCCTGCGACCTGCCGGCCTGCGGCGCCGGCGCCTGCGGAGGGGGTGGATGCGCGGGCGATGGCTGGTGAACCAACCACGGCACGCAAGGCCCCTGGCGGGATCGCGTGCCGGGCAGTCGCGCTAGTTATTGGCGGTGGCGGGCGGCGGTGCCGCCGGGTCGGCGGGCGGGATCAGCGGCAGCTTGTACGGATCCACCTTCTTCGCCTCTTCCTGCTGACGTCGCAGGGTGTCCTGCTGCTGGCGCAGGCGTTCGCGGTTGCGCTCGAAGGCGGCCTCGCTCTTCGCGATCTCCTGCTGCTCGCGCTGCCGGGCGATGCGGTCCACCGCGACGCGCGCATTCTTGCATTCGATGGAAGGCCGCTGGGACGTGGCGGCGGCGTTGCACTTCATCAGGACGCCGTCGAGCATCACCGGATCGGCGATCAGTTCCTCCACCGACAGGGGCGGCAGCGGCTTCTCGGCGCACGCCACCAGCAGCGCGACGCTGGCGCTGCAGAAAGCGATGGCGAGGATCCTGGATGCGGTTGCTTTCATGAGGGATTTCCGTGGGGAAGGATGTTATCCAAAATCCCCCCGACGGCCCCTGCCCGCCGTGTGACGCGGCTCACGACTCGGGAAAGTGGGATCGCCCCGGCCAGACCAGCGGCGGGTTTTCACCGACCGCCGGATTTGACGTAATTCAGTCCAGGTCCTGCAGCAGGCTGGCCCGCACGGCTTCCGGCACGGGACTGACATCGGCGCGATAGCCGGCGTGGTCCACCCCCACGCTGAGCGCGGCGCCGGACTTCAGCGCCTCGATCATGCCCGGCGTGAGTTCGAAGCGCAGGAAGTGGACCGAGGAGGTCTTCTCCTCGTTCTCGCGGTCGAGGTCCTCATCGGCGATGGCGAACACCCGCGACAGCTCGCTCACCCGCACCCAGCAGCGATCCTCCACGCCCTTGAGAGTGGCGAGTCGGCGCGCGCGCTCGGCCGGATCGGGATATTCGATGAGCAGCGTTGCCTTCCAGTTGCTGCCGTCGGGCACGAGCGGATTGTAGGCGTCGAGCTCCGACTGGATGCCCTCGCTTTCGAAGATGCGCTCGACGCGCAGCATCTCCTGGATCTGGTAGCGGATGGTGAGGCGGTCCTCGAAGCACCAGGTCATGTTGGGTCCGACCTGCAGGTTGCGGTTCTTCTTGTGCGCGATGACCTGCTCGCGCAAGTCCTTGCGGTTCTGCGAGTACTGTTCCAGCGACAGCAGGTCCGACCGCGAGATCTTCTGCACGAGCCCTTCCCCTACAGCCCGTAGGCCATGCGCAGCAGGCGCAGCGGATGCTCGGGCGCGGCGCCATTCGCAAGGCCGCTCTCGATCTGGTGGCCCGCCATCGGGCAGTCACTGGCGTAGTGCGCGGCGCCGGAGGACTGCACGCGTTGCACGACGGGTTTGGCGATCTTCATCGACACCTCGCGGAAACGGCTCTTCACTCCGTAGGTGCCATCGTGCCCCGAACAGCGTTCGATGGGTTCCACGGTCGTACCGGGGACGAGTTGCAGCACGTCACGGGTCTTGAGCCCGATGTTCTGCACCCGCAGGTGGCAGGCGACGTGGTAGGCGATCTTGCCGAGCTGGGCGCTGAAGTCGGTGCGCAGGAGCCCGGCCTTGTGCCGCAGCATCAGGTATTCGAAGGGATCGAAGATGCGCCGCTTGATCTTCAGCACCTGGGGATCCTCGGCGAAGAGCAGCGGCAGTTCCTGCTTGAACATCAGCACGCAGGAGGGGACCGGCGCGATGATGTCGAACCCCGCATCGATGGCCGCGGCCAGCACCGGCACGTTGTGCCGCTTCAGCGCTTCCACCGCCTGCAGATCGCCCAGCTCGAGCTTGGGCATGCCGCAGCACTTCTCGCTGGGCGTGAGCTCCACGGGAATCCCGTTGTGCTCGAGGATGGCGATGAGGTCCAGGCCGATATCGGGCTCGTTGCGGTTGCCGTAGCAGGTGCCGAACAGCATGACCTTGCCGGTGGTCTCCGGCGTGGGCCGGGATTCGAGCTTCTTCAGCCGGCCGCGGGCGCGGGCGCGCAGCGTGCGCGAGTGATACTTCGGCACCGGCGCGTCCGGATGGACCCCGAGCACCGCTTCGAGCACCTTGCGGCCGGCGGTGGTGGCATTCATCGCGTTGACGATCTCCGCGACCACCGGTATTCCCGCGATGCTGCCGACCAGGTCGGTGGCGGAGAGCAGGCGATCGCGCGCGCCGTTGCCGCCGCGCGCGTTCTTCTGCGCCTTGGCACGCAGCATCAGGTGCGGGAAGTCGACGTTCCAGGGATGCGGCGGCACGTACGGACACTTGGTCATGTAGCACATGTCGCACAGGTAGCAGTGATCCACCACCTGCCAGTACACGGGCTTCTCCAGTCCGTCGACCTCGCCCGTCGCGGAGGCATCCACCGCATCGAACAGCGTCGGGAAGGAGTTGCACAGGCTGAAGCAGCGGCGGCAGCCATGGCAGATGTCGAAGACGCGCTCCATCTCCTTGTGGAGCGCGGCCTCGTCGTAGTACTCGGGCTTGCGCCACTCGATGGGGTGGCGCGTCGGGGCCTCGAGGCTACCCTCGGACTTCACCCCGCCCGGATTCACAAGTTGTCGAGCGCCTTCTGGAAGCGGTTCGCGTGCGACCGCTCGGCCTTGGCCAGCGTCTCGAACCAGTCGGCGATCTCGCCGAAGCCTTCCTCGCGCGCGGTCTTCGCCATGCCGGGGTACATGTCGGTGTACTCGTGCGTCTCACCCGCGATGGCGGCCTTGAGATTCGCGGAAGTGGCGCCGATCGGCAGCCCGGTGGCAGGGTCACCGACCGCCTCGAGGTACTCCAGGTGACCATGCGCATGGCCGGTCTCGCCTTCCGCGGTCGAGCGGAACACGGTGGACACGTCGTTGTAGCCCTCCACGTCGGCCTTGGCGGCGAAATACAGATAACGGCGATTGGCCATGGACTCGCCCGCGAACGCGTCCTTCAGGTTCTTCTCGGTCTTGCTGCCCTTGAGATTCACTGCCCTCTCCTTCATCGACTTTGAAACGAGGCGCTTACGCTAGTCTGCGCACCGCTACAAAGTCAATCGCCGCCCGGGTGGCGTTTGACCCGCGCGGACGGGCTGTGTACCGTTTCGCGCATGGCCAGGAACAGTCCTCCCGCAGCCGCGAGCGCCGCCGCGCCGGCCGGGGCACAGGCCACTGCGCACGCTGCTGCGCCCGCAGTGGACTTCGAGGCGGCGATGCAGGAGCTCGAGGCGCTGGTGGAGCGCCTGGAGACCGGCGAACTGCCGCTGGAGGAGTCGCTCCAGGCGTTCGAGCGCGGCGTCGCCCTCACCCGCACCTGCCAGGGCGCGCTGAAGGAAGCCGAGCAGAAGGTCGAGGTGCTGCTGAAGAAGGCCGGGCAGCCCGTCATCGAGGATTTTCGCGAAGCCGATCCGGACGAGCCTTGAATCCATGCCGGCCTTGACGGAAGGTTCCATGACGCCCGGCGCCGGCTCCCCCGCGCGCCGCGTGGAGCAATTCCAGCAGCGCATCGAGTCGGTGCTGGAGGCCGCGCTGCCGCCGGAGCAGCACTCGCCGCAACGGTTGCATGCCGCACAGCGCTACTCGGTGCTCGGCGGCGGCAAGCGATTGCGCCCGCTGCTGGTCTACGCCGCCGGCGAGTGCCTGTCCGTGCCGCTGCCATCGCTGGATTCCCCGGCCGCGGCGGTGGAACTGATCCATGCCTATTCGCTGGTGCACGATGACCTGCCCGCCATGGATGACGATGACCTGCGCAGGGGGCGCCCGACCACCCACCGGGCATACGATGAGGCCACGGCCATCCTGGCCGGCGATGCACTGCAGGTGCTGGCCTTTTCCCTGCTCGCGGCCGATTCGCCTCACGCGGTCGGTCCCGCGGCACGCCTGCGGATGATCCAGATCCTCGCCGCCGCCAGCGGAACGGCCGGCATGGCCGGGGGGCAGGCGCTCGACCTCGCGGCCGTGGGCCAGACCCTGAGCCTTGCTGCACTTGAAACCATGCACCGGCTCAAGACCGGCGCACTGATTCGCGCCAGCGTCCTGCTGCCGGCCGCCTGCGTGGAGTCGCTCTCCCCGGCGGTGCATCGCAGCCTCGATGGCTACGCGCAGGACATCGGCCTTGCCTTCCAGATCCAGGACGACATCCTCGATGTGGAAGGCGAGGTGGCGCACCTGGGCAAGCAGACGGGCGCGGATGCGGCGCGGGCCAAACCCACCTACCCCAGCCTCATGGGACTCGAACAGGCCAAGGCCCGCGCGCAGGCGCTGAAGCAGCAGGCGCTGTCCCGGCTGGGCGGCCTGCCGGGCGATTCCAGCCTGCTGGCATGGCTGGCCTACTACGTCGTCGATCGCCGCGTCTAGGCGCGCACCGATCCGGTTAGAATGCCCCTGTCATGACCCGCCCGGATGATGCCTTTCCGCTGCTGTCGCGCATCGATTCGCCATCCGACCTGCGCCGGCTCTCCCGTTCCGAACTGCACGCCCTGAACGATGAGCTGCGCCGCTATCTCATCACCACCGTCAGCCAGAAGGGTGGGCATTTCGCGGCCGGTCTGGGCACCGTGGAACTCACGGTGGCGCTGCACTACGTGTTCAACACGCCCGAGGACCGGCTGATCTGGGACGTGGGACACCAGGCCTATCCGCACAAGGTGCTGACCGGCCGCCGCGACCGGCTGGTGACCATCAAGCAGACCGGTGGACTCGCACCCTTTCCGGCCCGCGAGGAGAGTGCCTACGACACCTTCGGCGTGGGCCATTCCAGCACCTCGATCAGCGCCGCCCTGGGGATGGCCATCGCCGCGGCCGCCCGCGGGGATGCGCGCCGCGCCATCGCGGTGATCGGCGATGGCGCCATGAGCGCAGGCCAGGCGTTCGAGGCGTTGAATCATGCAGGAAGTCTCGATGTCGACCTGCTGGTCATCCTCAACGACAACGACATGTCGATCTCCGAGAACGTCGGCGCCATGTCCAACTACTTCGCCAAGGTGCTCTCCGGCAAGCTGTACGCCAACCTTCGCGAGGGCGGCAAGAAGGTGCTGCGGCAGATGCCCACGGTGTGGGAATTGGCGCGCCGCTCGGAATCGCACATGAAGGGCATGGTGTTGCCGGGCACCATCTTCGAGGAGATGGGCCTGAACTACATCGGGCCCATCGACGGCCACGACCTCAATGCCCTGCTGCGCACGCTGGAGAACATGCGCGGCCTGAAGGGCCCGCAGTTCCTGCACATCGTCACCCGCAAGGGCAAGGGCTACGCCGCGGCCGAAGCCGACCCGATCAAGTGGCATGGGCCCGGCCCCTTCGATGCGCAGAGCGCCACCATCTTCAAGGAGAAGAGCAGCGGACCTTCCTATTCGCAGGTCTTCGGCCAGTGGCTGTGCGACATCGCCGAGCGCGATGCACGCATCGTCGGCATCACGCCGGCGATGCGCGAGGGCTCGGGGCTGGTCGAATTCGAGAAGCGGTTTCCCGACCGCTATTTCGACGTGGGCATCGCCGAGCAGCATGCCGTCACCTTCGCCGCGGGCCTGGCCTGCGAGGGCGCGCGCCCGGTGGTGGCCATCTACTCCACCTTCCTGCAGCGAGCCTACGACCAGCTCATCCACGATGTGGCCCTGCAGAAGCTGCCGGTGCTGTTCGCCATCGATCGCGCCGGGCTCGTCGGCGGGGATGGCGCCACCCACCAGGGAAGCTTCGACTTGAGCTTCCTGCGCTGCATTCCGAACCTCGTGATCATGGCGCCTGCCGACGAGAACGAGTGCCGGCAGATGCTCTATACCGGCACGACGCTCGAAGGACCCTCCGCGGTGCGCTACCCGCGCGGCACCGGGCCGGGCGTTGCCCTGCAACCGGAGATGACCGCGCTGCCGGTGGGCACTGCGCAGCAGCGCCGCGAAGGCCGCTCGGGACTGGCCCTGCTGGCCTTCGGGAGCCTCTTGGCGGTGGCCGAGAAACTGGGCGAGGCGTTCGATGCCACCGTGGTCAACATGCGGTTCGTGAAGCCCCTGGATGAGGAGCTGGTCCGGCGCATCGCGCTGAAATGCCGTGCCATCGTCACGCTGGAGGAAAATGCCATCGCCGGCGGAGCCGGCAGCGCCGTGGCCGAATGCCTGGCCGCGGCTGGCTTCGCCCTGCCCCTCCTGCACGTGGGGATCCCCGACCGGTTCATCGCGCATGGCTCGCGCGAAGACTGCCTGGCGGACGCCGGCCTGGATGTCGCCTCGGTGCGGGCCCGCGTGGAGGCCTGGTGGCGTCCCGCGCGGCGCCTGGCCGCCGAAGCCACCTGAGCGGCCCGAGCCCGCGGCGCCGGCCGCGCCTTTCGGCCAAAATGGTCTAAGCTGTAGGGGTGTGAAGCCTGCGGCGCCCCGGGCGCCGCGCCGGCCGTCCCGGCTGCATGGCGAGAGAGTCTTTCGAGGAACCATGAGCGTCGATGCCCCCTTCAAGAAGCCCCAGGGCGCGTCCATCGAGGACGTGCAGGGCCGCGCCGACCTGCGGCAGATCCCGATCAACAAGGTGGGCATCAAGGACCTCTACCACCCCATCCGGGTCAGGGACCGAGCCGGCGGCGAACAGCACACCATCGCCAACTTCAACATGTACGTGGACCTGCCGCATGACTTCAAGGGCACGCACATGTCACGCTTCGTGGAGATCCTGCACCGCGGCGAGCGGGAGATCTCGGTGGATTCCTTCGGCCTGATGCTGGCCGACATGACCTCCCACCTCGATGCCTCTGCCGGCCACATCGAGATGTCCTTTCCGTATTTCGTGATGAAGAAGGCGCCGGTCTCGGGCGTCGAGAGCCTGATGGACTACAAGGTGTCCCTGCACGGCGAGCATCGCGGCGGGCACACGCGCGTGTGGCTCAAGGTGGCGGTGGCGGCCACCAGCCTGTGCCCCTGCTCGAAGAAGATCTCCGAGTACGGCGCGCACAACCAGCGCTCGCAGATCACCATCAATGCGCGCATCGACGGCCACATGTGGATCGAGGAGCTGATCGCCATCGCCGAGAACGAAGCCTCCTGCGAGGTGTACGGCATCCTCAAGCGGCCCGACGAGAAGTTCGTCACCGAGCGGGCCTACGACAATCCGAAGTTCGTCGAGGACATCGTGCGCGACGTGGCGCTCGCGCTGAACGGCGAGTCGCGCGTGCGCGCCTACACGGTGGAATGCGAGAACTTCGAGTCCATCCACAACCATTCGGCGTACGCGCTCATCGAGCACGACAAGGACGAGGAAACAGCCGGCTGAGGCCGCAGGGACCGCGCGCGAGCCGCGGCCCGGTGCCGGCGGCAGCTCAGGCGCTGGCGACTCAGGCGCTGGCGGCCTCGGCGCGCTGCAACCGGCCGATCAAGTTGCGCAGGAACACCTGGTTGAACCGGAGCTGGCACTCCGCGGACACCTGCTCGAGCAGCGTCGAGCTCACCTTCATGACCGTGACCGCCCCGGAGGCACGGATGGTGGCGGTGCGCTTCGCGCCACGCACGTACGAGGTCTCGCCGAAGCAGTCGCCGGTGTCGAGCTGGCCGAGCGCCCGCGCGTTGCGCTCCACCGAGACCTTGCCGGTCACGATGATGTAGAAGCGGTCGTCCATCTCGCCTTCCTTGACGATCTCCTCGCCGTCGGCGTAGTCCTGCCAACTGCTGGCGCGCAGCACCTCCCAGATCTCCTCGTGCGAGAAATCGTGGAAGAACTTCAGCTTGCGCAGCAGGCTGAACTGCTCCTGCTGGTCGATGCGCTTGTACTGGGCGCGCAGCTTCTGGTGCACGCGGGTCAGCTCCGCGGCGAAGTCGAGGCCCGTCTTGTAGCGCTTGGCCGGGTCCTTCTGCAGCGCCATGGCGGTGACATTCTCGAGATCCTCGGGGATCTCCGGGCGCAGCGTGTGGATGGGCGGGGGCGTCGCGAACACGATCTGGTGCAGGAGCTTCTGCAGGTTGCCGGCGCGGAACGGCCGCGTGCCGGTGAGCAGCTCGTACATCACCGCGCCGAGCGAATACAGGTCGGAGCGGTTGGTCAGCTCGATGGACTGCACCTGCTCGGGCGACATGTACGAAGGGCTCCCGGCGATGCCCTCGATGCGCGAGATCTCCGAATCCGCCACCAGCGCGATGCCGAAGTCGATGATGCGCACGTCGCTGTCGAGGGTGAGCATGATGTTGCTGGGCTTGATGTCGCGATGGATCACGCCGCGCGAGTGGGCATAGTGCAGCGCCCGCGCCGCCTTGAAGATGATCTCCACCACGTCATCCACGCGCAGCAGGTTGTCCGGCCGGCAGTAGGCCGCGAGCGTGCGCGCGCCGTGCACGTGCTCGGTGACGATGTAGCAGCGGCCGTTCTCCTCGCCCGCATCGTAGATGGGCAGGATGTTCGGGTGCTGCAGCATGCCCACCATGTGCGCCTCGGAGAGGAACATCTTGCGCGCAATGCGCCGCCGCTCCTCATCGCCGCTGGCATCGAGGTTGTACACCTTGATCGCCACATCCCGGCCATAGTACGGATCGTGGGACAGGTACACGGTCCCGGTGCTTCCCCGGCCCACCTCGTTGATGATCACGTACTTGCCGATCTTCTCTGGCATGGGCGTACGTGCGGCGCCGGGCCGCGGCGGGTTGATGGATCGCAGGTTGCTCACGATGGTCGGGACGCTACGGTGATGGTCAACTGGCCGCAGCATACTTAACCGGACCCGGACCCGGCTGTGACGGAGGTCCGCCGTTTCAGCGAAAATGGTCGAAGCCGGCCGGGGCACGGCCAAGCGGGCGGCCATCCATCGACCACGTCACACCCTCACCGGCCCGGCATTCCCCGATGTCCGTGAGGTGAAGCCCGCATTGCGCCGCCAGGTCGCCCAGGCGCGCGAGGCCCGCCGGGGGAACGGCCAGCAGCAGTTCGTAGTCCTCCCCGCCGCACAAGGCCCAATGATGCGCCTGCGCGGCATCCGCCACCTCCAGCAGGGCGGCCGAGAGCGGCAGTCGCTCGAGGCAGATGTGCGCCGCGACGGCACTGGCGGCGGCGAGCTTGGGCGCATCACCGGCCAGGCCATCCGACAGGTCCATGGCGGCGCTGGCCACGCCGCGCGCCAGCCGCCCGAACGCCAGCCGCGGCTCGGGATACTCGAAACGCCGGCGCAGGTGCGCCTGCGCGGACCCGGCGGCGCCCACTACCCTCCCGCGCGCCAGGGACAATCCCGCCGCCGCATCGCCCAGCGTGCCGGTCACGACCAGGCGATCCCCGGGACGCGCACCCGCCCGGCGCAGCGCCGTGCCGGTCTCGACCCAGCCGAGCACCTGAACGCTCACCGTCAGCGGGCCGCGGGTGGTGTCCCCGCCGACCAGCGCCACGCCTTCCCGATCCGCGAGGTCGAACCAGCCGCGGGCGAACTGCCCGAGCCAGGCCTCCTCCACCTGCGGCAGCGTCAGCGCGAGCAGCGCCCAGGCGGGCTTCGCGCCCATCGCCGCGAGATCGCTGAGATTGACGGCGAGGGCCTGATGGCCGATGGCATGCGCCTTCGCATCGGGGAGGAAGTGCCGGCCGGCGACGATGGTGTCGATGGCCGCGACCAGTTCGTGGCCGTCGGGCACGCGCAGCAGCGCCGCATCATCGCCGATGCCGAGGACCACGCCCGGAGCATCGCGCGAAGGCCGGCGGAACCAGCGGTCGATCAGCTCGAATTCCCCCAGCGGCATCGGGCGCCGGCCGCGGTCAGGCCGCGGGACCGCATTCGGCCGCGCGCAGCTCGCGCGCGGCGCGGTCGAGCACCGCGTTGACGTACTTGTGGCCGTCGGTTCCGCCGAAGCGCCTGGCGAGCTGCACCGCCTCGTTGAGCACGACCTTGAACGGCAGCTCCGGCCGCGCCGAGAGTTCATGCAGCCCCAGCCACAAGGCCGCATGCTCGATGGGATCGAGCGACTGCGGGGCGATCTGTCCGAAGCGCGCGATCAGCGCATCGAGCTCCTCGCGCGAATTGCTGATGTCCATGAGCAGGGAACGGAAGTAGTCGCGGTCCATGCCCTCGGATTGCGGATCGGCGGCGTATTGCTGATGCGTGTCCTGCCAGGGACGCGGATTGATCTGCCCCTGGTACAGCGCCTGCAATGCGAGCCGACGCGCCTGGCTCCGCGCGCGGTTCGCGGCACGGGCGTTCATGCGCGCCGGACGGAGTTGCGCACGCCAGGCATGTCGCGCAGCACGTGCACCATGTCGATGGCGGTCAGCGCGGCTTCCGCGCCCTTGTTGCCGTGCCGTCCGCCGGCCCGCGCCCGCGCCTGCTGCTCGGTGTCGGTGGTGAGCACGCCGAAGATCACGGGCACGCCCGTGTCGAGCGCGACGCGCGCCACGCCCGCGGCGCATTCGCCGGCCACGAAATCGAAATGCGGGGTGTCGCCGCGGATCACCGCGCCCAGCACGATGATGGCATCGAAGCGGCCGCTGCGGGCCAGCCGCTGCGCCGCCAGCGGCAGCTCGAAGGCCCCGGGCACGTGCCAGCTGCGCACGTCGCTGCGCGCGGCGCCATGCTCCAGCAGCAGCTCCACCGCCCCTTGCAGTAGCGGTTCGACGATGAAGGCGTTGAAGCGGCCGGCGATGATGCCGACGCGAAGCCCCCGCGCCCGCTTCGCGCGGCCACCCTCGCGCTGCCTCGCGGCACCGGTGCTCGAATGACGTGACATGGCAGGATTATAGTCCGTGGGCGCCGTCGACGTAGTCGGCGACTTCCAGGTCGAAGGCCGCCAGCCCCTGGAGCTGCTTCGGAGCGCTCAGCACTCGCATGCGCGTCACGCCGAGGTCCTTCAGGATCTGGGCGCCGATGCCGTAGGTGCGCAGCACCGTGCCGCGCATCGGCGCGGCGGCGCCGTGCGGCCGCGACTCCCCGGCGCGCGGCTCGGCCGCCCGTCCGTCGAGCTGGCGCACCGCCGCCATCAGGTCACGTGGATCTTCCTGCGGCTGCAGGATCACGACGACCCCGGAAGGCTCGCGCGCCACGCGCGCGATCGCGGCCCGCAGCGGCCACCCCAGGGTCTCGCCCTGCACGCCGACCAGGTCGCGGAAGGTTTCCTTCAGGTGCACGCGGACCAGCGGCAGGCCCCCCGCGCCCAGTTCTCCCTTGACCAGCACGATGTGCACGTGGCGATGCACGTGGTCCTCGTAGCAGCACAGGCGAAAAGGCCCGAACTCGGTGTCCACCGCGCCGTCGTAGATGCGCTCCACGCTGCGCTCGTTCTTCAGGCGGTAGCGGATGAGGTCGGCGATGGTGCCGATCTTCAGTCCATGCTGCCGGGCGAAGGCCTCGAGGTCGGTGCGGCGGGCCATGGTGCCGTCCTCGTTGAGGATTTCCACGATGACCGCGGCCGACTCGAAGCCGGCCAGTCGCGCCAGGTCACAGCCCGCCTCGGTGTGGCCGGCGCGCGTGAGCACACCGCCTGGCTGCGCCATCAGGGGGAAGATGTGGCCAGGCTGGCGGAGATTCTCGGGCACCGCATCCGGCGCCACGGCGGTTCGCACGGTGTGCGCGCGGTCATAGGCCGAGATGCCCGTCGTCACGCCCTCGGCCGCCTCGATGGACACGGTGAAGTTGGTCCGGTGCGACTCGTTGGTGTCGGAGACCATCAGCGGCAGCCGGAGCTGCCGGCAGCGCTCGCGCGTCAGCGTCAGGCAGATGAGCCCGCGGCCGTAACGGGCCATGAAGTTGATGTCCTCGGGCCGCACCTGGCTCGCCGCCATGACGAGATCGCCTTCGTTCTCGCGGTCTTCATCATCCATGATGACCACCATCCGGCCCAGGCGCAGGTCGGTGAGAATCTCGTCGATCGTGTTGAAGCTTGTCATGGCGTCGTCAGTTGAGGCTGCATCAGCCGGTCAAGGTAGCGTGCAATGAGATCGATTTCCACATTCACCTCATCGCCCACCCGGCGCCGGCCCAGGGAAGTGACCTCGAAGGTGTGCGGGATGATGTTCACGTCGAAGCGGCGACCCTGCACCGCGTTGACCGTCAGGCTCACCCCGTCCAGGCAGATCGAACCCTTGGCGGCGACATAGCGCGCCAGCGGCGCCGGCAGCTCGAATTCCATGCGCCAGGAGCGCGCGTCCTCGCGTGCCGACAGCAGCGTCCCGACGCCATCGACGTGACCGCTCACCAGGTGCCCGCCCAGCGGGTCGCCCGCGCGCAGCGCCGGCTCGAGGTTCACCACATCGCCGCCGCGGAGCCGTCCCAGCGTGGTCTTCGACAGGGTCTCGCGCGAGACGTCGGCATCGAAACGTCCCGTATCCAGCCCGATGACCGTCAGGCAAACGCCCTGCACGCTGATGCTGTCGCCGAGCCGCGTGCGTGAAAGGTCCAGCGCATCGGCCTCAATGCCGAGCCGGACATCGCCACCGCGCGGCTCGAGCGTGGCGATGCGGCCCAGGGCCACGATGATACCCGTGAACATGATCAACTCCCGGAAGGCGTGAGAAGCAGGCGCAGATCATCGCCGATCCGACGGACGTCGGCATAGGCGAAACGCACCGCGCCCGCGAGATCCGTCAGGCCCATCGCATCGAGCAGCGGCCGGGCATCGCCACCGAGCAGCGCGGGCGCGACGTACAGCACGAGCTCATCGACCAGGCGCGCCCGCAGGAAGGCGCCGCCCAGCTGCGGGCCGCATTCCACCAGCAGTTCGTTGACCTCGCGCTGCGCGAGCTCCGCCAGGATGGCCGCCAGGTCGAGCGAGCCGGCGGTTCCGCCGACGCGCACCACCTGCGCCGGATGATCGGCAGGCACAACCGTCCCCTGCGCCGTGAACACGAGCGCGGGTGCGCCGCGAAACAGCCGGGAACCCACCGGCACGCGCAACCGGGAGTCGAGCAGTACACGCAGCGGCTGGCGGACCCACGGTCCGTACTGCCAGCGCACATCGAGTCGCGGATCATCGGCGAGGGCGGTGCCCGCCCCGGTGAGGATGGCCGAGCTGCGCGCCCGCCATCGCTGCACGTCCTCCCTCGCCGACTCTCCGGTGATCCACTGGCTGAGGCCGTTGGCCAGCGCGGTGCGGCCATCGAGGCTCATCGCCAGCTTCAGCCGCACCCATGGCCGGCGGCGCTCGAAGCGGCTGAAGAACCCCGGGTTCAGGGCGCGGGCCTCGCGCTCGAGCAGGCCCGTGCCGACCTCGATGCCGGCAGCGCGCAACTTCGCGAAGCCGGCGCCGGCCACGCGAGGGTTGGGATCGGCGGCCGGAGCCACGACGCGACGCACGCCCGCGGCGATCAGCGCCTCGGCGCAGGGCGGCGTGCGCCCGGCGTGCGCGCAGGGCTCGAGGCTGACGTAGGCCGTGCTGCCGCCGGCGCCGGCGCCGGCGGCGCGCAGGGCCATCACCTCGGCATGCGCCTCGCCCGCCCGCTCGTGCCAGCCTTCCGCCAGCACCTGGCCATCCCGCGCCAGCACGCAGCCGACGCGCGGGTTGGGATCGGTGGTGTACAGCCCGCGCTCGGCGAGCTGCAGCGCCCTCGC
This sequence comes from Steroidobacteraceae bacterium, assembly GCA_046347195.1. Classification (GTDB taxonomy): domain Bacteria; phylum Pseudomonadota; class Gammaproteobacteria; order Steroidobacterales; family Steroidobacteraceae; genus TMP-86. The sequence goes on from JAXMGQ010000006.1 coordinate 66,067, forward strand.
CAGCAACGCGACGTCCTGGCCCGCGTTCATTTCTTCGTGCCCCGGGCGGGCCCGCCGGGCAGCGGCCCATCGCGCGATTCCCCGGGCAGGAGCGTGAGCTGCGCACCGCTCGTGTCGCGCCGCCGGCGTTGATGCCGGAGCTGGTCGATCTCGGTGCGGAAGGCTTCGAGATCCTGGAAGCTCCGGTACACCGAGGCGAAGCGCACGTAGCCCACCTCGTCGAGCTGGCGCAGCTCGTCCATCACCAGCTCGCCGACCGCGCGCGAGGACACCTCGCGTTCACCCAGGCTCAGCAGGTGGTGGCAGATGCGCCCCACCGCCTCATCGATCGCATCGCTCCTCACCGGCCGTTTCTCCAGCGCGCGCTGCAGGCCGGCCTTCAGCTTGTGCTCATCGAAGGGTTCGCGGCTCTTGTCGCTCTTCACCACCGCGGGCAGCAGGAGCTCGGCCACCTCGAAGGTAGTGAATCGCTCGGAGCACTGCAGGCATTCCCGCCGGCGCCGGATCTGCCTGCCTTCCGCCGCCAGGCGCGAGTCGATCACCTTGGTGTCGGCGTGGTTGCAGAAGGGGCAATGCATGGCGTGGCGGCCGGCATCAGCCGCGGCGCTGCGCGCTCAGGCGTACACGGGGAAGCGCTTGCACACATCCACCACCGCGGACTTGACGCGCGCATGCACGGCTTCATCGGCCATGTGGTCGAGCAGGTCGGCGATCCAGCCGGCGAGCTGCCGGCACTCGGCTTCCTTGAAGCCGCGAGTCGTGACGGCGGGCGTCCCGATGCGCAGGCCGCTGGTGATGGCCGGCGGGCGCGGATCGTTGGGCACCGCGTTCTTGTTCACCGTGATGTGGGCACGGCCCAGCGCCGCATCCGCGTCCTTGCCGGTGACGTTCTTGTCGGTGAGGTCGAGCAGGAACAGGTGGTTGTCGGTGCCGCCGGAGACGATGCGGAAACCCCGGCCGATCAGCACCTCGGTCATGGCGCGCGCGTTGGCGAGAATCTGCGCCGAATAGGCCTTGAACTCCGGCTGCAGCGCTTCCTGGAAGGCCACTGCCTTGGCGGCGATGGCGTGCATCAGCGGGCCGCCCTGCGTGCCGGGGAACAGCAGCGAGTTGAGCTTCTTGTGGATCTCCTCGTTGGGGCGCGCGAGGATCAGCCCGCCGCGCGGCCCGCGCAGGGTCTTGTGCGTGGTGGAGGTGCAGACATCGGCGATCGGCACCGGGCTCGGGTAATGGCCGGTCGCCACCAGGCCCGCGACATGCGCCATGTCGACCAGGAAATACGCGCCCACCGCATCGGCGATGGCGCGGAAACGCGCGAAGTCGATCCTGCGCGAGTAGGCGGAGAAGCCCGCGATGATCAGCCTCGGCCGGTGCTCCTGCGCGAGACGCTCGACCTGCTCGTAGTCGATGGTGCCGGTGTCGGGCTTCAGCCCGTACTGCACGGCCTTGAACACCTTGCCGGAGAAGTTCACCTTCGCGCCGTGCGTCAGGTGCCCGCCGCTGTCGAGGCTCATGCCGAGCAGCGTGTCGCCGGGGTTGATCAGCGCCAGGTACGCCGCCGCGTTCGCCTGGGAGCCCGAGTGTGGCTGCACGTTCGCATAGGCCGCGCCGAACAGGCGCTTGGCGCGATCGATGGCGAGCTGCTCGGCGATGTCGACGAACTCGCAGCCGCCGTAATAGCGCTTGCCGGGATAGCCTTCCGCGTACTTGTTCGTGAGCACCGACCCTTGTGCCTCGAGCACCCGCGGGCTGGTGTAATTCTCGGAGGCGATCAGCTCGATGTGGTCCTCCTGGCGCTGCCGTTCCTGGCCGAGGGCGGTGGCGAGCTCGGGATCGAATCCGGCGATCTTCATCTGCGCGCTGAACATGCAAGGGTCTCCGCGAAAAGGGAAAAACGGGAAATTGTAGCCGAAAGGGGGCCGGTGCGACCGCCGCAAAGGGGGGTGCGCGGCAGCGCTTCTCGAGAACGCTTCAGGTCGCTTCCAGGAAGGCCTGCACGACGCGTGTCCAGGCGCGCGCCAGGTTGCGCCGGTTGTAGCCGCCACCACCGAGGCCCAGGACACGTCCATGACCCTGCTCCGTGGCGATGGCGCACAGGCGGGCCGCGGCATGCGCATGCGCGCCTTCGGTGAATCGCAGGTGGGTGATGGGGTCACCGGCAAGGCTGTCCGCGCCACACTGCAGGATGTAGAACTCGCTCGGATATCGTTCGAGGTAGCGCTCCACCTGCTCCCAGGCGCGAAGGAATTCCTCATCGCCGGACCCCGCGGCCATCGGCAGGTTGAGCTTGGTGCCCACCGCGTCGCCGCCGCCGGTCTCGGAGGCATCACCGGTACCCGGATACAAGGTCCGGCCATCTTCGTGGATGTCGGCGAACCTCAGCAGCGGATCGGACTCGAAGGCGTAGAACACGCCATCGCCGTGATGGGCGTCGATGTCCACGTAGGCGATGCGCGTGAGGCCGTGCACGGCGCGCAGCCGCTCGATCACCACGCCGCAGTCGTTGAACACGCAGAAGCCCGCGGCATGCGCCCGGCCCGCGTGATGCAGTCCCGCGATGGGCACGAAGGCGCGCCGCTGCCCGCCTCGCATGATGGCCTCCGCCGCCGCAAGGCTCGCCCCCACCACGCTGCTGGCAGTCTCGTAGACCCCCGCGAACGCCGGCGTATCGCCGCCATCCAGGAAGCCCTCCCCGGCCGCGGAGCGGCGCCGCACCAAGGCGACATAATCGGGATCGTGGAAGCTCAGCAGCTCCGCGTCGCTGGCCAGCCGCGGTGCGAGATGCTCGACCTGCCCGAAGGCGCCCGAGGCGCGCAACTCCGCGATGAAGTGATCGTGGCGATCCGTTCCGAACGGATGGCCGTTCGGGAAGCCGTAACGGGCGATTTCCCTGCCACTGACCAGCGCGACGGAGGGCGGCATGCGCGGCAGACTAGCACAGTGCGCGCCGTGACAATGCCGGGCATCTGCCGGATAATCGCCTGCCTCGTTCCCCTCGATCCACGTTTCCAAGGTCGGCAATGGCTCAGTTCATATACACGATGAACCGGGTGGGCAAGGTCGTGCCCCCCAAGCGCATCATCCTGCGCGACATCAGCTTGAGTTTCTTCCCCGGCGCCAAGATCGGCGTGCTCGGCCTGAACGGTTCGGGCAAGTCCTCGCTGCTGAAGATCATGGCCGGCATCGACAAGGAGATCGAAGGCGAGGCGCGGCCACAGCCCGGCATCAAGGTCGGCTTCCTGCCGCAGGAGCCGCAGCTCGATGAGACCAAGACCGTGCGCGCGGTGGTCGGCGAGGGCGTCGGCGACGTGCAGGGCCTCATCGACCGCTTCAACGCCATCAGCGACAAGTTCGCGGAGGAAATGAGCGAAGAGGCCATGACCAAGCTCCTCGAGGAGCAGGCGCAGCTGCAGGACAAGATCGATGCGGTCGGCGGCTGGGAACTCGAGCGCAAGCTCGAGATCGCCGCCGATGCGCTGCGTCTGCCGCCCTGGGAGGCGGTGATCCAGCAGCTCTCGGGCGGCGAGAAGCGCCGCGTGGCGCTGTGCCGGCTGCTCTTGTCCAAGCCCGACATGCTGCTGCTGGATGAGCCCACGAACCACCTGGACGCGGAGTCCGTGGCCTGGCTCGAGCGCTTTCTCGAGGAATACCCCAGCACCGTGGTCGCGGTCACCCACGACCGCTACTTCCTCGACAACGTGGCGAAGTGGATCCTCGAACTCGACCGCGGGCACGGCATTCCGTGGGAGGGCAACTACTCCTCCTGGCTCGAACAGAAGGAGGCGCGCCTCGCGCAGGAGCAGCGCCAGCAGGATGCGCTCGCCAAGACGCTCAAGCGCGAGCTGGAATGGGTGCGCACCAATCCCAAGGCGCGGCAGGCCAAGTCGAAGGCCCGCCTGCAGCGCTACGAGGAACTGGCCTCGCAGGAGTTCCAGAAGCGCAACGAGACCAACGAGATCTACATCCCGCCCGGCGAGCGGCTCGGCGACCTCGCCATCGAGGCCAGGAACCTGCGCAAGGGGTTCGGCGACCGGCTGCTGATCGACTCGCTCAGCTTCAATCTGCCGGCGGGCGGCATCGTCGGCATCATCGGCCCGAACGGCGCGGGCAAGACCACGCTGTTCCGCATGCTCGCCGGACTCGAAAAGCCCGACGGCGGCGAGATCCGCATCGGCCCCACGGTGCGGCTGGCCTACGTCGACCAGTCGCGCCAGGCGCTGGATGACAAGAAGACGGTCTGGGCGGAGATCTCCGATGGCCTGGACCTCATCAAGGTCGGCAACTACGAGACCTCCTCGCGCGGCTACGTCGGACGCTTCAATTTCAAGGGCGTGCAGCAGCAGCAACTGATCGGCGACCTGTCGGGCGGTGAGCGCAACCGCGTGCACCTGGCCAAGGTGCTGAAGTCCGGCGGCAACGTGCTGCTGCTCGATGAGCCCACCAACGACCTCGACATCGAGACGCTGCGCGCGCTGGAGGAAGCCCTGCTCGCCTTCCCCGGGTGCGCGGTGGTGATCTCCCACGACCGCTGGTTCCTCGACCGCATCGCCACCCACATCCTGGCTTTCGAAGGGGATTCGCAGGTGGTATGGTTCGAGGGCAATTACCAGGAATACGTCGAGGACTTCAAGCGACGCAAGGGCGATGCCGCCGCGCAGCCGCACCGCATCCGCTACAAGCCACTGACGGGGTGAGCATGGCCATCTACATCGACCCGCACGACGAGCTGCACACCGACTACCAGGGCATCGCCCTCACCTGCCCGCACTGCCAGACGCTCTCCCACGTGACGGCCTCGGGCGTGCCGCGATTCGAGGCGCTGTCCCGGCTGAAGCCCCGGCAGGTCGGCATCGTCTTCCGCTGCGATGCCTGCGGCGAACCCGTGTTCCTGAAGTTCCCCGTCAAGACCTACACCGACCTGCGCGTCGAGCTGGCGGGCAACTACACGGAGATCGAGCGGGCGCGCGAGAGCTTCCCGCTGACCTACCTGCCCGAGCAGACCGAAGGGCTGTTCCGCGAGGCGCTGCAATGCTATGCCTCCGGCTACCTGAGCGCCTTCGCCGCGCTGTGCCGGCGCACCGCACAGTCGCTGTTCCACGAGCTGGGCGAGCTGGGCAAGCTGGAGCTGTTCGACACGCTGCAGGATATCCGCGTGCTCGCCGAGCTGGACGATGAGACCTTCAGCGTACTGCGCGGGGTCATCTTCGGCAGCGACTCCGATCCCTGGGCGCACCAGCCGCAGGTCGATTCGCAGAGCGCGGGCATCCTGCTGGAGGTGATGAAGGACCTGCTCTACCAGACCTTCGTGCGCAAGAGCCGGCTGCAGCAGGCGATGACGGTGCGGCGCTACTTGACGCCGCTCACGCCGGGTACCTCGCGCGCGATCAGCTGAGGAACACCCGCGCGTTGCGGAACAGGCGCATCCAGCCGCCATCCTCACCCCATTCGCGGGGCCGCCACGAGTTCTGCACCGAGCGGTACACCCGCTCGGGGTGCGGCATGACCGCGGTCACGCGCCCGTCCATGCTGGTCACGCCCGCCAGGCCCATCGGCGAGCCGTTCGGGTTGGCGGGATACGTGGTTGCCACCGCGCCGTGATTGTCCACGAAGCGCAGCGCGGTGATGCCCAGCCGGTCGAGCACCGCCGCTTCCCCGGCGCCGATGTCCGCGCGTCCCTCGCCGTGCGCAACGACCACCGGCAGCACCGAGCCGTGCATGCCCTGCAGCAGCACCGAGCGTGAGCGCGGGATCTCCACCAGCGACAGGCGCGCTTCATACCGCTCCGACCGGTTGGTCACGAAGCGCGGCCAGCTCTGCGCGCCGGGGATCAGCTCCTTCAGCGCCGCGAGCATCTGGCAGCCATTGCACACGCCCAGGGTGAAGGAGTCGCCGCGGTCGAAGAAGGCGGCGAATTCATCGCGCGAGCGCGAGTGGTACAGGATGGACTTCGCCCAGCCTTCACCCGCGCCCAGCACATCGCCGAAGGAAAAACCGCCGCAGGCGACCAGGCCCGCGAACCCGGCAAGGCTCGCATCGCCGCCGATGAGGTCGGTCATGTGCACATCGTAGGCGTCGAACCCCGCGCGGGTGAACACCGCCGCCATCTCCACCTGGCTGTTCACGCCCTGCTCGCGCAGCACGGCGATGCGCGGCCGGGCGCCACGGGCGATGAACGGCGCCGCGACGTCCTCGGCCGGATCGAAGGTCAGGTTCGCGTGCAGGCCGGGGTCGGCCGCATCGAGGATGCCCTCGTACTCCTCGCGCGCGCATTGCGGATCATCGCGCAGCTCCGAGATGCGAAAGGACGTCTCGCTCCACATCCGCTGCAGCTCGATGCGGGTGGACGCGAAGAGGCGGGCGCCGCGATGGCGCAGGTCGATGACATCGTCCGCGCGCGGCGTGGCCACCACCCGGTGACAACCGGCCAGGCCATGGCGATCGAGCACCTCGGCCACCGTGCCGAGCTGGTCGGTGGGCACCTGGATCACCGCGCCCAGCTCCTCCGAGAAGGCCGCGGCGATGGCATCGGGCGCATCGCCCAGGTCGATGTCGAGCCCGCGGTGCGAGGCGAAGGCCATCTCCAGCAACGTCACGATCAACCCGCCATCGGAGCGGTCATGGTAGGCCAGCGGCAGGGACAGGCCCTTGAGCTCGCGCAGCGCGACGGCGAAGGACTGCAGGAGCGATGCAGACTCGAGGTCGGGCGGCAGGCCACCGCGCTCGCCGTGCACCTGCGCGAAGGCCGATCCGCCCAGCCGGTTGCGGCCGCGGCCCAGGTCGATGAGCAGCAGCTGCGAATCCACGCCAGCACGCAGCTCCGGCGTGAGCGTCGCGCGCACATCGCCCACCGGGGCGAAGGCCGAGATGATCACCGACACCGGCGCGAGCACCGCGTGCTCACCCTGCGCATCGCGCCAGCGCGTCTTCATCGACAGCGAATCCTTGCCCACCGGGATGGTGATGCCGAGCTGCACGCACAGCTCGGTGCCCACCGCCCGCACCGTGTCGTAGAGGTCGGCGTCCTCGCCCTCCTCGCCGCAGGCGGCCATCCAGTTGGCGGAGAGCCGCACGTCGCGAAGATCGCGGACATCCGCGGCCAGGATGTTGGTCACGGCCTCGGCCACCGCCAGCCGGCCCGAGGCAGCCGGGTCGAGCACGGCCACGGGCGAGCGCTCGCCCATCGCCATCGCCTCGCCCGTATAGCCTTCGAAGTCGCTCAAGGTGACGCCGACATCGGCCACAGGCACCTGCCACGGACCCACCATCTGGTCGCGGGCGATCAGCCCACCGACGCTGCGATCACCGATGGTGATGAGGAATCCCTTGTCGGCCACTGCCGGCAGGCGCAGCACGCGCTCCAGGGAGCGCCCGATGTCGTGCGCCGAGGTGGCGAGCGGCAGCCTCGGGCGGATGCGCCTGCGCGCCTCGCGGTGCATGCGCGGCGGCTTGCCCAGCAGCACCTCGAGCGGCATGTCGACCGGATAGTTGCCGGCCTTGGCATCGATCACCAGCAGGCGGCCATCGCCGGTGGTGTGCCCGACGACGGCGAGCGGGCAGCGCTCACGTTCGCACAGCGATTCGAACAGCGGCAACGTCCCGGGCTTGAGCGCGATGACATAGCGCTCCTGCGCCTCGTTGCACCACAGTTCCAGCGGCGAGAGCGCGCCCTCCGCGGTGGGGATGCGGCGCAGGTCGATGGTGCCGCCGCGCTCGCTGTGGGCGATGGCCTCGGGCAACGCGTTGGACAGTCCGCCGGCGCCGACGTCGTGAACCAGCAGGATGGGGTTGTCCTCACCCAGGGCCCAGCAGCGGTCCAGCACTTCCTGGGCGCGCCGCTGGATCTCGGGGTTGCCACGCTGCACGGAGGCGAAATCCAGCTCGGTCGAGCTCGCGCCGCTTCCGACCGAGGACGCCGCACCCCCGCCGAGGCCGATGAGCATGGCCGGCCCGCCCAGCACGATGAGCTCCGCCCCGACGCTCACCTCGCGCTTCTCCACGTGTGCGCGGCGGATGTTGCCCAGGCCGCCCGCGATCATGATGGGCTTGTGATAGCCGCGCACGCTCCCGGCATCCGCCTGCTCGTAGGTGCGGAAATAACCGGCGATGTTCGGCCGGCCGAATTCGTTGTTGAAGGCGGCGGCGCCGAGCGGGCCGTGGATCATGATCTCCAGCGGCGTGGCGATGCGACCGGGCGCCCTGGCCTCGCCCTCCCAGGGCAGTGGCAGCGCCGGGATGCGCAGGTTCGACACCGAGAAGCCGCACAGGCCGGCCTTTGGCTTCGCGCCGATGCCCGTGGCGCCCTCGTCGCGGATTTCCCCGCCCGCGCCGGTGGCCGCACCCGCGAAGGGTGCGATGGCCGTGGGGTGATTGTGCGTCTCGACCTTGATGAGCAGGTCGATGGGCTCCCGGCTCCCCGCGTAGCGGCGCGAGTCGGGATCGGGGAAGAAGCGCACGCCCTCGTGTCCTTCGATCACGGCCGCATTGTCGCGGTACGCCGAGAGGATGCCGCTGGGGTTGGCGGCATGGGTGGCGCGGATCATCGCGAACAGCGAGTCCCGCTGCGCCTGGCCGTCGATGCTGAAGCTTGCGTTGAAGATCTTGTGCCGGCAATGCTCCGAGTTCGCCTGCGCGAACATCATGAGCTCGACGTCGGTGGGATCACGCCTGAGTGCGCGGAAGGCCTCGACCAGGTAGTCGATTTCATCCTCCGACAGCGCGAGGCCCCAGCCGGCGTTGGCCTGCTCCAGCGCGACACGCCCACCTTGAAGTACCGGAACCCGGCGCAGGTCCCGCGGCTCGCCCGGCTCGAACAGCAGCCGGGGATCCAGGTGCGAAGTCCAGGCGGATTCGGTCATGCGATCGTGCAGGAGCGGCGCGAGGCGCTCCAGTGCGGCCGCCGCCAGCGGCTGCGCCGAGTCGATGAAGTACAGCACGCCGCGCTCGATGCGATGCACCATGGTCAGGCCGCAAACCTGCGCGATGTCGGTGGCCTTGCTCGACCAGGGTGAGATCGTACCCACGCGCGGCGTGACCGTGAGGTGTGCCCCGCGCTCGTGGCCCACCGAGGCGCTCGGGCCGTAGGTCAGCAGACGGTTCAGCAGCAGCAGCTCGGGCTCGCCGAGTGGTTCCCGGGAATCGATGAAGTGGACGTAGCGCGTGGCCACGGCTGTTACGTCCGGTTCCACCGCCTGCAGGCGGCGCAGCAACCCCTCGAGCCGGAACTGCGACAGCGCCGGTGTGCCCAGAAGGCTCAATAGACGATCGGGCATCGATTACTTGCGCGCGTTGGAATCTCCACCGGGCGGGAACATCGGCACGGGGAACTGTGCCACGTTGCTGCCGCCCTCCAGGGTGGTGATCTTGCTGACGCCCTGCTTCCTGACCTCGTCGACGCGAAGCACCGAGTGCATGGGCAGGAAGGTGCGCTTGACCCCGGTGAACTCCGCCTTGATCTTCTCCTCGGTGGGATCGACGACGACGCTGGAGCGCTCCCCGAACACCAGTTCCTCCACCTCGATGAAGCCGAACAGGGAGCCGTGGCCCACCTTGCGGGCGTAAATCTCGTAGACCTTGCCCTGGTTGACGAACAGGACCTTGAAAATGTGACTCGCGGCCATCAACGGCGCTCCCGACGGGGTACTCTGGACACATTATACGAGGCTTGGCACCTCGCGTCAGACCCTGCAGGAGACAAACGCCATGGCCTTGCGCCTGCGTATCGTCAGTGACCACGCCCGCCGCCTGGGCAGCCGCTCCACCAAGGTGTTCGGCGTGCACGGTGGCAGCATCGGCCGCGCCACCGACAACGACTGGATCCTTCCCGATCCGGAGAGGTACCTCTCCGGCAAGCATGCGCGCATCGACTTTCGCGCGGGCAACTTCTTCGTCATCGATTCGAGTTCCAACGGCACCTACGTCAACGGCGCCCATGCGCCGCTGGGCAAGTCCAGCGAACGGCAATTGAAGGACGGCGACTACCTGCGCCTGGGCGAATACGAGATGCTGGTGAGCATCGACGAGAGCAACGATTTCCCGCCGGATGAGAGCGCCATCGTCGCCTATGACGGCGGCACACCCTCCTCCGCGGTCAACAAGTCCACGGCCAATGACATCGGCGTGAAGCTCGACCTGAGCGAACTGCTGGAGCCCAGCGATGACCTGTTGCCGGCGAGCCCGCCGGCCGCCGCCGCGGCGAAGCCCTCCGCCGCCCCTGCACGCCCGGCGCCGGCAGCCGGCGCACCGGCAGCAAGCGCACCGTCGGCGCCGGCGATGAAGGACCCCCTGGGAATGCCGGCCAGCGATGCCTACGGCCAATCGCTGGGCGATGAAGCCGAGTCGACGCCCTGGCACATGATGACTCGCCCCCTGCGCATCGACCGGACGCCGGCTGCCGAGGCGCGCCTCGCCGAACCTTTGGCGGCGCCGCCCGTGCGGCCACGCAGCGTCACCCTCATCGATTCGGACATCGACTCGGGCGTCGCCGAACTGTGCCGGGGCGCCGGACTCGACCCTGAATCCGTCGCGCCGGAGAACCGCGCGGCGATGCTGCAGCTCTGCGGCCGCCTGTTGCGCGAGGTCGTGGTGGGACTGCTGGATGTCACGCAGTCCGGCGCCGAGTTCCGCAACCGTTTCCGCATCCCGCCACCGGCGGAGGATGCCCCGAACTTCTTCGCGCGGGGGGTGGATGAATCCGTGCGCCGCCTGCTGACGACGATGTCCGTGCGCAACGGCTCGGTGGATGCGCTGCGAGAGAGCTTCCAGGAGATCAAGTCGCAGCAGCCGGCCTTCCTCAAGGCCATGCATGCGGCCTTCGAGGAATGCCTGGGGCGACTGGATCCGAAGGAACTGGCCGAACGATTCGAGCGCACCGGCAAGCGCGGTGTGTTCGGGTCGCAGAACCGCAACCGCTACTGGGACCTGTACAGCGAGTTGTACGGCACGCTGGCGCAGCGCCCCACCGATGGTTTCCCGCACCTGTTCGTCGAGACCTTTGCGCGCATCTACGAGGAGCGCATGAGCCAGGCCCGCAACGGCCGCCGCAGCGCCTTCGGCGCCGATCGCGAGGAGTGGTCCGCAGAGCCGAACCCGCGCGCCGTCGGCGAGGGCTAGGAGTCTGGGCGGCAGAAATGCGGTCGCTGAGGACTGAAGGATGAGGTAGGTTTGGTGGCCATGGCCGCGAACTACCTTCCCTACGAGCCGCAGCAGATGTTGCTGTTGCCCGAAGCGATCCAAGACTGGTTGCCCGAAGGGCACCTGGCGCACTTCATCGGCGACACGGTGGACATGCTGGATCTGAGCGCCTTCCACGCTCGCTACGACAAGGACGGCCCGCGCAACCAGCCGTTCCATCCGGCGATGATGGTCAAGGTGCTGCTGTACGGCTACGCCGCGGGTGTGTTCAGTTCACGCAAGATCGCCCGCAAGCTGCACGAGGACGTGGCCTTCCGAATGTTGGCGGCAGGCAACTTTCCGGCGCACCGCACGATCCGCGAGTTCCGTGCCTTGCATCTGAAGGAGCTGAGCGAGCTGTTCGTGCAGGTGGTGCGCCTGGCAGGGGAGATGGGGCTGGTCAAGTTGGGCACCATCGCGGTGGATGGCACCAAGGTCAAGGCCAACGCGAGCCGCCACAAGGCGATGAGCTACGGCCACATGCTCAAGGCCGAAGCTGAGCTCAAGGGGCAGATCGAGGCGCTGCTCAAGCGCGCGCAGCAGGCCGACGAGGCTGAGAAGAACGAGCCGGAACTGGATATCCCGGCCGAGATTGCCCGGCGCGAAGCTCGCTTGGCGGCCATCAGCGAAGCCCGCCAGCGCCTGGAGCAGCGTCAGCGCAAGGCCGACATCGAGCGCGGCCGCGACCCCGATGACAAGCCGCGCGGGGGTGGGCAGTTCAAGCGCCCGTTCGGGGTGCCCGAGGACAAGGCGCAGGAGAACTTCACCGACCCTGACAGTCGCATCATGAAGCGCGCCGGCGGGGGCTTTGACGCCAGCTACAACGCGCAGACGGCGGTGGATGATCAAGCGCACATCATCGTGGCCGCGGAGTTGAGCAACAACGCCAGCGACGCGGGCGAGTTACCGAGGATGCTGCAAGCGGTGAAGGACAACCTGGGCGCGTTGCCCGAACAGGCGCTGGCCGATACGGGCTACAAGGCCGAGGCGGTGTTCGAGGCTCTGGCCGGCAACGGCTGCGATCTGCTCGTGGCGCTGGGGCGCGAGGGCAAGCAGGCGCTGCGCTTCGACCCTGAGCGCTCGCCCTATACCGCGGCGATGGCGGCCAAGTTGAGCACCGATGAAGGCAAGGCCGCGTACCGACGCCGCAAGTGGATCGCCGAGCCTCCCAATGGCTGGATCAAGAGCGTGCTCGGGTTCCGCCAGTTCAGCCTGCGCGGGCTGCATCGCGTCCAGGCGGAGTGGAAGCTTGTGTGCCTGGCGCTGAACCTGCGAAGAATGGCAACGATGTAGCTCGCCAGAGGCAGCTCGCAGCCCTCGCACAGTCGTTGGCGCACAGCACACGGAGTCGCTGCGCCTCAGTCCACAGCCTGCCGCTCTTCGTACCTGCGCGTTCGAAGGCCTTACGGCCTCCGAACTACCCGCATCAGCCAGCACGAACCGTCTGCCGCCCAGACTCCTAGGTCGCTCTCGAAGTAGTCGTCGGTGAGCAGGGCCTTCGCGCGCAGCCGCAGGTAGTGCGCAAAGGCCGCATCGTCCGACAGCGATGCCGCCTCGGTGAGCAGCCGCGACATGGGTTCGAGCCAGCGCGCGTAGGCAATGTGGTAGGGCACGGCCTCGAGGCCCGATGCGTTCCTGCGCACCACCGTGAGCGGGTCGTACAGTGCCGCGCGCTGCGCGGGATGCGCGGCGACCCAGGCGTCGAACTGCGCGCGCGACAGATCCGCGGGAAACACGCTGCCGCCCGGCGGGCGCGGCCCGGCACCTCCGAAGGGCGCGAATTCATCGATGAGATCGTAGCGCCCGCCGTTGATGCGCAGGAAGCGTCGCAGTTGCGCATCGGCGGGCGAGGAGCGGCCGGCCAGCGAGCGGTACAGCTCGAGTCCCGCCGGGTCCGACTGCTGCCAGTACAACTCGTCCAGCAGTTGCGTGGCTTGCGCGAGCTTCGCGACCAGCTTGCGCTCGCGTTCGCTCAAGGCCGCTGCATCGTACGGCATCTTCACTTCGCGGTACTGGGCAAGCTTCGCGCCGATCGACGGCGCATCCGCTGCGGGAGCGGCCGAGGCGGGCGCCGCGGACACGGCCGATACGGCGGACACGAGCAGGCACATCGTCGGGATCAACGCCAGGCGGCGCATTGCGATCTGAAGCGGCATCGGGTCGATACTCCAGGCATGAAGCGTGCATGATAGGTCAGCCGCGGCCCCTTCAGCGAACGCTGATGGTGATGCTCTGCGCGCCGCGGGAGGCGTCCACCGGCGCGCTGGCCGAGGCGCGCGCCAGGCTGCCGGCGGGATCGAGCGAGTTCCACAGCCGGACGGAGACATCGTAGCGGGTTCCCGTCACGCCGGCCGGCAGCACCGGTACCGTGAACCTGGGGCTGGCTGACAATCCGGCCAGCGCGGCGGTGAGATCCACGGCCTCGACGAGTTGTCCACCGCGGCTCACCAGCACGAAGCCGCGGTCGAATCGGCCGGCCGAGCCCAGGTCCAGCGTGCCGTCGAGCCCCAGGGCGCCCCCCTGCGCGGTGCCGAGCACCGGCAGGAACAGTGGCTGCACCGCGGTGGTGCTGTCGCCCGGCGCACTCAACGTGCCGGAGAGCGTGGAAGGGGCCCACAGCGGGGCGCTCGCGCCGATGCGGTAGGTCCCTGCACCCTCATCGGGTGCGACCGTGCTGAAGCTGATGTCGGCGCCACTGGACCAGGCGCCGTGGTCGAGCGCATCGGCGGACAAGCTGAGGCGGGCGGCCAGGCCACCGTTGAAGGGATCCAGGCCCTGGTACTCGACCAGGTGCGGCACGTTGAAGCCCGGCACGGTCTGGTAGAGGCCGACGTGGGCGCCTGCGGGCAGGCGGGCGCTGTTCGCGGCCGTGTCGATCAGGAAGCTTCGCGCCGCGATCAGCTTGAGCGCGCTCGACTGCAGGAGCGTGGCGTCGGCTGCGGCGCCCTTGACCACGGGCACCTGCGAGATGATGACCGTGCGGATGGCGGGGCCGTGGATCACCACCTCGTAGGAGGTGGAACCGGTGTCGGCCAGCGGCAAGGGATACAGGGTGAAGGCGCCGCCGCTGGACACCGCCACGCTCTTCACCGCTTCGTATCGCGAGCCATCGGCGCTCAGGCGTTCGGCCGTCACCACGATGCCCTGCGCACCGGTGGGGACATCGCCGGGCACGGCTGACAGGTCCAGCGTGCCGCTGATGGCACCTGCCTTCGCCAGGTCGCAGGCGGCCGGCGCGACACTGAGCATCGCGCCCACGGCATTGCCGTAATCGAACAGCAGGAAATTGCGCACGGCATCGACATCGACGGCCACGCTGATCACCGCCGTCGTGCCGTCGGTGGTGGTGGCCACGGTGGAGACGCTGGTCGAATCACCCGTGGAGGAATCGGTGGTGCTGGTCGTGGCGCCGGTCATCATGGGCAGCACGCCGCCCGCGCTGATGCTGATGGCGACGGGAACCACCACCGGCGCGGCGCGGGCGGGCAACTCCAGCGGCAGCGTCAGGCTGCTCCCGGCAGCATCCAGGTACTGCACCTGCGCGTTCCAGGTGAGCCCGGCGCTGCTCGCCGAGCTCGTCAGCGCATCCGCACTGTCGGCCAGCACCAACTGAACCTGCCGATAGATGCCGGGCGGTGTCTTGACGCCACTCACGAGCGTCGCGAGGGTTCCCGCGCCCAAGGTCGCGAGATCGAAGGTCTGCGGCTGCGACAGCTTTTCGCCCACCCAGCCGCTGTCGGTGGGGGCGGCCGTGGCGCTCGAATTCAGCCACACCTGCGTCACGGTGAGGTAGAGATGCTGCACCTGGGAAGGCGTCGAACCGGTGGCGGACACCGTGGTGTTCACCGAGCAGGCGCCGACCATGAGCAGCGCCAGCAACAGCAGCCCGCCGCGCAACCACCAAGCCAGTGCCCTCACGGGACCTCCCTTTCGAGATGCGATCATCTGCCGTGACTGACCGCGAGCACGCAGATTGATTCCACACCGCCGGCTGTCTTGACGCAACTTTGCGCGAAGCAGGGTGGGCCTTCAGCCGGTGATATACTGCAGCAATATCCACGCCACGGACGCGGCTGATCAACTGAAGGGGCGAGCGGACATGATGCGGAAATGGTTGCGAGTCGTGCTGATCCCGGCGGCGGCGCTGGGCGTATCGCTGGCCCTGGCAGCCGACAATCCGGCGTCAGCCGCGCCGGCGGCGCAGGCAGCGGCGCCTGCGCCTGCGGCTGCCCGGCCTGCCGGGGCGGAGACCTACAGCGATGACGAGGTGGCGAAGGCGGCATCGGAATTCTTCGCCACCGGCGCCAAGGACCTGGCCGACGTGCTCGCCAAGGTGCTCAAGGAAAAAGGCCAGCCCGTCGCCATCATCCGGGGCGAGGAGGCCGGCGCCGCGGTTGCCGTGGGCCTGCGCTACGGCCACGGCGAGCTCTTGTTCAAGGGGGCGCCGGCCCGCAAGGTGTACTGGCAAGGGCCTTCGCTCGGTTTCGATGTGGGCGCGAACGCGGCCAAGACTTTCGTGCTCGTGTATGGCCTGCCCGATGCCGAGGCCATCTTCCGCCGCTTCCCCGGCGTCGACGGGAGCCTGTATTTCGTCGGCGGCTTCGGCGTCAACTACGTGCAGAATTCGCATGGCTCGCTCGCGCCGGTGCGCTTCGGCGTGGGCTGGCGCCAGGGCATCTCCGTCGGCTACATGAACTTCTCGCGTCACAAGCGCTACAACCCGTTCTGACGCGCCTTCGGATGGGGCGCACGGCTCAGGCGCACGAGCGGCTGCGCGGCATCGTGTCGATGGTCGCGGCGGTGTTCATCTTCGCCATCATGGACTCGCTCCTGAAGCGGGTCTCTCCTCACTATGGCGCCTTCCAGGTCGCGAGCCTGCGATGCTTCACCTCGATGGCGGTGATGCTGCTGCCCCTGGCCGCGCGCAATTCCTGGGCGACCCTTCGCCCGCATTCGCCGGGCCTGCACCTGATGCGGGCGATGCTGGGCCTTGGCATGCTGTCCACGTTCATCTTCGCCGTGCGGCAGTTGAGCATGGCGGAGACCTATTCCATCACCCTGTGCGCACCGCTCCTCATGACCGCATTGTCGGTGCCGCTGCTGGGCGAGCGCGTGCCGGCACGACGCTGGGTGGCCATTGCCGTGGGCCTGTGCGGCGTGCTCGTGATCCTGCAGCCCGGCGCGGGCGGATTCGGGAACCGGCTGGCGGTGCTCTCGGCCGCCGCCGCCACGGTCTTCTACGCGCTGTCGGCGCTCAGCGTGCGCTCCCTGAGCCGCAGCAACACCAACGCGGCGATGGTGTTCTGGTGGCTGCTCCTGGGCGGGGCGCTGTCGCTGGGGCTTGCGCTTGCGTTGCGTGACTGGCGGCCGATCCGCCCCGAGGACTGGCCCTGGCTCGCGGCCATCGGCGCAAGCGGCGCGCTGGGCCAGTCCTGGATCACCGATGCTTTCCGCCGCGCGCCGCCATCGGTGGTCGGACCGTTCGAGTACACGGCCCTGCTGTGGGGCTTTGCCATCGACTGGCTGTTCTGGTCCGCGACGCCCTCGCGCCCGCTGCTGGCGGGCGCCGCCATCATCATCGCGAGCGGCATCTACATCATCTGGGACGAGCGCGATTGTCGTTGATCGCCTATGCGCCAGGTGCCGCCGCCCTGACCGGGTCGCCGGCGCCGGTCGCCAATGGGCGCCGGCGATGCGCTCGGGGGACGCGGCCGCAGTCGCCACCGCCGATATCGCGCTGAGCGCGGCACAGGCGTCGACCATCGGCGCGCCGCCGGCCTTTCCGTCCTGGCTCGCGAGCCGCACGCTGGTCCGTTGCAGCAGGCGCTGCACGGTCGCGGAGTCGAGACCCGGGTGACGCGCGAGCATCAGGGCCACGATGCCCGCACCTGCGCCGTGGCGATGGAGAACCCGAGGCGAAGTCGTAGCGTCCGCCGGGGCATGAGCGTGAGCACCGCTCCCCGGCGCGTACAGCCGGCCATCGCCGGCGAGCGGGGAAGCGGCGCTGTCCACCTCGAGCACGCCGGTCTCGCGCATGAAACCCTTCGCGCGGACCGCTGCCCGGGGGCAGCACCGACGAACAGCACGCCGCGGCGCAGGCCGGCGGCGATGAGCGAATGCAGCAGCGGGATCCGCGGGGCCCGCGAGGCCCAGTTGACCACGTTGGCGCCCGCATCCAGCGCGGCGACGATGCCCTGGGCGAGCGTGAAGGTGTTGCACCTGGCGGGATCCGCATCCGCCGCGAGCTGCCAGCAGGCCTTGATGAGCATGAGCTGCGCGTGCGGTGCGACGCCCACGATGCCCTCGTGGTTGTTCGCCGTCGCGGCGATGACGCCGGCCACTTCGGTGCCGTGGCGATCACGCATGAACTGCCGCTCATCGGTGTCCACCACGTTGATGACGCGCGTGATGCGGCCCTTGAGATCCGGGTGCAGCAGGTCGGCCCCCGTGTCCACCACGGCCACGCGCACGCCTTCCCCGCGCGACAGCGAGTGCGCGTCGGGCAGGTGCATCTGGCTGAAGCCGCGCTGCAGCCCGAAGTAGGGTCGCTGTATCCTCTCGTGCGCGCGTCTCGAAGGTCTGCAGCGGCTGCGCCAGGCGGATGCGCGGATCGGCCGAGAGCGCCGCGAGCAGCGCGCCGCGATCCGCGCCATCGGGAATTCGGTGCAGCACCGCACAATGCATGTGCAGCGGTTCGATCGGCCAGGCGCTGACCTCGCGCAGGTGGTACTTCTCTTCGATTTCCTTCAGCAGCCGTCGCGCCTGAGGGGAGGGACCGTAGCGGGTGATGCCATCGTAACCGCGCGGCGAGCTGCCGGCGCGCGCCGCCGGCACCGGCTGGAGGTTGTCGAAGCCGGCGACGATGTAGTGCTCGGGCGACAGCGCGAGCGCCGCGTGCTCGATGCGCGGCTTGCCCGCGAGCGCGGGCGATGCGCCCGCCGCGAGGCACAGGAGCCACGCGAGGCGCGACGCGCGAGGGTTCATCGGGCCTCGTCGTGCGAAAGCGGTGCGGTGGGCGAAAGCGTGGTTAAGCTTCGGCGAAACGCACGGACAGCGCCGCGGAGTTGCCAGCGCCGCCGGGACCGGCTGCGTACCGGTCGGCGCCAGCGAATACACGCCGGCCTCCGTCGGGCCCGCGACGATGCGCAATTCGTTCTGCTCCAGCACGTGCTGCATCTGCGCCATCAGGTCTGCGGCAGGAAGACCACGCGGATGGCTTCCTGCGGGTGGGCGGACGCGAGGCGTGCTGACGGTGAAGCAGCCGGCCGGCGGCGCCACCGAAGGACGCTGCGTCACCAGCAACACGCCGAGGATCACGGCAACGCCGGCCACTGCCGCCGCCATCATCATCCGGTGGCGGGATTCGCCGGACCGCGCCGCGCGGCTTTCCGCGCGTGGGATCGTCTGTTCGATCCGCTGGCGCAACCGGGCCAGCGAGGCGCTGGGCAGCAGTTCGATGCCCGGGTCAGCCGACATCAGCGCGTGGACACGGCGCTGCTGCGCCACTTCCGCGCGGCACGCGATGCACTCCCGCAGGTGCGCCTCGGTGCGTTCGCGCTGCGCGGCGTCGATGCGGTCGTTCACGTACCAGGGGATCTGCAGCCAGATCTCGCGATGCGCGATATCGGCGTGGGAAGTCGACATGATCACGGTGACAGGCCTTCCAGGAAAGTGGGGTCGACGCCGGCAAGCGTCGGCAGGAATTGCCGCAGCTTCTCGCGGGCGTGGAACATGCGCGCCTTCACGGTGCCCACCGGCGCCTCGGTGATGGCGGAGATCTCCTCGATCGAGTGACCGAGATGGTAGGCGAGTTCCAGCACCATGCGCTGTTCCAGGGGAAGCTGCGCGAGGCCGTGAGCCACCCAATCGGACAGCTCGGCATCGCGGGTGGGGTCGGTGCTCGGCTCACGGGCCTCGCTGGTCTCGCTGCGATGGGCGTCCTCGCGCCGCAGCGCCTTCAGCGCGGTGCGGTAGGCGATGCCGATGATCCAGGTGGACACGCGCGAGGCTCCACGGAAGTCGCGGGCCCGCTGCCAGACGACCATGAAGGTATCGTTGATGATCTCCTCGATGGTCTCGTAGCGCGCGGTGAAGCGCGACAAGAAGCGAGAAAGGCGGCGGTGATAACCGAGATAGAGCTCCTCGAGCGCGCGGCGGTCGCCGGCCGCGACGGCCGCGAGCAACTGCTGGTCCCGTTCGAAACCGGGTTTGTCTGCTGACAGGCGCGTGTGCATATGTCAATCGGGGAGCATGTTTCCGCTGTCCATGGGTTCCCATTGGCCATCAAAAGGTTGCATGTCCCTAGAAGCGCCACAGCACAGCGGCCATCCAGCGCCGCCTCGCCGCCGACCCGTAGTACAAGTCACGCGCGGCGGCTTGCGTGTCGATGAAACCCACGGACAGGGTGACCGGTGCCAGGTCCAGACTGCAGCCGGTGCTCCAGTAGGCAAAATCCTCACCGTCAGGGCCCCCGTAGCTCGAGTAGCCGAGGCCGGCACTGAATGATAACCGATGCCAGGCCGGGCTCTGCAGGTTGACCTCGGCGGAGCGCGCCGCGACGGCGATCAGGCCTTCATCAGGGGTATAGCGCACCGCATCGGGCGAATACACGACATCGAACGACAGCCACCCCTGGTAGCCGAGCTCGGCGCTGAACTCATTGTAGTCATAGGCCGTACCCAGGTCGTTCCAGGGGTAGCTGTAGTGGCTGGCGGTGATGCGCGAACTCCAGTCATCGTTCCAGTTCCAGGCGTACCCGAGCAAGGCACCCAGTTCCGCATCGCGGCTCTCGCCGGGTGCGATGCGCGTGGTGGAGGTGAACACGCTCGCCATCCAGCCCGACTCGCCACTGATGTGGAGTTCCGCCTCGAGTGAAGGCTCGTGATTGCTGCGCGAGATGCCGCGCACGAGATAGTCGGTGGTCACGCCCAGCGAACCTCCCCAACTCGTGCGCGCGTGAGCGAGCGCGGGCAGCGCGAGGCAGGACATCAGTCCAGCGAGCAGGTGGATCCTGGAATTCCGTCTGTGCATGCAGAGCGTCTTCGCGAACCGGCGGCGGATCGTCGTCTCGTTGTGCATCGTCGTGGTCACAGAATAAACCTTTCGACAGGCCGCCGGCACCTACTCGCACCACTGAAGGATCACATTCATGCAATCGACGAGGAGCACCTTGCTCTCGCTGGCGCTGCTCAGCGCGCTGGGCGGATGCGCCGGAAAGGGCACGGGGCTGGATGCGAACGGCAGGCCGGCCACGGGCAACGGCGGTGGCGCCATCACCGCCGACTTCAAGTCCATCCAGGACACGGTGTTCACGCCGATCTGCACCGTGTGCC
This sequence comes from Steroidobacteraceae bacterium, assembly GCA_046347195.1. GTDB lineage: Bacteria > Pseudomonadota > Gammaproteobacteria > Steroidobacterales > Steroidobacteraceae > TMP-86. Next base: position 86,568 of record JAXMGQ010000006.1, read on the forward strand.
ATGCCGGCGGCGGCGCACCGCAGGGACTGCGGCTCGATTCGACCAACAGTTACGACCTGCTGGTCAACGTGCCGAGCAACGAGGTGCCCTCGCTGATGCGCATCAAGCCGGGCGACCCCGACAACAGCTACCTCGTGCAGAAGATCGAAGGCCATGCGTCGGTGGGCGCACAGATGCCGCTCGGAGGCCCGCCGCTGTCGGCGGAGCAGATCAGCGCGATAAGGCAATGGGTAATCGATGGCGCACAGTCGGCCGCTGCGACCACTGCTCCGGCCGCATTCAAGCTGGTGACGACCGCGCCGGCGGATGAGGACCTGCTCGAATTGCCGCCACCGCAGGTCATGCTGGGATTCAACGCCGATCTCGATCTCAACCGGATCGATGCCGGCAGCCTGCGGCTCGAGCGCATCGACGCAACGGGCGCGCCGAGCGCGGTGTCCGCGCGGCTGGCAAGTCCCGCCGGCAACGCGCGTACGCTGCTGCTGACGCCCTCGCAACCCCTGGCCGCCGGGCACTACCGCGTGTGGCTGCGGACGGCGGAAGGTCTCGGCCTCGCCGATACCGGCGGGCATCCACTGTTGCCGGCCGGCCGCGGCACGAACGCACCGGACGCCGCACAGGCGCTGATCATCCGCTTCGATGTGATGGGAGTTCCATGAAGCGATCCGGTTTCGGCATGGCGCTGGCCGCGCTCCTGCTCATCACGACGGCGCGGATGGCATCTGCAGAGCCTTACCTCGCCGTGCAGAGCGGCTACAAATGCTCGAGCTGCCACGTGAATCCGACCGGCGGCGGGCTTCGCAGCGACTTCGGCATCGTCTACGCGCAGAACATCCTGCCGGCGACGACGCTGGGGGATGCGACCTCCGCCTGGACCGGCAGGCTGGGAGACTTGCTGCGGCTGGGAGGAGACCTGCGCGCGAACTGGTCGCGGACCGAGGTGCCGGAATCCCCCACCGTGCAGAAATTCGCCGTCGATCAGGTGCGCGTCTACGGTGAGATCAGCATGATCCGCGACCGGCTGTCGCTGTATGTCGATGAGAAGGTCGCGCCGAACGCCGCGGAGAACTTCGAGGCCTATGCCAAGTACGTCGACCCGGCACACGGCTGGTACGTGAAGGGCGGCAAGTTCTACCTGCCCTTCGGCTGGCGGCTGCAGGACCAGACTGCGTTCGTGCGCGAGGTCACGGGCATCAGCATGACGACGCCGGACCAGGGAGTCGAGCTGGGCTATGACCGCGACAACTGGTCGGCGCAGCTCGCCTTCACCAATGGCGCGGCGAATGCGCAGAGCGGCTCGGGCAACCAGGTCACGGGACAGCTCATCTATACGTTGGCGCGTTGGCGTGCGGGCCTGGCGGCATCCCATACCAAGGCCGATGCCGGCAATCGCAACGTCCTCGGCGTGTTCGCCGGCCTGCGCACTGGCCCTGTGGCCTGGCTGGGAGAGGCGGACCTCGTCAGTGACGATGGGTATCCCGAAGGACGACGGCGCCTGGTGAGCCTGCTCGGGGAGGCGGACTGGCGACTGGCGAAGGGACACAACCTGAAGCTCACCGCCGAGTATTACGATCCCGACCGCAACATCAGCGAAGACCAGCAGGCGCGCTACAGCGCGCTGTACGAGTTCACGCCCATCCCGTTCCTGCAACTGCGCGCCGGTTACCGTCGCTACCGCGGCATCCCGCAGAACGATACGCAGAATCGCCACCTGACCTTCATCGAATTGCACGGCTTCTTCTAGCAACCCGCATCCCGCGCGCTATCATGTCCGCCTGCGATCACGGGAGCAATGCACGGTGAGACAGTCGAAACTCTTCCTGGTGGCGATCGGGTTGTGTGCCGCGGGCATCGCGTCGGCGGCGGAGGACTGGATCGCGCAGAGCAATCGCCACGCACAGATCCTGCTCGACGTGCACGCGAAGTACGTGCCCGAACAGGCCACCGCCACGGGCGTCACCGGAAAGGAAGCCGACATCGTCGATCTGCGGCCGCAGTACTCTGAAAGGCAGGAGGCCGATCTCGCCGCGGCGGTGAGACAGCTCGAGGGATTGCGGGGCGCGAGCAAGGACGCGCGGGTGGAACAGGACCTCGAGATCCTCATCCAGGCGGCGAATACTCAGCGGCACACCCTGGAACTGAACCGGCAACTGATGGTGCCGTACATCGATCTCGGCCAGATGTTGTTCGTCGGCTTCCAGAAGCTGCTGCATGAAGGGATACCGCGTGATCGGCAGTCACGTGGCCTGCTGCGCCTGCGGCGCTACGCGGGTCGCGACAAGGGATACGAACCCATCGCGGAGCTCGCGCGGGCACGCATCGCGGAAGGACTGGCCGCGCCCGGACGGGTGTCGCCATGGACCGAGGAGATCAAGCAGGCGCTGGAGAACCAGCCCCGCTATCTTGCCGGCATCCGCGACCTGTTCAAGCGCAGCGGGCTCAAGGGCTGGCAGGCGGACTTCTCCCTGCTGGAACTGCAGATGGAGGACTACGCGACCTGGCTGGAAAAGGAGCTGCTGCCCAGGGCGCGGCCGGACAACCGGCTGCCCGAGGCGATCTACGCGGACAACCTGAAGGGATACGGCGTCTACGATGATCCCCGGGAAATCCTGCGGCAGGCCCTGACCGCGTACACGCAGATCCGTGAGGAGATGGCCGCGCTTGCCGCGGTGATCGCAAGCCAGCACGGGTATGCGGATGCATCGTATCCCGCGGTGATCCACGAACTGAAGCAGCAGAAGATCCCGCGCGACAGGTTGCTCGAGACCTATCGCTCGCGGCTGGCGGAGATGGAGAAGCTGGTGCGTGATCACCACATCGCAACACTCCCAGCCCGCGCCGCTGTGATCCGGCTCGGCACCGAAGCGGAGTCCGCCGCCACGCCTGCACCCCATATCGACCTGCCACCATTGATCGGCAACACGGGACAGCCAGCCGCGTTCGTGATCCCCTCATCCAACCCGTCCTCGAAATCAGGAGAGGACTACGATGATTTCTCGTTCGACGCGGTGACCTGGACGCTGATCGCGCACGAAGCTCGGCCCGGTCACGAGCTGCAGATCTCGCGCACGCTGGAACACGGAGTGTCGATCGCGCGCGCCGTGTTCGCGTTCAACAGCGCGAACGTGGAAGGCTGGGCCTTGTATGCGGAAGCGGTGATGAAGCCGTACGAGCCGCTCGAAGGGCAGCTCGCTGCGCTGCAGCTCCGGCTGATGCGCGCCGCGCGCGCCATGCTGGATCCGATGCTCAACCTCGGACTGATCCAGCCCGATGCCGCCAAGCAGATCCTGATGAAGGAGGTCTGCCTCTCCGAGCCCATGGCCAAGCAGGAAGTGGACCGTTACACCTTCGTATCGCCAGGCCAGGCAACGGCCTACTTCTACGGCAGCCAGATCCTGCAGGCCACGCGCGCACGCGCCGAGATCGAGCTGGGCCCGCGCTTCGACCTGCTCGGCTTCCACGATTTCATCCTCGACCAGGGCCTGCTGCCGCTGCGGCAGCTCGACAAGGCCGTGATGGAGGAGTACGTGCCATCGCGGCGCAAGTGAGGCGGTTTTGACGATGCCTGATGCGGCACCGGTCAACATCCGCTACTCGCGCGAGGCAGTCGTGGAAGTCGAGGAATTCCGACGCGTGCTGATGGAGTCAGGCCTCGGCAACATCCGGCCTGTGGGTGATGCGGAGCGGCTCGCCGCCATGCTCGCGAACTCGAACGTCATCGTGACCGCACGGCGCGACGATGCGCAAGGGACACTGCTCGGCGTGCTTCGCGGCATGACGGATGAGGCGTGGTGTTGCTACGTGTCGGACCTTGCCGTGGCGACTTCGGCGCAAGGCCTGGGCGTGGGGCAGGGGTTGCTCGCCGAGGCACGACGCCAGCTCGGACCCGAGGTGAGCATCATCCTGGTGTCGGTGCCCGAAGCCGTCGGCTTCTACCGGCGTGCGGGGCTCGAGGTGTTGCCTAATGCGTTCTGGATCCGACGGGTGCGGTGAGCGCCGGAAAATGGCTGGCGCGGCAGTCGATTCAACCACGTCAGCGACGCCCGTCGAAGTCAGAGCCTGCGCGGGCTCGTTGAAAGTCTGGAGGATTAAGATGGCCAAGAAGCGCAATCTGTTTGAAGAAATCCGCGAGGACCTGGGAGCCTACCGCGACCGCCCTGAGACTCTACCCCGCCGGGAAGTCTCGGCGCCTGACGTCAAGGTCATCCGCGAATAATTCGGTTTGTCCCACGGGGCCGGCACAGACATCGTTGCGAATCATGGAACGTGAGCCGCAGGCGATCAGGAGAGCATTGCGAGCGTGACATTGCGAACTGGAGCCCTCTCTGGCACCCGAACGACGAGTTCAATCCCGCTTGTACTTGTGAATCCGCAGATTACAGGGCACGCCGGTCACATCGCTGCGATGTGTCCAGAATGGACCGTTTGAAGATGGCGCGCCCGGAGAGATTCGAACTCCCGACCACTGCGTTCGAAGCGCAGTACTCTATCCAACTGAGCTACGGGCGCACAGGCGAGCAGTTTGCCAGCGACAGGGGTTGGCGGCAAATCGGGGGGCGTGTTCCCGTCGTATCTTCCTTGTGCTTCGGTAGCACGCTGGGCCACATGAACGCGGATGCATTGCTTCAGTGCGCATTCATGCGTGCGAGCAGTTCGTACTTCGCTCGGGTCGCGGAACGACAGGGACTCTTCCGAATCCCGGTTGCTGCAGCGGTGTGTCGCCGCGGCGAACGCGGCAGACGGTGAGACCGCCGGAAGCTTCCTGCTGACAGCTGATGCGGCCGTAGTCACACGTTCACCTGGCTGTGCGGAGGGCGGCGCGTGTCGATGACAGGTTCGTGGAGAGCCCCGATTGCAGTCAATGCAACATATTGAACGCCTTTGCCCCAGTTCGCTTCGCCGTATCACTTGGCGGATAATGGTCTCTGTCCATTCACGGGAGTCGGATCGAGAGGAACCATGGACGGAAATTGGACTTCTCCAGTCGCCGCTGAATCTCGTAGCTCGCCGAGGGGCGTGGGCGGGCAGATAACAGGCCCAGGTACGTCGCATAACATGCGCTGGTCACAGCGGAACGCTGGGCGATTCAATGGGTTGCTGACCGCCTCCGTCGCTTACCGGTCCCAATTGGCAGAAGAAACAATGCCGATTGGGGCATCCATTAGTAGTTAGACGCCAGTGATGCGAGCGCTTGTGGTACTGCTTGTCGCCACGGTCGGATTTATGGCGTGGGCACAATGGCCGAGCCAAAAATTGCATCCTTCGGTTCACGCCGATCACATTGTTGTCACGAAGTCCCAAAGGACCCTTCAATTGTTCTCACGCGGTGTGCTTCTTAAGACCTATGCGATATCGCTGGGTCGCCATCCAGAAGGAGCAAAGACCCAACAAGGAGACGGGCGCACACCCGAAGGTGCGTACCAGCTCGACTACCACAAGTCAGACTCGTCGTTTCACCGGGCGCTTCATATTTCCTACCCATCAGCGCAAGATCGCGCCAACGCGCATGCACATGGCGTTGATCCGGGGGGTCTCGTCATGGTGCATGGCATAAAGAAAGGATTGGGGTGGTTGGGTCGTGCTCATCGTCTTGTCGATTGGACGGACGGCTGTGTTGCCGTAACCGACGCGGAGATTGAAGAAATTTATGGAGCAGTGTCAGATGGAACACCGATCGAAATCCGGCCATGACCAACTGGCGTCTAACTACCGCATCGAGCGCGCGCTTGAACGATAAACTGCCAGAATCAACCATCGGCGCATGCGGCGCTCATGCGGGGCGTTATGCGGCAATCACGCCTAGTCGCACGGATCGGCTGTGCGCACGTTGATACCTCCAAAACGAATTGAGCGCACGGTGTGGGTTCGACCACGTACTCGCCGGGCAGCAAAATTTGCCGCGTCCGCAATGTTAGTAGCTGTTTCGTTTGCCGCTTCGGCATGGATTCTCAGCAGCAAACCAATGGTGGGCCTCCTGGCTGTCACGGTGGTGGCCTTAGCGGTTGCGCTCGCGTTTGCAGTACAGGCTGTATTTCTCTACCTTCACGAGGCGCCGTCGCAGCGATCTCAAGTTGTAGAGCCACTATCGGAAGTTCCGGTGCTATGGGGGAAGCCCGGCATATCTACTGACGAGTTGGGTGATTCAAAGGAACCATGGAGCTCTTAGGTTGCCGCATAACTACCGCATCGAGCGCGCGCATGAGGGATAAAGTGCAACATTCAGGCGTGGGCGCGTGCGACGCTCATGCGGGGCGTTAGATTGCTCAAGCCATTTGGAGTTGCGTCGTCGCTGATCTGTAGGTCGTCACTCGCGCGATCGGCCCGGGGAATCGCTTCGTTTCCGCGGCGTGAGCGTCGAGGTTGAACAGTCGAAGCGTCGGCTGTGGCTCGTCCTCGACCAATGACTGGCGAGGGCGCAGCTGGCCGGCGGGCAGCGCTCCAAAGTTGCTGCGTCGGCCGTCACCGCAGGCTCCGGCATAAAGTAGTGCGCAGCCGCGCACGGCTGGCCGGCCAGAAAGAAGCGCTTCCTTCGTTCGAGGCAGTCGAGATTCCGACGGTGAAGGTCGGTGGTGGTTGCCGCTGCGTCGCCGGCGAGCATTATGGTCAGCGCCAGTTGCGACGTCTCTCCGCTGGGCGCAGGATGTTCTGATCAAGCGCAACGCCAAGGAGCCGAGGCGGCCTCGCCATGTCATCGCCAGAGCAATCTAACATGCCGTTCGTGCGGACCGAGTTGACCTCGGCGGCGCTGAACGGGCCGCGGCGTGCGGCCGCACAACTGCGACGTTAGCGGTCATGCGGTCGACCATCGGGATGATTTTCACTTATGCCGCCGTACTCCTTTGTTATGGCTGCAACTCTGACAAGACGGTATCCTCGGTTACGGCGGCAAAGGCCAGTGTGCTGGTTACGTTTGACGGCCCGAACAACAACTGCGTTGTGGCATCGAAAGTCGATGGTCAGTACAAGTCAATGCCGTGCAGTGAAGTAACCTCATTTCTCATGGCCACATTGAAGCTCCCTCAAGGCGCGCTTTTCGAAGTTGCAACTAATCCGGACGTCGATGAGTCTGCCTTTGACCAAACGATGGCGGATCTAAAGGGAAGCGGGTTCAACCGTAACCGGTAACTACGCGGCGTCTGGACCTACGTTTGCCGGGTGTGCAGGCTGGACCGCAGCGGTGTGTCGGCGAACAGAGTCTTCCAGCGTCGCGGCGTGAGTTCCTCGACGCGACTAGCGGGATGCTCGGCAACGCGCTGCGTGACATCGACGAGGTGTAGATGTCGATGCGGTGAAGCCGGCAAGTCACGATCAAGCTTTGCACGATGCCGACATCTCGAGCACCCAGCTCGGTCCAACAGAACATCCAGTTCTTGCGCCCCATCGGGATCGGTCGCAGGGCGCGCTCGAGGTGATTGGTGTCCAGGGCAACTCGGGGTCTTGCAGGAACACCGAGAGCGCCTCCTCGCGATCAGCACGTACGCAAGGGCCGGGGTGAACGGCGTCGCCGGCAACAACCCGATCGCCGCGAAGGCCTCTTCCACGAACGCAAAGAACGCATCCACCCGGGGTTTTATTTCAGGACCTGCTGCTCACGCTTGGCTTCGCCCTCGAGCCCGCGTTGGCGGATAGCGTCCTCCACGGCGTAAATTCCGGCGATGTGCTCAAGAGCGATCCGGGCACGCCCGGGCTCCGAGTCGCGCCCCGAACAGCTCGCGCCGCGCATGTGCCCAGCACTGCGCATGGGTGATGTGGTTGGCTTTGGCGTAGGTCGTAGGCGGCATAGCCATCGGTGTGCAGCACTGTCCCCGGTGGGGGTCGAGCCCCCAGGAGCGCGGCCACCTGCTCGCGGCTCCGACTGGGCCGGTACGGGAAGCACACCTCGTTCTGATCGCCATACAGGGGCAGAAGTAGGCGGTTTTCATCTTGCCGTGCCCGCTGCGCCCCGCTTGATCGGCTCATCCATCGCGATCACATGGCTTTGGCGGATGGCGCGAGCTGCGCCTCATAGATCGGTACCAGCAGCCCGATCGCTCCTTGGGTGAGCTGGCCAGCCAGGGCCGGCTGACCGTGATGCCAGCATCCAAAGCCGCTGGTGCTGGCGGTACAGAGGCAGGTGCCAGGCGAACTTGTCCACCAAGAGCCCTGCCAGGAAGCTCACATCGGCACGGTCCTCGATCACCCCGGCGGGCGCCTGTGCACAGGATCTGTGGCCCCGGTGCATCGGGGTGGAGATCTTGCGCTTGATCACCGGGCGCGCGTACTCGAGCACCACGTAGCCGCCCGGGCGCTGTGCCAGACGGTAGGGTTTTACACCCGATCACCTCGTATTGATCGGGCGCGAGAGTTTTGATCTCTTCGGGAACCAGTTCGATGCGCTCCACCGGCACGCGAGTGCGATCGAAGAAGGGGAGCGATTCGAGCCGCTCGGCTTCGGCGGTATCGCCTCGGGGTGGTCGGCGCATGCGTAGCGACCGGCTTGCCTTCAGGGGCCGGACCGGCCGCCTCGCTCAGCACTTCACCGAGCAAGAGCTGGCGGCCCTCATCCAGCAGCTTCAGCCGCTCGCTCTGGAGCCAAACACCTGCCGCTCGAACCAGGCCAGCCGTGCCTTCAACTCGCTGATCGTCTGGGCCTGCGAGCGCACCAGCGCCGAGAGTTCCCCGAGGCTCGATACGCCGCTTCTGTTGCTGGTCGCGGGAGTCTGCGGGGAGTTCATCACGAGGTGGTATCACCTCGCGTGCGCCAAAGTGCGTTCAAAATTACAGGCTTTGCGCGTACACCGCCGGCAACGCATAGCGCTTGCTCACGCGTCTGACTTCAAGCCCTTCCAGCAATAACTTCAACTGCGTCCAGTCCAACTCCATCGTGCTGACCTGCCGCCAATCCCGGATGAACCGACCCGACTCCAGGCGCTTGGCCCACACGCAAAGCTGCTGCGGTCAAAATACAAACACTTCACCTGCGTGCCGCGCCTGTTCAGGTAGACGTACAAACTCCCATCCAGCGGGTCACGCCCAGCTCATGCCGCGTCAGCGCCGACAATCCATCGTAGGACTTGCGCATATCGCACGGCCGACCATACAGATGCACGCGGATCCGGCCTGAAGAACATCATGCCGATCGTCAGCACAATCCCGCCGCCCAGCTCGAGGCGATCGTCCGGCTCGCCTCGCTCGCCAATTCCCCGACATTGAGAAACCGCGCTGGCTTCAATACCGCTGCTGCCTTCGCCTTCGGGCGACGGCTCCTGCCAGCCAGGAGCGCCAGCGCGTGAACAGCGCTGCGCGACAACTTGCTCCCGACAGAAAACCTCTACGGCCTGGCCGCTTTCGGCATGACGGGCAATGATCTCCCGCCACGTAGACTCGCTCCGCCTTGCTCGCCTTTGCTGCATCGTTGACTCCAGTTGCAAAGGAAAGCCATTGTCCAGATCAGCAGAACAAGGGAAAGAACGCCGCGGAGTTAACGGTTACAGCCGTGCTGCTTCGGGCGCGGCCGCGCAGGGCGATGCACTGTTGCCGGCGGTACTGAGCGTCATTACGATCGGACAAGGCTGCCCTCGCAGTCTGTAGCCCAGGCTCATCCCATACCGGCGGCTTTAGCAAGTCCCACAGCATCAGGAATCCTCAGTGGACATAACAGTCATCGGCGGCGGTCACGGCTGCCATGCATCGGCAGCAGAATTCACCGAGAAGGGCCATCGGGTGCGCTGGTGGCGCCGTGATGGCGCGCAGCACGAAAGCGTCCGGGCCGCTGGAGGTCTCTCCATCAAGGATTATCGCGGCACGCGGCGCGTACCCGTCGCAGTGATGACGGCCGATCTACGCGCCGCCGTGCACGGCGCTGAGCTCATCGTCATCCCGTTGCCGGCCACCACGCATGAATCCCTCGCACCCCAACTGGCCGAGGTGCTCGAGGATGGGCAGGTGGTGTTCCTTCCACCCGGCACTTTCGGCAGCTTCCTGTTCGCCCGCGCGTTGGAGCGCCATCGTCCCGGCGCAAATGTGAGCTTCGCCGAGACGGGCACGCTGCCGTACCTGGTTCGCAAGCATGGGCCGGCCGAGATGGTGGTCAGTGGATACGCCACACGCCTGCCGACCGGTGTCATTCCGCGGCGCAATGCTGCTCATGCGCTGGGCGTGCTCCGAAGGGCATATTCTTCCATCGAGGATTGCGGAGATGCTCTTTCGGGCGCGTTGATGAATGCGGGCCCGATCATCCATCCGCCGCTGATCCTCATGAATGCCGGTCCGTTGGAGCATTTCCCCCGCTGGGACATCCATAAAGAGGGGACACAGCCTGCCATCCGGCGCACCACTGACGCGCTCGATGATGAGCGCATCGCCGTGCGCGAGGTCCTGGGCTACGGCCCGCCGCACTTTCCGTTGCGTCATCACTACGCCAAGGACGGTGAGGAATGGATGTACGGGCGCGCCGCCCACGAGCGCTTGACGGATAGTGGCGACTGGCGCGAGAAGATCGACCTTCTCCAGCATCGCTACATGCTCGAGGATCTGGCGCTTGGGCTATCGTTGTTCAGTTCCATCGGTCGATGGGCCGGATGCCGCATGCCGATTGCGGAAGGCATGCTCGCCATCGGCTCCGCCATCGTCGGCCGCGATTTGTATGCATCGGGAAGGACGTTGGAGAATCTGGGGCTGGCACAACTGACACGAACGCAAATGCAGGCGCTGATGCAGGATGGGCCTCAAGTGTTCGGAGGGCATCATGTCTGAAGCGGCGGCACCCATCGGCGTGGCGGGAGCGGGCCGCATGGGACGCGGCATCGCCGCCGCCTGCGCGCTCGCCGGCGTTCGCTGTCTGCTGCTGGACCTTCGGCCGCGATCGGCCGAGGAGTTCGCGCGTATCGAAGCGTTGGCGCTCGATGAATTGACCCGTGACCTCACCTTCCTGTCATCGCTGGGGTTCATCAACCCCGAGCGATTGCCCACGCTGCGTCAACTCATCACGGTCCTGCCTGCCGCATCGGCTGCGGTGCGCGTGGCGGAGTGCGAAGTGGTGTTCGAGGGTCTGCCGGAGACGCTCGCCGCGAAGACCGTGGCACTGGACTGGATCAGCCGTCATGCCCGGCACGAGGCCATCATCGCCTCCACGACCTCCACCATGGACGTCGATGTGCTCGCAGCGGTGGTGGCGCGTCCTGATCGCTTCCTGAATGCGCACTGGCTCAATCCCGCGCACTTGATGCCCATCGTCGAGATCGCCACCGGCAAACACACCGATGCGGCAGTGACTGCGCGCATGCGCGAGGTGTTGGTGAAATTGGGGAAGGCACCGGTGGTGTGCAAGGCATCGCCCGGTTACATCGTGCCACGCATCCAGGCGCTGGCCATGAATGAAGCGGCGCGGTTGGTGGAGGAAAACGTCGCCTCCGCCGAGGACATCGATACCGCGGTGCGCAAGGGCTTTGGCCTGCGCTTCGCCGTGCTGGGATTGCTGGAATTCGTCGACTGGGGCGGCAACGACATTCTCTATTACGCCTCCGAGCATTTGTCGAAAACAGTGGATGCCGACCGCTTCCGCACGCCTGCCATCATCAGCCGCAACATGCATGAAGGCCGCAATGGGCTGCGCGATGGGCTGGGGTTCTATGATTATCGGGGACAGGACGTCGAGGCTTATCGCCGTCGGCGACTTGAGCAGTTCGTACGTCTGATGGCGTTTCTCGATCTGCTGCCACCCGGTTTGCGAACCGCGTGCGCACCTGCGGCGGCGAGTGACCATTGAACTTCGCCGTTTCATGGACGCGTCCGATGCTGCTGCTGTTGCTAACGGCGGGGTCGTCGCCAGGAAGCCGTGGAGCTCACTACTCACTTTGATCCCCGGCTTGCCTGCTGTCTTTCTGCGGCCCTGTTCCCCGCCATCGGGAATCTCAAGGAATGTGCCGCTCAGGGTCCATGCGCTCGTGCAGGATTCGAACGATGTCGATCCCGTCGTCGGTGAGGCGGTAGAACAGGACGTGAGAGCCGGAAGGGTACTTGCGGTAGCCCGCGCGCACTTCATCGCACTGGCGGCCGCGAGATGGTTTGTCGGCTACCGTCTGGATGTCTTTTGCGAGTTGGCGGGTGTAGGTCTCCGTCTGGTCGAGTCCCCAGCGATCGGCCGTGTAGTCCCAGATGTCATCGAGGTCGGCCGCGGCGCGCGGTGTCAGGACGAAGCGGCCCTTCATGGGGCTTTGCGTTTGTGCTTCCGCTTGCGGGCGATGAAGGCATCGAAATCAAACGGCTTCGACGGTCCGCTTTTCTCGCCCTCGATCAATGCGGCGCGTAATGCGCCAATCCGCGCCTCGCGCTCCTCGAGGAGGCGCAGGGCGGCGCGCATGACGTCGCTTGCGTTGTTGTAGCGGCCCTGCTTCACCTGCCCCTCGACGAAGCTGGTGAAGTGATCGCCGAGACTGAAAGACGTCACTCTGCCCATGCACCGGCCTCCTCCTGCAAATGTACTAAAGTTTAATACAAGTGACAAGACCGTAATGAGGTCGTGAGGGGCTGCCTCATGCGGTGAAAGCCCAATCACGCCGCCGCTCACTTTCGATTGAGAGCCAACTACGGTGCGGGCTTGAAGAACTCCGGTTGTCCGGAATCCATGTTCTCTCCGCCATGGATCAGCACGCGCCCGTCGTCCAGGAGAATGGCGGAGTGATTGTAGCGCGGCAAATTCAGGCCGCCGACGTTGCTCCGTAACCGTTAACTCCGCGGCGTTCTTTCCCTTGTTCTGCTGATCTGGACAATGGCTTTCCTTTGCAACTGGAGTCAACGATGCAGCAAAGGCGAGCAAGGCGGAGCGAGTCTACGTGGCGGGAGATCATTGCCCGTCATGCCGAAAGCGGCCAGGCCGTGAGGTTTTCTGTCGGGAGTAAGGATCGTCGCGCAGCGTGTTCACGCGCTGGCGCTCACGGCTGGCAGGAGCCAGCTCGCCCGAGGCGAAGGCAGCAGCGGTATTGAAGCCAGCGCGGTTTCTCAATGTCGGGGAATTGGCGAGCGAGGCGAGCCGGACGATTCGCCTCGAGCTGGGCGGCGGGATTGTGCTGACGATCAGCCGCTGATGTTCTTCCCGGAAGGCCGGATCCGCGTGCATCTGTATGGTCGGCCGTGCGATATGCGCAAGTCCTACGATGGATTGTCGGCGCTGACGCGGCATGAGCTGGGGCGTGACCCGCTGGATGGGAGTTTGTACGTCTACCTGAACAGGCGCGGCACGCAGGTGAAGTGTTTGTATTTTGACCGCAGCGGCTTTTGCGTGTGGGCCAAGCGCCTGGAGTCGGGTCGGTTCATCCGGGATTGGCGGCAGGTCAGCACGATGGAGTTGGACTGGACGCAGTTGAAGTTATTGCTGGAAGGGCTTGAAGTCAGACGCGTGAGCAAGCGCTATGCGTTGCCGGCGGTGTACGCGCAAAGCCTGTAATTTAAGGCACTTTGGCGCACGCGAGGTGATACACTCACACCTCGTGATGAACTCCCCGCAGACTCCCGCGACCAGCAACGAAGCGAGCGTATCGAGCCTCGGGGAACTCTCGGCGCTGGTGCGCTCGCAGGCCCAGACGATCAGCGAGTTGAAGGCACGGCTGGCCTGGTTCGAGCGGCAGGTGTTTGGCTCCAAGAGCGAGCGGCTGAAGCTGCTGGATGAGGGCCGCCAGCTCTTGCTCGGTGAAGTGCTGAGCGAGGCGGCCGGTCCGGCCCCTGAAGGCAAGCCGGTCGCTACGCACGTACGCCGACCACCCCGAGGCGATGCCGCCGAAGCCGAGCGGCTCGAATCGCTCCCCTTCTTCGATCGCACTCGCGTGCCGGTGGAGCGCATCGAACTGGTTCCCGAAGAGATCAAAACTCTCGCGCCCGATCAATACGAGGTGATCGGGTGTAAAACCACCTACCGTCTGGCACAGCGCCCGGGCAGCTACGTGGTGCTCGAGTACGCGCGCCCGGTGATCAAGCGCAAGGATCTCCACCCCGATGCACCGGGGCCACAGATCCTGTGCACCCCGGCGCCCGCCGGGGTGATCGAGGGGAGCCGTGCCGATGTGAGCTTCCTGGCAGGGCTCTTGGTGGACAAGTTCGCCTGGCACCTGCCTCTGTACCGCCAGCACCAGCGGCTTTTGGATGCTGGCATCACGGTCAGCCGGCCCTGGCTGACCCAGCTCACCCAAGGAGCGATCGGGCTGCTGGTACCGATCTATGAGGCGCAGCTCGCCTCCATCCGCCAAAGCCATGTGATCGCGATGGATGAAACCCCGATCAAGGCGGGGCGCAGCGGGCACGGCAAGATGAAAACCGCCTACTTCTGGCCCCTGTATGGCGATCAGAACGAGGTGTGCTTCCCGTACCGGCCCAGTCGGAGCCACGAGCAGGTGGCCGCGCTCCTGGGGGCTCGACCCCCACCGGGGACGGTGCTGCACACCGATGGCTATGCCGCCTACGAAGCCTACGCCAAAGCCAACCACATCACCCATGCGCAGTGCTGGGCACATGCGCGGCGCGAGCTGTTCGAGGCGCACGACTCGGAGCCCGGGCGTGCCCGGATCGCTCTTGAGCACATCGCCGGAATTTACGCCGTGGAGGACGCTATCCGCCAACGCGGGCTCGAGGGCGAAGCCAAGCGTGAGCAGCGGGTCCTGGAAATAAAACCCCGGGTGGATGCGTTCTTTGCGTTCGTGGAAGAGGCCTTCGCGGCGATCGGGCTGTTGCCGGCGACGCTGTTCACCCGCCCTTGCGTACGTGCGTGATCGCAAGGAGGCGCTCTCGGTGTTCCTGCAAGACCCCGAGGTTGCCCTGGACACCAATCACCTCGAGCGCGCCCTGCGACCGATCCCGATGGGGCGCAAGAACTGGATGTTCTGTTGGACCGAGCTGGGTGCTCGAGATGTCGGCATCGTGCAAAGCTTGATCGTGACTTGCCGGCTTCACCGCATCGACATCTACACTTACCTCGTCGATGTCCTGCAGCGCGTTGCCGAGCATCCCGCTAGTCGCGTCGAGGAACTCACGCCGCGACGCTGGAAGACTCTGTTCGCCGACACACCGCTGCGGTCCAGCCTGCACACCCGGCAAACGTAGGTCCAGACGCCGCGTAGTTACCGGTTACGTTGCTCCAAGTGCCAGCGGCAGGATCATACAGTTCCGCAGAGCCGAGGGTTGTCGATGCATCCTCGCCGCCAGATATCAGGCTCTGTTGAATTTCGAGTGGGTTACGCGACGTAGGGATTGAGCTTGGAGAAGTCGAGCTTGCCAGCGACAAGGAAGATCACCATGCGGATGGTGCGGAAGGTCCCATACCCGCGCGCCTTGCGTTTGGCGGCCTGGAACAGGCCGTTGATGGCTTCCAAGAAGCCGTTCGTTTGCCGTGTTTCGACCCAGGCGAGGACCCCTCGAAGTGCTTGCGGATCATGACGGCCACTGCCTTCATCGGCTCGACCTTCGAGCGCATCACGTTCTGTACACCACTGCTTGAGCAGCGCGCGCACGATGTTGGGCTGCTTGCGGCTCATGATCTCGCGCAGCTGCTCGCGGTACTGCCAGGCACGGGCGGTGCGGCTGCCGGTCATGTTCGCCAGCAGGGCATCGAGCCTCGGCGCGCTGCGGCCGCCCCAACTGACTGCGGTCCTTCAGCAGCGTCCAACGCAACCCCTGAGGCTCGGGTCGAGCTTCTGCTCGGCGCGGCGCATGGCGTCGATCGCGGCCGAGGCGTGAGCGATCACGTGGAACTTGTCGAAGGTGATCTGTGCGTTGGGAAAGTTTGCCTCGACGCCTTTGATGAACGCCGGGGACATGTCGATGCTGATGGCGGCAATCTGGGTGGGCTTGCCAGCATGGGCGCGCAGGTTCGCGGCGAAGGCCTGCACGGTCTCGGCTTCGCGGCCCTCGGCCACGAACAGCACTCGGCGCCGCTCGGGGTCCGGGTCGGCATCGGCAAAGAGCGTCACGTAGTCGTGTCCCTGGGCGCGCGAGGTCTCATCGATCGCCAGGCGCCGCACCTCACGGAGATCGGCTGCACCAACCGCCGCATCGACGTAGCGATGGCACACGGCCATGATCCGATGAACCGACTCCCCGGTGATGCGCGCGGACACCCGTGAAGGACATCTCCCGGCTCAACAGCAGCACGAGGCGCTCAAAGAGCAGCGAGAAGCCCGACAGCTTGCCCGCCCACGGCGGGCTCACCTGAACAACCTTCCCGTCGGGCAGCTTCACTCGCGGTACCCGCACCGAAAGCTCGCATTCGTGCTGGAAGAAGTTCAGGTGCTGGTAGGTCTTGGTCACGGTGTCGTGCACCGGGTGCTGCCCGTCCGCGCCAGCGACCCCAAAGCGGCTGCCAACCTCGAAATCCACGCAAATGTTCAGCTTCTTCTGGCTCGGCCTGAAGCTCATCCCGGCGATGGAACCAGGGGGAGCTGATGCCCAGGGCAGACTCGAATATCTTCTCGGTGACCATCTCGACCCTTCCACTTCGATCTTCAGGAGCCTGCGCCCCAACCAGCCACGGACTTCATGCGCCTGCGGCGCCAGACCGCGCTTCGCCTTTGCCGATGAAAGTAGATCGAAGAGCAAAGATCAAGATCTACCCCGAAGAAAGCTCCGGTTACCCACTCAGATTTCAATAGAGGCAGATATCAGAACCTTGCCGCTTGGCAGAGTCACTGAAGCATGTTCGTGCCGACCGACTGTCAATCCGCCCGTGCCTGTCCAGGTGTTTGCCGAGGCGTCGTAAATGAATGCCGATGACAATATCTGGAAGGCCGCAGGTGTGGCCTGAACGACTCCGGCTGAAGCCAATACCCGACCCGACGGAAGCTGGCTGATCGGATAGTCGTATCGTGCGTCCGGAAATCCGGCGTTGCTCCAGGTGTTCCCCGCCGGATCGTAGACCACAGCGTTGGACCGTCCGCCCCCAATGAGCACCGTCCCGCCAGGCAAAGTCACCGCCGAAGCAAAGGTTTCACAACTTGCGCCTTGAGCCGTCGATGCCCAGGCATCGTTGGACGGATCGTAGATCTCACCAGCATTGGATCCGAATCCTCCGCAGACCAGCACGCGTCCGCTCGAAAGGCGAATCGAGGTGGCTCCCGAGCGCGCAAATGCCATTGGCGCAGCCGCTGTCCACGCATCTGCAGCAGGGTCATAGAGAGCTGCAGTACCGAGCGGACTTGAAACGGATCCGCCGCCGGTCAGCAAGACTCGACCGTCTTGAAGCAATGTCGCTGTCGGACTATCGGGCTGGGTGGCTGCCGCACCGGTAGGCTTCCAACTATTCAGCGAGGGGTCGAACAGTTCTGCGCGCGCGAGCTGCGGAAGCGTTGGCGGTGCTGGGAACATGGATGCTCCAAAGATCATCACGATTCCACTTGAAAGCTTTACGAAGGTCTCCCGCGATCGCGCGCGGGTCAACGATCCGGTTGCAGTCCACGCATTTGCAGCCGGATCGTATATTTCTGGATCAGCGATAGCCGGGCCACCCGCGCGAGAACCTCCAGCGACCACAACCTGGCCGGTCGACAGCAACACCATCGTCGCATAGATACGATCTGTCGTCATCGCCCCACCGGGGCTCCAGACGTTCCCATCAGGGTCGTACAGCTCGGTGCTTGCCAGCGAACTCGATCCTGATTGGCCGCCAGCCACCAGGATCTTTCCGGTCTGCAGCAGTACAGCAGAATGATAGTAACGCGCTGCCTGGATCGGCGCGGCTGGCGTCCACGAATCTCTCGCTGGGTCATAGATTTCCGAGGTCTCAACAGGGCCGGCGCCAACTCCGTAGCCGCCGACGACGAGTACTTCACCGTTGGGTAGGAGTGTTGCAGTATGCCCGGTTCGAGCGGCGGCCATCGGGGCGGCCAGTGACCACGAATTCGTCGCTGGATCGTATAGTTCTGCGCTCGCCAGTCCTCCGGTGGTCAATCCTCCGCCGGTAACCAATACGCGCCCATCATTCAACAGCGTAGCCGTGTGACCTGCGCGAGCGGCTCCCATACCTGCTGCTACCGTCCAGGCATTCCCGTTGGGGTGGTAGATCTCCGCGTTCGACACCGCCACTGAGGTCGCGTACCCGCCGGCAACGAGTATGGTTCCATCGAGCAGACGTGTCGCGGTCGTTCCCGAGCGGGCAAGGGTCAACGAACCTGCCGGCGACCAGCTCTGAGTAGCGGGGTCATACAGTTCGGCCGACGCGACCGCGGTCAAGTCTTTTCCGCCGTTTCCGCCTACGACAAGAATTCTTCCGTCATTCAATGCGACTGCCGTGTGCGAGGTTCGATCATGGGCCAAGGATCCAACCAATGCCCAAGTCCTCGTCTGCGGGTCGAAAACTTCCGCACTTGAAGTGGTGGCACCATTGGACATTCCGCCGGCAACCAGGACTCGCCCATCGAACAGTGGCGTTGCTGTGGCGCTCACGCGTGATAGTGGATCACGGGTGTCTTTCAGGAACGCATTCTGCACAGCATTCAGTGTTCTGGTGGAGGTGGCAGTGGCCCCCGACTGGTCCCTGACCGTCAATGACAACTGGTAAGTACCCGCGTTCGGTCCAATGGAGTACCTCAGGGCGGGACCCGTCGTTGAACCGATGATGGTTCCGGTCGCGGTTCCGTTGATCAACGACCAGGAATAGGATTGACCGGGCAACTGCGTGGCAGAAGCTTGATTGTCTGAAGATCCATAGAAGACACTGCCTTGCGCGAAGATACTCGCCAAGGGCAGGGTCGCGACGACGGTCGACGTTGCTCGCCCATAAGTCGTTGCCGTTGCGTTGACGACGGACACAGTAAGGGTCGTCGTGCCGACCTGCCCGGCGGTGAAAGTGATGCTGTTCGTACCTTGTCCGGCGGTCAACGCTCCATTCCCGATCGTCCAAGCGTAGGTAACGCCTGCCTGGGCAGGTGTCGACGCAATGTGATTGGCGCTGCCAGCAGCAATCAATGCCTCGGTGGTCACGACGGCCGCATTCGGGGGCGGGCCCAGCACCGTCAAAATCGCCGCCGTGGATGTCTTGTATGCTGATGTTCCGTTCTCGGTATTTGTCACTACGCAATCGTAGGTGCCGGCATCAGACGGCGAGACGCTGGAAATTGAAAACGAGGCCGCTGTGGCGCCGGATACCGAAGTCCCATCCTTTCGCCATTGATAGCTGAGAACGCCTGATCCTTGTGCAGCGACGGAGAATTGAGCTGAGTGTCCCTGGATGACCGTGAGGGGTTGCGGTTGGGTATCGAACGTCGGTGCCGGGACGACCGTCAGTGTTGCGGCATCGGAAGTTGCGATTGAGCTGGTTCCATTCAACGTATTGGTGATTACGCAATCATATGAGCCTGCATCAGCCGGTTTGACGCCTGCGAGGGTCAATGTAGGGCTCGACTGACCCGATATCGTGGCTCCATTCTTCCGCCACCGGAAAGTAAGTTGCCCATTTGCGGTCGCGCTTAGGCTCTGTTAACAAATAAGCATAACAACTATCGCCCTCTCGGGCTGATGACGTAGTTCCATTCGCCGTGAAACTTGTTCGGCTTGAGGTTCAAAAGCTTCATCTCTTCGTTGCTGACTTTGCGGCCCGTCGGGTATTTCCTGCGATCCAAGCGGCACTTTACCTTCAATCCCTTGGCGGTCGTCGTTCTCGCAATTAGATTGACGATGGTCTCGTAGTCGCGCAGCGGTTCGCCACGCCAGTTCGAGGAGATGAATGAGAACAACCGATGCTCGATTTTGTTCCACTTGCTGGTACCCGGCGGGAAATGGCACACCGAAATACGCAAGCTCGTCTCGTCGGCGAATTTCTGCAACTCTGATTTCCAAAGCCGCAGCCGCCAGCCGTTGCTACCGCCCCCATCCGCGGTGATCAGCATTCTCCTGGCTCTGGTATAGATGCGCCGTCCTTCTGCCCGCCACCAGCCACGAATCGATGCCACCGCAAATGCCCCGGTGTCATGGTCCGTCCCAACATTCACGAACCCGACATTGCGGCCGATATCGTAGATCCCGTACGGGTAGGCGCGCGGCACTTGGGGGCCGGGGAAGTCGTGGCCCTGAACCTGGGTCGGGTGCTTCGCCGGTAACCACTGCTGACCCTTATTTTCATAGTTTCCGATCAGTTCCTTCTTCTTGGTATCCACCGAAATGACCGGCACCGTTCGCCGCAGGCACAGCTTGACCTGCTCGCTGATGTAGCGAAATTGGGCATCGCGATCGGGGTGATCTGCGCCTTCTTCGGTCTTGCGATTGCTTTGCAAGCTGAAATTCTGATCATGCAGAATCTGCGCCACCTTGACGTGGCTCACCGGGTGGCTTTGCCGGCCAAGCGCTCCTGCAATCGCGCGGGTGCTCTTGCACACCCATCGCAGTGGTGATTCCGGATCACCGCGCGTATCCCCCTCGATCATCCTATCGAGCGCCTCGAGCAACTGCGGATCGCAGGCGCTTATGCTCTTGCGTCCGCCACCTGCTCGCCGAACGCGCCCCTGCCTCAACACCCTGCCTGCTTTGATCTCCCGCACCCCACGAGTGATCGCCTGACGCGACAAGCCGCAGGCGCGATTCACCAGCGAAACGCCTCCAAATCCGAGGCTCATCGCTTCATTCGCCGCCGTGATACGGCGCGTCCGCTCGTCCAGGTGTGGCCATATGGAACGCAGCTTGCGCCTCAGGTCCGCGAGAGTATTCACGGATCAGAAACATAACATGCTGACCAATCAGATGGTATGTTTATTTATTAACGCCGCCTTAGGGAGATTGACGCCGTAGCTCCTTCACCCACGCTGATTGATTGCGGTTGAGAGTTGATCGTCGGAGCGCTGGCAGCCGTGCTTCCACCGCCGCCGCCCCCGCACGCATTCAGGAGTACCACCAGCGCAAGAATCAAGAGCCGGAGTGTCATGGTAAGCCTCATGATGCAAGGTCCTTATGCAATCGTCGGCGATCCAGCAGCCTCTTGGCAGGTTCTGGTCGCTTCGGGCCATCATTGGAAACCCGATGAGCCGGAAAAGTGGGGTCAATGCACTCTTCACCTCAGATCTCAGCTCGTCGGAAAGTATGCGACGGAGCGTTTACCTTCGCAAACGGAAGGTGTTCAAGATTAGGTCAAAGTGAATGGGCAAGCGCGACCTTGCTGCAGGGCCGGGCTCTTGGGGTCGACAGCCGTTACTACCGGCCAAGGCCAGGGCTGCGCCGCAACTCCTCGGCCGCCTGATTCGTCTTCCCCGCAACGATCGTCAGAGCATCTTCGAGTTCATCCGCAAGTCTTGACCGCGCGCGTTTCAGCAGCGGTAGCATGCTCGAACGCTCCTTGCGTGGCATAGAGCCGGTCAAAGGACGGCTCGACCCTCGTTCCGGCAAATCCGGGGGGATAGACGTGGACGGTCCTGCCGCCAGCCGCTGGCAGGGGTTCCGCGCGGGTGCGGATCGTCACCACTCGTGTCGGCTTGCCACGCAGCGGCCGTTTGCCATCATCCGGTAACCGAGACCATACGAATCAGTATGGGGATGCGGGGGTCCGGAATGCAAGCGGCGCGGAATTCACTCTCGAACCGATCGCGCCCGCTCATCGACCTGGTCGCGCATCGGCTTGCCGTGATGCAGGCTCATCAGCGATTGCACCAGGGACAGGTGTGAAAACGCCTGCGGGAAGTTTCCCGCGAGCTGCCGCGTCCTGGTGTCATATTCTTCGCTCAGCAGGCCGACGTCGTTGCGCAGCGCGAGCAGCCGCTCGAGCATTGCGTGCGCTTCGCGGTGCCGGCCTTGTCTTTCATACACATCAGCCAACCAGAAGCTGCAAGGCAGGAAGACGCCTTCCCCGCCTGGCAGGCCATCGGTGACGCGCTCGGTGCGATAGCGGCGCACGAAGCCGTCGACCAGCAACTCACGTTCGATCGCGGCGATCGTGCCCTGCACACGCGCGTCGGTGACTGGCAGGAATCCCACCTCCGGCATGAGCAGCAGGCTTGCATCGAGTTCCTCGCTCCCGAAAGCTTGCGTGAACGCGCCCCGCTGGCGGTGGAATCCCTTGTCGCACACGGTGCGATGGATCTCGTCACGAACCGCCCGCCAGCGATCGAGCGGTGCCTTGAAGCCGAACTGTCGCACATCCTTGATCATCCGGTCGAAGGCGACCCACGCCATGATCTTCGAGTGCGTGAACTGGCGGCGCCCATATCTCACTTCCCAGATGCCATCATCCGGCTCGCGCCAGATCTGCCCGAGATGCCGCAGCGCTTCACATTGGACGTCCCATCCTGCGCGACACGGGGCGATTCTGCCGCGTCGCGCGAGATGCAGCACGTCCATCATTTCGCCCCAGATGTCGAGCTGCAGCTGTCCCGAGGCAGCGTTGCCGACGCGGACCGGCGATGAACCATCGAATCCCGGCAGCCAGGCAACCTCCCACTCCGCCAGGCGTCGCTCGCCGGAAATGCCGTACATGATCTGCAGGTCCTCCGGCGTGCCAGCGAGGGATCGCAGCAGCCAGTCCCGCCAGGCCTTTGCTTCCTCGTGATAGCCGGCGGCGATGAGCGAGGACAGCGTGAGCGTCGCGTCGCGGATCCAGCAGTAGCGGTAGTCCCAGTTGCGGGTGCCGCGAGGCTTCTCGGGCAGCGAGGTGGTGGGGGCGGCGATGATGCCGCCGGTATCTGCATACGTGAGCGATTTGAGCGTGAGGAGCGATCGGATCATTGCCTCGCGCCAGGGCCCTTCGTAATCGCAGCGCGCGACCCAGGATTGCCACGCCGACTGCGTCTTGCGCAGGGCGGCTTGCACATCCAGGGCGGCCGGTGGTGGCCGGTGCGAGGGGCCGTAGGACAACACGAAGGCGTGTCGCTGTCCTGCGGCGATCCGGAAGGTGCTCACCGTGGAAAGGCCCGCCCCGCGCGTGGGAACGGAGGCGCGCAGGATGACCAGGTTCGGTCCGGCGATGGCCACCGTTCCCGCCGCGTTCCTGTCGCGATGCACCCACGGAACCGTCGATCCGTAGTCGAAGCGCAGCTTGAGGCTCATGCACACGTCGGTGACACCCTCGCGACCTTCGACGATACGCACCAGCGATGTACAGGCCGGCTCCATGGGCATGAAGTCGATCAACGCGAACCGGCCGCTCGAGGTCTGGAACTCGGTCTCCAGGATCATCGAATCGTCACGATAGCGGCGATGGCTGCGGAAGGACGGGTCGGCGGGCGCGATGCGCCATCGTCCGTTGTCCTCATCGCCCAGCAGGCGCGCAAAGCAGGCGCCGCTGTCGAACCGTGGCCAGCAGAGCCAGTCGATCGCGCCATCGAGCCCCACCAGCGCCGCGGTGGTGCAATCGCCGATCATTGCGTAATCGCCGATGTTCACGAAACCGATGCGAACATCACGCCCAGCCAGAAGCGTCCGCGATCATCGCAACCGCCTTCATTGAAGCGGAACATCGTGGGGTCGAAGGGCGTCCATCTACAACTCGCCGCGCGTCGCCAGGGTCTTGATGCGGTCGGCCGTGCGCAGCGCGATCGCCTGGATGGTCAGCGAGGGGTTCACGCCGCCGGTGGTGGGGAACACCGAACCATCGCAGACCCACAGGTTGGGGATGTCCCACGAGCGGCAGTCGCCGTCGACCACGCTGGTATCGGGCGAGAATCCCATGCGTGCCGTTCCCGCCAGATGATTGGTGTCGTCTTCCTGGCGGAAAAGGTGATCCACACCCGCCGCTGCCAGGCTCTGTTCCATCTGGGCGAGCGCATGCTGGATGAGCCGCTTGTCGTTCTCGCTCCAGCTGTAGGTGATGCGTGCCACCTTCAGTCCGTACTGGTCGCGTTCCTCATCGAGGGTCACGCGATTGCGTTCATCGGGCAGCATCTCGCCCACCATCTTCAGTCCGACCTGGTGGTTGTAGTGCTGCATCTCCTCGAGCAGCGCCTGACCCCACAATTCCCGCGAGCCCACCTGGACGGTGACCCATTCGATGGGCAAGGGGCCCTGCGCCATCCAGCAGTAACCGCCGAAGAAGTCCTTCCGGTCCTCGTAGTTCCAGTGCTCGGTGATGGCCAGCGAGGGCGGCGCCTTGTACCAGCGCACTTCGCGGGCCATGCGGCCGAACACGGCCTGGTTGGACTGGGTCATGAGATTGCGGCCGACCAGGCCGGAGCGGTTGGCGAGCCCTTGCGGGAAGGCGTTGCTCGTCGAGGCGAGCAGCAGCCGGGGCGTCTCGATGGCGTAGCCCGCCACCACGACGTTGCGCGCCCGCTGGAATCGCCATGCGCCGCTGCGGTGGTAGTGGACCCCGCTGACGCGGCCGTCCGCACCGGTCTCGATGCGTCCGACCATCGCAAGGTCACGAACTTCCGCACCGGCGGCGATGGCCCGAGGAATCCAGACCGTGAGTGCGCTCTGCTTGGCATTGGTGGCGCACCCGAAGCGGCAGAAGCCGCGATACACGCAGGGCGGTGATGCACCGCGGGGCGCGGATACCGTGGCCAGCGGGGTGGGCGTCCAGCGATACCCTTGCGCCTCGGCGCCGGCGGCCAGCACACGGGCGGCGGCATTGAGTTCGTGCGCGCGGTAAGGGTAGCGCGGACGTTTCGGACCCCAGGGATAGCTCAGGGGACCGGAAACGCTCAGTGCACGCTCGGCCACACCGTAGTAATGCCACATCTCCCGCCAGTCGAGGGGCCAGTCCGCGCCGTAACCCAGTTTCGAGCGCGAGCGGAACCACTCGGGTCGAAAGCGCAGTGACACCATCGCGAAATGCACCGTGCTGCCGCCGACAGCCTTGCCGCTGTTCTTGCCTCCCATCGTGATGGGGTTGTCACCGTCCACCACGCGATGATCGAGCCAGTACAGCTTCGTCTGCTCGGTCTCGTCCGAGGCGAAATCCTCGAGCGGTCGGAAGAAGGGCCCTGCGTCGAAGGCCACCACCGAGAAGCCCAGCTCGGCCAGGCGACAAGTCAGCGTGCCGCCGCCCGCGCCCGTGCCGACGATGGCGAAGTCCACGGCTTCGTGTTCGGCATGTTCGCGCATCGGGATCCAGCCGCCCACCCGGAACACATCAGGAGCGCGTCCGTGAATGGCGCGCGGCGCCCGCAACGCATCGTCGACGGCGTAGTCGCTGCACTCAGCGGACACGGCGATTGGCCTCGCGCGCTTCGTGTTCGTGCCCGGCAGCCGCCTCGATGGCTTCCCAAGGATCGCGCCGGTCGAAATCCAGCCGCACATAGCCGCGAGGGCTCGCGGGGCCGCCGAATCCCAGTTCGTTCCAGGCCTGCGGATGAGCGTAGTAGGACGAGGCGATGTCGAGCAGCAGCCTATGCAGGAAGAACTCGCGGCTCGACATGCCTCGCCAGACTTCGCCCACCAACTCTCCGCGCTGCATCCGTTCGAGCAGCTCGACCTGCGCCGCAATGGGCAAGGCATCGAAATGGTCGTGGTGTCGGGCCTGTGCTTCGGCCTCGAGCGCATCCAGTCCGCGGCGCCAGGCATCACCGAAGGCGGGTAGGCCCACGCGCCGGTAGCCATCGGTGCGTCCCGCGGCGATGCGCGCATCGAGCATGCCGGCGAGTGGCACCGGCGTCCGCACCCCTTCTTGCGGAATGATGCGCTCACACACGGCGCACAGCACGCGCCACTGCGAGGGACTGAAGGACCGGGGCTCCTGGCGCATCGCCAGCCGCCGGTCGATGGTGCGGCGCGTAGCTTCGTTCCATGAAACGCCATCGTGCTTGGCGAGCACGTCGTAGCCGGGATAGCGGCTGCGCCTGCTCATCGCTCCGCCTCCTGGAGTTCGAGTGCCACGAGGCCCGCCAGTGCGAGCGCGGTGAAGCTGGGCGGTGCGGGCAACGGCGGCCCGTTGAGCAGGTTTTGTGTCCAGTTGCGAACGCCGCCCATGCCACGCGACAGTCCGACAGCATGGAAGGCCGCGCCGACGATGCCCAGCGCTCCTACCGCACGCAGCACTCGTCGGGTCCAGCGCGCGATGCGCGGGCTCGAGGAGATGGCGCCATATCCCAGCATTGCTGCCGCGGCCGGCGGTACCACCACGGGCAGGTACATGGCCGGATTGTGATAGGCGCCGCGAAAGTGCAGCAGCGCGGCCTCGGCCACGGAGCCGGCGATGCCGGCACCGGTCAGCGCGGCGAGCGCCTTGCCGGCAGGCAGGTACGCGAGGCGGGGAGGTCGGGACGATCCATTCCCTCGTGAAGGATCAGCCTGCGCGATCCGCTGCGCTGCCGCGCCCAGCAGTCCCGAGAACACCAGCGCCGCGGGCGCGCCGATCGGTGCGGCGTAGAACAGGTTGAGGAATGACACGCCGCCCGACCGCTTGGTGATGTTGTATGCATGAAACGCGGTGCCGATGAGGCCGGTGGCGATGGCGAGCGCATGCGCAGCGCTTCGCCAGTGGCCGGATGATCCGCCTCGTGTCGGGCCCCGTACACCGGTCGCCACCTCCAGCGTGGCACTGATCAACGGAGCCAGCATGGCGCGGTTGTGGAACGAACCGCGATAGTGCTCGATGGCGCTGTCCGCCAGCACGCACAGCGCAAGCGCCTTGGCAGCGCGATTCAGCCGGTCCGCGGATGATGCGCTGCTGCGGTTCATGCGGCGCACCGGAAGGCCTCAGCGTCGGCGCGCTTGAATTCGAGCCCCAGGCCCGGGCGTGACAAATCCGGCCGGATGCATCCGTCACGGGGGACGGGTGCGCCATCGAACAGGCGATGCTCGATGCGTGCATGGTCGTGGAACCATTCGAGATGCCGCAGCCGCGGCACCGCGCAGGCGACCGCGAGATGGGCCGCCGGCGCGCAATGGCCCGAGAGGTCGATGTGGGCGGTATCGCACAGGGCCGCGGCGGTCAGGAAGCCGGTGATGCCGCCACAGCGCGTGACATCCGCCTGCAGTACATCAACCGCCCCGGCATCCAGCATGCGGCGGAAGTAGTCGCTGGTGTAGCCGTATTCACCGGCCGCCACGTCCATTCCGGCAGGAACGCGGTTGCGCAGGCGCGCAAGCCCCGCAAGGTCGTCGGAAGACACCGGCTCCTCGAACCAGCTCACCTGCTCGGCGGCGAAGGCCTGCGACAGGCGCAAGGCCTGCTGTTGCGTGTAGGCGCCGTTGGCATCGACGAACAGCCCGCGCTCGCCGATGGCGCGGCGCGCCAGGGCGACACGCCGTGGATCATCCGCCGGGTGCGTGCCGATCTTCATCTTCACCCACCGGCATCCCTCCCGTTCCACCCATCCGCGCAGCTGTTCGCTCAACTCGTCGTCGGAATAGCTCGTGAACCCGCCGCTTCCGTAGATCGGCACGGCGCCGCGGCACTGACCGAGCAGCCGTGCAAGCGGCAGCCCCAGCATCCTGGCCTTGAGGTCCCACAGCGCGAGGTCGATGGCGGAGATGGCCATCGCCGCCACCCCTCGCGCCCGAGATTGCGCACGGCGCGTTGCATGGCCAGCCAGCAACCAGCGATGTCGAAGCCGTCGCGGCCCCGCAGCGTGTCTGCGAGCACATCTCGAATCAGCGTCAGGGCGGCGGTGCCGGCGTAGGTGTAGCCCAGTCCCTCGAGGCCCGCGACCGCAATCCCTGTCACCACCAGCGTGGTCGAGTTCCATGCAAGCGTGCCATCCGCCTCTGGCCTGTCGGTGGGAATGCGATACGCCGTGGCGTGCAGCGCCTCGATCCTGCATTGGACATGGGCCATCGCGGCCTACTTCGGACGCCCCGGCATCAGCGAGCTCAGCAGTTGGCGCGCCGTGCCGCCCAGCATCCGCGCCTCGCTTGGATCTGCCTTGAGGAGCGAGGAGGCAAAGTTCTTCGCCTGCTTCAGGGTGATGTGCGGCGGCAGTGGTGGTACCTCCGGGTCCGTGCGCACCTCGAGCACCACCGGGCAGTCAGCTGACAGCGCCTCGTCCCACGCAGCGCCCAGTTGCGCGGGATCATCGACATACAGGCCGCGCAGGCCGATCAGCTCGGCGAACTTGTGGTAGGGCACATCCGGAATGTCCTGCGAGGCCGCGAACTTCGGATCACCCTCCTGGATGCGCTGCTCCCAGGTCACCTGGTTCAGGTCCTGGTTGTTGAACACGCACACCGCCCAGCGGGGATTTGACCACTCGCGCCAGTACTTGGCCACCGTGATCAGCTCGGCCATGTTGTTCATTTGCATCGCGCCATCGCCGACCAGCGCGATCACCGGCCTGTCCGGTTGCGCGTACTTCGCGGCGATGGCGTACGGCACGGCAGCGCCCATCGAGGCGAGTCCCCCCGACAGCGAACACATCATGCCGCTGCGCATCTTCAGGTCGCGCGCATACCAGTTCGCGCAGGAGCCGGAATCGCTGGTGACGATGGCCCCGTCCGGCAGTCGCGAGGACAGTTCCCAGGCCACGCGCTGCGGATTGACCGGCCGCGCCGTGGCGTGGGCGCGCGCATCGAGCGTGCGCCACCACGCCGCCACGCCCTTGGCGATCTGTTCGCGCCATCGCCCGTCGGACTTCGGCTCGAGCATCGGCAGCAACGCCCGCAGCGTCTCGACGCTGTCGCCGACGAGATTGACCTCCATCGGGTAACGCAGGCTCAGCATGTCGGCCTGCCAGTCGATCTGCACGCCGCGCGCTGCGCCTTCCTTCGGCAGGAACTCCGAATAGGGAAATCCCGACCCCACCATCAACAGGGTGTCGCACTCGTTCATGAGATCCCAACTCGGCTGTGTCCCTAGCATCCCGATGGAGCCCGTGACCCAGGGAATCTCGTCCGGCAGGGCGGCCTTGCCCAGCAGCGCCTTCGCGGCGCCTGCGCCCAGCCGGTCTGCGACGGCAATGATCTCCTCGGTGGCATGCAGGGCCCCGGCACCGACCAGCATTGCTACCCGCCGGCCTGCATTGAGTACCTCGGCCGCCCGTCGCAGGTCCTCGACATGGGGTACGACCTTGGGTGAGCGGTAGCCCACCCCCGAGTGCAGCGTGCCGTGCTCGCGCGGCGGCGACTCGTAGGGCTCGTCCTGCAGATCGTTGGGCACGATGATCGCGCTCACGCGATGCTGTGCACTGGCGACCCTGAACGCGCGGTCGATGACGTGGCGCATTTGCGGCGCCACGCTCACCTGCTCGACGAAGCCCGCCACACTTTCATAGGCGCTGAGCAGGTTGACCTCCTGCTGGTAATGACCGCCGAGCGCACTGCGCGCCTGCTGCCCGGCGATGGCCAGGACCGGCTGATGGTCCAGGTGCGCATCGTAGAGCCCGGTGATGAGGTGCGTGGCGCCCGGACCCGACGTAGCCATGCACACCCCGACGCGTCCGCTGAACTTCGCATAGGCCGAGGCCATGAACGCAGCCATTTCCTCGTGGCGGACCTGCACGAACTTGATCGCTCCATCGACCCGATTCAACGCGCCGAGCAGCCCATTGATGCCATCGCCCGGATAGCCGAACACCACGCGCACGCCCCAGGCTTGCAGCCGTTCCCAGAAGAAGTCGCCAACGGTTTTCATCGATTGATACTGAGCAAGCCGTGATGGTTTTGCATTAAGCGGACGGTACGGCTTCGCCTGCGCATCGCCGGCGTCGACGGTCAGCGGACGCCGACATATGTGCCGGGTAGTGGCGTAGGACGCCTCCCGCAGCGATGCGCGGCGGGTCGTCATTGATCGCCAGGTCCGCTCTGCGATGATCGAATCTTTCCGCGCGGAGTTCCCGGTGCCGCATCGCCCGCAACCAGGCCCTGCTGAAAGGCATCCCGCCGGCGGCTGGGGCTCGGTTGAGTCCATCGGTGAACTGCTGTGGCACGAGCACGTGCTGCTCAAGGGCAGCCGTGTCATCCTCAAGCAGAACAAGCCTGATGGCTTTGCCTGCGTGAGCTGCTCCTGGGCGAAGCCTGCGCATCCGCGCGCCATCGAGGCCTGCGAGAACGGCATCAAGGCCACGGCCTGGGAGATCACCTCGCGCCGCGCCCCGCCGGAGTTCTTTTCTCAGCACACCCTGAGCGAGTTGCGTGGCTGGAGCGATCTCGAGCTCGAGTCCACGGGCCGGCTCACCGAGCCGATGGTGTGGAATCCGGCGAACGATCAATATGTCCGTTGCAGCTGGACCCAGGCCCTGAGCGACATCGGACGGCAACTCAAGGCTTTGCCGCGCAAGGAAGTGGTGTTCTATACCTCGGGCCGTGCGTCGCTCGAAGCTGCGTTCCTTTATCAGTTGTTCGCGCGGCTGTACGGCAACAACAACCTGCCCGACAGCTCCAACATGTGCCACGAGAGCACCTCGGTGGGACTGCCCAAGTCGATCGGCTCACCGGTAGGCACGGTGGTCCTGGATGACTTCGAGCACACCGACTGCATCTTCTTCTTCGGCCAGAACGTCACCACCAACAGCCCGCGCATGCTGCACGAACTGGAAGCGGCGCGGCATCGAGGCGTGCCCATCATCACCTTCAATCCGCTGCGCGAGGCGGGGCTGGTGCACTTCCGCAATCCACTCTCGGCACGGCAGATGCTGGCGGGCGGGGAGACGGTCATCAGCACCCAGTATCACCAGGTGAAAATAGGCGGAGACATCGCCGCGCTGACCGGCATCTGCAAGTCGCTGGTGGAGGCCGACGACGAGGCGCGCAAGCGCGGGGACGCACGCGTGATCGATGCGGATTTCATCGCCGAGCATTGTGCCGGGTTCGATGAGTTCGCCGCTTCCTTGCGGTCCTGCGACTGGAGCCACATCGAGCAACGGTCGGGACTTGCGCGAGCGGCGCTCGAAGACGCGGCACGGGTCTATGCCCGGGCGCAGCGCGTGCTGGGCATCTATGGCATGGGCCTCACGCAGCACCGGCGCGGCGTCGAGAACGTGCAGATGGTGGCGAACCTGCTGCTGCTGCGAGGGAACATCGGCAAGCGCGGTGCGGGCATCTGCCCGGTGCGCGGCCACTCCAACGTGCAGGGTCAGCGAACCGTGGGCATCACGGAAAAGCCCGAGCTTGCACCGCTGGAGGCCCTGGAGAAGCGCTATCACTTCCAGGCGCCGCGCGAGAAGGGCCTGGCCACGGTCGAAGCCTGCCGCGGCATCCTCGACGGCAAGGTCAAAGGCTTCATCGGCCTCGGCGGCAATTTCGTGCGGGCGATCCCGGAGACCACGCTCATGGAAAGCGCCTGGAGCAACCTTGCCCTCACCGTGCAGGTGGCCACCAAGCTCAATCGCAGCCACCTCGTGCATGGCCGCTGCGCCTACCTGCTGCCCTGCCGCGGCCGCATCGAGATCGACGAGCAGGCCACGGGTCCGCAGGCCGTGAGCATGGAGGACAGCACCGGCTGCATGCACGGTTCGCGCGGCGTGGTCGAGGCGGCGTCGCCGCACCTCATGTCCGAAGTCGCCATCGTCGCCGGCCTTGCCAGGGCGACGCTCGGGGACAATCCAGCGCTCCCGTGGGCGCGCTGGAGCGCGGACTACGCGCTGATCCGCGAGGAGATCGCGGCCATCTATCCTGAGATCTTCCACGACTTCAACGCGCGCATGTGGACACCGGGCGGGTTTCGCCGGCCGGTGGCGGCCGCGACGCGACACTGGAAGACGCCCAATGGCAAGGCCAACTTCATCGTGCCCGCGGGCCTGGACGAGGACCCCGACATGCCGGCGCAGGGCGCCGATGTGCTGCGTCTCATGACCCTGCGGAGCGATGATCAGTTCAACACCACCATCTACTCGCTCAACGATCGCTTCCGGGGGGTGCAAGGCAACCGCAAGGTGCTGCTGGTGAATCCTCGCGACATCGAGCGCCTGGGATTCAAGGCCGGCGATGTGGTGACGGCCTCCACTGTCGCGAATGACGATGTGCCGCGGCAGGTGGCGGGCCTCCGCCTGGAGCCCTACGACATTCCCGCGGGATGCGTCGGTGGCTATTACCCCGAGCTCAATCCGCTGGTGCCTCTGTGGCATCACGCCAAGGACAGTCTCGTGCCGGCGGCGAAGAGCGTTCCCATCCGGCTCGGCGCAAGCCCGCGAGGCCGCGAGGAATCCGCTGATTCATGCAGATCTTCAGCGCCGGCACCGTCATCGCATTGAAGGTGTCGATGCTCGCGGGCCTGGTGCTGGTCTGCATCGGCATTCTCGGTTGGCGACGGTTCGTGGCGCCCCGGCCGGCGCGGTGGGAGTTCGTGGATCAGCCGATTCCGTTCAGCCACAAGCACCATGTGGGTGAGGATGGCATCGATTGCCGCTACTGCCACACCAGCGTGGAGAGCAGGGCGTTCGCCGGGATTCCCCCCATGTCCACCTGCATGACCTGCCATTCGCAGCTGTTCACCGACGCACCGGTCCTGGCGCTGCTGCGAGATTCCTTCGCGCGCGGCTCGGGACTGGCCTGGCGACAGGTCCATCACCTTCCCGATTTCGTGTACTTCGATCATTCGATCCACATCGCCAAGGGCGTCGGCTGCAGCACCTGTCACGGTCGCGTGGATCGCATGCCGCTGATGCAGCGCGTGGCCTCGCTGCAGATGCAATGGTGCGTGGACTGCCACCGTCGGCCCGAGCAGTACCTGAGGCCACGGTCAGAGATCTTCGACATGGCCTGGCAGCCGGGCACGGACCAGGAGCGACTCGGGCGGCGGTTGCGCACGCAATACGGGATTCATTCGGCGGATGTGCTCACGGCGTGCTCGACATGTCACCGCTGATCGACCGCCGCGAGTTCGTGAAGCTGATGGCTGCGGCGCTGGCGCTGGCGGAAAGCTCCTGCGCGCGCGCGCCGCCCGAAACCCTGGTGCCCTATGCCCATCAGCCCGAGGGCCTCGCAGCGGGCGATCCGCTGTACTTCGCCACCGCATTGACCCACGGCGGCTATGCGCAAGGCGTGCTGGTGAGGAGCCAGATGGGACGGCCGACCAAGATCGAGGGCAATCCTCATCATCCGGCGAGCCTGGGCAGCACCGGCCCGATCGAGCAAGGCCGGATCCTGGAGCTGTGGGATCCGCAGCGTTCACGCGCCTGCCGCCAGGGACGGCAGATCGTCGGGTGGGATCGCACCGTCGCCGAGCTGCGTTCCCGGGCGCAACGCTGGCGGGCGATGAAAGGACGCGGTGTGGGTGTACTGATGAACGCCTCGAGCTCTCCCACCTTGCGGCGGATGATGGATGCATTGACCCACCGCTATCCTGAGATGCGCGTCTACATCCACGAACCCTTCGATCGCGAAGCCACCTACCGGGCGACGCGCTCCGCCTTCGGGCGGGTGCTCGAGCCGGTCTACCGCTTCGACCGGGCGAGGATCATCGTCAGTCTCGACGCCGACTTTCTAGCAAGCCTTCCCGGGCATGTGCGCTACGCACGTGACTTCGCCGACGGCCGCCGACCCGAGTCCGGCGCCATGTCACGCCACTATGCCGCCGAATGCACCCCGACGCTGACGGGCATCTCCTCGGACCATCATCTGGCGCTGCGGCCCGCCGAACTGCGCAGGCTCGCAAGCGTGCTGCAGGATTGCCTCCGCAACGGCGCGCAGCCCGAAGGTCCTTGGTTGCGGGCGCTGGTCGCAGACCTTGAAGCGTACCGCGGCGACTCGCTGCTGCTGGCGGGGGACGCGCAGCCGCCGGAGCTGCACGAGCTGGTGTATGCGTTGAATGAGATGCTGGGCAATGTCGGCCGCACGCTGCAGTTCATCGAACCGGTGTGCGGCCCCGCCTGGGACAGCGGAAGTCTCGAGGATCTGGTGGCCGATCTGCGTTCGCACCGGCTGGCCACGCTGCTGATCCTGGGTGGCAATCCGCTGTACTGCGCGCCGGCCTCGCTCGGGTTGCAGGCCGCGCTCGAGCTGGTGCCCGATGTCTGGCATCACGGATTGTACGAGGATGAAACCGCTGCTTGCGCCACCTGGCACATTCCGGCCGCGCACGAGCTCGAGACCTGGGGCGATGCGCTGGCCTTCGATGGCACGGCCTCGTTGCAGCAACCGCTGATCGAGCCGCTGTACGCAGGACACAGTGTGCTGGAGATTCTCGGTGCGCTGCTGCCGAGCCTGGTGCTGGAACCCTATGCGCTGGTTCGCGAAACCTGGAGCGCGCGCTGGGCGGGGGAGATGGAAGAGCGCTGGCGCGAGGCCCTGCACCTCGGTGTGGTACCGGATACGGCGCGTCCGGCGGTGAACGTGTCCGCAAAGGCTGCCGCTGCCGCTTCGAGCGCGGATCATCTCGTGCCGCCGGCACAGTCGACGCTGGACCGCGTAGAGTTGCTGATCAGGCCCGACGCACATCTGTGGGATGGCCGCTACGCGCCGAATGCGTGGCTGCAGGAATTGCCGCGGCCCGTCACGCAGCTCACCTGGGGCAATGCCGCGCTGATGCATTCCTCGCTGGCCGAACGACTGGGCGTTGGCGCAGGCGACCTCGTCGAACTTTCCATGGGAGGGCGGGCACTGGTGTTCCCGGTCTCCGTCGTCGCGCGTCACGCACGGGACTCGATCACCCTGCACGCCGGTGGCGGGCGACGGCACGCCGGTCCTGTGGGAACCGGGATCGGCCATGACGTGGCGCCGCTGCAGGCCTCATCGCTCACTTGGCAGACCACGACGGTCACCGCGCGCAAGGCTGCCGGCCATGCGCCGCTGGCCACGGTGCAGTTGCATCACCGCATGGAAGGCCGGGACATCGTGCGCGTTGGGTCCTTCGATGCGCTTGCACAGCAGCGCTCCGTTGGCGATCCGCCGCACACCGCGCCCTCGCTGTATCCGCCCCGCGCGCCGGCCGAGTACGCCTGGGGCATGGTGATCGACCTCACCGCGTGCATCGGCTGCAATGCCTGCACCATCGCCTGTCAGGCCGAGAACAACATTCCCACTGTCGGCCGCAACGAAGTGCTGCGCGGCCGCGAGATGCACTGGATCCGCATCGACCAATACGAGGATGAGTCAGCCGGCACGGCGCGCATGCATTTCCAGCCCGTGCCCTGCATGCAGTGCGAGCACGCGCCCTGCGAGCTGGTATGCCCGGTGGAAGCCTCGGTGCACGACCCGGAAGGCATCAACGTGCAGGTGTACAACCGCTGCGTCGGCACGCGCTTCTGCTCCAACAACTGTCCGTACAAGGTGCGGCGCTTCAACTTCCTGCAGTACTCGCAGGACGACCCGGCGCTGGCCGCGCAGCGCAATCCGCAGGTGACCGTGCGCATGCGCGGCGTGATGGAGAAATGCAACTACTGCCTGCAGCGCGTCGTGCGCGCGCGCATCGCCGCGGACAAGGAAGGGCGGCGCGTGGCC
This sequence comes from Steroidobacteraceae bacterium, assembly GCA_046347195.1. Classification (GTDB taxonomy): domain Bacteria; phylum Pseudomonadota; class Gammaproteobacteria; order Steroidobacterales; family Steroidobacteraceae; genus TMP-86. The sequence continues at coordinate 121,755 of JAXMGQ010000006.1, forward strand.
GACGGTGAGGTGCTCACCGCCTGCCAGGCCGTGTGCCCGACCCGCGCCATCACCTTCGGCGACCTGAACGATCCTGGCAGCGCGCTCAATGACGCAAGGAACTCCGCGCGTCACTACACCCTGCTCGAGGAACTCAACACCCGGCCGCGGACCACGTATCTCGCGAAGATCACCAATGCCCGCTCGGAGTCGGAAGATCGCACATGATGGCGGAGGGCGCCGGTTCCCTGCAGCCTTCGGCGTCGCGCCAGTCGCCGGGCTACGCATACGGGTCGATCACCGACAAGATCTCCGACATCGTGCTCTCGCGTCCCAGCGGCGTCCGCTTCTGGACCGCGCTGGCCGTGACCGGGGCGTTCAGCGTGTTGTTCGTGGTCGCGATCTGCTACCTGTTCGCGACCGGCGTGGGCATCTGGGGAGTCAATCAACCCGTCGCCTGGGCCTTCGCGCTCACCAACTTCGTCTGGTGGGTGGGTATCGGCCACGCCGGCACGTTCATCTCGGCGATCCTGCTGCTGGTCCGGCAGAAATGGCGGACCTCGATCAACCGGTTCGCCGAGGCGATGACCATTTTTGCCATCGTGATGGCCGGGCTCATGCCGATCCTGCACCTCGGACGCCCGTGGTTCTTCTACTGGCTGGTGCCGTACCCCAACATCATGAACCTCTGGCCGCAATGGCGCAGTCCCCTGGTGTGGGACATCTTCGCCATCTCGACCTACATCATCGTCTCCATCCTGTTCTGGTACATGGGGCTGCTGCCGGACCTTGCGACGTTGCGCGATCGCGCCGGCAAGCACTGGCAGCGGGTGGCTTATGGTCTCGCGGCGCTGGGCTGGCGCGGGGATGCGCGGCACTGGCATCGCTACGACTCGGCCTACCTGCTGATGGCGGGACTGGCCACCCCGCTGGTGATCTCGGTGCACAGCGTCGTGTCGCTGGACTTCTCCATCGCCGGCGTGCCCGGCTGGCACTCGACCATCTTCCCGCCGTACTTCGTGGCGGGTGCGCTGTTCTCGGGATTCGCCATGGCACTGACCCTCGCCATTCCCTTGCGCCATGTATTCCGGCTGCACGAGTTCATCACCGCGCGGCACCTCGACAACATGGCGAAGCTGATGCTCGCCTGCGGACTGGTGGTTGCCTACAGCTACCTCGTGGAAGTCTGGACGGCGTTCTACAGTGGCGACCGTTTCGAGATCTTCACCACCCGCAACCGCGCCTTCGGTCCCGAAGCCTGGCTGTACTGGTGCGTCCTGGCCTTCAACGTGGTGATCCCGCAGGCGCTGTGGTGGCGCCGTGTGCGGCACAGCCCGATCGTCCTGTTCCTCATCGCCATCGTCATCAACGCCGGGATGTGGATGGAGCGGTTCATGATCATCGTGGTCAGCCTGCAGCGCGACTTCCTGCCCTCGAGCTGGGGCCACTTCGTGCCCACGTTCTGGGACTGGGCCACGCTCGCCGGTTCACTCGGCACGTTCGCGCTGCTGTTCCTGCTGTTCGTGCGGTTCCTGCCGGCCATCTCGATGTCCGAAATGCGCAAGCTCGAGAAGCAATCGGGAGCGGCGCGATGAAGCCTGGCTGCTATGGCCTGCTCGCCGAATTGCCGACGGCCGACGCGCTGCTCGAGGCGGTGCGCCGGGCGCGTGCGGCCGGCTACCGCGATGTCGAGGCCTATACCCCGTTCTCCGTCGACGGCCTGGCCGAGGCGTTGCAGTTGCCGCCCAGCCGGGTACCGCTGATCACGCTGGCGGGAGGGCTGGTGGGCGGAGTGGGCGCCTTCTTCCTGCAGTGGTACAGCGCCGTGATCGACTATCCCATCGACTCCGGTGGACGGCCGCTCAACAGCTGGCCGGCGTTCATCCCGGCGACCTTCGAGCTCGCGGTGCTGGGCGCGGCGCTGGCCGCCTTCGTCGGTTTGCTGATCATGAACGGACTGCCGCGACTGCGTCATCCGCTGTTCGAGGTGGAAGAGTTTCATCTCGCATCGCGCAGCCGCTTCTTTCTTTGCATCCGCGGCAGCGATCCGGCATTCACACCCCAGGGCACGCGCGAACACCTGCTTGCCTGCTCGCCGGTGCAGGTATTCACCGTTCCCTGGCTGGCGGAGTCCGACCATGAGCGCTGAGCCCACCGTGTCAAAGCCGCGGGCAACCACGCTCGGGATCGGATCCGTTCTTTTGGCGCTGTGCTGCCTGCAGGGTTGCGAGCAGACCATGAAGAACATGTACCACCAGGACCGGTATGCACCGCTGGCCGCGAGTACCCTGTGGAAGGATGGCCGCTCCGCGCGGCCCCTGGTGCCAGGCACCGTCCCCTGCGCCGCAGGCGTCGCCGCGGAGACTTCGAGCGGCCGGCGCGGCGAGCGCCCGCTGCAGCAGGGCGGCCCCGATGCAGGTAATCCTTCGACATTGCAGCGCGGCCAGGAGCGCTACGCCATCTTCTGCGTCCCCTGTCACGGCGCATCCGGCGAGGGCAATGGCTACATCGTGCAGCGAGGCTTTCCTGCGCCGCCCAGCTACCACATCGAGCGGCTGCGATCGGCGGCGGATGCCTATCTGTACGAGGTGATCTCGAACGGCCACGGCGTGATGTACGGCTATGGCGATCGGCTAGACGAGCAGGACCGATGGGCCGTCATTGCTTATCTGCGCGCGCTGCAGCGTTCCAACCCGGCACCAGTGCAGGATGCGCCGCGGCCGCAGCGGCCCGGCAGTGCGGGTGCGCTGCCATGAGCCCGCGGATGCTCGGCTCCTGGCTCGCGGCGTGGATCTATTTCCTCGACGTCTCGCTCGGTTCGCTGGCGGTGCTGCTGATGCACCGGCTCACCGGTGGCGTCTGGATCCTGCCGATCGAACGATATCTCCGGGCGGCGCTCGTGCCCCTGCCGTTGCTCTCGATCCTGTTCGTTCCGGTGCTGTTCGCTTCGTTCCACCTGTTCCCGTGGTCGACGCAGACCGCGCCAGGCGGCCCAATGAGCTTCAAGACGGCGTACCTCGCAGCAGGGCCGTTCATCGCGCGCTCGCTGATCGCGCTGGCGGCCTGGTGCCTGCTCGCATGGAGGCTGCGAGGGCGCCGCGCGCCAGGGGCAGGCCTCTGCGCCGCAGGCCTCATCGTGATCGCGCTGAGCGTCACCTGGTCGGCGGTGGACTGGATCGGCTCGCTCGAGCCGCAGTGGTCCTCCAGCATCCTCGGCCTGGTCGACATCACCGCGCAGGGACTCGCGGCCGTCGCCTTCGTCACACTGTGCCTGACCTGGCGCCGGACCCCGGAACCGCCGGGCGCGGAGGAATGCGGCGACCTCGGCAACCTGCTGCTCACCTTCGTCATGACCTGGGCGTATCTCGCCTTCGTGCAGTTCCTGATCATCTGGGCGGAAGACCTGCCGCGGGAGACGAATTGGTATCTGCCGCGCGTACAGCAGAGCTGGGTCTATCTGAGCCTGATCGTTGTCTGCGGCCAGTTCGCGCTGCCCTTCGCGCTGCTGCTGTTCCGCCGCCTCAAGCGCGATCCGCGCGGGCTGGCTCTCATCGCCGCATTGCTTCTGCTGGCGCATGCCGGCTATGTGTTCTGGCTGATCGTGCCATCACTGGCACCGCAGGGCTGGAATCTCGCCTGGACCGATCCGGTGGCGCTGGTCTGCATCGGCGTTCCGTGGGTGTACCTCGTGAGCCGCGACCTGGCCCGCGCCACGCCGGGACCTGGCCTCCCAGCGCCGGACACGTCGCCTCACCCAGGGGCCGTTCATGTCCGATGAGAATACAGCGCGCGATGAGATCAGCCTGGCTCATGTCGCCATCGGCGCTGGGGCGATCGCCGCGGCGATCGCACTATCGCTCCTGGCCGCCTGGCGCATGATCGTCGGTTTCGGCGGCACGTTGCATGACCCGGCGGTGCAGTTGCCGGAGTTTCCCCCGCCGGCGCTGCAGCGCCAGCCCTTGTCCGACCGGCGGGACTACGAGGCGCGCGAAGCGCGGAAGCGGCCATGATTCCTTGCGGAGTCGCCAGGACCTGCGCGGCGCTGTTGCTGCTCGCGTCGATGGGTGCGGCGGCGGCCGATGTCACGGCGAAGGATCTGCAGCAGCGGGTGGGTGTCGATCCCCACGTCGGCGGACAGGTTCCGCTCGAGGCGGCATTTCATGACGAGCGTGGTGCGTCGCGCACGCTGGGTGAGCTGATGGCGGGCCGGCCTACCATTCTCGCGATGGTGTACTTCGATTGTCCCAATCTCTGCAGCGTTACGCTCAGCGCCCTGTCGCGTTCGCTCGCGCAAGCGAACCACGACCCGACGATGGACTATCGCGTGATCGCCATCAGCATCGATCCTCGCGAGGGGCCGAGGCTGGCGGCCGCGCGCCAGGCCGGGCACCTCGCCGCCTTCGGCGCAGGCTCGTCCGCGTGCACGGCGTGCGCCTCCCGCTGGCATTTCCTCACCGGCACTGAGACCAGCATCCACCGGATTGCGCAGGCGTTGGGCTACCGCTATTTCTGGGATGCGCACGAGGCGCAGTACGCACACCCGGCCGGCGCCGTGGTGCTCTCCGGAGCGGGCCGCATCGCCCGGTATCTCAACGGCGTGGAATTTCCAATCACGGAACTGCGCCAGGCGCTCGCGCGCGCCGCCTCGGGACGAACCGGCGGCGAGAGCGCCGCGGACCGGTTCTGGCTGCTGTGCTATCACTACGAAGCGCTGGCCGGACGATATGGCGGCGACATCACCCTGGCCTTGCGTGTGCTGGGCCTTGCCAGCGTGGCGGGCCTTGCCTTGCTGCTGTTGCGGATTACCCGGATACGCGGATGAGCCGATTCTTCGCCATGCCACCCGCTGCCTCCGCGTTTGCCGGGCGCGTGGATACCTTGCTGTTCACGGTGACGGCCGTCACCGGCGCCGTGGCGATCGCGATCACGGTGACCATCATCGTCTTTTCGCTGCGATACCGGCGCTCACGCACAGCTCCTCGCCAAGCGCCGCCAGGGGCTTCCGGATCGAGTCGCCGCCTGGAAATCGCCTGGATCGGCATCCCGCTGCTGGTCTTCATGAGCTTCTATGTGTGGGGAGCACGGCTGTACTTCGACTACGCGCGCGCGCCGGCGAAATCCCTGGAGATTTACGTCGTCGCCAAGCAATGGATGTGGGAGCTCGAGCATCGCAACGGGCGCCGCGAAATCAACACCCTGCACGTTCCGCGCGGCGCTCCCGTGCGGCTGATCATGACCTCGCAGGACGCGATCCACAGCTTCTTCGTGCCGGGACTGCGCATCAAGCACGACGTGCTGCCGGGCCGTTACGAAAGCCTGCAGTTCACGGCGACTCGTGACGGCACCTATCACCTGTTCTGCGCGGAGTACTGCGGCACCGACCATGCGCGCATGGGTGGCCAGGTGTTCATCATGGAGCCCGCGGACTATGGACGCTGGCTCGACACCGGCGGCGTACAGGAATCGCTCGCCGGCCGCGGTGCGGCGCTGTTCCGTCAGTCGGGATGCAGCGGCTGTCATGCCGCCGGGTCCCAGGTGCATGCGCCGGACTTGAATGGGCTGTTCGGCAGGATGGTGCCGCTGAGCGATGGCTCCTTCGTCAAGGCAGACGAGCGCTATGTGCGGGATTCGATACTGCAGCCCTCCGCGCAGATCGCCGCAGGCTATGCCGACCTCATGCCGTCGTACGTGGGGCGCCTCAGCGATGAGGACCTGCTCGAGCTCATGGAGTACCTGAAGTCGCTGGCGGGCGGGGAGGGCGCAGGGCCATGAGCGTGAACTACCTGGAAGCCGGTCATAGCCTTAGGTCCTGGCTCAGGAGCCATGGTCACAAGCGCATCGCCATCCTCTACGCGGTGTCGATCACGGCGTTCTTCTTCGTCGGTGGCGTCGCGGCGACGCTCATCCGTCTGCAGCTCCTGACGCCTCACGGCACACTGGTCTCGGCGCAGACGTACAACAAGCTGTTCACCGCGCACGGCATCATCATGGTGTGGTTCTTCCTGATTCCCTCCATCCCCGCGACCCTGGGGAATTTCCTGATCCCATTGATGATCGGCGCGCGCGACCTGGCATTTCCGCGGATCAACCTGTGGAGCTGGTATCTGTACGTGGCGGGCGCGCTGTTCACCATTGGAGCATTGATCGCGGGCGGCCTGGACACGGGCTGGACGTTCTACACGCCGTTCTCCACCACGTTCTCCAGCGGCTACGTCGTGGCAGCCGTCGCAGGCGTGTTCATCGTCGGATTCTCCTCGATCCTCACCGGCCTCAACTTCATCGTCACCGTGCACCGGCTGCGGGCACCGGGCCTGGGCTTCTTCCAGCTGCCGCTGTTCGTCTGGGCCATCTACGCCACCAGCCTGATCCTGGTGCTGGCCACGCCCGTGCTGGCGATGACCCTGGTGCTGCTGGTCATCGAGCGGGTCACCGGCATCGGCGTCTTCGATCCCGCACTCGGCGGCGACCCGCTGCTGTTCCAGCACCTGTTCTGGTTCTACTCGCACCCGGCCGTGTACATCATGGTGCTGCCCGCCATGGGCGTGGCGAGCGAGGTGATCACCTGCTTCTCGCGCAGGCCGATCTTCGGCTACAGCATGATGGCCTACGCCATCATCGCCATCGCCAGCATCGGCTTCCTGGTATGGGGACACCACATGTTCGTCTCCGGCCAGTCGACCTACGCCGGCATGGTGTTCTCCTTGCTCAGTTTCCTGGTCGCCATCCCCTCCGCGATCAAGGTGTTCAACTGGACGGCCACGCTGTACCACGGCTCGATCAGCTTCGAAGCCCCGATGCTGTACGCGCTGGGATTCGTCGGCCTGTTCATGATCGGCGGTCTCACCGGACTGTACCTCGCTGCGCTGGCGCTGGATGTCCATTTGACCGACACGTACTTCGTCGTGGCGCACTTTCACTACATCATGGTGGGTGGGTCGGTGATGGCCTACTTCGCGGGCATCCATTTCTGGTGGCCGAAGGTGACGGGCCGGCTGTACGCGGAAGGTTGGGCACGTTTTGCGGCGATCACCATCTTCGTGGGATTCAACCTGACATTCTTTCCTCAGTACCTGCTCGGCGTCGAGGGCATGCCGCGCCGGTATCACGAGTATTCGCCGGAATTCCAGCTCCTGAACGTGCTGTCATCCACGGGCGCATCGGTGCTGGCCGTTGGGTATCTTTTGCCCTTCGTCTACCTCTCGTGGTCGCTGCGCTTCGGCCGCCGGGCCGAACGTAATCCCTGGCGAGCCCAGGGTTTGGAGTGGCAGACCGGGTCCCCGCCGGTGGTGGAGAACTTCGAGGAGCCGCCGCAGATACCGGCACGTCCTTACGACTATCAACCGGATGAAGCGCCTGCGGCGGATGCGAAGGGTGCGGCGTGAGTGCTCAGGCCATGACGGCGGACTCTGAGGCTCGCACGCTCACGGCGGAGCTTGCGATGTGGATTTTCCTCGCCACCGAGATCCTGTTCTTCGGCGTCCTGTTCATGGCCTACCTGGTGACCCGGTTGCACCACCCGCAGGCATTCGCCGCGGCGAGCCGAACCACCGATCTCACTCTCGGCAGCATCAACACGGCGGTGCTGCTCACCAGCAGTCTGGCGATGGCGCTTGCCGGACGAGCCGCGCGCGCACGCCGATGGCGGCAGTGCGCGTGGCTGCTGGCCGCGACATTCGCCCTCGGTGTGACGTTCCTGGGGATCAAGGCAACGGAGTATCGCGCGGACTTCGCGCATCACCTGGTGCCGGGACCGGGATTCTCATTGCACGGTCCTGACCGGACGGGTCTCGAACAGTTCTTCCTCGCCTATTTCGTGACCACCGGCGCGCATGCCGTGCACCTGTTGGTCGGCATCGGGGTGGTGGCAGTGCTATGGCTGCGGATCAGCAGCGGCCGCAGGCGACCTCATGCCCGGCTCGTCGAGGTGAGCGGCCTTTACTGGCATCTCGTCGACATCGTCTGGATATTCCTGTTTCCTCTGCTCTACCTGGTGTCGCGCACGTGAGCGCGCCGGCACGCAACCTGATGCCGCAGGATACGGGGCTTCCCACGCCGGCACGAGCAGTGTGGCTCTACCTCGGCGTGTGGGCCGCGCTGCTGGCATTGCTCGGGCTGACCATCGCCAGTGCCTTCGCCCATCTGGGCGGATGGAACGGCGCCGTCAACCTGATCATCGCGGGACTCAAGGCCATTCTCGTGGCTGTCGTCTTCATGCGCCTGCGCGAGGGCAATCCGCTGTTGCGCCTGATGGCCTTGGCGGGAGTGGTGTGGTTGATGATCCTGATGGGGTTGAGCCTGGCGGACTTCCTGACGCGCAGGGGCGCGATATGATTCCGCGGCGGGGCGATGCTAAAGTGGCGCCATGAACGCCATTGGCAGTCGCTGGACGCTGGGCGCAAAGCTGGCGGCCGTCGGACTGCCATTCCTGCTGCTGGGCTTGTTCGCCATTGCGATCAGCCTGTGGGTCTCCTGGCAGCTCGATGGCGGAGCGGCGGCTGTCAACGAGGCGGGCCGGATGCGGATGCAGGCCTACCGGCTGGCCTGGGTCTCGTCGCTGGACCGTCCGGCCCAGGCGCGCGAGGAGCTGCTGGGCCGCTTCGACCGTAGTCTTGTACTGCTGGCCGACGGCGATCCCGAGCGCCCGTTGGTGACCCCATGGGACGATGAAGTTCGCACCAGCTATGCGGCTGTCCAGAAGGCATGGACCAGCCTCAGGGCGCTGCACCACTCAGGCACACGGGCCGATGTCGCGTCGATGGACCGTGCGACCAGCGAGACCGTCGATGCCATCGACGGGCTCGTGGAAGCGATCGAAAAGCACCTGGCTCGCTACATCAACATCCTGCACTTCCTGCAGTTGTCGATGTTGGTGGTGGGCACCATCGCAGCATCGGTCCTGGTCGTGGTCGGCTACCACTTCGTGCTCGAGCCGGTGGTCGGCCTCAAGCGCGCGGTCTCGCAGCTTCGGGCCGGAGATTTGTCGGCGCGTGTCGAGCCCAGTACCAGCGATGAGCTGGGTGAGCTGGCGGCGGGCTTCAATGACATGGCGCGGAAGCTGCAGGCGTCCTACTCCGATCTCGAGCAGCGGGTGCGCGAGAAGACGGCCGAGCTGCAGGACGAGCGCGAACGGTTGCAGGCGCTCTATGACGTGAGCCTGCTGGTGGCCCGCGGCGCCACTCTTCAGGCGCTGGCGGAAGGGTTCACCAGCCGCGTGCGCCTCGCCGCACACGCCGATGCCGCCGCGCTGCGCTGGGCCGACGAGGGTCGCGAGCAGTTCCTGTTGCTGGCCGCGGAAGGTCTGCCGGATGAGATGGCACGCGACGAGCACTGCATCCGGGCCGGCGATTGCCATTGCGGGCAGATGCGCCCCGACGGTGGCACCCGCGTGATCCCGATCCGCCAGCTCTCCTCGCAGCGGCGCATGTACTGCGAGCACGCCGGCTGGGCCACCATCGTCGCCGTCCCGATCCATGCCCAGGACCGGATGATCGGCGAGCTCGACCTCTTCTTCCATGCGGAGGTCACGTTGAGCGAAGCCGAACACACCTTGCTGGAGACGCTGACCTCGCACCTGGCGAGCGGCATGGAGAACCTGCGGCTGCACGCGCTGGAGCGTGAGGCGGCGGTGGCCGAGGAACGCACCTTCCTCGCGCGCGAGCTGCACGATTCGATCGCCCAGTCGCTGGCCTTCCTCAACATCCAGGCGCAGCTCATGCGCAAGGCCGTGGCCGAGGGCGATCGCGAGCGGATGGTTCAGGTGATGGCGGAGATCGAGCTGGGCCTGAAGGAGAGCCACGGCGACGTTCGCGAACTGCTGGTGCATTTTCGTACCCGCACCAATGCGCAGGACATGGAACATGCGCTGCAGGCCACCTTGCGCAAGTTCGAGCACCAGAGCGGTCTCAGCTCGTCGCTGACCATGCACGACCAGGGCATGCCGCTGGCGCCCGACGCGCAGGTCCAGGCGCTGCACATCGTGCAGGAAGCCCTGTCCAACGTGCGCAAGCATGCGCACGCGAGCCATGTCCGCATCGACGTCTGGAAGCGGCCGGCATGGCGCATCGAGGTTCGCGACGACGGCCGTGGTTTCGATCGTGCCGCATCCGCCGGGGACGAGGAGAACCACGTCGGCCTGCGCATCATGCGCGAGCGTGCGCACCGTCTCGGCGCCGCGCTGGAAGTGATCAGCACGCCGGGGCAGGGCACGACCGTGGTGCTGCAGTTGCCGGCGCGAGCCGAGGCCGATGTGGCTGCCGCGCCCACGCTCGAAGCGACGAGCGGCCCGGCACTGAGCCTGTGATCGACGACGACAAGATTCGCGTGCTGGTGGTGGATGATCATCCGCTGTTCCGTCGCGGGCTCACGGCGCTGCTCTCCAGCGATGACGGGCTGCTGGTCATCGGCGATGCGGCCGACGCCGGCGAGGCGCAGCGCAAGGCCGAGGCGCTGCAACCCGATGTGATCCTGCTCGACAACCACTTGCCCGCGGTCACCGGTGTCGACGCGCTGCCGGCGCTCCGGGCAGCCTCGCCACGGACGCGCATCCTGATGCTCACGGTCAGTGAGAATGAGGAGGACCTGGCGGCGGCGCTGCGCGGAGGCGCGAGCGGCTATCTGCTCAAGACCATCGACGGCGACGCGCTGTCCTCCGCCATACGACGTGCGGTGGCGGGCGACAGCGTGATCGCGCCGGAGATGACGGCCAAGCTGGTGGCCGCCTTCCGGCAGGCCAGCAATGCGCCGGGCTCATCGCCGGAGGCGGCGGCTGCGCAGCCGGCGGCCGCCGAGCTGTCGCCGCGCGAGACCGAGATCCTGGTCGAGATCGGCCGGGCCGCCAGCAACAAGGAGATCGCCCGGCGGCTGTCGATTGCCGAGTCCACCGTCAAGGTCCACGTGCAGCACCTGCTGCGCAAACTCGACGTGAGTTCGCGCGTCCAGCTCGCCGTCATCGCCAAGAGCCGCGGCCTGGTCTGATCCTGCCGGGCCCTCGCCGCCCCGGCCGGGGGAAGGAGTAGTTCTTTCGGCGGATGCCCAGGGCCCTGTCCATAGCCCATCCGGAAACGCACGACCCGCCGCTCCGAGGGATGTTGCCCATCGATGACGCTGCCTAGCATCGTTCTGCTGGAACGATCTTTGGAGCGCTCGAGATGAGCAAGCAAGGCCAGGCCCTTTCGGTACTGATAGTCAGCACGCTGGCATTCACGGTGTGCTTCATGGTGTGGATGATGTTCGGCGTCATCGGCATCCCGCTGAAGAAGCAGCTCGGCCTGAACGCCACCGAGTTCGGGCTGTTGACCGCCACCCCGGTGCTGGCAGGATCACTGATCCGCGTTCCGCTGGGCATCTGGACCGATCGCTACGGCGGCCGCATCGTGATGGCCGTGCTGCTGGCCGTCACCGTGCCGGCGATCTGGCTGCTGGCCTACGCCACGGAGTTCTGGCACTTCCTGGTGATCGGGCTGTTCGTGGGACTCGCCGGCGGTTCGTTCTCGGTCGGCACGCCTTATGTCGCGCGTTGGTTCCCGAAGAGCCGCCAGGGCTTCGCCATGGGCGTCTACGGTGCCGGCAACTCGGGGGCGGCGGTCAACAAGTTCGTGGCGCCGGGCCTGGTGGTGGCCTTCGGCTGGACGATGGTGCCGAAGGTCTACGCGGCGGTGATGCTGGGCACGTTGATCCTGTTCCTGCTGTTCAGCTACAGCGACCCGGCGCATCGGGTGCCGAGCACCACGAAGCTGTCCGACCAGCTCAAGATGCTCAAGGACCGGCAGGTGCTGAAGTACTGCCAGTACTACAGCATCGTGTTCGGCGGTTATGTGGCGCTCAGCCTGTGGATGGTGCAGTACTACGTGGGCGAGTACCGGCTGGACATCCGCACCGCCGCGCTGCTGGCGGCCTGCTTCTCGCTGCCCGGCGGCGTGCTGCGGGCCATCGGCGGCTGGCTGTCGGACAAGTACGGGTCGCACAGCGTGACCTGGTGGGTGATGTGGGCAAGCTGGATCTGCCTGTTCATCCTGTCCTATCCGCAGACCGATTTCACGATCAACACCGTCAATGGCCCGAGGACCTTCCACATCGGGCTGAACGTCTATGCGTTCACGGCGCTGATGTTCGCGCTGGGCATCGCCTGGGCCTTCGGCAAGGCCTCGGTGTTCAAGTACCTCAGCGATGAATACCAGAAGGACATCGGCACGGTCAGCGGCATCGTCGGGCTGGCCGGCGGCATGGGCGGATTCGTGCTGCCCATCCTGTTCGGCGTGCTGATGGATCTGACCGGCGTGCGCTCCAGCGCCTTCATGCTGCTGTATGGCGTGGTCTGGGTGTCGCTGATCTGGATGTACTGGACCGAGGTCCGCCGCACCGAAGTGATGGGCCGCAACGCGCCGCCGTCGCCGCTCTCCCGGGCCGTCGGACGCTGACCGCGACGCCATCGATCAACCTGAACTCAAGAAGAGACGACCATGAACACGCAGACCTCCGCGCCCCCATCCCACGAAAAGGCGGGACGCGGTGACATCGTCGACTGGCGTCCGGAGGACCCGGACTTCTGGGAGTCGACCGGCAAGCGCGTGGCCTACCGCAACCTCTGGCTGTCGGTGCCGGCGCTGCTCTGCGGCTTCGCGGTCTGGGGCATGTGGGGCATCATCACCGTGCAGATGCTCAATCTGGGCTTTCCGTTCACCCAGGCCGAGCTGTTCACGCTGACCGCCATCGCCGGCATCGCCGGCGCCACGATGCGTATTCCGGCATCGTTCTTCATCCGGCTCGCCGGCGGGCGCAACACGATCTTCCTCACCACCGCGATGCTGCTGGCGCCCGCCATCGGCACCGGCATCGTGCTGCAGCACAAGGACTGGCCGCTGTGGGCCTTCCAGCTGATGGCGCTGTGGTGCGGCGTGGGCGGCGGCAACTTCGCCAGCTCGATGTCCAACATCAGCACCTTCTTCCCGAAGAAGCTGCAAGGCACGGCACTGGGCATCAACGCGGGCCTGGGCAACTTCGGTGTCACGACGATGCAGATCGTCATCCCGCTGGTGATGACGGTGTCGCTGCTCGGCGCATTCGGCGGCGAGCCGGAGACGCTGATCAAGGACAGCGGCTGGATCTTCGGCAAGATCAAGGCCGGCACGCCGACCTGGATACAGAACGCCGGCTTTGCCTGGGTGCTGTCGCTGGTGCCGCTGTCGATCCTCTGCTGGGTCGGCATGAACAACCTGAAGACGGTGTCGCCCAACACCGGCAATCCGATCTCGGCGTTCGCGAAGATCACCTGGCTCTACACGCTGGCCTTCATTCCCTCGATCCTCGGCCTGTACCTGTACCTGCCCAAGCCCACGGGTTTGGGGATCATCAACATGTGGGTGGCGATCCCCCTGGACATCACCAGCGCGTTGCTGGTGATGAAGCTGGCAGCCTTTGGCCCGATGAAGGACGCGATCATCAAGCAATTCTCCATCTTCAAGGACAAGCACACCTGGAGCTTGACGGCACTGTACATCGTCACCTTCGGTTCGTTCATCGGCTTCTCGATGGCGCTGCCGCTGGCGATGAAGGTGATCTTCGGCGTCGTCCACGCTCCCGATGCCGCCGGGGTGATGCAGCACACCGTCAACAACCCGAACGCGCCTCCGGTGCTGGCCTACGCCTGGATCGGTCCGTTCGTGGGCGCTGCCGTGCGGCCGATCGGTGGCTGGATCGCCGACAGGGTCGGCGGCTCCATCGTCACCCAGATCATCTCGGCCGTGATGGTCGTCACCTCGGTGGCGGTCGGCCACGTGATGATGCAGGCGTACGGCTCGGCGACGCCGGAACAGTACTTCCTCACCTTCCTCGGCCTGTTCATCGTGCTGTTCGCCGCCAGCGGCATCGGCAACGGCAGCACCTTCCGCACCATCGGCGTCCTCTTTGACCGCACGCAGGCCGGTCCGGTGCTGGGCTGGACCTCGGCGGTGGCGGCGTACGGCGCCTTCATCACGCCCATCGTGATCGGTGACCGCATCAAGGCGGGCTCGCCGCAGACGGCGATGTACGGCTTTGCGGTGTTCTACGCCCTGTGCCTGGTGCTGAACTGGTGGTTCTACCTGCGCAAGAACGCCTACGCGAAGAACCCTTGAGGAGTTTCCCAAAATGAGCCACTTCCTCGATCGACTGAACCACTTTGCACTGCCCCGGGAAAAATTTTCCGGGAAGTATGGCCTCACCACCGGGGAGGATCGAACCTGGGAGGATGCCTACCGCAATCGCTGGGCGCACGACAAGATCGTGCGCTCGACGCATGGCGTCAACTGCACCGGCAGTTGCTCGTGGAAGATCTACGTCAAGGGCGGCATCGTCACCTGGGAAACCCAGCAGACCGACTATCCACGCACGCGCTGGGACCTTCCCAACCACGAGCCGCGTGGCTGCCAGCGCGGCGCCAGCTACAGCTGGTACCTGTACAGCGCCAACCGGGTCAAGTACCCGATGGTGCGTGGGCGCCTGCTCAAGCACTGGCGCGAGGCGCGTCTCAAGCACGACCCGGTGGACGCCTGGGCGGCGATCCAGGCGGACGAGTCGAAGCGCCGCGACTACCAGAAGGTGCGCGGCCTCGGTGGCTTCGTGCGCTCGAGCTGGGACGAGGTCAACGAGATCATCGCGGCGGCCAATGTCTACACCGCGAAGCAACACGGTCCCGACCGGGTCGTGGGTTTCTCGCCGATTCCGGCCATGAGCATGGTCAGCTACGCGGCCGGGTCGCGCTATCTGTCACTGATCGGCGGCGTCTGCATGAGCTTCTACGACTGGTATTGCGACCTGCCGCCCTCGAGCCCCCAGATCTGGGGCGAGCAGACCGACGTGCCCGAGAGCGCCGATTGGTACAACAGCAACTTCATCATCGCCTGGGGCTCCAACGTGCCGCAGACGCGCACGCCCGACGCCCATTTCTTCACGGAAGTCCGCTACAAGGGCACCAAGACCGTGGCGGTGACGCCCGACTACTCCGAAGTTGCCAAGCTCGCCGATCTTTGGATGCATCCCAAGCAGGGGACCGATGCGGCCGTGGCGATGGCCATGGGCCACGTCATCCTCAAGGAGTTCTACATCGAGCGCCGCGCGCCATACTTCGATGACTACGCGCGCCGCTACACCGACCTGCCGATGCTGGTGCGGCTCGAGCCGCGCAAGCTCGATGACGGACGCACCGTGCTCGTGCCCGATCGCTTCGTGCGAGCCAGCGACTTCGGCAGCCGGTTCGACCAGGGCAACAACCCGGAATGGAAGACCGTCGCCTTCGACAGCGCAGGCCAGGCCGTGCTGCCGAACGGGTCGGTTGGATTTCGCTGGGGCCCTGATGGCCGTGCCGATGCCCGCAAGTGGAACCTCGAATCCAGGGAGGCAAGCGACGATACCGAGGTCAAGCTCAAGCTATCGGTGCTCGAGGACGGCCAGCAGGCGCACGAGGTGGTCGATGTGGCCCTGCCGTACTTCGGCGATGACTACCATCCGCATTTCCCCGGCGGTGCACTGGGCAAGAACGTGCGCACCGAGCGCGTGCCGGCAGTGCGGCTGCAGCTGGATGAGAAGGACGGCGCGCGCGAGATGCTGGTGGCGACCGTCTTCGACCTGCAGGTCGCACAATACGGCGTCGACCGTGGCCTGGGCTCGGGCGCGCGCGACTATGATGATCAGGCGGCCTACACGCCCGCCTGGCAGCAGGTGATCACCGGCGTGCCCGCCGAGCAGGTGATCACCGTCGCACGCCAGTTCGCCGAGAACGCCGAGAAGACCGAAGGCCGCTCGATGGTGATCATCGGCGCCGCGATGAATCACTGGTACCACAGTGACATGAACTACCGCGGCGTCATCAACATGCTGATGATGTGCGGCTGCATCGGCAAGAGCGGTGGCGGCTGGGCCCACTACGTCGGCCAGGAGAAGCTGCGTCCGCAGACCGGCTGGACGGCGCTGGCCTTCGCACTGGACTGGATCCGACCGCCGCGGCAGCAGAACTCCACCAGCTTCTTCTACGCACATACCGACCAGTGGCGCTACGAGAAGCTGGACATGCAGGACGTGCTCTCGCCGCTGGCGGACAAGGCCCGCTACGCGGGCAGTGCGATCGACTTCAACGTCCGCGCCGAGAGGATGGGCTGGCTGCCCAGTGCACCCCAGCTCAATCGCAACCCGCTGACATTGGTCCGCGAGGCGGCGGCCGCCGGCGTCGACGCCAAGGACTACGTGATTCGTCAGCTCAAGGAGGGACGGCTCGACTTCGCCTGTCACGATCCCGATGCGCCGCAGAACTGGCCGCGCAACCTGTTCGTCTGGCGCTCCAACCTGCTCGGTTCCAGCGGCAAGGGCCATGAGTACTTCCTCAAGCATCTGCTGGGCACGAGCAACGGCGTGCAGGGCAAGGATCTCGGTCCTGAGGAGGCGAAGCCCACCGAGGTCAAGTGGCACGAGCAGGCGCCCGAGGGCAAGCTGGACCTGCTGGTGACGCTCGACTTCCGCATGAGCACCACCTGCCTGTATTCGGACATCGTGCTGCCCACCGCCACCTGGTACGAGAAGAACGATCTCAACACCAGCGACATGCACCCGTTCATCCATCCGCTGTCGGCGGCGGTGGATCCGGCCTGGCAGAGCCGCAGCGACTGGGACATCTACAAGGGCTTCGCCAGGAAGTTCAGCGAAGTCTGTGTCGGCCACCTCAGCGTCGAGAAGGAGGTGGTGCTGACGCCGCTGATGCACGATACGGCGGGCGAGCTCGGTCAGCCGCTGGAGGTGCGCGACTGGAAACGCGGTGAATGCGAGCTGGTGCCCGGCAAGACGGCGCCCTCGATCGCCATCGTCGAGCGCGACTATCCGAATGTCTACAAGCGCTTCACCGCGCTGGGCCCGCTGATGGGCAAGGTCGGCAACGGCGGCAAGGGCATCACCTGGAACACCCAGACGGAAGTTCGGCAGCTCGGCGAGCTCAACGGTGTGGTTCGCGACGAAGGCGCCACCAAGGGCATGCCGAAGATCGACAGCGACATCGATGCCTGCGAGGTGGTGCTGCAGCTCGCGCCCGAGACCAATGGCCATGTTGCGGTCAAGGCCTGGGAGTCGCTGGGCAAGGTGACGGGGCGCGAACATGCGCACCTGGCGCTGTACCGTGAGGACGAGAAGATCCGCTATCGCGACATCCAGGCGCAGCCGCGCAAGATCATCAGCTCGCCGACCTGGTCGGGCATCGAGAGCGAGAACGTTTCCTACAACTCCGGCTACACCAACGTGCACGAGCTGATCCCCTGGCGCACGCTGACCGGGCGCCAGCATTTCTACCTCGATCACCCGTGGATGCGCGCCTTCGGCGAGGGCTTCTCGAGCTACCGGCCACCGGTGGACCTGAAGGCCACCGGCGCGATGCACAACCAGCGCAGCAACGGGAATCCCGAGATCCTGCTGAATTTCATCACGCCGCACCAGAAGTGGGGCATCCACTCCACCTACACCGACAACCTGATGATGCTGACGCTGTCGCGCGGCGGTCCGATCATCTGGCTGTCCGAGGTCGACGCGAAGAAGATCGGCGTCGAGGACAACGACTGGGTCGAGCTGTTCAACGTCAACGGCGCCATCGCCGCCCGGGCGGTGGTCAGCCAGCGCGTGACGGAGGGCATGGTGATGATGTACCACGCGCAGGAGAAGATCGTGAACACGCCCGGCAGCGAGATCACGAACGTGCGCGGCGGCATCCACAACTCCGTCACGCGGGCGGTGCTCAAGCCCACCCACATGATCGGCGGCTACGCGCAGCTCAGCTACGGCTTCAATTACTACGGAACCATCGGCACCAATCGCGACGAGTTCGTGGTGGTGCGCAAGATGAAGAAGGTCGACTGGCTCGATACACCGGTCGGCCAGGAGCGCATCGCGCTCGTCCAGGCTCAGGGAGAAAACGCATGAAGGTCCGCGCGCAGATCGGCATGGTGCTGAACCTCGACAAGTGCATCGGTTGCCATACCTGTTCGGTCACCTGCAAGAACGTCTGGACCAGCCGGCCGGGTCTGGAGTACGCCTGGTTCAACAATGTCGAGACCAAGCCTGGCATCGGTTATCCCAAGCAGTGGGAGAACCAGGACAAATGGAACGGCGGCTGGGTCCGCAAGGCCGACGGTTCGATCGTCCCGAAGCAGGGCGGCCGGTGGCCGCTGCTGGCGAAGATCTTCGCGAATCCGAACCTGCCGGAGATCGACGACTACTACGAGCCGTTCACCTTCGACTACGACCACCTGCAGAGTGCGCCGGAGATGAAGGCCAGCCCGACGGCGCGGCCGCGGAGCCTCATCACCGGGCAGCAGATGGACAAGATCTCCTGGGGACCCAACTGGGAGGAGCTCCTCGGCGGCGAGTTCAGCAAGCGCAGCCGTGACAGCAACTTCGAGGAGGTGCAGAAGTCGATTTACGGCCAGTTCGAAAACTCGTTCATGATGTACCTGCCGAGGCTGTGCGAGCACTGCCTGAACCCGGCATGCGTCGCCTCGTGCCCGTCGGGCAGCATCTACAAGCGCGAGGAGGACGGCATCGTCCTGATCGACCAGGACAAGTGCCGCGGCTGGCGGATGTGCGTCTCCGGGTGTCCGTACAAGAAGATCTACTACAACTGGAAGAGCGGCAAGGCCGAGAAGTGCATCTTCTGCTTTCCGCGCATCGAGGCCGGCCAGCCGACGGTCTGCTCGGAGACCTGCGTGGGCCGCATCCGCTACCTGGGTGTGCTGCTCTACGATGCCGACCGCATCGAACAGGCGGCCAGCGTCGAACGGGACACGGACCTGTACCAGGCGCAGCTCGACCTCTTCCTCGATCCGAACGATCCCGCCGTGATCGCGCAGGCGCAACAGGACGGCATCCCGGATGCCTGGCTGGCGGCGGCCGCCAGGAGCCCGGTGTACCGGATGGCGATGGAGTGGAAAGTGGCGCTGCCGCTGCACCCCGAGTACCGGACGCTGCCGATGGTCTGGTACGTCCCGCCGCTGTCGCCGATCACCGCGGCCGCGCAGGCCGGCCACCTGGGCGCCAACGGGCAGATCCCCGACGTCAACGCGCTGCGCATCCCGGTGCGGTACCTTGCCAACCTGCTGACGGCCGGCGACACGGCGCCGGTGGTGAGGGCGCTGGAGCGCATGCTGGCGATGCGGGCGTTCAACCGCCGCAAGCACGTCGACGGCGTGGTCGATGACGCCGTGCTCAGGCAGGTGGGCTTGACCCAGCACATGGTCGAGGACATGTACCAGGTGATGGCGATCGCCAACTACGAGGACCGGTTCGTGATCCCCAGCGCGCACCGCGAATACGCCGAGAACGCCTTCAACGTGCGCGGCGGCTGCGGCTTCAGCTTCGGAAACGGCTGCTCCGAAGGTGTGGGTGAGACCAGCCTGTTCGGCAGTGAAAAGCGCCGCACCATACCGATCAAGGCGGAGATCTGACCATGATGAGTCGCACGTTGCGCGTGTTGGCCAGGCTCCTCGGCTATCCGGACCTCGAGCTGCGAGCCCATCTGCCGGAACTGCGCCAGGCGCTGCGCGAGGACGCCGCCCTGGGGCCGGCGCGCCTGGCCGAAGTCGAGGCGCTGATCGGCGCCATCGCGCGGCAGGCTCCGCTGGATGCCGAAGCCGACTACGTGCAGCTCTTCGACAGCGGCCGGCGCACCGCGCTGCATCTGTTCGAGCACGTGCACGGTGACTCGCGCGAGCGCGGGCCGGCGATGATCGACCTGGCTCGCACCTTCGAGCAGGCGGGCCTGTACCTCGCGGAAGGCGAGATGCCCGATCACCTGCCGGTGCTGCTGGAATTTGCCTCGACCCTGTCCGTGCGCGCGGCCACCGACTTTCTCGGCGAGTTCGCCCACCTGATCAACGACATCTTCGCCGCGCTGGAAAAGCGCCAGAGCCGGTATGCCAGCGTGATGGGCGCACTGCTCGACCTGGCCGGCGTGCCTGCGCGTGCGGTGCAGGTCGAGGATGACGACCCGCCTGATGCGAGCTGGAGCGAGCCGGCGGCCTTCGATGGCTGCGGCGCGGCCGGCCGGAGCGCTTCCGGCGCGGCGCAATCCTTGCAGTTCGTGAGCAACCCCCGGCGCCATGACGCCTCCGCCTCTCCGGAGATCCGCTGATGAATACCACTGCCTCAGCCGCCAACGCGTACCTTCACGACTTCTTCTTCACCGTCTATCCCTACATCTGCCTGGGCGTCTTCTTCATGGGGAGCCTGATGCGCTTCGACCGGGATCAGTACACCTGGAAGAGCGATTCCTCACAGTTGCTGCGCCAAGGCACGTTGCGCTGGGGCAGCAACCTGTTCCATCTCGGTATCCTGTTCCTGTTCTTCGGCCACAGTATCGGTTTGCTGACGCCGCATGCGCTGTACGAACCGTTCATCTCGCCGGCGCACAAGCAGTTGCTGGCGGTCAGTGCTGGCGGGGTGGCGGGGGCGTTCTGCTTCGTCGGCCTGTCGATGCTGCTGTGGCGTCGCATCGCCGACCCGCGCATCCGGCTGACCAGCCATCGCACCGACATCGCCATCCTGGTGATCCTGTGGGTCCAGCTCAGCCTGGGCATGGTGACGTTGCCGCTGTCGTTGACGCATGCCGACGGCAGCGTGATGTTGATCCTGGCCGACTGGGCCCAGCGCATCGTCACCTTCCGTCCATTGGCGACCAACCTGATCGGGCTGTCCTGGATCTACAAGATCCACATGGTGCTGGGCATGACCATCTTCCTGCTGTTCCCGTTCAGCCGGCTGGTGCACATCTGGAGCGGCTTCGCATCGTTGATGTACCTGTTCCGGCCGTACCAGCTGGTGCGTTCGCGCCGGCTGAACCTGCCGCCGGGTCAGGACACGCCGCAGCGCGTGCTCTGAAGTCCAAGGCCCGCGGACGATGGCTACTGGTGATCCCGAGGAATCGTATCCGTCCAGGATTTCTCCCGCACCAGCACGCCGTCCTTCAACAGCCGCCGGTTTCCCGTGTAGTGGAAGTTCTGGCGGTCGCTGCGCCATTCCGCGGTGCTCTCCCAGCGCAGTGTCCGGTCCTTGAGCTTCACGGTGATGCTGTACTCCCCGCGCACCGACGTGCTCTCCGGGTGATGATCGTTCGAGCGGTGCGTGATGAGGTCCGTGTTGATGAGCTCGCCCCAGGGGAAGCGCTCGGCGCTGTTGTTGATGGCGATCACCTTCGCATCGCCGGTGCGCGGGTCGCGCTCGATGGAGGCGATCTCGCCGTAGCCCGAGGGAGTGCCGGTATCGATTTTTCCGTAACCCGGCAGGTAATCGCCGGGGTCCGCGATGGGCTCGAAGGCGGGTGCGGGCCGGGACGGACCGGCGGGCATCACCGGCAGCACCAGTTTCGTGCCCTCGGTTCCCAGGTACAGCGTGGTCGTCATCGCAAAGGGTGTCGGCCACAGCATGGGCCATTGCGCATTGGACACGCAGAAGCGCAGCCGGTGCCCGGCCGGGAACACCCACGACGTGAAGTGCATCTCGATGTCGAGCGCAAACCTCTCGCCCGGCACGAGCGCCTGCGGTTCACGCGCCGAGACGCGATGCGCTCCGTTCTGCGCCGCGGAGGCAACCAGCGTGGTCGTGCCGTCGGGTGCGACGTCCTCGAGCCGCACGATCCAGTCCGCCTGCGGTACGTCGGCCGACACCTGGAGCAGGGCATGCGGCAGTCCCAGGATCTCCAGGCTCGCGGCCAGCGGCGTTGAATCGAACGTGAGGCTGAAGGCATCGCTCGGACGTTGATCGGGCGCCACATCGCCGAACCACATGACGGGCCCTCCGGCCTCCACGCCACTGGTGGGCACGTAGCGCAGCGCGAGGCTGACCGGTGCCGGTGCAAGATCCGAAAGTGACCGGTCATCGCGCGCGAACATCACCTGTTCGCGGGTGCGCGCGATGGGCCAGCCGTCCTCGTAGCGCCATGCGCCCGGTGCGGACTCGAGGTAGGGGCCTGGCGGATGCCATTGCCGGACGTACACGGCCAGGCGCGGCTCATCCATGATGCCGGTGTCGCGGCCCTTGAGCCAACGATCGAACCAGCGAACCGCCTCGTGCCGGAACTCGAATCCCGGCTTCGGATACGGCTCGTGCGGAAAGGTGTGGTTCCATGCGCCGACGATGGCCTTCACCGGGGCACGCAGGTGTTCGAGCATGCGCGGCACGCTGTCGCGGTAGCCATCGTACCAGCCGCCGATCACGAAGGTCGGGACCTGGATGGACTCGTAGCGCGTCTTGAGGGAGGTGCGGTCCCAGAACGGACCGTCGCGCTGCTGGCGCTTGTACGTCAGCCCCCAGGGCGGCTGGTCGAAGCGGTTGGCGAAATACTCCTCGTCGATGCGAAACTCCGGCGCACCCGGCATCGCATTGCGCAGGTCCTGGTTCATCTCCCAGTCGTCGACGTGCATGATGCCGTCCATGAAATGGACGTCGTCCTGGTAGAGATCGTCGGTGGCATCCACCGCGAGGATGGCCTTCAGGGCAGGCGGCCGGCGCATCGCCATGTGGATCGAGTTGAACCCGCCCCAGGAGATGCCGAACATCCCGATCTTGCCCGTCGAGTACGACTGCTTCGCGAGCCAGGCGATCACCGCATCGCCGTCCTGGTTCTCGATGTCGCTGTACTCGTACGGGATGAGCTTGCCTTCGCTGTTGCCGGTGCCGCGGATATCCACGCGCGCGACCACGTATCCGCGCCGGACGAACCAGGCATACAGCGGATAACGCTCGCCTCGCCCCTCGGTCTTGCGGTACGGCAGGTATTCGAGCAGCACGGGGAAACGCCCCCCTTCGCCCTTGCCCTTGGGTCGCCAGATGTCGGCCGCGAGCCGAACGCCGTCGGGCATGGGAATGGAGGCCTCCTCCATGCGAACGCCGTACACCGGCGGTGAGGCGGGAAGCGGGTGGGGCCGATCCTGTGAATGACCGGCCGCGAGGCAGGACACGAGGCACAGCGCCAGGGTGACACGCCGCTTCATGCCCGGGACTCTAACACGCGCTCGTCGCTCCCTGGCGCAGGAGCCTCTCGCTCTCTCGCAATGCCCGGTTCTTGATCCGCTCGAAGACAGGCGTCTCGATGGCCTGGACCTCGGGACGGTCCGCGTACCAGCCGACCAACGCCAGGTCGCGGATGAGCAGGAAGGCCTCCAGCAGTGTCTCGTCCTGTGCCCCGAGGGGCCTCACCCTGCGATAGGCCTCCAGCAGTGCCTGGCAGCGCTGCGCGTATCCGGGCTGATCGGCGAAGGCCTTGAGGGCCGAGGCGATGTCGTAGTGGTACCAGCCGAATCCGGCATCGTCGAAGTCGATGGCGCCGAGCGAATCGCCCTCGATGAGCAGGTTCTCGGCGTGCAGGTCCGAGTGCACCATGCCGTACACAGTCGGGTCGCGGGGAAGCGTCCGTAGCTGCGCACGCAGGCGGTGACGGGCTTCGCTCAGGGCCTCGCGCTCGCTTGCCGCCAAGGCGGGGTGTTCCCAGAAGCGGCCCCAGAGTGGCTGCTCGCCCAGCAGTCCCTCGACATCGTAGTGGGGACGCTGAATGTCACGGGGAGCGCGCCAATGACGTGAATGCTCGTGCAGGCGTGCGAGCAGCGTGCCCATCAAGGCGGCGATGCGGTTCTGCAAGCTCTCGTCGGCATCCCGACGCAGCACGTCTGCCAGCGGCTCCCCGGGAATCCAATCCAGGAGCCCCGCGTACCGGCGCTCGCTGGCATCGACCTCGACCGGCACGTAGGCAACTCCGGTGGGTGCCAGGCGACGCCGAGGCACGGAGATGCCAGCGTCGGTGAGCGAGTCCGTCCAGGCACGTTCGGATTCGAGCTCGGCCAGTGTCCGGTAACCCGGCCGGTGCAGGCGCAGGACCAGCTCCGCACCGCCGTCGGCATCGACCGCGCGGAAGGTGATGTTTTCCGAAACCTGGTGCAGTCGAACGTCCGCGGGCCGGATGCCGAAGCCTTCGAGCGCCGCGCGCGCCGCCGGCCCGTAGCGATCCGTCATCGGAGCGCTCATGCGCGCAATGGCTGCGCTCGATCCATGACCTTGTCGAATGCCGCGAGGAAGGCCCGCGCCTCGCTTTCCTCGAGCACCAGCGGTGGTCGCACCTTGACCTGGTTGCCCAGTGCGCCGTTGGTGCCGGTGAGAAATCCTTCCTGTGCGAGCGCGTCCACGATGCGCGCGGCTGCGTCGCGGTCCGGCGCACGACCCTCGCGATCCTTGACGATTTCGATGTTGATGAACAGCCCGTGGCCGCGCACCTCGCCCATCATCGGCCAGCGACCCTCGCGCGAGCGCAGTTCCGCCTGCAGCATCGAGCCCACCGTCGCGACGTGCTCGACCAGCCCGCGGGATTGGATCTCATCGAGCACGGCGAGGCCCGCGGCGGCTTGCAGCGGACTCGACGCACAGGTGTTGAAGTAGCGGCTGCGGGATCGGAAGCGCTCGATCAGCTCGGCACTCGCGGCGGTGGCCGCCAGCGGCAGGCCGTTGCCCATGGGCTTGCCGGT
This sequence comes from Steroidobacteraceae bacterium, assembly GCA_046347195.1. GTDB lineage: Bacteria > Pseudomonadota > Gammaproteobacteria > Steroidobacterales > Steroidobacteraceae > TMP-86. The sequence continues at coordinate 146,246 of JAXMGQ010000006.1, forward strand.
GACGACGATGTCCGGCCTGATACCGGCAACTTCGTAACCCCACCACCGGCCCGTGCGTCCGTACCCAGCCTGCACCTCGTCGGCAATCACCAAGCCCCCGGCCCGGCGTACGCGCTCGGCCACCTTGCGAAGAAACCCTTCCGGCATGCGCGGCGTGCCTTCGTTGGCGAGGATGGAGCAGACCAGCATGGCGGCGATGCCGCCTCCCTGTTCCAGCGCGACGATGGCGGATTCGGTCCTTTGCCAGTAGTACTCCTCGGCGGAACGATTGCCCGCGGCCTCAGGCACCCGGTACAGGTCCGGCAGCGCAAAGGAGCGCACCTCGGCATTGGCGGATTGATCCGGGTCGACCTCGGTGAGCTGCGACACCAGCGTGCTGTTGCCGTGATAGGCCCCCTCGCAGCAGAGGATCCCGCGCTTGCCCGTGGCCGCGCGCGCGACCTGCAGCGCGATCTCGTTGGCCTCGGTGCCGCTGCAACTGAACACCACGTTCTGTATTGCCTCATCGTGCAGCGCGAGGTATCGCTCCGCGAAGCGCACGATGTCCTCGTGCAGGTAACGGCTGTGGACGTTCAGCGTGGCCTGCGCGCGGCTCATCGCCTCCACCACGCGCGGGTTGGCATGCCCCACGCACGGCACGTTGTTGTAAAGATCCACGTAGCGGCGGCCCTGCGCATCGAACAGGAACGCACCCTCGCCGCGCACGATCTGCAACGGTTCGGAGTAGAACAGGGTGGCGCCGCGGCCGAAGGCGCGGTTGCGCCGCTCGAGAAGGCTCTGGTCGGTCGTCATCCGGCTAGTGTATTCGATCAAGGCCCCGTACGATGACCCGGCGCCTGCTTCGTGAGAAGGCATGTCGAAGTCAATTACCGCCGCCGCGCTGCCGCTGTTGATTTTCCTGCTCTCGGGCTGCGAGCGGCTGGCCTTCGTCGCGGCCAACGTGCCCACCCATTTCCAGCATCTGTCGCGGTCGGCGAATCTCGTCTACGAAGCGCAAGGGCGGCAGAGGCTGGACGTGTACGCCCCACCGGGAGCCACCGCGACGCCGGTGATCCTCTTCCTGCATGGTGGTGGCTGGAACAGCGGTTCGAAGGATGAGTACCGCTTCATCGGCGCCACGTTCGCGAAGCAGGGCTGGGTCACCGTCATTCCCGATTATCGGTTGTATCCGAAGGTCAGGTTCCCCGCCTTCGTCGAGGATGCCGCCGCGGCGCTCGCCTGGACCCGGGCCCACGCGGCCGAACACGGCGGTGACCCTGAGCGAATCTTCCTCATGGGGCACTCCGCTGGCGCACACATCGCGATGATGCTGGCCCTCGACAGGACGTTCCTGGCGGCCCAGCCGCCGTGGCTGAAGGGCGTCATCGGGCTCGCCGGGCCCTACGATTTCCTGCCTTTCACGCGGCCGTACATGAACGATGTGTTCGGACCGCCCGAGCGGTTCGCATCCTCCCAGCCCATCAATTTCGCGCGCGCGGATGCACCGCCCCTGCTGCTGATCCATGGACTGGCGGATACGACCGTGCGGCCGCGCAACAGCCGGAACCTCGCGGCACGGATCAGCGCGCTCGGCGGAAGCGCGGAACTGCGGCTGTACGAAGGCGTGGATCACGGCGACATCCTGGCGGCGCTTTCCCTGCCGGGCCGGCGGCGGGCGCCGACGCTGGCCGATGTGGTCCGCTTCGTTTCAGTCCATTCAAGGCCGGAGCCCGTGTTGCCGGAACACCGCCAACTGGTCTCCCCCACCATGGACCCGCCGGAGCCGCTGACCCGTTCCGCACAGCACACACGTTCGTCCGTAGCGAGCGGCCCGTGGCGCAGAGCCCGGCAACCAGCCTCTTGAGCGCCTGCAGCTCTTTCCCAGGGAAAGCCGAGCATGGCGGCATGCCAGTGTGGGCGCCACCAAAGAGGCACCATTCAAATCCGCAGCGCCGCCGACTGCCAGAGCTCACCGCTTCGGCCACACGGGTCGATTGTGTGCGCAGAGCGGAATAGTTCATGTTCCTGTCACCAGACCGACTCCCTTCAGCAGGCTAGCCATGATGTCGCTTGCTTCGCGTTGGCGTAGCACGCGCCGATCGCGCTGGTCCGCGTCATTGCCAAGCTCGAATCGCGCGACGGCCACCGGGCCATCCTTCGTATACCCCGCGGCGCCCGGTTCGTCGACGAATCGCCTGCGCAGGATTTCGAGTGCTGATCGAATGACCGCGCCGTGCTTACTCTCGGTCTGTGCACGAAATGCCGCCGCAACACCAGCCACACCCTCGGGCCGGTGGCTGATCGTGTACACGAGGTCGTGCGCATCTTTGGGCTCCAGCCGGTCTTCATAGGCGAAAGCCTTCAGGCAGGTGAAGCTCACGATGTTCGCATGTTTGATGGTCACCTCGGCAACGCCTCTTTCGTCGAGCAACTCCACCCGGACCTGTTTTTCATCGAACAGGTCGAAGACGATGGATGAATGAGGGACGTTGAGCGCCGAGATGTTTCCCTTCGTCGGCAGCTCCTGCACCCGACCGCCGCGCATCGCCGGGTCATCGGCGAGAAATTCGAGGATCATGGTGGCGCCGCGCTCGGTCTTGGTCTGCCAACGCCACGAAACCCTCGTGCCACTGTCGCTGTAGCCTCGCTCAAAGCCCAGTCGCTGCATATTGCGCTCGAGCGTCTCGTAGGCGCCTGTATCAGCCAGGATCTGCAGGTCGATGACCACGTCGACATCCATACCAGCACACGCTCGCAGTCGGCCGTGTGCTGCGCAGTGTAGCCGCCGATGTGCTGAGGCTTCGGCATCAGAACGCAATCCGCTCGCGACGAAGATGCTGCGAGAGTTCCTTGGCTCGCCCCTCGCTGCGTTGCAGATCTAGGTAGACCTGAATCGGGCTGGCCAGCCAAGTCCCCTCGATCTGCTTGCGGAACAACAGGTCGCCGGCGGACTTGGTTTCGAGCACGGAAAAGTTCGCGCCTTCCTCCACCACCCGTGCGTTGAGCGCTGCGAGCCCAGACTTCAGAGCGGCACCGTTCATCGCACGGCACTTCACTTGCGAGAGGCTCGACAGGAACGGCGCGTAGGCTTGAGCAGCCGCTTCAAAGCTCACGGCATAGGCCACCTCGTTCGCAGCAAAGACACGAGTCACGGTCTCCAGCAGCTGTTCAGCATGCAACGATGGCAGAAAGTAGCGGTGGAACACCGGTGGCTTGAGCGCCTTTACGTACTCGGCCCATTGATCAAGCAAGCGCCCGGGCTCTTGTAGTTGTCGTCCCTTGTGCACCCCCTGGTCGCTCAGGGCGATGAACTCCAACCGCTCGAGCTCGGTCATCACCTGTGACACCGTTGCCGGCGATGCTTGCGCGCGCTCCGCCAACTCTTTCCCCGTAAGCCATTCGCGAGGATGAAGCAGCAAGGCGTGGATGACCTGGGCGCGGCGCCCGGTGAACAGCGAGCCGATCGCCTTGGCAATGGACTTTGGCGGCGGCTTGTCGATGTAGACGTAGGCGCCAGGGGCGGGCAGGTACAGGCTCCCACCTCGATCGAAGTACCCGACACCTTCCGCCTTGAGCAGGTCCTTTGCGCCGGGCGAGAGCGATTCGGCGGCTATCATCCGCAATATCGCCAAGCCATCGTGAGCGCTGGCGGATCGATCCATGCGCCACAGCACTTCGCGCGCATCGCGCGGAAAGAGCTCGCGCTTGGCCTCGACGCGTAGGGCGTATTGACGGCCACCCATCTCGAGGGAGATTTCGGCGTCTGGGCGGTAGCCAGAGGGGGTGCTGGGTCCCTCGATAGAGCGCACGGCCGCGTGCACCCCGGGCAGCGCCTGCAGGGCGTCAAGCAGCGATTCGACTATCTGCCTTTCGGGCTGCAAGATTGAGGTCATAAGAGGAATTTACTGCCCAGTGAATGCAGCCATTCTGTCAAAAATTCTTCAGAAAAGCTATATTTACTGTTCAGTAAATCAACGGTGACCTGGGTCGACTCGCCCACGGTCTCGAAGCGCACGTCCACTTCGGTTCGCTCGCCGGGGCCGAAGTTGGAGAGCCGCCACTCGAAGCGCAGGTGTTCCGGCGGCTCCCAGTCCAGCACCCGGCCGTATTCGTGGGCCGGTCCGCCATCTTCGCGCGATACCGCGATGCTGACCATCACCCGCGCCTGGTCGGTGTTCACTCGACGGAAGAGCGAGACCGCAGCCGCGCCGCGAGTGGCGGAACGACGGGGAGCGAGATGAAGAAGACGAGGTGATACCACAGAGGAAAGCGCGCCCACATCGACAGATGCACGGGCACGAAAAACACCAGCAGGATCAGTCCCGAGATGAGCGGCGCCCGGACGGCATCGCCGGCGATGCGCGCGGCCACCCAACCGCAAGCGGCGCTGGAGGCGACGGCCAGCAGCAGTCGTCCCACCTGCATGGGGACGGTGAAGTTCATCGAAGCCTCGACTTCACGGTATCCCGGCAGGAACTGGCGAAGCAGCAGGTTGCCCAGCGTGGCGACGGCGAGCCAGGCGAACAGGCCCAATCCCACACCGGGGACGGTGCGCATGGCGGTGGTGCGACTCATGAGCGCCTCGTTCCCGCGCGGTGCCGGGCGCGGCCTTCCACATGGGCCTTGAAGGCCGCGAGTTGATCGGACCAGAGGCTGCGGATGGACTCCACCCAGCCATCGAGCGGATCGAACCCTTCGGGCCGCAGCCGGTAGAGCCGCACGCGCGCATCGTGCTCGGGTTCATCATCGGTGATGAGGCCGCTCCTGCGCAGGACCCGCAGATGCCGGCTGAGTGCGGGAGGCGTCATGTCGAGCGCCGCCGAGAGTTCTCCGGCACGATGAGGCCGGCGCCTCAGCAGCTCCACGATCCGGCGGCGGGTGGGCTCGGCGAGTGCGCCCAAGGCGGCATCGACGGGTGAGGAATTCATGCGCGGCTGCGCAGACGTTGGGTGAACCACCACAGGTGATCCTCGAGGTCGAGTGCGCCGTAGCTGCGGTCGGCCCAGTAGTCCTCGCCGTACTCCAGTTCGCTGTGTTCGATGCTCCCGTCTGCGCCTTCGATGCGCAGCCGGATGGTGAAGCCGAAGGCGCGGCACAGCCAGTCGATGGCGGCCGCTGCATCGCGGTAGTAGAGGCTGGAGGAAATGCGGGGCCAGTCCGGCGGGGTTGGTTTCAAGGTTCGCTCCGGTGAGGCAGGCGAATCATTGATAACCAATCTAGCAATAGTTAACGACAACCTCAACTAATGCGTGAAATGCAGACCCGGCAGGACATTGATTCCGAAGCCGGTATTCCGAATCGTGGCTTTATGTGGCAGGCTCCATAGGCTCGATACTCGATCCGCACATGTCGCGCCTTCACATTCTTGCATGGGCCCTTCTGTCGAACGTTCTTGCCGTGTGCGTGTCGACTGGCGCGCTTGCACAGGGGCCGACGCGTGCGTCGGGTGTGCTCGTCCACCATCCTGCGGACGTGCGGTCCGCCGAAGCCTGGAAAGGGCACATCTTTACGGTCGATGGAGTTCCGCTCCTTCCATCGGACGCCGTCCCGGAGGCAGTGCTGCTGAAGTACGTGGGCCGGCGCGTTGCCGTCATCGGGCGCTGGTACGCGGGGACCGTCGCCGATCCGACTGTGCAGATACTGGTGGGCCAGGCGCCCGTCGACACGCCGGGCAGTCCGCCGGCGACGCGCGGCGATGGACTTATCGTCGATGCGCTGCAGGAGCTGACGCCGGACGTCGCAACGACGATGCACGCTTGGCGTACCTATGCCAACGCGAAGTACGGCTACCGGATCAGCCATCCGGACGAATTCGAACTCATCCTGACCGGACTCGAGCATGAGCGCGACGGCAGGACCTTTCGCATCGTTCGCCGCAACCATGCGGCGCCCGTTCCAACGCTGGACGTGCAACTGGAACCGAACGCGCCCCTCGAGCCGGGCACGTCTGTGTTGGGCAGCAGTTTCGATCGCACGGTCACGCGCATGCCCATCGTGCTCGACGGGCGCAACGGGACGGAGAGCGTGTATCGCTTCAAGTCCAGCGGGGAAGTTGCTTCGATCGTGATCGACCTCGGCGCGGTTCGGTTCCTCTTCACGGCAAGCGCCGATACGCAGGACTTTCGCGCGACGCCGTGGTGGCAGGTCATCCAGTCGTTTCAACTGGGCCGCTGACGCTCGAGCATTCGTCCATGGTGACGAACTTCGCCCTTATCTCGGTCCCTTACGATTCCGCAGGCACGGCCGTCGGCACCGCGCGGGCACCCGCGGTGCTACGAGCGCATGGCCTGCTGGAAAAGCTTCGGACCGTAGCGAAGGTCACTGATCTTGGGGAGCTTCCGATCGCGCCTTCCGGAGAACAGAGAGATCAAAAAAGCGGTTTGATCGGTGAGGCCACGCTGCTCGAGATGCTCGATCGGCTCGAGTCCTTGCTGATCCCTGCGCTTCGCGCAGGCGCATTTCCCCTGCTTGTTGGTGGTGACTGTCCAATCCTGCTTGCGGGGGGGGGGGGGGCGGGCTGTGATGTCGAGATGCGCTTTCAACCGCGGCGATGCCGGCCGTCGATTACAAGGTGCCTGGAGCCCTGGACTGGGTCGCAGGGATTCGCACCTTGTCCGCGCACGGCGAGTTTTCGGCGCCGGCACTTTAGACGATGCCAGTCCCCGGTCCGAGCGTCTTGCGTTCCCGCGCCTTGCGCGCCCGATAGCCGCTGGCGCGATAGGCGGCGAGCACATCAAGGGCCCCGCCGGCCTCGACCCGCGCCTTCGCGAGGATCGGTGACACGTCGAGGTTGTAGGCGCGGCGCAGCGCCTGGAAGGCCATCATGGTGTCATTCGCCTCCTGCGCGGCGCGCAACGCGGCGCGATCCACCAGCAGCGCCTTGGTGAAGCTTGCGGCGATGGCCTCGGCTGAACTCAGCATGGACTCGATGGGGTCGGTCACGTTGTGCGACTGGTCGATCATGTAGCTGGGGTCGAAGCCTTCGCGCGGGTTCAGCTCGGCTTCGATGAGCTCGTTGAACACGAGAAAGAGCTGGTGAGGATTGATCGCCCCCGAGTCGAGATCATCATCGCCGTACTTGCTGTCGTTGAAATGGAAG
>JAXMGQ010000060.1:0-23812 GCA_046347195.1 Steroidobacteraceae bacterium
GCGGCCTGCTCGGTGAGATCCAGCTCCGCGTGGCTTCGCAGCAGCAGGTTCGGATAGCCGCGAGCCGTCAGCGCACGCGCGACGGCGCTGCCCACCATTCCGCGATGGCCCGCGACGAACACACGCGATGACTTGCTCATGCCCATGTGACTACTCGTGGTGCCGGTAGACCTTGTAGCCCTCGCGCGCGATCAGGGCATCGCGCCTGGCGAGCGCCAGGTCCGCCTGCATCATCTCGGCCACCAGTTCATCGAAGCTCACCTCCGCCGTCCAGCCGAGCTTCTCGCGCGCCTTGCTGGCATCACCCAGCAGCGTCTCCACCTCGGTGGGCCTGAAATAGCGGGGATCGACTTGCACCAGGGTGCGGCCGCTGTTGCGATCCACGCCGGTCTCCCCCGCACCGCTCCCGCGCCACTGGATGTCCATGCCGACGTGACGGCCCGCGGCCACCACGAAGTCACGCACCGAGTGCTGGACGCCCGTCGCGATGACGAAATCCTCCGCCACGGGTTGCTGCAGCATCAGCCACTGCGCGCGCACGTAGTCGCGGGCGTGTCCCCAGTCGCGTCGCGCGTCGAGATTGCCCAGGTGCAGGCCGTCCTGCAGCCCGACGCTGATGCGCGACAGGGCGCGGGTGATCTTGCGCGACACGAAGGTCTCGCCACGCAGCGGGGACTCGTGGTTGAAGAGGATGCCGCTGCAGGCGAACAGCCCGTAGGCCTCGCGGTAGTTCACGGTGATCCAGTGGGCGTACACCTTGGCCGCGCCATAGGGCGAGCGAGGGTAGAAGGGCGTCGTCTCCCGCTGGGGAGTCTCCTGGACCTTGCCGAACATCTCGGAGGTCGAGGCCTGGTAGAAGCGCGTCTTGTCTTCGAGCTTGAGGATGCGGATGGCCTCGAGCATGCGCAGCGCGCCCACGGCATCGGCATTGGCGGTGTACTCGGGGGTCTCGAAGGACACCGCCACGTGGCTCTGCGCGGCGAGGTTGTAGATCTCGTCGGGCCGCACCTCCTGGATGATGCGGATCAGGTTGGTGGCGTCGGTGAGGTCCCCGTAGTGCAGCCTCATCTGCACGTTCTTCTCGTGCGGGTCCTGGTACAGGTGGTCGATGCGGTCGGTGTTGAACAGCGAGGAGCGGCGCTTGATGCCGTGCACGGTGTAGCCCTTGCCGAGCAGGAACTCGGCGAGGTAGGCGCCATCCTGGCCGGTGATGCCGGAGATCAGTGCGGTCTGTTGCAACTCTTTGCCCCGAAAGCGGCCGCTCGAGACGAGCGTGGGGCCCATGATAACGGGGTCAGGATGCCGACCGCGAGCGCGATGAGCAGCGGGGTCAGGTCCGGGCGCCCTCGGAAGGGCCCACCTGCCGGGGCAGGCGGCGGGTCTTCAATTCGGTGACCTTCCTGAGCTCCGCGAGCTGCTCGCTCTGCCGCTGCCAGACGATGTCGTGCATGTCGAGCGAGGGCTTGTATTCCACTACCGCCTGCTGCAGCAGGTCCACCGCCCGCTGGCAGTCGAACCGGCTCATGGCGGTCAGCAGGTTCTCCAGCAGGTGGGAGACCCGCTCCCACGGCAGCCCATGCTCCACCGCCCGCAGGATCATCGGGTGCTCCGTCCCCGTCACGTTGTTGCCGATCAGCAGTTCCTCGAACAGCTTCTCGGCCGGACGCAGGCCGATGTAGGCGATCTCGATGTCGCCGTCCGGGTTCTTCTCATCGCGCACCGACATGCCCATGAGGTTCACCATGCGACGGGCGAGATCGTCGATGCGCACGGGCTTGCCCATGTCCAGCACGAACACCTCGCCGCCGTTGGCCATGGAGCCCGCCTGCAGCACGAGCTGCGCGGCCTCGGGAATGGTCATGAAATAGCGGATCACGTCGGGATGCGTCACGGTGATCGGCCCGCCCGCCTGGATCTGCTCGTAGAACAGCGGCACCACCGACCCCGAGGAGGCCAGCACGTTGCCGAACCGCACCATGCAGAAGCGCGTCCCGGCGCGGCGCTGGTGCAGGCCCTGCAGCACGATCTCCGCCAGGCGCTTGGTGGCGCCCATGACGTTGGTCGGATTCACGGCCTTGTCGGTGGACACCAGCACGAAGGTCTTGACGTCGGCTTCCAGGGCGGCTTCGGCCGCATACCAGGTGGCGACGACGTTGTTGTGGATGCCCTCGATGACGTTCTGCTCGACGATGGGAACGTGCTTGTAGGCTGCGGCGTGATACACCGTGTCGACCCGGTAGGCCTGCAGGATGTCCCGCAGCCGGTACTTGTGATGGGCATTGCCCACCAGCGGGATCAGGTCGACCAGCAGGCCCTGCTGGTTGATCGTCTGGCGGAGCTCGCGCTCGATGTTGTACAACGCGAGTTCCGACATCTCGAACAGCAGCAGGCGGATCGGCTTCTGCTGGATGATCTGCCGGCACAGCTCCGAGCCGATGGACCCGCCGGCGCCCGTGACCATGACGACCTGGTCCCTGATGCACTTGGCCAGCAAGGCCGCGTTCGGCGGAACGGCGTCACGGCCCAGGAGATCGCTGACGTCGATCTCGCGCAGGTCGTTGACGTTCGCCTGTCCGGAGACGAGCTGCGCGATGTCGGGCACCGTCTGCACGTGCAGCTTCAGCGGTTCCAGGCGGCTGAGGATCTCCCGCCGCCGGCGACGGGATTCCGACGGCAAGGCGAGCAGGACCCGGTCGATGCCCAGATCCTGCACCAGCGTCGGCAGCTTCTCGGGCGGATGGACGCGAATGCCATTGATCATGGCACCGTGCATGGCGCGGCTGTCGTCGATGAAGGCCACCGGATCGAAGGCGCGGGTGGTCATGAGCGATGCGGAGAGATGCGCGCCGGCATCACCCGCCCCGTAGATCGCGACCCGCGACAGCGTCGGCTGGATGTAGCGGGTCAGCAGGTAGTAGCGCACCAGCACCCGCGAGCCGCCGACGTAGATCAGCGCGAGCGCGGAGTAGATCACCACGGTCCGGAACCCGAGATCCGGGATCTGCGCCCACTGCCCCAGCACCATCAGAAGGACGGCGCTGATGAGGATGGCGATGGACACTGCAAAAACTGCACGGTGGCCGAGGAAGCGGATGACGGCGCGATACAGGCCGCAGCGGGCGAACACCGGAATGCTGACGGCGAGGACGGCCACGTAGGGTCGCAGATCGGCGACAGGCCAGGCGAGCTGGTCGATGCGCAGCATCACCGCAGCCCAAAGCGCCAGCACCAGCATCACGCAGTCTGCGACGATGGTGATGATGCGCTTGACGGGCCTGGGCACCTCGACGATACGCCGCGCATAGCTCTTCGCCCACACGTCTTTTCCAGGTGCCAACGCTGTCTCCCTGTGCCCGCTGCTGCCCGCGGAAGCTCAAGATCCCACCGGCGGCGGGCGATCGGCCCGAGGTTCCTTCCGCGGGCATTGTAGCAATCAGCAGCAACCGGCGTACTTGATTATCGAACTCTCATCAATCGATCAGCGCCGCGCTGAAAAGTTCCTGTCGCGCGAATGGCCGACATTCAACGAACGCATCGGGCAACGTGATCTGATGATTCAACGCTCATCCGCCCCGGCGGTTGACCGGAGATTCCGGCCTGCCGGCTCCGGCCAGCAGGAACAGCCCCGCCACGGGCAGGAGCGCCACGGCCATGACGGTGAGTGCCCGATCAGGATGGGAAAGACACACCAGGGACCAGGGCAGCAGCCAGCAGAGGTTGAGGCAGCCGTAGGCCAGGGTCACGGCCTGGTGCGAATGCCACCGCCTCGACAGGTGCTGGTAGGCATGGATCCGGTGGGGTGCGTACCAGCGCTCGCGCCGGAGCATGCGTCGTCCCAGCGTCAGCGAGGCATCGATGATGAAGGCGCCCCCCAGGATCGGCCAGACCGCCAGCGGGACCGGGGCAGCGAAGCTCGTGGCCAGCGCCGCCAGGGCGATGCTGAAGCCCAGGAAGGCGCTGCCCACATCGCCCATGAAGATGCGGGCGGGAGGCCAGTTGAACACCAGGAATCCCGCGCTCGCCCCCGCCGTGCACAGCGCCAGAACAGGGCCAGCGCGCCGGCCTCACCCTTCAGGACCAGCATCGAGCAGCCGGCTGCAGCGATGAACATCGCCTCGCAGGCCGCGATGCCGTCGATGCCATCCATGAAATTGAAAAAATTGGTAAACCCGACCACGGCCCCGAGCAGCAGGAAGCCCACTCCACCCGCTGACGAGCCACCCATCCCCGGCCGGCAGTCCGCCTCAGCAACGACAACGCCGTGCGAGGGCACAGCCGGCCTGCACGGCGAGGCGACTCAGGGGATTCGATGGCGCGATCGTCGATGAGACCCGACAGTGCCACGAGCAGGCCGGTGGCGAAGGCCATCGCCGTCCGCAGGGGCAGGCCGTAGGCCCATCCGAGCACCGCCACGGCGATGATCATCGACACCACGATGCCCGCACCACCGCCGCGCGGCGTGGGCCGCTGGTGTGAACTGCGGTCATTCGGGACATCGATCAGCGAGTACCGCGACGCCGACCGGATCAGGTGTACGCGCCCGACGCCGCGATGAGGGCACACAGCGAGGGCAGCGCCAGGGCGGCAGCAGCTTCATGTGGGCAATACCGCCGGCTGCCTGCCGATACCACTGCGCCGTCACCTGCATCTGCTCCCGGTCGCTCATCGGCGGAGACCACCCAAGCTGCGAACGGGTCTCACTGATGTCGACGGCGAGCGAACCGCACAGCCGCTCGGCGGCCTCCGCACGCCCGACCAGGCGCGCCATCCGCCGGATCAGCCACGGCGGAACGTCGAGCAGGCGCGCCGGCTTGCCGAGGCAGTCCGCGATCAACCGCACCAGCGCCGGCGTCGTGACAGGTCATGTCCATCTGAAACCAGCACGATGTCCTGCGTCGTTTCCGCATGCACCGACGCTGTGCGCAGGATCAGGTCGCAGAGGTTGCCGATGCCGACGAAACTGCGGCGATTGGCGAGCGCTCCCAGCGGCAGCGGAATGCCGCGATCGACCCAGCGGATCAAGGCCAGGAGGTTCGCGCGCACGCCCGGTCCGTAGATCAGCGGCGGGCGAATGATGGCGTAGCGCATGCCTCGACCGCGGTGCCGCGATGCGCGCAAGGCCTGTTCACCGTGCCACTTGGCAGGGCGTACGGCCCTTGCGGCCGGCACTGCTGCGCACCGTCCAGGCGCGCTCGCCGGAATCCTCGCCGAACACCTTCACGGTGCTCAACTGGATGAACTTGCGCACACCGGCCCGGCGGCGCGGGCCAGCGACTCCACCACGCCGGCATTGGCGGACTCGTAACGCGCCATCTCCAACCCGGCCTTGCGCCCCTGGTGGCGAGCGCGGCACAGTTGACGATGCAGTCGATGCCCCGAGCGCGGCGGACCAGTCGGTGGATGGTCGCCCAGCACCAGCACGCGGCCTGCTTCTCGCGAGCGGCGCGCCGGGTCGTCGCACCACGGCGGTGACGTCGAATCCGCAGCCCGAGCAGAGCACACGGCCAGGTGTGAGCCGACGAAGCCCTGCGCGCCCGTCAGCAGGAACTTCGGCTTCACGCCACCGACGAAGGCCTCGAAGACCCGCTCCGTGAACTGTTGACGACGAACGCTGCAGGGTCGTGGGCGCCCAGCCGACCGAGGCCGACCTGCGCCCGAGCCGCTGCGCAAGTGCGCCAGCCACCTCCGCCGAGAGCGTGAGGCCTGCTGATCCAGCGCGCGAAGCACGGGTCGATCTCGCGGTTCGGGCGATAGTGTCCAGCGATCCAGCCAAATGCAGAAGTCCTCGCCCATGTGAAGGATCGACTTGCCCTGCTTGTGATTGCCGAGCCCGGCGGCCCGAAGCACGGCCGCATACTGCGACCCTGGGGGCCGCGAGCGCTTCGGGAACCAATGCAGGAACGGGATGCCGCAATGGCCTTCGCGCCAGACACCGCGGTCCGGGAACAGGCTGAGGACGCGTCCACCCGGCTTCAGGACACGCGCGATCTCCGACAACACGCGATCCAGGTCCAGGACGTGCTCCATCACCTGGTTGTTGACGATGAGATCGAAGCTCGCGTCGGGAAAGGGGATGGTGCCATCCTCGCCCATGCGGCGGATCGCCGCCCCCAGCAGTTCGACCTGCACCTGCGCCGAATAGTCCCCGCCCTCGTAGAAGACATCGCACCCCCGCGCATCGATACCGCGGGCGCGCAGCAGCGTCACGATCTGCCCGGCGCCGCAGCCATAGTCCAGCACCTGCGCATCGGCACCGGGCCGCTGTCGTTCCACCCACCAGGCACAGAATTCGTAGTTGGTCATGCTGCCCGCGGGGCCGTGCTCACCGCAGAGCTCACGGCGCCGCCCGGCGCGCGAAAACGAACTCGTTGCAGGCGATGCCCCCGGCGCTGGTCTTGAGCCGCTGCAGTTCGTATCCACGGCCCTTGAAGAACTCGAACACCTGTTCCGGCTTGCACACCTCGAAGGGGAATCCGCCGACCCAGTCGATGACGTCCCGGTAGGGCGACATCCCGCGGTCTTCGGACCGGGCACGCCAGGTGGCCAGGGGCCTGCCACGAAGCAGGTCCCGCAGCATTGTCGGCGCCCACAGTCGAAGGAAGCTCGGGACCAGCACGATGAATCGCAGGAACCTGGGCAAGCCGACGTAGGCCTTCTTGACGTGCCACCAGTAACGCGACGAACGCCCCTGGTCGTTGTAGAGCGCGATGAACAACTGGCCGCCGGGACCCACCAGCGGATCGACGTTCGCCAGCGCCTCCCACATCGCGCCGGTGTGATGCAGCACACCCCACGAATACACGATGTCGAAGCTCCCCAGGCGGCGCAGGAAGGCGGCATCGAGGACCGAACCTTCCTCGATGCTCCAGCGCGGATCGTTCTCGAAGTAGCGGCGCCTGAGCTCCGCTGCGCAGCCAACGGACATCGGGTCGTAGTCGAAGGAGCGGACCGTGGCGCCCAGGCGCCGCGCGGCCAGCGAGAACAGGCCGCTGCCGCAGCCGACATCCAGGAATGTCCTGCCTCGCAGGCTCTTTACCCCCAGCATGGCGGCGAGGCTCGCTTCGGCCATGGCGATGCGGCGTTCGTCCAGCACGTCGAGGAAGGCGCGCCAGTTGCGGCCGAATTCGAAGCGCTGCCCTTCGCGGACCTCGCGCGCGTGACTTGCCCCGAGAGCCCTCGGACCGGTGGATGGATTGGACATGAACCTGCGTGAAATCCCGTCGCCCGCGGGATCGAGCGGCTATCGCTGCCTCCCGGACAGGTCTTTGCCGCAGTTTACACGTGGATCACCGCGGGGGCGAAGGGGTGAAGGCAGGCCGGAACCGGCAGCAGCCCGGCAATCAATCGTGGATCAACCCGCATCGGCGCCACCTTCATACAGTTCCAGGGAACTGCGGACCACGCTCTCCACCCCGAATTCGGCTTCACAGAGCCGGCGAGCGGCTTGCCCCATCGTCATCCTCAACGCAGGCTCGCCGATCAATGTCTGCAGGCAGTCCGCCAGAGGCAGCACTTGGCGTGGCGGCACCAACAGACCCGTGATTCCCTCGAGCACCACTTCGCGACATCCGGGAACATTCGTCGCAACCATGGGTTTCCCCGCCGCCGCCGCCTCCAGCAGCGCCATGGGAAGTCCTTCCCGATAGGAGGGCAGGCACACGATGTGCCGACGCCAGCACCTCGACCATGTCGCTGCGTTGCCCCCACCATTCCACGCCAGCCGCCATCGCCGCACGTTGCAACTCGTCGACGGGAATGCCCTCCGGATTGCCCGAGTCGATGCCTCCAGCGAGGACGAAGCGGGCCGACACGTTGCGTTTGCGCAATTCGGCCGCGGCACCCAGGAATTCGTATACACCCTTGTCGCGCAACATCCTCGCCGGCAACAGGACGGTCACCGGTCCCGGCGCCTCTCTCACGGGCCGGAACCTTTCCAGGTCCACACCCGATCCACGAATCAGAACGGCATTCGCGCCCGGCACGAGGCCTTGTGACACGAAAACCGCCATGTCATCCCGATTCACCGGAAGATGGCGGGTCTGGCTTCCCGGACAGCGCCACCCGGTAGGCCCATTTCGCCAGGCGCCTCATCGCGCCACCGGCGATGCTGCGGAGTGGTGAAGAAGAGGTAACCGGAACCGGAGATGGCCTGCACAGGAGATCGCCCCCGGAACATGGCGCGGCAGATCATCCCGCCGTAGAACACCGGTTGATCGTCACGTGATGCACGACCTGCGGATCGACGCTGCGATACAGCCTCAGCAATTCGCGCAGGACACGTAATTCCGACAACGGAGAGCGGTTCGCGCGCTGCAGGCTCAGCCGGTGGAATTCGATGCCATAGGATCGAATCGTACGGGCTTCCTCTTCAGCATCCACGCCGCACGCCACGTGAACGTCGTATCCCGCCCGCTTTGCCGCCAACGCAACCGGCAAACGGTGCGAAAGGAAGAACCACCCCACGTTCACGACGATCAGCAACCGCGGAGGCTTCAAGGGCATCTGCCCGCGAGGCAGCTTCTGTACAGGTCGGCAAATCGGGATGCCACGACGGGCAGCAGATAATGCTGTTCGATGCGCAGCCGCGCGCGCCGGCCCAATTCGACCAGCACTCTGCGCCCATGTCGAGCAGGCGAAGGATGCCTTCTGCCAGGCCCGCCGCATCTCGCGGCGCGACGCCGGCATCTCCCACCAGTGTCGCACAATCACCCACATCGGTGACCACCGCCGGAACTGCACAACTCATCGCCTCGCCGATCGCATTGGGAAAGCTCTCACTCAGCGATGATGAAACGGCGATGTCGAGGGCACAGTCGATGTCGCACACATCCTGGCGCTCGCCCAGCAGGAGGAACCGGTGCCCCAGGTCCAGCTCGGAGAGCCAGCCCATCAAGATCTTATTGGATTCCTCACAACCCTTCCCGACGAGCACGAATTTGCAGTCGGGGCGTTTCCTCGACACCAGGGCTGCCGCCTCCAGAAAACCCCGATGGCCCTTGACGGGATGGAAGCGTCCGACGACGCCGATCAGCGGCTCCTGCGCGACGCCCCAGCCCCCCCGAAGCGCCGCGCCCGCCTGCGGTGAGGGGCGGAATCGGCTGGAATCGAAGCCATTGGGTATGACATGGATGCGCCCGCCATCGTAACCGGCAGCAACATGCTGCTTTGCAGATTTCACCGAATTGAACACGACGGCATCCGCCCTCCTGGACGCGGCGGCATCGAGCCGGCGCACGAATCGCAGCAACCGCTTTTGCTTGTCGGGTGCATCGAGTGCCCCTCGAACCGATGTGATCAATGCAGGCCGGTGCAGCCGGGGCAGCAGCGACACTGCGAAAGCTGCCAGGTTGGCGTGATACATCCAGCCATGGATGAGGTGGGGGTTCCAACGGGCGGCGAGCCTGAAGAGCCTGGCAATCATGGGCGGCGAGAGCACGCCGCCGGCGCCTTCCAGTGTCACCACCGGAATTCCCATCGCCGCAATCTCGTCGCCGATGGGTGATCGGGTGGTCAGAGACACCACCATGAACTCCAGGTCGGATCCCTTTACCGCCCTCAAGAGGTTGCGCAGCATCACCTCGGCGCCTCCCACGCTCAACGAGGTGATGATCTGCAGCACACGGATGGGGCGAAGACCTGCCCGGGCGCCGCAGCTGTCGCGCGATGGAACCGCTCCTTTGCTGCCTTCACCGAGCCGTGATATAGCGCACGCTCCCCTGGACGGCCTTCTCGCCTGTCGATGTCACGAACGGGTTGGGCTCGTTCGAGCTCTGGTGATCCACGATCTCCACGTCGATGTGCTCGCTGTCGGAGTTCATGAAATTCAGCCACATCGAGATCCCTCCCCGATGGTTGCCCGATGTCCTGACGCCGTACAACAGGATGTGATCCAGCACGTCGGTCGGAAAATTGGGTTCGAGATCGATACCGAACTCGGGGATCGTGCCGTTGGTATCGGAAAACGTGGAATCGATCACATCCACGTTGCGCGCGTTGACGATGCTGAGACCCTGGCGGCGGTTGTTGCGGGCCGTGCAGTTGATCAGCGTGATGTTGGTCGACGGTGAGTTCGCTGGGCCGCCGATGTAGAAGCCGTCACCGCCCGAATTCGAGGATTCCAGACCGTCGATCAGCACGTCGGAATCCTTCAGGATGTAGATTCCGTGACGTCCCTCACCACTCGTATAGTCGGCGCGGTTCTGAAGCACCCGGGCGCCGTTGCCCACGATCTTCACATGATTGCCCCAGATCTGGATGAATCGTTCGTTCTTGCCCAGGTGGCCGGAATCGCGAATGATCGTGCCGTGGTCCAGCGTGAGCAGGGTGTCGCCCGGTATCACGAAACGGCCGGTCAGAAAATCTCCTGCACCGATCCGCACGCTCTGTCCCGGCTTGGAGAACAGTCTCTTGAAGGCCCCGGTGTTGTCCGTTCTGCCGTCCCCGACGAGGCCTGCATCCTTATCGGTGATGACCGGACGATCCGGGAATGGAGCATGCGTTGCGCGCAGATCCGGTTTCATCGATGCGCGGGCGACGGTCTGCCTGTCCACCTTGAAGCTTGCGGCATGCGCAGCGCACACCGAGAACGCGAGCACCAGACCCGACAGGGCGGAAAAATCACGACGGAAACCGGCCCTCAGGTGCATGTTGATCTCCTCATATCTGCCGATGGATCGATCGTTGCCGCCGCCAGGCTGCGGCGCCGGCCATCAGTGTAGTCCTCGCTTCGTTTCATGCAACCACGCCTGAAACATCAGTACATCCCAGAGCAGATACTGCCATGGCAGACCTTCGTCCTTGAACTCAGCCCACATCCTGCGGACCGGCGATGCGTTGAACACGCCATCCGAGTTCAGCGAGGATTCCGTCAGCAAGTCTTCAGCCCATTCCCGCAAGGGTCCGTGCAGCCACGATCCGATCGGCACTCCGAATCCCATCTTCGGCCGCTCGAACATCCGAAGCGGCACGTATCGTCCCAGCACCTGCCTCAACACCCACTTGTCCGTACGCTCGCGCAATTTCAGGCCCAGCGGCAGTGCCATCGACCATTCCACCACGCGATGGTCCAGCAACGGACAGCGAGCCTCCAGCGACACCGCCATGCTGGCGCGGTCCACCTTCGCAAGGATGTCACCGGGAAGGTAGGTCAGGATGTCGATGAGCATCATCTGCTCGGTGAATCCGTCCAGATCGGTCGGTGCTTCGGGTGCAGACAATGCGGTCATCGGCTCCGTGGCGCCGATCACCACCTCCTCCGGGCGGGTCCAGTGCGAGACGATCCTCTTGTAGACCTCGTCCGGTCTGCGCGCTCCGAGGACCTCGCCCAGCTTGTGGAGCCGGTCGCCCGGTGATACCGGCCTCCTGCCCGCGCCTCGCAGACGCAGCGCGAGCGCGAATATCCGGTCCCATGTCCGCACGTCCACGCTCCGCAGCAATCCCGACACCGTCCTTCGCAGCGGCGCCGGCAGCATGCCGATGGCCGACCACACCTTGCGCCACTTGTGATATCGAGGATAACCGCAGAACAGTTCATCTCCACCGTCCCCTGAGAGCACCACCGTCACGGCCTGGCGCGCGATCTTCGACACCAGGTAGGTCGGTATCTGGGATGAATCCGAAAAAGGCTCGTCGAACATGGACGGCAGGGAAGGCACCACGGCGAGCGCGTCATCGGATGACACGTAGACCTCCGTGTGGTCCGTCCCGAGCTGACGGGCAATGGACGCCGCGTGGGGGCCTCGTCATATCCGCCTCGTGGAATCCGATGCTGAAGGTCCTGACCCGGCGGGAGCTTTGCGCCTGCATGAGCGCGACGACCGTCGAGGAGTCGATGCCACCGGACAGGAACGCTCCCAGCGGAACATCCGCCACCATGCGGTCGGGGCGGCGTGCCTGAGCAGCCGTCCAGCGTCGCCACCGCTTCGCCCGCATCAGCCTGAAACCGGGTCGACTGGCCATGAATGAACGCCGCCCGTGCCGACCAATACTCACGTTCGACGATCAGTTCTGGCCCGGAACTCTGCAGGCGATATCGCTGCAGGGTGGCCGGAGGGACCTTTCGCACCGATGCGTAGACCGACCAGGGTGCCCCGATATAGTCGTGGCGAAGCAGAAGTGTGATCGCATCTCGATCCAACCGCGCATCGAAGCGCGGGAAGAACCGCAGCGACTTGAGCTCGGACGCAAAAATCAGCGAACCGGCGGCCCTGCCGACAAAGTGGCTTCTTGCCGAGGCGATCCCGCGCGAGCCAGAAGTTCCTCCTCGCGACGGTCCCATAGTGCAAACGCAAACATCCCTTCGAAGCGCCGGACGGCCTCTTCGACGCCCCAGGCTTCGATGGCGGCGAGCATGACTTCGGTGTCGCTGTGGCCGCGAAAGGCGCCCGCCTCTCCCTCCAGTTCCGAACGCAGGCGGGCGAAGTTGTACACTTCGCCGTTATAGGTGATGACGTAGCGCCCGGAATGCGAAACCATCGGCTGGCTGCCCGCCTCGCTGAGATCGACGATGGCGAGCCGTCGATGTCCGAGCCCCACGCTTCCTCGTCGGTCCAGGTGGGTTCCCGACCCATCGGGACCCCGGTGGGTCAATGCATCGGTCATGCGGCGCAGAACTTCAGCGGAGTCCAGATCCGACTGCGGTCCCAGGATGAATCCCGCGATGCCACACATGGATCAACTCGAGAGCGCGGCCGCGAAGACAGCCAATGTACGATCCACCATCTGCTCAACCCCGAATTGCTGCACGATCCAGTCCCGTCGCCGGCACCGCAGATCCGGCGAGTCCCGATCCAGCCAGTCGATCACGCCATCGGTCAGCGCCTGCGCGTTCCTCGGGACGACGGTGGTGCCATGGCAGGCCACGATGTCGCGGCTGTCGCCCACGTCGGTGACCACCGGAGGCACGCCGCAGGCCATGGACTCGGCCAGGGAATTGGAGAATCCTTCGGCCGTCGAAGCCGACACATACACATCCAGCGCATTGAGAATGCGCTCGACGTCCGCCCGTTCGCCCATCCACCGGACGAGCGTATCGATGCGAAGTTCCGTCGCGGCGTCCTTCAGTTCTGCATCATACCCGGGCGATCCGGCCCCGACCACGACGAATCGCACTTCGCTCCGGCGCGCCGCGATCAGCGCCATGGCTCGCAGCATCGAATGATGATCCTTCACCGGATCCAGCCTCGCCATGCACCCTACCAGCCGTTCGCCATGCTGGACGCGCAGTTCGTCGCGCACCTGCATTCTCGCGTCGGCATCCGGCCGGAATCGTTCCGTGTCGATGCCGTTGGGGACGATGACGAACCGTCGTGATGGCTCGATTCCGCGTTCCGTCAACGCGGCACGCGAGTTGGAGATGACGGCACGGGGGAATCCCAACAGCATTCCCTGGAGCCGCCAGAGCAGCAGCGAGGAAAGCCCGTGCTGCCGCAGATCCTGGGACGCACCACGCAGGCCCCCAGATCGGAGCGGCGCCGATCAGGAGGCGACCAGCAGCGACATCAGGTTCTCGACGGGAAGGAACGAGTACATGACGTCGAACGCCCGCTTTCTCGCGAGACTCACGTAGCGCAACATCGGACCGACGAGATCCCAGCGGCCTCGCTTTTCCAGACAGCAGACTTCGACGCCGCGGGCGGCGAGATCCGCCGTCAGGGGACCGTGGGCATACAAGACGATCACCGTCACGACATGACCCCGGGTCGAGACCCCGGGCGAGGTTGACGAGCTGCACCGGCACGCCGCCCGCGCCAGCGTTCGTGTGGTCAGCGCGATCCTCGCGAGTCCTTTCGCACCGAGGCCGCCCTGATGGCCTGGTTCCACAGTTCCATCACCCTGTCCCGCGAATAGGTTTCCCTCACGCGCAAAGCCGCTGTTCCAAAGCCGCGTGGGTGGGTCGAGATCCGACATCAACCACCAGGATATCTGCCAGTCCCTGAGCGTCGCCCCGAAACGGCCGGCCGTTTCGCCGTTCGCCACGATCTCCCTCGGCCCAGAAGGACAGTCGCTGGAAACCACGGCCATGCCCATCGCGGCGGCCTCGGCCAGGCTTCGGGAACCCTTCCGGCGAGCCAGCCAGGCTGAGGACGAGGGTGAGCCCATCGCGCCATCCATTGCTCGGGTGTCGTCGAGAACCCCGCGAATCGGGTCACCTTCCCCACTCCCACCTCGACGGCCAGATCCATCAGGCGCCCCTTCAGCGGCCCCTCTCCACCAGGGCCGAAGTCCCTCCGCATGGCGCCGGTGTGCGATGGCCGTCCCCGGATCAGTGTTTCGACGTCCTTCTCCCATGCAAGCCGGCCCACGGCCAGGACGATCCTGTCCCGCTTCATCGATGACCCGGGATCGGGCAGTTCACGAAGGAGGTTGGGGATGACCAGGGCCCGAGTTCCACAGTTGGCGTCGAGCCAATCGCCTGCCGAGCGCGTCTGCGCGATCACCGAGTCTGCCAGCAGTAGGTCAGCCGCCGGAACAGGCGCGAGACGGCGTTGACCGTCGCGTTGGATTGCAGATCCAGGCGATTTCTCGGCGATCAGGATAGAATGCGCATCCCCCGTGTGGCGGCGAGATCGAGAGGACATTCATGGAATCGGTGAACGACAGTACGACGTCGGGTGCCGATCGCCGCAGGGCGGCGCGGAGCGAGGCGATGCGGCCCAGCGCACCACTCAGGCGCTGCCACCAGCCCGTCGAATGACGACGCAGCCCGAGTCGCACCCGCTCGACCGAAGGGTCGAGTCGGTATGCATCTTGATCGCCGTGATGGTCCCAGGTGATGATGGTCACGTCGCACTTGCTCCGCGCCCAGCAATTTGCCATTTCCGACACCGCGCGCTCCGCTCCCCCGCCGGCAAGCGATGAAATGACGATGGTCAGGCGCACCGGAACCGATCCTGCTGGCCGAGAAGAAGGGAATCAATGTATATCCCATGGGCGCGAGCAGCAGCGGGAAGCTGAACTTGAGCTGGGAAACGAAGAAGCAGGCGATCAGCCCGGCGCACAGCATCATCCTGGGCGCGATGCAGGGTACGAAACGCGACGGACCCCGCCCAGAGGTACCACAGATAGATCAAGGCCGGACCCCGATCATTCCCGTAGAACAGGAGGCGAAGATAGCCGATGTCGGTGCCCATGTGGTTTTCATCCGGGCTCGCCGGGTTCTCGTAGAACCCGTATCCGATCAACCACCCCTTCAACGAGTCCGGGAACACGATCATCGAGATCAGGTCGTCCGTCGAGGAGGTGCGCGCCCCCGCCGCCTTCCCCAAGCCCGATGAGCACCGCCTCCGAACGCAGCGGCCGATACCACGCGCGAGAACAGGGCGGACAGCCGTGCATCGTCGATGCTTTGCGTGATGCCAAGACACCGGCTGCAGGCGTTCGAGAAGGATCGCGGTTCCGGAGATCACGCATGCGCCTCGGATGGAACACTACGCGATGAACACGGCAAACACGGCGATCAGCACGAAGCCAGTACGCCGACGAACATCATGGTCGCGAGGATGGCGAACAGTCCTGCAGCCCAGCCAGCCCATCCTTTGAGCGCCGATCTGCACGTTCACCGCAGTGCCGCTGGCACATACCGCACAGATGGCCTGGGATACGGACAAACCGTCACCCGTCATCGATGTCGGCCCCGCTGCCCGGATGCCCTCATCGATCGCTTCGGGCTGCGCATGACGAGCGCACCGAACAGCGCGCGTGCCGGCGCAAAAGCCAATCGGCAAGGATCAATCCGGACTGGATGGACCCCAGTACCGCCGTCGCTGCGGCGATGTATGGGAGTGCGTGACGATCGGAAGGCACCGCCCAGACGACCAGGTAGGTCAATGGCAGGATTCCGGTGAATACGGCCATGACCAGTGTGCGAAGGTACAGATCGGCGCCCCCCAGGAATGCCAGCATCTGACCGAACGCGAGAGCGAAGAACAGCCCTGCCGCCACGATCACCACGGCCCTGGGGATCCTCACATCGAGCACACCGGCACGCGCGGCGGAAACCAGTGCTCCGAGCAGGCCCACGATCACCAGGGGCCTGACCAGACCGGTCTTGGAGAAAGCCAGCACCGGGCTATACAGGATGCAGTAAAGGCCGGCCAGTATGAAACCTCCACGCAGTGCGTTCCGCCAGGACGCCCCTCCGGCAGCGACGACGGGCGCCAACGACTCGGGCGTCATGAGCCCTCGCCGGGGGTCGCATTGCGAAGGCGCGCGGCCGCCGTCCTGATCGAATGCCTGGCGAATGTGGACGCTCCCGCCGCGCACGAGACGAGAAAACACGCCACGAGCAACAGAATCATCCCATCGGCTGGCCGTGTGTCGGGCCACGCGATCAACCTGCTGGCGAGATAGCCGCCAACGGCCGCCGCCAAGGCTATCGGGGCGATGTCGCGGGTAATCCAATCGAAGTGGAATCGGCCCAGGAGCCGGCGATGGACGAAAGGAACCCAGATGAGCAGATACGCCAGGTTGACGCCAAGCCAGGCGGCGCCTGCCCCGGGTGCGCCGAACCTGAGGGTCAGCAGGAGGACACTGGGAATCAGCAGGACCAGGAACATGATCGTTCCGGCCAGATGCAGCGAAAGCGACCCAAACGCATACTGCAGGTAGTACGGGAAGGCTCCCAAAGCCGATACGCCATTCCCCAGCGCATAGAGGGCAAGCGCAGTCGAAGCACCGGCCGCAACCGCCGCATTGCCGGTCCAGACCCAAAGCACTTTGCTCGAAAAGACAGCGAGGAATATGGCGGCACTGAAGGTCAGAACGGTCGTGAACTGGGTCGCATTACGATAGACCGAGATCAGCGGCCGACGCTCGCCACGCGCCTCCAGTTCCGAGAGCCGGGGCATCAGCGCCAGACGCAGCGGCAGGCTCAACGTGGTTACACCACCGGCGACGACGGTGGCGAGCGAGAACACCCCGAATTCCGACAGCGGGAGGATCCTCGAGAGCAACACCTTGTCGAACTGGGTCACGACGACCCAAAGACCGGTGGTGACGGCGATGACGGCCGAGAAACTGAAGACTCCCCGGATGGCACGGATTTCGAACGTGATCCGCTCTGCCGGCCCAACGGGTGCCATCAGTGCGTAGGATTTCGCCGCGAATACCGCCAGTTCGATGATGCTGATGATGATCTGGTAGACGAAGAAATGCGTCGGCGTCGATCCCACGTAGATCAGGTACGGGATTACCGCCACCGAGTGAGCCGTCGAAACGAGGATGTTGACGCCGCTGTGCCACACCTGCTGCTGCAGGCCATTGACGATGCCTCGATACAGACCGGCAAACCACCGCAGCCACGCGATTCCCGCCATCAGGACCAGTGATCGCTGGATACTTCCGCTGCTGAGTTCGGAGCCGTTCAGCCAGCGAATCGCAAGATAGGAAGAACCGCTGGTGGCGCCCAGCAGTATCAGCGCACCGATCAGCAGAAAGATGATCTCGAACGAACGCAACAGGCGGCGCAGCGTCAGCGCTGAAGTCGCGCCTGATTGCGACCGGGCAGCCTCGCGCGACAGGGTCGGAGTGATTCCCATGTCCAGGGACTGCACGCAGATCTGCAGTATCGCGAACACCCCGATCAACCCGTAAGCTTCAGTACCCATGTACTTGAGGTACTGCGGAATCATCACGATGCCGATGAGCGCCGAATAGATCTGGCTGACATATGCCGCGGCGACGTTCCAGCGCAATGCCCATGCACCGGCGCGTCGCCTCGAAGGAGCGCGTGGCGTCATCTCAGTGTGAGGTACACGACGTCCCTGGATCCTATCCCGGGCCGCGGAGCTGGGTCAAGGCAGCGAGAACGATGACGCCGGCCGATCCCATCACCAGTCCGGCCATCACGCCGAAGATGATCATCAGGAGCTTCTTCGGTCTTGCGCCGGTCCCGCGTTCCGGCGCGTACGCGCGGTCGATGACCCGGAAGGAGAACTCTTCGGAGACGCTGGATATCATCCGCTGGTTGATCTGCGCTTCCAGCAGCCGGCTGATCGCGATTCGGGTTTTCGACGACCGGCGTCGCCTCCATCTCCTTTCGCAGGTACGCAGAACGCCTCGGTGCTCGCTATCGAGCGGGCGCGCATCCAGGCATTGATACGCCGGACCAGGTCATTGGCCCAATCGGCGGCGGCGATGCGGTCCGGGCTCTCGATCTGAAGCGTCAGCAGGCCGGTCTTCTTGTCCTGGGTGATCGTCAGGACGTCCTTCTGGAAACGCTTGACCGCCGTGGCCATCGTGGGCTGATCGTCGGCTGGCACCCGCCACTTGGCGGCCTTTGGATCCCACGGGTCCGGATACAGGGCTGGCAGCAGATTGCGGTCCGTGATGAACTGCTCCGTGAACTGCCGTGACTTCAGGACCGCCACCGCCTCGTCGGTGCCCTGGGTCGATCCATTCCGCCCGCAATCCCCGCCAGTGATGCCAGCCCACCGCCCAGCGTCCCGAGCGCGGACGACGGTATTCCCCCGAGGCCGGCGCGTTCCTGCCCCGCTGGCGCCATGATGACTCGCCCGATAGACTGGCGTCATCCAGAACGCCAACGCGGCGAATAATGAGGTGACCACGACGGTCGTGAGGAGGATCCACCAGCGCCCTCTCCAGAGCTGCGTCATGCCGCTGAAGAGTTCGATCAGATCCCGGTCGTTGCGCCGCATTTCAAGCCGTTCATCTCGTTTGGATCACGCCGTTCGCTGGCCGGTAAGGTTTGGCAAACCGACGATACGGCTTCGCAGCCGTTGCGCGCAAGCATGACCGGTGTGCACAGCCTTCGAGTTGCGAGGACACCCGGCAGGACCAGCCATTCCAGTTCCGGCCATCCGGAACATTCCCCGGATCAACCGCGGGAACCGCCACACCCGATCAATCGATCGTCCGGCGACGTTCGAGCAAACGTACAGCCAGCGAAAGCACCCTGACGGGCGAGCTGAACGAGGCGCTGGCGCAGCGTCGCGAAATCCAGCTCCGCTGGCGTCAACCCGGCGGTCAGCAGTTCGGTGCTCGGGACGTCCTGCCCGCAGGCAGTGCATCGCATTGACATAGCGGAAGTTCAGCCTCGCCGGGTTCACGATCGCCGGATTCACCCCGCTTTCCAGCGCGCGTATTCATAGGCATCCGGGTGCCCTTCAGCACCGCGGCCTGAAAGGAGCTCTGGGCCGAACTGATTCCCGACGAGGTCCTGCGGTAACGACCCAGGGCCGGTCGATGCAACCGATGAGCCCGCTCAGCGCGTGCTCGATGTGAAAGTAGAAGTCGACGGTCAGCCTGTCCCGATGCCGGGTCCTGACCGCCGACCGCCGATACATGTTGGAACTGTGCGCGAAATAGCAACCGTTGGCCACGAGGTAGTCGAGGTCGGCGCTGACAGCCGTACTGACCGCACCGAAGCCGGCTCGAACGACGGTCGATCGCTCGTCGATGACCTCCATGTCGTGGGCCACGACGGAGTGATCGGGATGGGCGCGAAGGAAATCCACCTGCTGCTGCAGCTTGCCAGGAAGCATGCAGTCATCCGCGTCGAGGTGCGCTACGAACTCTCCGCTGGCCGAATTGTGTACCGACATCATGTTGGGGGTGACGCCGAGCCTCGTCGCGTGCCCGATCACGCGCACGAGGCCAGGATACCTGGAGGCGAACTCCGCGATGATCTGCATGGTTCCGTCGCCGGAACGGTCGTCACCGATCAGAACCTCGAAGGGGAAGTCCGTCTGCTGAGCCACCACGCTGTCCAGGCATTCGCGAATGTACCGCTCATGGTTGTATGAAACGATGCAGACGGATACCAGCGGATTCGCAGCGTCCGCCGGATGCCGGGAATCGCTTCGCCGCGCAGGAACCATTCGCCCGCTATCGCCGGACACGTTCGACCGGGCGCGCCGGAATTCCAACCACCGTCGTGTGGGGCGGAATATCCTTCGTGACCACTGCACCCATCCCGACGACCGCGCCCTCCCCGATGACCAGCGGCTTTCGCGAGGTTCCCTGCTTGATCACTGCACAGGCGCCCACATACGCGTGGTCGTGAATGTGGACGTTTCCGTTGCAGCTCACCCGGGGCGCAAAGGTGACGAAGTCTCCGATCGCACAGTCGTGCGCGACGTACGAAAAGACATTGGCGTGGAAGAACTTGCCTATCGTGGAATTGACCGTCACCATCGAGTTCGCCGACAGGATGGCGCCTTCTCCGATGACGTTCCCCTCGTAGACGATCGAGTCCGCCGAAAACAGGGACAACGGAGCGGCGCCCCGTGCCCTGAAGGAGGCTGCAACCTTCTGCCTCAATCGGGAATCATTGACCGCCACGTTGAACAGTCGCTCGGAGCAGTCGATCCCGAAGAATTCCGCCTCCGAAATCAACGGCAGACCGTTCACCTCGGGCCGGGAGGGATCCGTCTCGATGAAGTAGACGCGCGCCTTCGACACATCGCTGACGCCCCAGTGCCGGGCCAGGCAGTCCAAGGCAAACGGCATGACGTCCCGCGCGCACCCCCCGGCCCCGAACAGCCCGAAGATCGACGTACCCGGCGACGATCGGCCTGCGCCCGGCGTCTCAGACATCTTCGATCACCCGCAGCACCCGCTCGATCTGGACATCGGTCATGTCGGGGAAGATCGGCAGGCACAACACGCGCCGGGCGGCGTCCTCTGCCACTGGCAAATGCTTCGGATCCGCCGACGGCAGGTGTCTATACATCGGAAACGAGGAGATCAACGGGAAAAAATACCGGCGCGCGTGGATGTCCGACTCGCGGAACCGCGTGTACAACGCATCGCGGGTAACGGGAAAATCGTCCTGGATCAACACAGGAAAATAGGCATGGTTGCCCTGCGGATCGTGGCCGCCTCCGAGGCACCTCACGCCTGTGATCCCGGACAGGCGACGCCGATAGATGCCATCGATCCGTTTCCGCAATTCGACCGCGTGCGACAGGTATTTCAGCTGCAACAGGCCCAGGGCAGCGTTCATCTCGCTCATCTTCCCATTGCCGCCGATCTCGCTTACGGTCACTTCGTCCTCGAAGCCGAAGTTCCGCAGCCGATCGATGCGGCGTTTGACCTCCGCATCGTGACAGACGATGGCCCCGCCTTCGAAGGTGTTGAAGACCTTGGTCGCATGAAAGCTCAACACCGACAGGTCGCCCCGCTCGAGCACGCTGCGGCCCTGATAATCGACACCGAACGCGTGTGCTGCGTCGTAGACGACGACGAGCTTCCGTCGTTCCGCAATCTCCCTGATCGCGTCGACGTCGCAGGGACGCCCATAGCAGTGAACCGGCAGCACGGCCGAGGACGCGGGAGTGATGGCGGCCTCGATCCGCGCGGGATCGAGGTTGAGGGTGAAGGGATCGATATCCACGAACACTGGTCTGCAGCCGCTTTTCACGATCGCATGTGAGGTCGCCACGAACGAATACGGCGTGGTGATGATCTCGCCGGACAGGCGCATCGTCTCGAGCGCCGTCATCAACGCGATCGTGCCGTTGGTGAATAGCGAAATGTGCGGGACACCCAGCATCTGCGCCAGGGTCGCCTCCAGCCGCTGATGGTACGGCCCGGCATTCGTCAAGATCCTGGAGGTCCAGATCTTCTCGAGTTCAGCCACGAACTCCTCCAGCGGGGGCAGGTAAGGCCGCGTGACGTAGAGGGTCTCGTTCATGGGGCCGAACTGCCCATCAACGACAACAGGTACTCGCCATATCCGTTGCCGCGCATCCCTTCGGCGATCCGGCGCACCTGGCTGGTCGTCAACCAGCCGTTGTTCAGCGCAATTTCCTCGAGGCAGGCGATCTTGAACTCTTGTCGCCGCTCGATGGTGGCGACGAACAGCGACGCCTCCAGGAGCGATTCGTGTGTGCCCGTGTCCAGCCACGTGAACCCGAGGCGCAGGCCGAGCTCCGATCCGTCGCCCAACGACCGGCGGAAGTTGGCATGACCCTCCGGTGCCGTGATGACGAGAATGTCGCGGATGCCGGCAAGCATCAGCACCGACAGCGGATAGTAGACCATCGGCTTGTCGTAGATCGGCAGCAGCTGCTTCGACAATCCGCGGGTCGCCGGGCACAGGCGCGTTCCCGCGCCCCCCGCCAGCACGATGCCCTTCATCGCGACCACCTTTGCCCGGTGCCCGACGGGCTCGTGGCTGCTAGTCAAAATGGAACGGCCGGCTCCCGATTTGCAGCTTCGCGGATTACGCTGCGAATCGGGAAGAACCGCGGCGCAGAGCCGCATGCAAATGGGAGCCGGCGATGAAGAACGTACGATTTATAGGCTTGGATGTCCATGCGGAGACGATTGCGGTGGCGGTAGCTGAGGTCGGTGGAGAGGTACGGGGTCTTGGGGTGATTCCCAACCGCCCCGAGTCCGTGCGCCGCCTGATCGGCAAGCTCGGCAAGCCCGAGAGCTTGCGAGTGTGCTACGAGGCCGGTCCGACCGGCTACGTGCTGTACTGGCAGCTCACGGAGCTGGGCGTGCACTGCGAGGTGGTGGCCCCGACGTTGGTGCCGGTCAAGAGTGGGGATCGGGTGAAGACCGATCGACGCGATGCCGAGAAGCTGGCGCGTTGCTATCGCGCGGGAGATTTGACGGCGGTATGGGTGCCGGACGCGGCCCACGAGGCGCTTCGGGACCTGGTGCGGGCGCGCCTGGCGGCCAAGCGTGATCAGTTGCGAGCACGTCATCGGCTCAGCAAGTTCCTGCTGCGCCAGGGGCGCCGCGCTCCGGAGGGCATGACGGCGTGGACGGGCAAGTATCTGGCCTGGGTCAAGCAGCAGCGCTTCGCACACGCCCCCCAGCAGGCCACGCTGCTGGATTACCTGCACGAGGTTGAACATGCGGCTGAACGGATCGTGCGACTTGAGCGCAGCATCGATGAAGCCGTGCAGGAGATGCCGCAGAGTCAGCGGGCAGTGATCGCGGGACTGCAGTGCCTGCGCGGAGTGGCCAAGGTGTCGGCGGTGACACTGGTCAGCGAGCTCGGGCAGCTCTCGCGCTTTGGCCACGCGCGGCAGTTGATGGGTTACGCGGGTATGGTCTCGCGTGAACACTCCAGCGGCCAGAGCGTTAGGCGCGGTGCGATCAGCAAAGCGGGCAATGCACACTTGCGCCGCATTGTGACCGAGGCGGCTTGGAGTTACCGCCATCTGCCCGCGGTGGGCAGCGCTCTGAAGGCCCGGCAGGCCGGGGCGAGCGAGTCGATCAAGGCGATCGCCTGGCGGGCGCAGCATCGGCTGCATGGGCGCTACCGGGCCTTGATGGGACGCGGCAAGACCAAGCAGAAGGTCATCACGGCGCTCGCCCGAGAGCTGCTGGGCTTTATCTGGGCGATCGGCTGCGAGATCGAGCGCACCGAACAGCAGGAGGTACGTCGAGCGGCCTGAGAGGCGCTCCGCGAGACACACATGAACTCGGTACAGGCACAAGCGGTCAGCGGCTGGGGTCGCACACGGCAAAGGAGAATCCTCGCCAAGTTCTATGCGACAGGCCTGCACGGCCGGACCCGCGATGCTAGTCCGAGGCAGCTCCCGACGAATCACGACCATGATGGCGGGCCTTGCGCTCGATCCACGAATATCAGAGTGATCAACCGTCGACACGCGCTGCCCCGGCTGCTGCCCCCTTGTGCTTGGGCCGAGCAAAGAGGGATCGGATCGATCCCTCCGGTACTTGACAGGTCGTTCCATATCAGAACTTCTGGCCGAACCTGACACCGAAACTTCGCGGCGGCGTCGGATAGACCTTGTAGTTCTGGAAGCAGTACGTCACACCGCACTCTGAAAGCCTGCCGAGTTCACCGCGCTTGTCGAACACGTTCTGT
>JAXMGQ010000061.1:0-23179 GCA_046347195.1 Steroidobacteraceae bacterium
CCTGGCGCGCCGGGGGCCCGCGGCGCCCCGCTCGCCGTAAACTGCGGGGGTCGCTCACCAAATTCGAGGTCCTGCCGATGAAGTCCTGGAAACCGCTCGTCCTGGCCACCTGCGCAGCCGCCGCCTTCGCAGCGCCGCTCGCGCACGCCGATTGCACGTATCCGAAGTCGCCGGATGCGGCGCCGGACGGAAACTCCGCCACCCTCGAGCAGATGGTCGCCGCGAAGAAGGACTTCGATCGCTACAACGGCGACATGAACAAGTACCTCGACTGCATCAAGCTGGAGATGGACGCGGCGACCCCTGCCGATCCCACCAAGCTGACGCCGGAGGAGAAGAAGAAGGCGGACGAGCAGCAGAAGATGCTGGTGCAGAAGAACAACGCCGCGGTGGACGAGTTGCAGGCTGTCGTTGCGAAGTTCAACGAGCAGCTCAAGATCTTCAAGGCCAAGAACAAGAAGTGACGTCGAGGACACGGCGGGCTGCCGCCCGCCGTGTGCCAGTGTAGCCATGCCAGCCGCCTCCCTCCTCACACCGCGGCTCGCCGAAGAGGCCATCCAGGCCCGCGTGACCTGCCTGCCGATCGAGTCGCTCCCGCTGCTGCAATGCGTGGGCGGTACGCTGCGCGAGAACATCTATGGCGAGCGCGACCAGCCGCCCTTCGACCGGGTAAGCATGGATGGCATCGCGGTGGACAGCGAGGCCTTGCGCGCCGGCCGCACGCGTTTCCGGTTGCAGGGCATCCAGGCGGCCGGCGCCCCGTCCCTGAAGCTCGAGGGCGCCGACTGCGCGATCGAGGTGATGACCGGCGCCGTCCTGCCGCAGGGCTGTGACTGCGTGATCCCGGTGGAACAGCTCGCGCTGGACGGAAAGACCGCCACGCTCGCGGGCGAGGTCAACGCCAAGGCATGGCACAACGTGCATCGCCGCGGCACCGACAGCCGGCAGGGCGCGCTGCTGCTCGAGACGGGCGCCATCCTGCGCCCGCCCGAGGTCGCGGTCGCCGCCTCCGCCGGCATGGCGCGGGTGCGCATCAGCACCCAGCCCGCGATCATGGTCGTGTCCACCGGCGATGAACTCATCGAGCCGGGCGAACCGATCGCCGATTACCAGGTGCGCCGTTCCAATGCCTACGCCATCGTGGCGGCGCTGCGCCGGCGCGGCTTCCAGCGGGTGGGCGATGATCACCTGCGCGATGACGAGGCGAGCCTGCGTGAGCGGCTGGCCCTGCACCTGCACACCCATGACCTCGTGATCCTCTCGGGCGGGGTCTCCATGGGCAAGTACGATTTCGTGCCCAAGGTGCTCACCCAGCTCGGCGTGGAAGAGGTGTTCCACAAGATCGCCCAGCGTCCGGGCAAGCCCATGTGGTTCGGCATCGGGCGGGAGGGACAGTCGGTGTTCGGGCTGCCGGGGAATCCCGTGTCCACGCTCGTGTGCCTGGCCCGTTATGTCATTCCGGCCATCGCCGCCGCCATGGGCGCGCGGCACCCGGAACCCGAGCGGCTGGCGCTGATGGCGCCGGTGACCTGCCATGCACCGCTCACCTATTTCATGCCGGTGGGGATCGTGCACGATGAATGGGGCCGCTCCTGGGCGGATCCGCAACCGACGAACGGTTCAGGGGACTTCCTGAGCCTCGCCGGATCCGACGGTTTCGTGGAACTTCCTCCCGGCCCCAACACCTATCCGAAGGGTTTCGTCAGCAGCGTCTATCGCTGGTAGCCTAGTGACATGACCGCCTCGATCCACGACCTGCAACACCCGCACCAGCCGCTCGACACGCGGGGGCGGCCGCTGCACGACCTGCGCATCTCGGTCATGGATCGCTGCAACTTCCGCTGCCCGTACTGCATGCCGAAGGAGCGCTTCCACGACAACTACCGCTTCCTGCAGAGCAGCGAACGGCTGTCCTTCGCGGAAATCGCGCGGCTTGCCCGTGTGGTCGCCAAGCTCGGCGTGCGCAAGCTCCGGCTCACCGGCGGGGAGCCCCTGCTGAGGGTGAACCTCGCCGACCTCGTGGGCGATCTGTCGGCGATCCCCGAGATCGAGGACATCGCGCTCACCACCAATGGCGTGCTGCTCTCCCGCCAGGCCGTCGAACTCGCCGCGCATGGCCTGTCACGCGTGACGGTGAGCCTCGACACGCTGGATCCCGACCTGTTCCATCGGATGAGCGGCGGTCACGGGACGGTGAGCCAGGTGCTGGAGGGGATCGACGCCGCCATCGCGGCAGGGCTTTCGCCCGTGAAGGTGAACGCCGTGGTGGAGCGCGGCGTGAACGATCACTGCGTGCTCGACCTGGTGGAGCATTTCCGCGGCCGCCCGGTGATCGTGCGCTTCATCGAGTTCATGGACGTGGGCAACCGCAATGCCTGGCGCCCGGAGATGGTCGTTCCCTCGCGCGAACTGGTCGAGCGGGTGCAGGCGCGCTGGCCGATCGAGCCCCTGTCGCAGAACTACGTGGGTGAGGTCGCCAAGCGCTGGCGGCTGCTCGACGGCAGCGCCGAGATCGGCTTCGTCTCCTCGGTGTCGCAGCCCTTCTGCGGCGACTGCAGTCGCGCCCGGCTCTCCTCGGAGGGCAAGTTCTACACCTGCCTGTTCGCCGCCGGCGGCCTCGACCTGCGCGCCGCGATGCGCGGGGGCGCGGACGATGCGCGGCTCGCGGACATCATCCGCGGCACCTGGGGCGCGCGCGCCGACCGCTACAGCGAGCTGCGCGAGCAACTGCGCGCGGAAACCTCGCCACAGCGCAAGATCGAAATGTATTACATCGGCGGCTGACGGCCATGCCCTTCTCGCATCTCGACGACCAGGCGCGGCCCACCATGGTCGATGTCAGCGGCAAGACTGCGGTGAAGCGCGTGGCCATCGCCGAGGCCCGCGTGCACTTCCCGCCCGCCGTCGCCCTGCGGCTGCGCGAGCAGGGGTTGCGCTCGCCCAAGGGTCCGGTGTTCGACACGGCGATCATCGCCGGCGTCATGGCGGCGAAGCGCACCCACGAGCTGATCCCCTTCTGCCACCCGCTGGGCATCGAGAACTGCCGGATCACCATCGACCTGGAGGCGGACACGGCCCTCATCCGCTGCACCGCCAGCGTGCATCACAAGACCGGCGTGGAGATGGAGGCGCTCACCGGCGCCAGCGTCGCGGCGCTGACCATCTACGACATGTGCAAGGCGCTCTCGCACGACATGACCATCGGTGAGGTGCGGCTGGTCTCGAAGGTGGGCGGCAAGAGCGGCGCCGTCGGGGTCGCGCCGTGACGGCGCCTCCGCTCCAGGGCCTGGTGCTCGCCGGCGGCCTGAGCTCGCGCATGAAGCGCGACAAGGCCGGGCTCGAGTACGAGGGCCGCGACCAGTTGAGCCGCGCCGTGGAACTGCTCGGCCGGCACGTGCAGACCGTGTCCATCTCCGTGCGTTCATCGCAATCACAGGACCCGCTGCGCGGCCGCTGGCCGATGATCGTCGACTCGGTGGAGGGCGAAGGGCCGCTGGTGGGCATCTGCTCGGCGCTGGCGGCGAACCCGGCAGCGGCTTGGCTCGTGATCGCCTGCGACCTGCCCTTCCTGTCGGACGCGACGCTGGCCGCGCTCATCGCACGGCGCGATCCGCAGGCCGTGGCCACGGTCTACCGCAGCAGCCACGACGGCCTGCCCGAGCCGCTGTGCGCCATCTGGGAGCCATCTGCGGCGCCGCTCCTGGCCCAGTACCATGCCGAGGGCGGCCGTTGTCCCCGCAAGTTCCTGATCCGCCGGAACGCACCACTCCTGGAGCTGCCCGATCCGCGTGCGCTGGACAACGTCAACACGCCCCAGGAATATGATTCCGCGCGTCACGCGCTGCCCTGAGGAGGATGGCTCCATGAGAATCAGGGTCCAGTATTTTGCCCTGCTGCGCGAACAGGCGAAGTGCTCGCAGGAGGACGTCGAGACCGTCGCGGCGACGCCCGCGGCGCTGTTCGGCGAACTGGGGCGGCGCCACAGCTTCACCCTCGGCCAGGGCCAGCTCAAGGTCGCCATCAACGGTGAGTTCAGCTCCTGGGACAAGGCGCTGTCGCCGAATGACGTGGTGGTGTTCATCCCGCCGGTCGCGGGGGGCTGATGCTGTTCAGCTTCAGTTCCTCGAGCATCGACACGCGGGCGGCGCGCGAGTCGTTGCTCGATCCGGGTGCCGGAGGCTACGTCAGCTTCGAGGGCTGGGTGCGCAACCTCAACGAGGGACGCCAGGTCCGACGGCTCGAATACGAGGCCTTCGAGCAGCTCGCGCTGAAGGAAGGCGAGCGCATCGTGCGCGCCGCGCTCGCGCGTTTCCCGATCCACCACGCGCGCTGCATCCATCGCATCGGCGAGCTGGACATCGGCGAGATGGCGGTGTGGGTGGGGGTGAGCGCCGGACACCGTGGCGAGGCCTTCGATGCCTGCCGCTACATCATCGACGAGATCAAGCACCGCGTCCCCATCTGGAAGAAGGAACATTACGACAACGGTGACTCGGGCTGGGTGAACTGCGAGCACTGCGCAGCGGCCCCGCACCACGAACACTCGCATTGACCCATGCGCTTCGTCAGCAAGCTGCCTGAGGTCGGCACCACGATCTTCACGGTCATGTCGCGGCGCGCCGCCGAGGAAGGGGCGCTCAACATCGGCCAGGGCTTCCCCGACTACCCCGTGGATCCGCTGCTCGCCGAGCTGATCGGCGAGGCCGTGCGCGACGGGCACAACCAGTATGCGCCGATGGAAGGCTCTCGTGCGCTGCGCGAGCAGATCGCCGCGAAGATCGAGCGCTGCTATGGATACCGGCCGGACCCGATCGCGCAGATCACCGTGACCTGCGGCGCCACCGAGGCGCTGTACGATGCGATCCAGACGGTGGTGGGACCGGGCGAGGAAGCGGTGATCTTCGACCCCGCCTACGATGTGTACGAGCCGGCGGTGCGGCTCGCCGGCGGACGCTGCATCCGCATCCCGATGGCACCGCCCATGTTCGCCTACGACTGGGACCGGGTGCGCCGCGTGATCTCGGACCGCACGCGGCTGATCATCATCAATTCGCCGCAGAATCCCTCGTGCACCCTCGCCCGGCGGGCCGACCTCGACCAGCTGGCCGCACTGATCCGGGATCGCCCCATCTCGGTGCTGTCGGACGAGGTCTACGAGCACGTGGTGTTCGATGGCGAGCGGCACGCGAGCGTGCTCGCGCACCCCGAACTGCGCGAGCGGAGCTTTGCCGTGTTCTCCTTCGGCAAGACCCTGCATGCCACGGGCTGGCGCACCGGATACTGCATCGCGCCGCCGGCCGAAACCCTGGAACTGCGCAAGGTGCACCAGTTCAATACCTTCAGCATCGCCGCACCGCTCCGGGCCTGCGCGCTACCGGGCGCGCCGGCCTGGAGCCGCGTTTCCGTCGTCGCGACCTGCTCGCCACCGCTGCGGGTCGGGCCTCACGGCACCGCGCCAGGACTTCTTCCAGTCATCGACAGGCGCGCTGGATGCGGGCGATGACCTGCACTTCGCCAACCGGCTGATCAACAGGCAGGTGGCGGTGATCCCGCTGTCGGTGTTCTACGCGGAAGCCGCCGATGACGCTGTGCGCCTTTGCATCGCCAAGCAGGAATCCACGCTGCGCGGGCCCGGCGGCGCGCGATTCGCGCAGCGCGGCCCGTCACGGCGCCTGCCGCGATGCGCCGGTCGAGGCGCGCCGCAGCTTCAGCGGCACGCCGCAGGCCGCCCGACTTGAAGTGATAGCACATCGTCTCGCCGATGATCGGTGCTCGGGATTTCACAGGTTGAAGGCGGTGCGGTCAACGCCTGATGGATTGCTGCGTGTCTTCTCGGCTCGCCGAATGCGCATGACCGGATCGCGCGCGCGCGACGTCGGTCTTGCCCCGCACTTGCCGAGAACCTGGGACCCGGACGCGCGGGAGATCATCTCGCGGCCGCGCGCATGCCAGAACACCGATCGGCTGCGCGCCTGGCGCGCGATCCTGCGGCGCTGCGCCCGGAAGAGATCGTTGCCGAAACCCGAGTGGCAGGTCGTGAACGCCTGGAACACGGCGATCTGTACGTGCTCGAGCACGGCCGGGGATCCGGTCTCGCCGAGGTGCCGCGGTTCCAAGTTCGACTTCGAGGTGGAGGGGCGCTGTTTGCGATGGTGGCGAACGGTGGCGCATCCTCGATATTGCTGCAGGGCGAAGAAGAGTTCATCTGGAGGGCTGGAGCGAGCTGCAGCACTGTCGCGATGGATTTCCGAGGCGCAAGAGGCGATCGAGAAGGCGCTGTATTCCGCAGCCGATCTGTGAACTCGACTCGAGATCGTGTTCTACGATACGACCTCGCTGCACTTCGAGATCGACGAGGAGGATCCGGCGTCGGCCCCGAGATACCTCGCCAGGGCCGAGGAAGACCTACGGGCGCGCGCAAGCGCGGTCACTCCAAGAACGGCCGCTTCAGCGCGCAGATTGTCGTTGGCTTGGCCGTCACGCGCGATGGCTTTCGGTGCGCCACGGATCTTCCGGGCAACACCGTCGATGTGACCACGTCGCCAAGGTCAAGGAGGATCTCAAGGGCTGGCAACCTCGCTGCGTGTTCGTCGGCGATGCAGGTATGTGTCCAAGGCCACCTCGAGACGCTGGCCAAGAGTGGCGGCAAACATCCTGGATGATCCATCGCGGGAAGTGCCACCGCCGTGGGCCGGCGCTCGAAGGTGTCGAGGCGAGTCTGTGGCGTGAGCGCCGGCGCCGACGCGTCGCTAAACCCGAGGAGGCCGCGGCGCCCGCCACGACAGCAGGCCTCGCGGAACTTGAGGCCGAGATCGCCTCGCTCGCCGAGCAGGCGCAAGCGCCCAGAAGGTCGGCTGCGCCTCGGCGCTGTCGCGTAAGACAACCACGATCGATGCGGCCACATCGCCGGCTCGAGAAACTCGACGGCAAGTTCTCGTGCACTCCAACGACGACACGCCAGCGCCGCCGACCTCGCCGGCAGAAGCCAGCGGTCGAGATCGCGCGCTACCTGGCGCGCGCGCCGCAGGCCTGGGAGCAGCTCGCCGGCTTCTTCCAGTCCCGTCGCGACCTGCTCGCCACCGAGCTGCGGGGGTCGGGCCTCACGGTGCACCGCGCGCAGGGCACCTTCTTCCAGCTCATCGACTATGGCGCGCTGGATGCGGGCGATGACCTGCACTTCGCCAACCGGCTGATCAACGAGGCGAAGGTGGCGGTGATCCCGCTGTCGGTGTTCTACGCGGAAGCCCCGCCGATGACGCTGGTGCGCCTTTGCATCGCCAAGCAGGAATCCACGCTGCGCGAGGCCGCCCGGCGGCTGCGCGAATTCGCGCAGCGCGCCGCCCGTCACGGCGCCTGACCGTCGATGCCGCCGGTCAGGAGGCGCGCCGCAGCTTCAGCCGGCTCACCGGCGCTTCCAGCGCCTGGCGCTGGCGCACCCGGGCCGTGTCCATGAGCAGCCGGCCCGCCCAGCGATAGACGTTGTTCTCCTTCACCGTGCGGCGCATCAGCCGCATGCGCTCGCGGCGTTCCTCCCGGTCCATCGACATGGCCATCTCGATGGCCGCGGCCGTCTCGCCGGTGTCGAACGGGTTGACCAGCAGCGCCTCGATCAGCTCGCGCGAAGCGCCGGCAAAGGTGGACAGGATCAGCACGCCGTCCTCGTCATCGCGCGAGGCGACGAACTCCTTCGCCACCAGGTTCATGCCATCGTGCAGGCTGTTGACCAGGCAGAAATCCACGGCGCGATACAGTTCGAACACGCGCTTCGGGTCCTGGTGCTCACTGACCAGCACGATGGGCTTCCAGCCGGCGGTGGCGAACTTGCCGTTGATGCGCTCGACCTCGGCGATGGTCTGGTCCTGCAGCGACTGATAGGCCGGCAGCTTGCTGCGCGAGGGCGCGGCCACCTGCAGCAGGGTCACGTGCCCGCGCAGCTTCGGGCTGCGCTCGAACAGCGCCTCGAGCGCCTGGAAGCGCTCGACGATGCCCTTGGTGAAGTCCCAGCGCTCGACGCCGAGGCCGAGGTACACCCGATCCTCGATGCCGAACTGGCGGCGCACCGACTCGCGCGTGATGGACACCTCGGGGAGCTGCGCCAGCCAGCGCGGCGGCCACTCGATGGAGATGGGATAGGAGGCGACCCGGCAGACGTGGCCGCGATGCGAGATGGTCATGTGCTCGTGGTCGATCTGGCACTCGACGAAGCGGTCGACGGTGGCGAGGAAGTTCTGGCAGTGATACAGGGTGTGGAACCCGAGGATGTCGGCATCCAGCATGTGAAGCAGCATCTCGTGCTTCCAGGGACATACGCCGAAGGTCTCGGCATTGGGCCAGGGGATGTGCCAGAACAGCACGATGGTGGCCTTCGGGATGCGTGCGCGGATCAGTTGCGGCAGCAGGGCGAAGTGGAAGTCCTGGATCAGCACCACGGGGTCCGCCGCATGGGCCTCCTGCGCCACCACCTGCGCGAAGCGCGCGTTCACCTCCGTGTAGGTCTGCCAGTCCGACTCCCGGAACGCGGGCCGGACGTACGCCAAGTGGCACAGCGGCCACAGGCCCTCGTTCGAGAACCCGTAGTAGTAGCCCTCCTCCTGCTCCTTCGACAGCCAGACGCGCCGAAGCGTGTACTCCGGCTGTTCCGGCGGAACCTTCACGTGATCGTGGCGATCCACCGCCGAGCGGTCGGCATCGCCGCTCCCGTGCGCGATCCAGATGCCGCCGCAGGCCCGCACCACGGGCTCGAGCGCCGTGACCATGCCGCTCGCCGGCACCTGCACCACGGCGCGATGCTCCGGGTCGAAGTTGTGGATGTAGGGTTCGCGGTTGGAGACGACGATGACCTGCGGGGCCTGCAGGTAGTCCTGGATCACCTTCTGCAGCGCCTGGGGCGTCCAGTTCTCGTTGAAGTCGATCTCCAGCCGCTGGCTCTCCTCCACCTCGCGCAGCACGCGCCGCACCTGCGAGAGCACCGGCATCGAGGTGAGCGGGGACTTGGCGTCGTCGCGGAAGCGCAGCCCGCGGATGTCGCCGATCAGGATCTGCACCCAGTTGCGCAACTGCCACCACGCCGCCACCACCACCAGCAGGGCGAGCACCACCGCGCCGATGCCGAGCACGGCGAGCAGGAAATCCCGCGCCGAACGCTGGCGGCGGTCGATGAAGGACAGGTCGTGCACCATGCGGACCTGGTAGGGCGTGCCATGCGAGGCCGTCGAAGGGAACACCGAGAGCTGCACCGACCCTTGCGGGAGTTGTGCGACGCGATGCGGCCCGTCGCCCTCCGGCAGCACATCACAGCTCAGCACCACCGGCATGCGCTCGGTCTGCACGATGAGCGTGCCGTCGGGCCGGCAGATCTGGATCGCGAGCAGCCGCTGGTCGGCGGTCATCTTGGCGAGGTAGGATTTCAGGCGCGCCCGGTCCTTGCGCTCGATCAGGTCGGCGACAGGCTCGTCGATGGACTGCATGATGAGCTGGGCGCGCTGCTCGAGATCGGAGCGAAACCATTCCGCCAGCAGCCTGTCGATGTAGGGCAGCCCGAAATACGCGACCACCACGGACGCCAGCGCGACGGGAACGATGAAGCGCGTGAGCAGTGTCCTGAACATCGAGGCATTGTACGGATTGACCGCAAGACGACCCGTCCGTGTTATTCCTGCATCAGCGTGCGTCGTAGTCCTACACGGGGCGGTTGGCACGCACCGCAGCGCACGCTAAGGTTTCACGCAAAATGAATCGACAAGTCCCGTTGCCATCCGCCGACTGCTGCCTGTTCCTGGACGTCGATGGCACGCTCATCGAACTGTCATCACACCCCTCCCAGACGGCCGCCTCGCGGGCCCTGAAGGACCTGCTGATGATGGTGAACGACGTGCTCGGTGGCGCGGTCGCGCTGATCAGCGGCAGGCCGATCGCGGACCTGGACACCATCTTCTTCCCCTTGCGCCTGCGCGCCGCCGGCATCCACGGCGGCGAGCGCCGTGAGCATGCCGACAGGCCCGCGCCGCGCGTGCCGCCGGACCCAAGGCTCGACCCGTTGCGGGCCTCGATGCAGCGTTTCGCATCGCACCATCCCGGCGTCGAGTTCGAGGACAAGCGCATCGCCTGTGCCATCCACTACCGCGGCCGCCCGCAGGCGCAGGCGCCGCTCCAGCAGGCGCTCGATCCACTGATGGCGGCACTGGGCGGGCAGTACCACGCCCTGCCGGGCAACATGGTGATCGAGGTCAAGCCGCGCGCCTTCACCAAGGCGCATGCGATCGAGCAGTTCCTCGCGCACCCGGACTTCCAGCACCGCCGTCCCGTCTTCCTGGGCGATGACGTCACCGACATCGACGGCTTCCGGCTGATCGAGCAGCGGCACGGCACCTCGATCGCCGTGGGCGAGCGCGTCGACGCGCAGTGGCGCCTGGCGGACCCGGCCGCCACGCGCAGCTGGCTTTCGGAGTTCGCCGCGACGTGCGTGCGATGAGCGTGCCATGGATGAGCCTGCCATGAGCGAGGGCAATCTCGAACTCGCGGTCGTGGGCAACTGCCAGGTTGCGGGGCTCATCGACTCCGCAGGCCGCATGGTGTGGGCCTGCCTGCCGCGCCCCGATGGCGACCCCGTGCTGTGTGCGCTGCTGCAGCGTGACCAGGGTGAATGCACCGACGGGGTGTTCGCCGTCGACCTGCACGACCAGAAGTCGTGCACCCAGAGCTACGTGCGCAACACCGCGATCCTGCAGACGCGGCTGTACGATGCCGCGGGCAGCGGTATCCAGATCACGGATTTCGCACCGCGCTTCCGCCAGCGCGGACGCATGTACCGTCCCATGGCCTTCGTGCGGCTGATCGAACCGCTCGGCGGGCGCCCCATCGTGCGCCTGCGTTTCCGGCCGCTGGCCCGCTACGGAGCGGAGGTGCCCCAGCGCATCATCGGCAGCCACCACATCAGTTTCGCCACGCCCAACCTGCGCTACCGGCTCACCACCACCGCCTCGCTCGCGGCGCTCAGCGGCGAGGGCCCGCTGATCATCGACTCGCCGGTGGCCTTCATCCTCGCGCCCGACGAGACCATGGACGATTCGCCCCTGACCCTCGCGCATACCTGGCTGAACCAGACCTGCGAGTACTGGCAGGAGTGGATCCGCGGGCTGGCCGTGCCCTTCGACTGGCAGGACGCCGTGATCCGCGCCGCCATCACGCTCAAGCTGTGCACCTACGAGGACACGGGCGCGGTGCTCGCCGCGCTCACCACCTCCATCCCGGAGATCAAGGCCACGGAGCGCAACTGGGACTACCGCTTCTGCTGGCTGCGCGACAGTTTCTTCACGGTGCAGGCGCTGAACCGCCTGGGCGCGACGCGCACCATGGAGGCCTTCTTGCGCTACATCGACCAGACCGTCGCGGGACAGCCGGCGCGCGACCTGCAGCCCCTGTACGGCATCGCCGGCGAGCGGCGGCTGACCGAGGTGCTGGCGCCGGCCTTGCAGGGCTTTCGCGGCATGGGTCCGGTGCGCATCGGCAACCTCGCCTACGAGCAGTCGCAGTTCGACATCTACGGCGCGATCGTGCTCGCGGCACGCCAGCTCTTCTACGACCAACGCCTGTCCAGCCCGGGCGGCGAGGCGCAGTTCAACCGCCTCGAGTCGCTCGGCGAGCAGGCCTTCGAATGCTTCGGCAAGCCGGACGCGGGGCCGTGGGAATTCCGCGGACTCGAGCGAATCCACACCTTCTCGCAGGTCATGTGCTGGGCGGGAGTGGACCGCCTGGCGCGCATCGCGCGGCACCTCGGGCTCGATGAGCGCGCGGCGCTGTGGCGCAAGCGGGCGAACGAAATGCGCGCCACCATCCTCGAACGCGGCTGGAGCGAGGCCCGCGGCGCCTTCGTTGCCGCCTATGACACGCCGGATCTGGATGCCACGGCGCTGCTCCTGCCGGACCTCGGCCTGATCGAGGCGGGCGACCCGCGCTTCCTGTCGACGCTCGCCGCCATCGAGCGCGAGTTGGTGCACGAGGACCTCGTGTATCGCTACCGCCATGCCGATGACTTCGGCGTGCCGGCCAACACGTTCACGATGTGCTCGTTCTGGTACGTGAACGCGCTCGCCGCCGTCGGCCGGCAGGAGGAGGCGCGGCGCAACTTCGAGAAGCTCCTCACGCGGCGCAATGGCGTGGGGCTGTTCGCCGAGGACATCGATCCGGTCAGCGGCGAGCAATGGGGCAACTTTCCCCAGACCTACAGCATGGTGGGCATCATCACCAGTGCGCTGCGCCTGTCACGAAGCTGGGAAGAGATGATGTGAGACGAGCGAGGCGCCGGCGCTGCGCCCGTCGCGGCTCACGGCGCAGCTTTCAGCGGACCTGCCCGCTGCCGCGCACGCGGTAGTTGTAGCTGGTGAGCTGCTCCACGCCCACCGGACCCCGCGCGTGGAACTTGTCGGTGCTGATGCCGATCTCCGCGCCCATGCCGAATTCACCGCCGTCCGCGAACTGGGTGGAGGCGTTGTGCAGCAGGATGGCGCTGTCCACGGTGGCGAGGAAGCGTTCGGCCGCCGCGCCATCCGCGGTGACGATGGCCTCGGTGTGGTGCGAACCGTACTGCTCGATGTGCGCCATCGCCGCCTCGATCCCTTCCACCACGCGCACCGCGATGATGGCGTCGAGGTACTCGGTGTACCAGTCCTGCTCGCCGGCGGGCTTGACCCGCGCATCCACCGCGCAGGTCTCCGGGCAGCCGCGCACCTCGCAACCGGATTCGAGCAATGCACGGACCAGTGGCGCGAGCAGCCGCTGCGCGCCGCCCCGATCCACGAGCAGCGTCTCCGCCGCACCGCAGATGCCGGTGCGGCGCAGCTTCGCGTTGATGACGATGCGCCGGGCCATGTCGGGATCCGCGGCGCGATCCACGTACACGTGGCAGTTGCCCTCGAGATGGCCGATCACCGGCACGCGCGCCTCCTGCTGCACCCTCGACACCAGGCTCCTGCCACCGCGGGGAACGATCACGTCGATGACGCCGCGCATCTGGCCCAGCATGTAGCCCACGGCCGCCCGGTCGGCGGTGGGCACGAGCTGGATGGCCGCCGGTGGCAGGCCCGCCGCTTCCAGGCCCTGCACCAGGCAGGCATGGATGGCCGCACTCGAATGCCGGCTCTCCGAACCGCCGCGCAGGATGACGGCGTTGCTGGACTTCAGGCACAGCGCACCGGCATCCGCGGTCACGTTCGGGCGGCTTTCGTAGATGATGCCGATCACGCCCAGCGGCACCCGCACCCGCTGGATGTTCA
The DNA here is from genome assembly GCA_046347195.1 of Steroidobacteraceae bacterium. Lineage (GTDB taxonomy): Bacteria > Pseudomonadota > Gammaproteobacteria > Steroidobacterales > Steroidobacteraceae > TMP-86. The sequence continues at coordinate 13,272 of JAXMGQ010000061.1, forward strand.
GGCCGTTCGGACGGCCCCACTGCGCCAGCGTCGTGCCGATGGGATCGGCCAGCGCGGCGACGGCCTCGACCCCGGCGGCCATGGCCTCGATGCGCGAGGCATCGAGCTGCAGCCGGTCGAGCAGGGCCGGCGAGAGCCCCGAGCCGGTGGCTGCCGCCAGGTCCTCGCGGTTCGCGGCGAGGAGCTGCGCCTGTCCTTCCCGCAAAGCGGCCGCCGCCGCCCGCAACGCCTGGGTCTTCTGGTCGGTGGTGGCCTGCGCCAGCCGGCGCGCGGCCGCCCGCGCCTGCCGCCCGAGTTCATCCATCAGCGCCGGAATGTCGGCCGGGGGACTCGCGATCGTGCTCATGGCAGGGTCTTCAGGATGACGAGGTCATCCCGGTGGATCATCTCGTCGCGGCCGCGAAAGCCGAGCACGGACTCGATCTCCAGGCTCCTGCGACCCATGATGCGCGCCGCGTCGGCATCGGAATAAGCGCAGATGCCGCGCGCGATCTCGGTGCCATCCGGCGCCAGCACGCTCACCGTATCACCCCGTTCGAAGCGTCCCAGCATGCCGGTGACCCCGGCCGGCAGCAGGCTCTTGCCGCCCATCAAGGCGCTCACCGCGCCGGCATCGATGCCGATGGCGCCTGCCGGCCGAAGCGTGCCCGCGATCCATTGCTTGCGGGTGGCCAGCGGCGTGGACGAAGGCAGGAACCAGGTGCAGCGTCCGCCTTCTTCGATGTGCTTGAGGGGGTGCATGTAGCTGCCCCTGGCGATGCACAGGTGGCAGCCGGCGCTCACCGCGATGCGCGCCGCGGCGATCTTGGTCTGCATGCCACCGGAGCCCACATCACTGCCCGAACCGCCCGCCATGGCCTCGATCTCCGGGGTGATCTCCAGCACCTTGGCGATGAACTGCGCGTTCGGGTCCTGGCCCGGGTCCGCCGTGTACAGGCCATCGATGTCGGAGAGCAGCACCAGGCAGTCGGCGCCGCACATCTGCGCCACCCGCGCGGCCAGCCGGTCGTTGTCACCGTAGCGGATCTCGGCCGTGGCCACGGTGTCGTTCTCGTTGATCACCGGCACCGCTCCCAGGGACAACAGCGTTTCGAGCGTGCCGCGGGCGTTGAGATAGCGCCGCCGCTGCTCCGTGTCGCCCAGGGTCAGGAGGATCTGTGCCACCGCGATCTCGTGCTGCTCCAGCAGGTCCTTGTACGCATGGGCGAGCCGGATCTGCCCCACGGCCGCGGCCGCCTGGCTCTCCTCCAGGCGGAGCTTGCCGGCCTTGAGCTTCAGGTGACGCCTTCCTAAGGCGATGGCCCCGGAGGAAACGAGGATCAGCTCCTGGCCCCGGCGGCGCATCCGCGCCACATCGGCGACGAGGGACTCGAGCCAGTGGCGGTTCAGCCGGCCCTTCTCGCCGTCGACGAGCAGCGCCGAGCCGATCTTGACGACGACACGGCGGGCGTCGGTGAGCTTCTTGGCGTTGGCCTTGCGATCTGCCAGGGTCATGCGCGAAGTTTAGCGTATGCGGCTCGATGACAGGCGCGCGGAGGTTTGCCTGGGGCGCACCGCTCCCCTAATATCTGTCCCCATCTTCGGAACATCGCGTGAAGGCAGAAGGACGACCGACGTGGGCAGAGAGTACGAACCGACTCCCAAGCAGTGGTACGAGGACCTGGAGAACGATGAGACCTTCCAGGTGCTCAAGGTCGACGAGGACCGCGAGATCATCGAGATCCAGTACCTGGACGGCGAGACCGAGGAGCTGGACGTCGACTCCTGGGCCGAACTGGACCTGGAACCCACCGACGAACCGGAAGGGTGGTCGGGCTCCGAGGACGACGATGACCTCGAGGACGATGACGAAGACGACGATGATGACTGGGACGATGACGAAGACGACGACGATGATGATGATGACGATGACTACGACGATGATGACGAGGACGAGTATTGAGCGTGGCGCCGCACCGGCCGGAACGGCGGGTGGCCACCCGCCTCGGATGGCTGGCCGCCGCGGTGTCGATCTGCCTGCCGGCCTGGGGCGCCACCCCGCTGCTGTTGCGCAATCCCTCGCTCGGCCAGGACCGCATCGCCTTCCTGTATGCGGATGACATCTGGACGGTGGCCCGCCAGGGCGGTGAAGCCCGCCGCCTGACCTCGGACGGCGCCATCACCGCCGGTCCGTTCTATTCCCCCGATGGGACGCAGGTCGCCTACTCCGCCAACGTCGGCGGCGTGACCGATGTGTACGTCATCGCCGCCGCGGGCGGCGTGCCCCGCCGGCTGACCTGGGATGCCACCCGGAGCCGGGTGGCCGGCTGGACGCCGGATGGTCAGCAGGTGCTGTTCACCTCGCAGCGGGCCAGCTACTCGGATTTCCCGAAACTGTTCACGGTCCGCGCCGACGGCACCGGCCCGGCTCACCCGCTGCCGCTGCCGAGCGCGGCGCAGGGCAGTATCTCCGCCGATGGCCGGACGCTGGCCTACGTGCCGTTCGAGCAATGGCAGGACGCGTGGAAGCATTATCGCGGCGGCCAGACCACGCCGGTCTGGCTTCTGGATATGAAGACGCTGGAGGTGGAAAAGATCCCGCGCGAGAACTCCAACGATTCGCATCCCGTGTGGTCGGGTTCCACGGTGTACTTCCTGTCGGACCGCGACGGCCCGGTGACGCTGTTCAGCTATGACACCCGGACGCACCAGCTCGAGAAGCGGGTGGCCAAGCCCGCCTTCGATCTCAAGTCCCTGAGCGCAGGTCCCGGCGGCCTCGTGTACGAAACCTTCGGCGCGCTGCACCTGTACGACCCGAGCACGCACAGCGACCAGGCCCTCGAGGTGTCGATCCACGGTGACCTGCCGCGCATGGCCCCACATCTCGACAAGGTGTCGCCGAAGGAAGCCCAGGCCATCGACCTCTCCCCCACCGGCGCACGCCTGGTGGTGGAAGCGCATGGCGAGATCTTCACGCTGCCGGCCGAGAAGGGCGATGCCCGCAACCTGACCCGAACCCCCGGCGCCGCGGAGCGCGATGCCGCGTGGTCACCCGACGGCAAGCGCATCGCCTACTTCAGCGACGCCTCGGGCGAGTACCAGCTCATGGTGCGCGACCAGGACGGCATCCAGCCTGCAAAGGTCATCGACCTCGGCCCCGATCCCTCGTTCTACTATGCGCCGCACTGGTCGCCGGACTCGCGCAAGATCGCCTTCACCGACAAGCACCTGCGCTTCTGGATCGTGGATGTCGAGGGCGGCAGGCCGGTCAAGGTGGACACCGGCATCCGCGGCGGCTTCGATGCATTGCGTGAGATGGCCTGGTCGCCGGACTCGCAGTGGCTGGCGTACACGCGCGATCTCGACAGCCAGGTGCGCGCCATCTTCCTGTACTCGCTCGCCACCCGCACCAGCACCCAGCTCACCGACGGTGAGAGCGATGCCACGCATCCGGCCTTCGACCCGAATGGCGAGTACCTGTATTTCAGCGCCTCCACCGATGCCGGCCCCTCCAACGCAGGCATCGATCTTTCCTCGCTGGACCGCGCGATGACCAGCGGCGTCTACGTCGCGGTGCTGTCACGCAAGAGTGCATCGCCCGTGCCGCCGGAGAGCGACGAGGAAGGCAGCAAGAAGGAGGCGACCCCGGAGGCCGGTGCGCAAAAGCCCAAACCCAAGCCCACGGTGGTGGACCTGGCGGGCCTCGGCACGCGAATCCTCGCGCTGCCGATCCCGGCACGCAACTACACCGACCTGTCGGTGGGCAAGACCGGCGTGCTGTTCCTGGCGGAGGGCACACCCGTGGGACGCAGCTCCGAGGAGTCGGAAGCACCGCCCGTCACCCTGTGGCGATTCACGCTGGAGAAGCGCCAGACCGAGCAGATCCTGGGTGGGGTGAACCGCTTCAAGGTCTCGACCGATGGCGAGAAGCTGTTCTATACGCGGCAGGACAACTGGTTCCTGGCACCCACCGCCGAGCTCAAGCCGGGCGCGGCGGATGCGGCGCCCGGCAAGCCCGTCAACAACGGCGGCATGACGGCACTGCTGGATCCGCGCGCCGAATGGCGACAGATGTTCCGCGAGACCTGGCGGCTGCAGCGCGACTTCCTCTACGATCCACACCTGCACGGCCTGAACCTCGCCGCGGTGCAGGCACGCTACCAGCCCTTCGTCGCGGGGCTGAGCTCGCGCGCCGAGTTCAACTACCTGTGCGATGAGATGCTGGGCCAGGTGCAAGTGGGGCACATGTTCGTGCGCAGTCCGCGCCCGGATGCTTCCGTCCCCAAGCCCGGCGTGCTGGGTGCCGATTTCACCCTCGAAGGCAACCGCTACCGCTTTGCCCGGATCTACAACGGCCAGAACTGGACGCCCTCGCTGGCCGCGCCGCTGACGCAGCCGGGCATCGACATCGTCGAGGGCGACTACCTGCTGGCGGTGAACGGCCGCGAGCTGCACGCGACGGACAACCTCGATGCCTTCCTCGACGGCGCCGCCGGGCGACAGACCGTGCTGCGCGTCGCGAGCAAGGCGCAAGGCGATGCCGGACGCGAGGTCACGGTGGTGCCGGCGGAGTCGGAGAAGGGCCTGCGCAACCTGGACTGGATCGATTCCAACCGTCGCAAGGTGGACAAGCTGTCCGGTGGCCGCATCGCCTACGTGTACATGCCGAACACCGCCGGCGCCGGCTACACGAACTTCAACCGGCATTTCTATTCGCAGTTGAACCGCCAGGGCGTGGTGCTGGATGAGCGCTACAACGAGGGCGGCTTCATCGCGGATTACGTGGTGAACGTGCTCGGGCAGAAGCTCATGAGTGGCGCCATCGAGCGCGACGGCAAGCCGGTGCTCGATCCCGTCGGCGCCATCTTCGGGCCCAAGGCCATGATCATCAACCAGTCGGCAGGCTCCGGCGGGGATGCCATGCCCTGGTATTTCCGCAAGGCAAAGCTCGGCACGCTCGTGGGTGTGCGCACCTGGGGTGGCCTCGTGGGCATCGGCGGGTATCCGGTGCTGTTGGATGGTGGAACGGTGACCGCGCCGCGCTATGCCCTCTACGGGCTGGACGGGGAATGGGAGGTGGAAGGACACGGCATCGCGCCCGATGTCGAGGTGGAGGAACTGCCCAGGGACGTGGCCGCCGGCCACGATGCGCAGCTCGAACGCGCCGTCTCCATCGTCCTGCAGGAGCTCGAGGCACATCCGCCGCGGGTCCCGAAGATCCCGCCCTACCCCGATTTCCACCGGCAAGACGACCTCGGCAACGGACACTGAACCGCATGCCCGCTCCGCCGGCACCTGAGTCACCTGAGGCGCTCGCCACGCGCGTGCGCAACAGCTTCAACCGCCAGGGAATGATGCGCACGCTGCGCGCCAGCCTCGAGCACATCGAACGCGGCAAGGTGATCGTGCGCGTGCCCTTCGATGTGGCCTTCACCCAGCAGGACGGGTTCTTCCACGCAGGCATCACCTCCACCCTCGCCGACACCGCGGGCGGCTATGCCGGCTATACGATGTTCGCCCCCGACGCGTCGGTCCTGACGGTGGAATTCAAGGTCAACCTGCTGCGGCCGGCGACCGGGCCGTACCTCGAGGCCGTGGGACAGGTGGTCAAGTCCGGCCGTACCCTCACCATCACGCAGGCCGAGGTGTTCGCCCATGACCGGAAGCGCATGCTCGTGGCGCTGTGCCAGCAGACATTGATCCAGGTCCGCCCCGGGCAAGCGGCCTGAGGCCGCCGGCAGATCCTCCCCAACTCAAAGAGCGCCCAGATCCGCACGTTGCGAGTCCAAAGGTGGCCAACGGCCCTCGCGCGTCCGCTGCTCAAACCAGCGGTGCATGGCTGCATCGTCCACAGCATATTCGCCCCGGGCGGATTTCCAGACCATCGCGGGGTAACGATTGCGCAACGCCTCGAGCGCGTTCTGCGCCTGCTGCACGGTCACTTTGTCGTGCGCCTTGTCACGATAGAAGCGCAGCGCGTCCGCGTCGTAGGGCCGGAACCGCGTTCCCATATCCAGCATGCGCCACAGCACCGCCTGCTCCAGCGGCTTGAGTGCAAGGTAGTCGGATTCCATCTGCGCTTCGTCGTCCCGCTGGCGGTGGCGCGCCGCGTCCAGCACCGCTTGCTCGAAGCGAACGCCCTGCGGCAGTCCTGCCACCGGACTCAACGCCTGCCCCAACGCCTCCATGAAGAATTGCGGCCGATGCCCGAAGCTTTCAAAGGCCTGCAGCAGCAGCATGCCATCTACCGACGCCAGCTCGGGCCGCTGCGCAGTAATCAGCAGCGCAACATGATCGATGAATTCCCGCCCCAGCGGCGGCATGCGCGAGATCTGCGAGCCGTAGAATGGCGCGCCATTGGTGTTGACCAGGCGCAGCAGCTTGTCGCGGTCGGAGCCCGACATGACCAGCATCAGGTTCACCTGACCCGCCTGGTTTAGCTGGTCGCGCGCGGACTTCAGCGCCGCCATCGTCGCCTCGCCCGCTTCGCTGGTAAGCGCTTGCTGAGCCTCATCCACGATCAGCGCCACTGGCGCCTTGGCGGCTTCGCGCAGCGTGCGCAGTGCATCGGTCAGTGTCACGCCGTCGATCCTGCCAATCTTGCTGACATCGATCTTGAGCGTTCCGCCGACGGTCACGCTTTCCAAGCCGGCCTTCTTGGCAGCTCTGCTGACCAGGCCCAGATGGGGCGCCAGAGTCCGGCCGATGGCTTCGGCGATCAGAGCACCCGGATCCCGTCGCGGATCGGCCCACAAGTCCACGTACACAACCACCGCGCCGGCCTTCTCCAGCGCTGGCTTCAGATCGGACTGGAGGAAGGTGGATTTACCGGTGCGACGTGGCGCCGCCAGGAACAGGCCGTTATGCGCATCGCCGAACACGGCCTCCCCGCGCAGAGCTGCTACCAACTGCTGAGCTAGCGCCTCCCGGGGGAAGTGGATCATTTTATCTCCAACTATCTATAACTTGATAATTTATTAAAATTCGGATAAAAGTCAATAGATAGTGGAATGAGTCGATACCCGCAAGAACACCGCACAGGCCATGGCCGAGCCTAGAGGATCTTCTCGAGCCAGCCGTGCGCGTCCGGCGCCTCGCCCTGCTGGATGGCCACGAGCCGCGCGCGCAGGTCGCGCACCACCGGCCCCACCTCGCCCGTCCCGACGCGATATTCCTGCTCGCGGTGGATGAGCGTGCCGACGCCGGCGAGCACCGCGGCGGTGCCTGACAGCGCGGCCTCGCCGTTCTTCACCCACTCGAGCATCTCGCGCACCTCGAAGGGACGCTCCTGCACGTCGTACTTCAGGTCGCGTGCAAGCGTGAGGAGCGAATCGCGGGTGACCCCGTGCAGGAAGCTCGAGTCCAGGCTCCGGGTCAGCAACGCCTTCTCACGCAACAGCACGAAGTTGGCGGCGCCGGTTTCCTGCACCTGGCCGCCCGGGCAGAACAGCACCTGGTCCACCTGGTACTTCGCGCGGGCGGCGAGCGTCGGGCCCATGGCGGCCGCATAGTTGCCGCCGGTCTTGACCATTCCCAGGTGCGCGGCGGAACGCGTGTTCACATCGTCCACCAGGATGCGCAGCGGCTTCATGCCACCGGCGAAGTAGTCCCACACCGGGCTTGCGAGCACCAGCAGCATCGCCTCGTTCGGCGGCGTGGCTGCCGCACCGATGTTGGGCGTGGTGCCGAACAGGATCGGGCGCAGGTACAGCGCGCCCGGCGCCTCGGGCACCGCCGCACGCGAACGGCGGATCACCTCGCGCACCATGTCGGCGACGAAACCGGCCGCCGGCACCGGCAGCACCAGGCGCTCGGCGCTCTGACGCAGCCGCGCGATGTGCCGGTCCATGCGGAACACGTGCACCGAGCCATCGGGACGGCGATAGGCCTTGAACCCCTCGAAGCAGGTGCTGGCGTAATGCAGCACGTGCGCGGCCGGGCTCAGCGCGATGGGCGCGACGGGAACGATGCTGGACGGGCTCCACTGGCCATCCTTGAAGGTGGCGCTGGCCATGGAATCGGTCAGCACGGTGCCGAAGGCGGGTCGTTGGGGTTGGGCGGTCATGGCAGGCTCTTGGGTATGAAAAGGGTGGCGGGATGCTCGAGCATTTCTTTGAGGCTCTGGATCATCGCCGCGGCGTCGTGGCCGTCGACGAAGCGATGATCGAATGAGGAGGAAAGGTTCATCATACGTCGGATGACGATGGCGCCGCGATGCACCACCGGCCGCTCGACCGCACGGTTCAACCCGATGATGGACACCTCGGGCAGGTTGATCACGGGCGTGGAGGCGATGCCGCCGAGCTTGCCCAGGCTCGTCACCGTGATCGTGGAGCCGGTGAGCTCCTGGCGCGTGGACTGGTTGCGGCGCGCGCGCTCGGACACGAGCTTCACCTGCGAGGCGAGCTGCCAGAGGTCCTGCGACTGCGCATCGCGCAGCACCGGCACCTTGAGGCCATCGGGCGTCTGCGTGGCGATGCCCACGTGCACCGCGCGATGGCGCAGCAGCGTGTTGCGCGCGGCATCGTACAGCGCGTTGCACTGGGGAAATTCCTGCAGCGCCCGTGTCAGCGCGACGATGAGGAAGGGCAGGTAGGTGAGCGAGGCTTTCCCACCGGCGCCGGCATTCAGGTGCTGGCGCAGGTCCTCGAGCTCGGTGACGTCGATCTCCTCGACGTAGGAAAAGTGCGGGATCGTGCGCTTGGCCTCGCTCATGCGCTCGGCGATCACGCGGCGCAGACCGATGACCTTGATCTCGGTGACCCCGGCATCACCCGGCGCGGGCGAAGCCGGCGATTGCGGACCCTTCGCCGCCGGCGCAGCGACCGGCTCACCGGCGGGCGGCACATCGCCCTTGAGGATGCGCCCCCCCGGGCCGCTGCCCACGATGTCCTGCAGGTCGATGCCCGCCTCGCGTGCGCGGCGGCGCGTGGCGGGCGAGGCCATCACGCGCGTCGCCGCGGGCCTGGCGGCCGCCGGCGATGCGGGTGGCGGCGCGACGGAAGATGCGGGCGGTGAGGCGGCTGGGCGTCGCGGGGCCGGGGGTGGCGCCGCCGGCGGTGGCGCTGCCGGAGACGGCGCGGGCGATGCGGCGGGCGCCGCCGCCGGCGCGATTACCCCCGCGGTCGCACTCGTGTCGAACACGATCAGCGGCGCGCCCACCGCGACCTTGTCGCCGGGCTCACCGTGCAGGCTGAGGATGCGCCCGCTCACCGGCGAGGGCACTTCCACCGCCGCCTTGTCGGTCATCACCTCGACGATGACCTGGTCCTCCTTCACCACATCGCCCACCTTCGTATGCCAGGCGACGATCTCGGCCTCGACCGTGCCTTCGCCCAGGTCCGGCATCTTGAACACGTACTCGCTCATGCAGCCTCCATCACGGCCTTCAGCGCGGTCTTCACCCGCGCCTGCCCGGGAAAGTATTCCCATTCGAAGGCATGCGGATAGGGGGTGTCCCAGCCGGCGACGCGCTGGATCGGCGCTTCCAGGTTCCAGAAGCATTCCTCCTGGATCAGCGCCACCAGTTCCCCGCCGAAACCGGAGAAGCGCGTGGCCTCATGCACCACCACGCAGCGTCCGGTCTTCTTCACCGACTCACAGATGGTCGCGATGTCCAGCGGCACCATGCTGCGCAGATCGACGATCTCGGCATCCAGGCCCATCGCGGCCGCTGCGGCCGCGGCGACGTGGACCATGGTGCCGTAGGTGATGATGCTGAGCTGCTTGCCCGGCCGCACGATCTCCGCCTTGCCCAGCGGCACGGTGTAATGCCCTTGGGGCACTTCGCCCTTGGGATGCGTGCTCCAGGGAACGGCGGGCTTGTTCGGATCGCCGTCGAAGGGTCCGTTGTACAGGCGCTTGGGCTCGAAGAACAGCACCGGATCGTCGTCCTCGATGGCGGCGATCAGCATGCCCTTGGCATCGTA
>JAXMGQ010000062.1:0-22791 GCA_046347195.1 Steroidobacteraceae bacterium
CGCCCGTCGGCGTGATCCTCGGCCTGCGCGAGGGTTATCGCCTCGCTGGCGGGCTCGTGGTCATCATGATCATGATGGTGGGCGTCATCGGCGTGGCCGTGGCGAGCATCGTGATGACCGTGCGGCGCGAGGAACGCGAGGCGAAGAAATCGGGCGGATCGCCGCCGGAGCCGGGCGGCCCCGGAGCCTCGACTTGATCGGGCACATGCTTCGCGGCTGACACGTGCTCGACCGCGACGAGACTCGCCGGCTGCTGCGGCAGTATTGGACCGTGCCGGATCGCCAGATCGAAACCTCTGTGGTCCTGAGGCTGGCTCGCAACGATGAGCATCGCCGAACCGCGAGCATGGCATAGTGATCCGATAGAGTGGCCTTCCTTCCCTGTTCGTCTTCCTGCCACCGGAGCGTCAGATGGATCGCCGACAGTTCCTCGAAATCGCCACCGCCCTGTCCACGGGAACCGCGCTGAGCGAGGTGGCGGGCGCTCTCGACTCCTCCTTCGATCCCGCCGAGCGTTCGCTGGCGGATCTGCAACAGGCGCTGGCGACCGGCACCGTGAGTTCCGAACAACTGGTAGGTGCCTATCTTCAGCGCATCGCCCGTTTCGACCAGGCGGGGCCTTCCCTTCGCTGCGTGCTGGCACTGAACCCTTCCGCGCTGGCGGATGCCCGGGTGAAGGATCTCGAGCGGCGCAACCGCATGCGCAAGGGGCCCCTGCATGGCATCCCGCTGCTCATCAAGGACAACATCGAGACGTGTGACCCGGTGGCGACGACCGCGGGTTCGCTCGCACTGGCGAATTCGCACCGGCCGGCCGATGCGCCCTTGGTGGCGAGGCTTCGGTCGGCGGGCGCCATCGTGCTCGGCAAGTCCAACCTGAGCGAGTGGGCGAACCTGCGCTCGACGCATTCCTGCAGCGGCTGGAGTGCACTCGGTGGCCAGACACGCAATGCCTATGATCGCGACCGCAATCCGTCGGGGTCGAGCGCAGGGTCGGGTGTGGCGGCGGCGGCGAGCTTCTGTGCGGGCGCCATCGGCACTGAGACCAATGGATCCATCCTTTCGCCGGCATCGGTCAATGGCCTGGTGGGCCTCAAGCCGACGGTGGGTGTCGTGTCGGGTCAGGGCATCGTGCCCATCTCGCCCAGGCAGGACACGGCGGGGCCCATGTGCCGCACGGTCGCGGACGCGGCACTGCTCGCGCAGGTCATCGCCGGGCGGCCGCTGGGATTTGGCACGCATGCGGCTGACCTCGAGGCGTTCCGCCTTTCGGGGGTTCGCGTCGGCGCCATGCCGCTCTCACCGGGCGGCCATCCCGGCACCGAGGCCTTGTACGCGCGTGCGCGCGAGGTGTTCCGGCGCGAGGGTGCGGTGCTCGTGGACCTGCAGCATCCCGCGCCCATGACCGAGATGGGAACCGCCCAGCTCGAGACGCTGTTGTTCGATTTCAAATGGGCCATCCAGGCGTATCTTTCGACCCTGGATCCTGTGCAGGTGCCATCGCGCACGCTCGCCGGTCTCATCCGCTTCAACCGGGCACACGCCGCGGAGGAACTCTCGGTGTTCGGGCAGGAACTGTTCGAGATGGCGGAGGCGCGGGGTCCGCTCAGCGATCCCGCCTACCAGAAGGCGCTGGCCACGCTGCAGCGGGCGGCGGATGTGGAGGGCCTGACGAAGCTCTTCAACGACTCCTCCGTCGAGGTGTTGCTGGCGCCAAGCAATGGTCCGGCCGATCTGATCGATGCCGTCTGGGGGGATCGCGGCGAGGGCGGCTGGCCGCCCATCGCTGATGCGGCTGCCATCGCCGGGTTCCCGAGCATCACCGTGCCGGCGGGGCTCGTGGCCGGATTGCCCGTGGGCATCACGCTGGTCGCGCGCCGTAACCAGGACGGCCTGCTGTTGCTCGTCGCGCGCGCGTTCGAGCGCGCTGCCGGTGCCCGCGTGCCGCCGACGCTGAAGGCCTGAGGCGCGTGGATCAGTTTCAGGCGGTCTCGGTGCGGGACTTGAGATAGGACTGGATGGTCGCGAAGCCCTTGGCGATCGGGATGAGCTTCTTGCAGATCGGGCAGGTGGAGGAGACGAACAGCATCAGCTGCGCCCGGCCGCCCTCATCGAGCAGCACGGCGTACGGCAGCTTGTCCACCCGGTAGGCCATGCCCACCTCGGGTCCGTTGATGAAGCGCCGCTCATCGAGATCGAACTGTGCGATCAGCCGGCGCTGTTCCACGGGGTCGGCATCGCCGACGAACAGCACCGAGTCGCTCTTCGCGAAGCCCTTGGCGATCGGGATGAGCTTCTTGCAGATCGGGCAGGTGGAGGAGACGAACAGTATCAACTGCCCGGCCGGTGGCCAGCGTCGCGCCGATGGTGATGGCATTGCCCGCCAGGACTGCACCCAGGCGGGGCGATTGCTCGCCCACGCCGGGTCCGGCGCTGTTGATCAGCGCGCCCGCGGGCGCCACGCGTTCGTGCAGCACCCCGATCTGGCGGGCGAGCGCGAGGATCGCGACCGCCTGCACGATGACCACCACCCACAACAACCCTTGAGAGAACATCACACCGCTCATGCCATACCCCCGGCCGTGTCGTTCGAGGCTGGCCGTGGCCGTCGCCAGGCCAGATCGATCGACCACAATGCATTCAGGCTTTGCAGGGTCAGGGCGAGGACGAGGCCGCCCATCACGCCGTTGAAGATGATCCATGCGGCGCTGGCGCCGGGCGCGGCCGCCGGCGGCGCCAGCAGTGCGGCACACAGGACGGTGAGTGCGAGGTTGCGCGCCACCAGCGCCCAGCGCAGCCTCTGGCGCAGCGCGCCCTGGAAGCAGCCGCAATCGATAACGAGCGCCAGCAGTACGCGCAGGGCGATGAGCGCATCGGCGGGCAGGACCGGCTGGAATCCGTACTGCATGTCCCTTCGGCTTTCCCTGATGTCGTCCTGATCCTACAATACCGCTCGTGCGCACGGCAGGCATTTTTCGGAGAGGGATGTCCATGAGTCATGCACTTCGTTCGATTGCGGCACTGGGGTTGTACCTGCTGGTCAATGCGCTGCCGGCGGCGCCGCTGCAGGTCGCAGACCTGTTCCGCACGCCGCAGTTCGCCCGCGCGCAGCTCTCGCCCGATGGCAAGCGGCTGGCCGCCGTGGTGGCCAGCGGCAATACGCGCAATCTCGCCGTCATCGACATCGACAAGGGCACCGCCTACGCGGTGACCGCCTACACGCGTCCCTTCGAAGTGCTCGATGTGCGCTGGCAGAACGACGGACGGTTGATCTACACCTGGGCGCAGCGCAGCCCGGACGCCATCGAGTTGCGCATGCTCTCCTCGGTCGATGCCGATGCGAAGAACAACCGCCAGATCTTTCCGGGTCTGATTCCCGCTGCCATCGATTTCGACATGTTCGATGGCGTCCTGTCCTGCAAGCGCAAGGATCCCACGGCCGTGCTCGTGAACCTGTACGCGCGCAGTGGATTCTCCGATGCGGTGGAGATCTATCCGGTGGAAGGCCGGCGCGAGCGGCAGACGTCGGCGCCCGGTCCGAACTGCCACTATGTGCTCGACCATGCCGGTGTGGTGCGAGCCTGCATCAATATCGAGGAAGACCTGTCGCGCCGGCTGATGTACCGCGATGCCGATCATGCGGAGTGGCACGTGCTCGAGACATTCGCCCCGCGCGCTGCGATCCATTATCCGATCGGATTCACCTCGGATAACCGTGCCTTGAACGTGATCTCGGACGTGGGGCGCGACACCACCGCCGTGTATGAATACGATCCGGCGAAGCGCGAGCGCGGCGCCCTGGTTTTCTCGGTGCCGGACGTGGACGTCCTGGGAGGCGTGGTGGCGGCGGATGGTCACACGCTCATCGGCGCTCGCTACATCGACGATGTCCAGCACGTTCATTTCTTTGATGAACAGCAAGAGGCGTTGCGGCTGTCGCTGGAGAAATCCTTCGCCGGGAACCAGGTCGATGTCGTGAACTGGTCGGAGGACGGCACCAAGGCCCTGGTCCTGGTGAGCGGAACGCGCGAACCCGGGCGCTACTTTCTGTTCGACCGCAGCACGAAGAAGCTGGGCCTGGTGGCGGATTCGATGCCGTGGATTCCACGCGAACCGCTCGCCTCGGCAGCGCCGGTGACGATGAAGTCCCGCGATGGGCTCATGCTGCACGGTTACCTCACCTTGCCGCCGGGTCGCGCCGCGAAGGCGCTGCCGCTGATCGTGCGGACCCCGGATGCGCTGACCGGAACACGGATGATGATGGGCTGGGATCCGGTCGTGCAGTTCTTCGCCTCCCGCGGATACGGTGTGCTCGATCTGAATACCCGGGGTTCCGGCGGCTACGGGCGCGAATTCCGCCAGCGCGGGCTGGGAGAACTCGGCCGGCGCATTCAGGACGACCTCGAGGATGCCGTGGCGGACCTGGCGGGGAAGGGCGTCGCAAACCCACACAAGGTGTGCACGATGGGCGGTACTTATGGGGGTTACAACGCCCTGATGGCGGCTGCCCGTGCGCCGGCGGACATCCGCTGCGTCGTCGCGCTCAGCGCGGTGACCGACCTGTCGAGCATGCTGGAGGGTGTGCTCAAGGTCGCCAACTTCTTTCGCGAGCGCAGCCGGCTGGAACTGGCTGGCGTGCGGGATGTGTTCGGCGCTCCGCTCGAGACCGACGCACTGCGCGCTCGCTCACCCATCGGCGTTGCGAGCCAGATCCGGGTTCCGGTGTTCCTGGCGCATGGTTACGATGACTTCATCGCGCCGTATGCCGATGCGAAGCGGCTGAAGACGACCCTGGAGCAGGCGCACGTGCCGGTGGAATTCTTCGAGTCCCGCGCGGAAGGACATGGTTTCACCTTCCAGGAGACCAAGGTGTCGCTGTACGAGCGCATCGACCGGTTCATCCGGCAGGCCAACCCGCCGGATTGAGGTCCCGCGGCCGGGCCGCGTCGTGGCGCGGGGACGGTAGAACTACGGATTGACGCCCTCACGGCGCGCGCGATGCTAGCATCACCCTTCGGAGGACTCCCATGGCCGCCCATCCCCGACACATCCTTCTCGCCATCATCATCGCCATCGTCCTGCTGACCATTGCCGCGGTGACGGCGCGGGCACAGGACTTCTCCGGCTACAGCGGCGTGCAGCTCTACAACCGCTTCTGTGCCAGTTGCCATGGGGAGCGGGCACGCGGCGATGGGCCCGTGGCAAAGAGCTTCAGGATCGACGTACCGGACCTCACTCGCATCACGCAGCGTCACGGCGGCACTTTTCCGGCCGAACAGATCCACAAGATCATCGACGGCCGCGCGGTGATGCCACCGCATGGCTCGCGCGAGATGCCGGTGTGGGGTTTCGAGTTCTACCTGCAGAACGAAAACGCGGGTCACACGGACCCGCAGCGTCGCACGGAGGAGATCATCCAGCGGCTGACGGACTACCTGAGGTCGATCCAGCTACCCTGAAGGCCTCGCGCCAGGCGGAGGACGCCACCCGGTTGTCTGCGATGCGAAGGGAGCCGGGTCAGAGCGAAACGGGGCGCGCGTTGCGCCCGTCGTTCTCGACAGCTTCCTGGCAGCGGATGCAGCGCTGCGCCGACGGGTTGGCCTCGAGCCGGGCCCGGGTGATGGCCTCGCCGCACTCGGTACAACGCCCGTAGGTCCCTTCGGCAATACGCTCCTGCGCCCGCTCGATCTCGCGCAGTTCCTGCACGTCGCGGGCGATTTCCGCCTGGTTCACATCCACCAGGAGATCGGCAAGGATTCCTCTCCGGCGTCGTGCACCTGGCCCGCAAGATTGGCAAACTGTTCCTGGTTGGCCTTCTGCAGGGCGTCGCGGATCTCACCCCGCAGCACCTTGGCCCGGGCGGTGAGCATCTGGGAGAAATGGGGAAAATCCTGCTTGTGGATATGAACGCTCACGGCGCAACCCTCCTTGTGGTCCGCACCCCTACAGTGGGACCGTACCCTGTGCGGCACAATAAGGGAGAACGCGGATGCCGGCCTGTAGGACGGCACCGGAGAAATGCGCCCGTGCTTCCTCGCCCGATTCCTGGCCGGTCGTGATCCCGTGACCCGCGTTCCCCACCGGGGTGCGATCCTGGCCGCGCTGCTGCTGCTGGCCGGCCTGGCTGGTGGTCTTGCCTGGTATTTCAAGCCCGTGCCTGTCGAGGTCGTGCATGCGGTGAGGGGACCGGCGGTGGATGCCATCTACGCCACCGGCGTGGTCGAGCCCACCGTGATGCTGCCGATCGCGCCGCGGGCCTCCGGGCGGCTGGTGCGGCTGGGCGTGGATGAGGGCGAGACGGTGCGCCGTGACCAGGTGCTGGCGCAGCTCGACAACCAGGACCTGAGCAGCACCGTGGTCGAGCTGGAGGCGCGCGAGCGCTACGCCCGCGACCAGTACGATCGGACGCAGGAGTTGTTCAAGCGTCAGGTGGCCGCCAGCATCGACGTGTCGCGCACCCACGCGGACTGGGACGCGGCGATGGCGGCGCTGAAGCGCGCCCGGTCACAGCGGGACTTCATGAACCTGACCGCGCCGGCCCAGGGGACCATCATCCGGCGTGACGGCGAGATCGGCCAGTTCATCCCCGCGGGCCAGCCGGTGTTCTATCTTTCCTGCTGTGCTCCGCTGCGCGTCACGGCGGATGTCGATGAGGAGGACATCCCGCGGGCGTTCGCGGGCCAGCACGTGGTGATGCGCGCCGACTCGATCCCGGGCCGGGTGTTCGACGGCGAGGTGAGCGCCATCACCCCGAAGGGCGACCCGGTGGCTCGCAGCTATCGCGTGCGCATCCGGCTGCTCGACCCCGGCGCACTGGCCGTGGGCATGACGGTGGATGCCAACCTGATCGTCGCGCGGCGCGAGAATGCGCTGCTCGTGCCGTCCTCGGCGGTGCAGGAGGGATCCGTCTGGGTCGTGCGCGAGGGCCGCCTGCGCCAACAGCCCATCAAGTCCGGCGTGGCGGGCGAGTCCCGCACCGAGATCCTCTCCGGACTCACCGAAGCGGACGTGGTGGTGCAGACGCCGGGTGATGGCCTGCGTGAGGGCAGGCGGGCGAAGGTCCATCCCGCTGCCGCGCGGACTTCGCCGGCCAGCCCCTGATGGGCATCCGCGCCAGCATCGCGCTCACGCACCTGACCAGCCGGCGCCGGCAGACGCTGGTATCGCTGTCCGGCGTGGTGCTCGGGGTCGCGTTCTTCCTCGCCGTGTCCTCGCTGATGAGCGGTTCGGAGAGTGACTTCCTCAAGCGGCTGGTGGACAACAGCCCGCACATCACCATCTCGGATGAATTCCGCAAGCCGGCGCCGCAGCCGGCCGCGATGCGCTGGCCGGAGGCGGCGGTCGCCATCCGCCACGTCAAGCCCCTCGCCGAGACCCGCGGCATCCGCGGCTACCGGCAGAAGCTCAGCTTCGTGGAATCGCTTCCGGGCGTGAGGGCCGCCCCCACGCTCACGGGTTCCGCCGTGCTGACCTTCGCCGGGCGCGAGCATGGCGTGACCATCACTGGCATCGTGCCTGCCAAGATGAAGCACGTATCGACCATCGAGGAGAAGATGGTGGCCGGCACCATCGATGAACTCGCCGCCAACCCCAACGGCATCATCATCGGCAAGGCGCTGGCCGACAAGTACGGCCTGCGGCTGGGCAGCACCGTCAGCGTCACCGCGCCCAGCGGCATCAACCGGGCGATGAAGGTGGTGGGTCTGTTCCGGATGGGCAACGCCGCCGTGGACGAGACCCAGACCTTCACCGCGCTCAAGCGCGCGCAGCTCCTGCTGGAGCGGCCGAACCGCGTGAACCGCATCATCATCCAGCTCGCCGATCCGTACGAGGCGCGCGTGCTCGCGCAGCGCATCGAAGCGGCAGTGGGCTACAAGGCGCTGTCCTGGATCGAGGCCTCGGAGGATTTCCTCTCGCTGCTGCTGATCCGGCGCATCATCATGTACAGCGTGGTCTCAGCCATCCTGGTGGTGGCCTCCTTCGGCATCTACAACACGCTCTCCACCATCGTGATGGAGAAGACCCGCGACATCGCCATCCTGAAGTCGATGGGCTTCCATGCGCGCGACATCCGCGGCATTTTCCTGATCGAGGGCGTGATCATCGGATTGATCGGCAGCGCCGCGGGCGTGCTCTGCGGCATGGGGCTGATGCGGGCGCTGGCCTCGATCAGCTTCCACATCCCGGGGTGGCGGACCTGCAGCACCTGCCGTTGGACTGGAGCGTCACGCAGTACGCGCTGGCCGCGGGATTCGCGCTGGCCTCCTGCATCACCGCCGCCTACCTGCCGGCCCGCCGCGGCGGACGGCTGCATCCCGTGGACATTCTGCGGGGCGCCGCATGAGCGCGGTGCTGGCCGCGGAATCCCTGGTGCGGACCTTGGGCGGCGAGGTGCCGGTGACGCTCGTGAACGAGGTGAGCCTCACGATCCAGTCCGGCGAGTGCGTCTGCATCATGGGTCCCTCGGGCTCGGGCAAGTCCTCGCTCCTGTACCTGCTCGGTCTGCTGGACGTGCCCACCAGCGGCCGCGTCCTGCTCGATGGCGAGGACACCAGCCGCTACGGCGAGGATGAACTGGCCGATCGCCGGCTGTCGAAGCTGGGGTTCATCTTCCAGTTCCATTTTCTGCTGGCCGAATTCACCGTGCTCGACAACGTGCTGCTGCCGATGCGCCGGCTCGCGAGATTGCAGGAGGACGCCGCTCGCGCTCGCGCGCTGGAACTGCTGGATCGCTTCGGCGTGAAGCCGCAGGCGGCGAAGCGACCGCACCAGCTCTCCGGTGGCGAGCGCCAGCGCGTGGCGATCGCCCGTGCGCTCGCCAACCAGCCGCTGGTGGTGCTGGCCGATGAACCCACGGGCAACCTCGATTCGCGTTCTAGTGCGAACGTGCGGCAGATCCTGCGGGGACTCACGCGCGAGACGGGCACGACGGTGGTCGCCGTGACGCACGATGGCAACTTCGCGGCCGCGGCGGACCGGCGCATCGGCATCGTCGATGGCCGGATCGATGTGACCTGGAAACCTTCCTGAGCGGCGCCGGCTACCAGCCGACGGCGGCGCCGTCCTTGCGATGATCCGACCCGGCGCGATACACGCCGGAGATGCCGGAGTTGGCGCCGCCACGCGGCTTGTTCTCCCCGGGCGATGCGATCAGCGAGACGGCCTGGAAGCCGCCCATGCCCTCGCCGCCGGCCGAGACCACCTGGTGTCCCAGTTCGCCGAGCGCAGCTCCGACGGCGCCGTAGAGCGAGGACTCGAGACTCAGGACATTGCCGTCCTGGGCGTGCGAGAAGCGCGCCGCATCGCTGGCCGCCTGGACATTGGCGCCCAGGTCGATCATGTCGATGAGCACCTGCGCGTGTCCCTGTGCCTGCTGGCTGCCGCCCATGAGGCCAAAGGCGGTGAGCGGCTGGCCATCCTTCATGATGAAACCCGGCAGCAGCGTGTGGAAGGGCCGCTTGCCCGGCGCGATGCGGTTGGGGCTGTCGGGCCGCAACGAGAACAGCGCGCCGCGGTCGTTGAGCACGAAGCCGTAGCCTGGCACCGTGATGCCCGCGCCGAAGGTGTCGTAGATGCTGTAGATGAAGGACACCATGTTGCCCCAGCGGTCGGCGACGGCGAGGTACACCGTGCCGCCCACCGGGTCTCCGGCGGACTCGGGGGTGGAGGCGTGGTGCAGGTCGATGCGGGTGCACAGGCTTGCCGCGTACTCCTTGGAGATGAGTTTCTGCACGGGCACCGTGACGAAGGCCGGATCGGCGTTGTAGCGGTACAGGTCGGCGTAGGCCAGCTTCTTCGCCTCCACCAGCAGGTGCCAGTACGCGGGCGATGTGGGTCCCAGCGCGGCAAGGTTCACGCCCAGGCGTGGCGCACACACCTCGAGGATGTTGAGCATCTCGAGCACGGCAAAGCCCTGCGTGTTTGGCGGGAACTCGAAGACATCGTAGCCGTGGTAGTTGGTGGTGATGGGGATTTCCCAGGTGCCGTGCGTGCCCTCGAGGTCCGCCGCGGTGAAGGTGCCGCCCAGCGCGCGTGACTTGGCCAGGATGGCCTGCGCGATCTCGCCGCGGTAGAAGGCATCGCGACCCGAGCGCTGCAGGGCGCGGAAGGCGCGGGCCAGGTCGGGATTGCGGAAGATGCTGTACGGCGCGGGCGGCTTGCCATCGACGAGGTAGGTCTTCACCGAGTCGGCATCATCCGCGAGGTAGCCGGCGCCATGGGTCCAGTCGCTCTGGATGCGCTGCGTGATGCCAAACCCGTCCTGCGCGAGTTGCACGGCGGGCTCGAGCACCTCGCGAAATCCACGCGTGCCGGCACGCCGCAACAGCAGGTCCCAGGCATCGACGGCACCGGGCACCGTGGCCGAGTCGATGCCGCGTTCGGGCATGTGCTCGCGATAGCCGCGCTGCGCGAGGTGCTCGGGCGTCGCGCCCGAGGGCGCACGGCCGCTGCCGTTCAGTGCGATGAGCCGCTTCTCCTTCGCGAGCCAGGCGATGACGAAGACATCACCGCCGATGCCGGCGCTGCCGGGCTCGACGACGTTCAGCGCGGCCGCCGTGGCCACCGCCGCATCGAAGGCGTTGCCGCCGGATTGCAGGATGCCCAGGCCCGCCTGCGCGGCCACGGCCTGGCTGGTGGCGACCACACCGTGCCGGGCCACCACTTCCGAACGTGTCTGGCTCCTCCAGCCGCTGGCACGGTCTCCCCGCTGCGCGGAGAAGGGGGCAGGGGACTGCGCCTGGACGGTGATGGAGATGAACAGGCAGCCGAGCAGGGCGAGCAACGATGCGTTCATGGGGCAAGTCTTGCGGATCATGCCATCACCTGGTTGCGCAGCAGGCCGACGCCGTCGATCTCGACGATGATCTCATCGCCATCCTTCATGTAGACGGGGGGCACCCGCTTGACGCCGACCCCGCCCGGCGTGCCCGTGACGATCACATCCCCCACGGCGAGCGTGGTCCATTGCGAGACATAGGCGATCAGCGCCGGGACGGGGAAGATCATCTGGCCCAGCGTGGCATCCTGCATGAGGGTCCCGTTCAGTCGTGACTGGATGCGCTGCGGACCCAGCGGTCCCAGTTCCTCGGGGCTCACCAATGCAGGTCCAAAGGGACCCGTGCCGGGGAAGTTCTTGCCCGGCGTGAACTGCGTGGTGTGGTTCTGGAAATCACGGATGGAGACATCGTTGTAGCAACTGAAGCCGGCGATGTGCTCGGCGGCGCGGTCCGCCGGGATGTCCCGCCCGGCCTTGCCGATCACGAGCGCGAGCTCCGCCTCGTAGTCGACCTTGGTCGAATGCCGCGGTTTCAGGATGGGACGCCCGTGCCCCACCTGCGTGTCGGCGAAGCGGGTGAACACCGTGGGGTAGTCGGTCTTCGCGCGCTGCGTCTCCAGGCGATGGTCCTCGTAGTTGAGACCGATGCACAGGATCTTCGCCGGGTTGGGCACCACCGGATCGAACTGGATGTCACTGGCCGAGTACTCGGCCGTGGCGCCCGCCAGCACCGCTCCCGCGCGGGCGAATCCTCCCGCGGCCAGCAGTGCCTTGAGATCGCCGATGCCAGGCAGGCGGGGCGCCAGGTCGTAGACGCGTTCGCCGTCCAGGACGCCGAAGGTGGATTTGCCGCCGGCGGAAAAGGACAATAGCTTGGCCATGGGAACGCCGTTCGCTTGGGGTAGGGAGAACGCATTATAGAGAACAGGAAGGCTGAACCGGCCAGCGGCATCAGCGATCAACCGTTCTGGTTCGAGGAACTGGCCTTGCCGCCCGGCCCGCCGGATCCGCTGCCGGCGGCGGTGGATGCCGTGATCGTGGGCGCGGGCTACACGGGACTTGCCGCCGCACGCGAACTGGCGGAGGCCGGGCGTTCGACGCTGGTGCTCGATGCGGGGGAGTTCGGCGCGGGATGCTCGGGGCGCAATGGCGGCCAGGTGGCCTACAGCGTCAAGCCCTCGCTCGTTGAACTCACCCACCGGCACGGTGCGGCCACGGCGCTGGGCATCGGCCGCGAGGCGCTCGCGGCCATCGCGTACCTGCGCGACCTGGCTCGCGATCACTCGCTCGACTTCGACTGGCGTCCCTGTGGCGGGTACTTCGCGGCGCACACGCGGCGGCATTTTCGCGCCCTGTGCCGCGAAGCCGAGGAGCAACCGCCGCCCGGCCTGGGGCAGCGCATCAGCGTGGTGGGCCCGGACCAGCAGCACACCGAGATCGACACGAGCTTCTATCACGGCGGGCTGGTGTATCACGATGATGCCTCGGTGAACCCGGCGCGCCTGCTGCTGGCCATGCTGGCGCGGGCCCGCACCGCCGGGGCCGTGGTGCATCACCGGTGCGCCGTGACCTCGATGCAGCGGGTTCCCGGGGGCTTCGAATTGCTGACGGCGCGCGGACGCATCGTGGCCCGGCAGGTGTTGCTGGCGACCAATGGCTATGCCGGCCCGCTCTCGCCCTGGCACCGGCGCCGCATCATCCCCATCGGCAGCTACCAGATCGCCACCGAGGACCTGGGCGAGGAGCGCGTGCGCGCGCTCCTGCCGCAGGGTCGCAACGTGGGCGACACACGCCGCGTGGTGGTCTATTTCAGGCCGTCCCCGGATGGCCGGCGCATCCTCTTCGGCGGGCGCGCCGCGCTGTCCGAACACGATGCGCTCAAGGTGGTGCCGCGCATGCGGCAGATGCTGGCGCAGATCTTCCCCTCGCTTGCGCAGGTGCGCATCACCCATGCCTGGGTGGGCATGGTGGCCTTCACCTTCGATCGCCTGATGCACGTCGGCGGGCAGGACGGGCTGTTCCATTGCATGGGCTACTGCGGCCAGGGCGTGCCGATGGCACCGTTCTTCGGCATGCGCATCGGTCAACAGATGCTGGGCCGCCCCGAAGGACGCACGTCCTTCGATGGCCTCGAGTTCCCGGCGCGCGCCTGGTATCGCGGTACGCCCTGGTTCCTCGCGCCGTCGGTGTCCTGGTACCGCACGCTGGATGTGCTGGGACTGTAGCGTCCCGAATCAGGAACGCCTGGCTGGTCTGGCCGCGCCTGTTCGCTCCCGGCCCCGCGCCCGGATTTGCCATGATGTCGCCCCACGGTTGCCACGGACGCGGCGCACGCTGCTGGACTCCAATTCACCAGGAGTCACGGCATGCGATGGTTCGACAACCGCACGACTGGCGGCAAGGTACTGGTCATTGGCCTCATCAGCCTGGGTCTGATGATCCCGCTGGCCATGCTGCGCAGCCTCATCAGCGAGCGACAGGGAATGCGGGAGCAGGCGAGCGCCACGGTCGCCCAAGGGTGGGGTGGTGAGGTTGTGGGTGGCGGACCGGTGCTGCGGGTCCCGGTGCAGTCGGAGAGCAGGCGCACCGACGGGCAGGTGGTGCACGAGGTGCATCAGCAGTACCTGCTGCCGGAGCGGCTCGAGGTCGTCGCGCAACTGAGCCAGGCACCCCCGCGACACGTGGGCATCTACTCGGTGCCCGTGTTCACCGTGCACCTGAAGGTGTCCGGCAGTTTCCGCGCCTCGGACCTGCGGGCGGCGGCGGAGCCGGGCACGCAATGGCAGTCGACGCAACTGCGCCTGCCCCTGTCGGAGGTTCGCAACCTGCGCGAACTCACCGGCGCCCGGTTCGCCGACCGGCCGCTGGCATTCGAGCCCCGGCGCGGCGGGGGATTCAATGGCATCGAGGCGGCGGTCGACCTGTCAGGGCTGTTGGCGCAAGCCGGTGTCGCGACCCCATCCAGCCTCGCGTCCGCCGAGTTGCCCTTCGCCCTGGATCTCGTGCTCGCGGGTTCCGGTTCGTTCGCCCTGTTGCCCACGGCCGCGGCCACCCGACTGCACCTCGCGGGCGACTGGCCTGACCCGCAGTTCCAGGGCGCCTTCCTGCCGGCCCAGTATCACCTGGATGAGCACGGCTTCGATGCGCAATGGCAGGTGCTGGCGCTGAACCGCTCTTTCAGCCAGGGCTGGATGGATGATGAAGTCGATGGCACCCGCCTGAAATCGGCCGCGTTCGGCGTGGGCCTGTATCAAAGCGTGGACGTGTACCAGCGATCCGAGCGCGCCGTGAAATACGCGCTGCTGTTCATCGCGCTCACCTTCCTGTCCTTCTTCGGCTGGGAGAAGCTCTCGGGCTTTCGCGTGCATGCCATGCAGTACCTGTTCATCGGTCTGGCATTGAGCACCTTCTACCTGCTGCTGCTGGCGCTCTCCGAGCACCTCGCGTTCGGATTCAGCTTCTGGCTCGCCGCCGCCGCCCTCGTCGGCCTGCTCGGCCTGTACGTCGCGGGATTCACCGGGAACGCGCGGCGCGGTGCCGTCGTCGCGGCACTGATGTCCGGCGTGTATGCGCTGCTGTACGGGCTGCTGCTGTCGGAGGACTACGCGCTGCTGATCGGTGCGATCGCGCTGTTCGCGATGCTGGCGGCGCTGATGCTCTCGACGCGGCGCCTGAAATGGGAGGAGGCAGGCTGAAAACACCCTCCCTCCCCACTTCAGAGTATAGCCAGACGGGGGGCTTGCCGTAAGCACCGGGTCCTGTCGCAGCATCTCCCGTCCATGCCGGCAGCGGCAGCACCAGGAGTGACGAGATGACCGAACACCCCGTATTGATCGTCGGCGCCGGGCCGACGGGAATGATGCTCGCGGCTGAGCTTGCGCTCGCCAACATCGATGTGGCCGTCATCGAGCGGCGCCCGACCCGGGATCTCGCCGGGTTGCGCGCGGGCGGGCTGCATCCTCGAACGCTGGAGATCCTGGATCAACGCGGCGTAGCGGAACGCTTCATCTCGCAGGGGCAGAAGCATGCGAGCCTGCATCTTCATGTGCCATTGCACATGAGCGAGCTGCCCACGCGGCACAACTACGTGCTGGCGCTCACGCAGAATCACATCGAGCGCATCCTCGCCGACTGGGTGGAGGGCGATCTCGCGGTTCCGATCCAGCGTGGTTGCGAGGTCGTTGGTTTCGTGCAGGACGATTCAGGCGTCGAGGTCACTCTGTCCCACGGTGAGCGGCGGCGCGTGCAGTTCCTGGTCGGGTGTGACGGCGGGCGCAGCCGCGTCCGCAAGGCCGCGGGCATCGGCTTTCCCGGTTGGGATGCGACCACGAGCTGGCTGATCGCCGAGGCGCAGGTGCGCGAGGAACCGCCCCGGGGCTTTCGCGAGGATGCACACGGCACCCACGCGATCGGCACGCTGCAGGACGGGCGTTCGGTGCGCGTGGTGCTGACCGAGCCACAGCTGGCCGTCGGCGATGAGCCCACCGTGGCGGACCTGCGCGAAGAACTCATCGCCATCTTCGGGACTGATTTCGGCGTACACGATGTGAGCTGGATCTCGCGATTCACTGATCTTACGCGCCAGGCCGAGCGCTACCGCGCCGGACGGGTGCTGCTGGCCGGTGATGCCGCCCATGTGCATCCGCCGATGGGAGGACAGGGCTTGAACGTCGGATTGCAGGAGGCGGTGAACCTCGGCTGGAAGCTGGCGCAGGTCATCCGGCGGCAATCACCGGTGGATCTGCTCGACACCTATCACACCGAGCGTCATCCGGTGGCGGCGTGCGTGCTGCGCAACACGATGGTGGAGGTGGCGCTGCGCCGAACCGACGAGCGCTCCAGGGCGCTGCGCGAATCTCATTACGAGCTGCTGTCCATGGTCGAGCCATCCCAGCATCGCGCGGCAAGACTCGCAGCGCTCGATGTGAGCTACGCGCCCGGTGGCAGGCATCCGCTGGTGGGGCGCAGGATCCCGGACCTGG
Source organism: Steroidobacteraceae bacterium (assembly GCA_046347195.1). Taxonomy (GTDB): domain Bacteria; phylum Pseudomonadota; class Gammaproteobacteria; order Steroidobacterales; family Steroidobacteraceae; genus TMP-86. Next base: position 15,760 of record JAXMGQ010000062.1, read on the forward strand.
ATCTCGTGACGCGTGAGGGCCCGCGACGAATCTTCAGCCTGCTGCATCGGGCCCGTCCCGTGCTGATCAACTTCGCGGAAGGCTTCGGCCGCGCACTGGCGCCATGGGAAAGCTGCGTCGAGATCGTCGATGCACGGTGCGACGGAGCCTGGGAACTGCCGCTGCTGGGGCGCGTGCTTGCTCCACCGGCCGTACTGATCCGGCCCGATGGCTACGTTGCCTGGGTGGGGGAGTGCGCCGATCCCGGACTCGCCGAGGAGCTGCTCAGGTGGGTCGGGTCGCCCGTGGCGGCGTGACTCAGTCGCTGCCGCTGTCGAGCTCTCTTTGGTGATCAGCACGTCGATGGGTCGCCATCGTCCGACAGCGTGTAGGGCTTGAAGCGGTGGTTCCCGGCGTAGCGCATGGACGTATAAAGGGAGCAATCGCATGCGCCGGCGCGTGCGAATGACGGGCGGAATGCACTGGCCGCCGCCCGGCGCGATCAGCGGCGGTGCCGCTCGATGGCCTCGTGCAGTTCCCGCGCTGCCGTGCGGATCGCCGGCGGTGCGCCGCCGCCGGCGTAGATGATGCCGCGCGAGGAATTGATGAGAAGTCCCGCGCGGCGGGCATCGAGGCCAGCCGCGAGCGTGGCCTCGAGATCGCCACCCTGCGCGCCGATGCCGGGCACGAGGAAGGGCAGGTCGGGATGAGCCGCGCGAAGCTGGGCCATTTCCGCCGGAAACGTCGCGCCCACCACCAGCATGAGGTTGCGCCGGGCATTCCAGCGCTCCGCCGCACGCCGCGCCACGTGGCGGTACAGCGGCAATCCGCCGCAGTCGAGGTCCTGGAAATCGCGGGCGCCGGGGTTCGACGTGCGGCACAGCAGGATGGCGCCGCGCTCGGCCCTCGCGAGAAAGGGCTCGACCGAATCCTCACCCATGTAGGGATTGATGGTGACCGCATCGGCTCCGTAGCGGTCAAAGGCCTCGCGCGCGTACGCCTCGGCCGTGTTGCCGATGTCGTTGCGCTTGGCGTCCAGGATCACCACCGCGTCCGGCGCCCGTTCGCGGATGTAGCGGATGCTCGCCTCGAGTTCGGCTTCCGCGCCAAGCGCGCCGTAGAACGCCGCCTGCGGCTTGTAGGCGGCGGCGATGTCGGCCGTCGCATCGACGATGCGCTGGTTGAAGGCCAGCAATCGCTGCGGACCGGCAAGATCGGTGGGGAGCTTCGCGGGATCGGGATCGAGTCCGACGCACACCAGGCTCCGGTGCATCGCGCGGCGCAGGCGCTCGTCGAAGGGGGTGCTCATGGGTGACCGCATCATACCCAACGGGCGTATGCTGTAGGACCCAAAGTGAGCCATGGCCTTGCCCGCGAAGCCCCGTCCACGCCATCGTCCCCGGTTGATCCTGCAGCCCTCGGCACGACGCACGGCGCGACACAGCACCCCGGTGGCGTTGAAGCGATTCTTCGCCATCGCGCAGGACTGGGAACTCTCTCCGCTCCAGCAATGCCGGCTGCTCAGGATCCCCTCACCCATGGTGCTCGAGCGTTATCGGCTCGGCCAGGGCCCGCGGCTGTCGGCGAACCAGCATGAGCGGGTCGCGTTGCTGACCAGTATCGCGGCCTCGCTGGGCCGGGCGGGTGCGCCTGGCGAGTCGGGTGCGGCTGGCGAGACGAGCGGCGCGGAGCGCGCCTGGGCCTGGGTGAACCAGCCACGGGAGATCGACCCGTTCGGGGGCGACAGCCCGTTGTACTTCATGCTGGAGAAGGGCCTGCCCGGCCTGCGCGCCGTGGCCCGCTTGCTGGTTCGCGAAAAGGTGCTCCCTTCGGGTACACTATCCGGCTGATTTTTCAGCAAGACGCGGGAAATGCGAGAGTGGCGGAATTGGTAGACGCACCAGCCTTAGGAGCTGGCGGGGCAACCCGTGCGAGTTCGAGTCTCGCCTCCCGCACCGCTTAATCAAGAGGCAAGGTATGCAGGTTTCAGTCGAGAATACGGGGAAGCTGGGGCGTCGTCTAGAAGTGCAGATCCCGGCCGAGCGGGTCGATCGCGCCATTTCCGACCGGCTCAAGCAGATCAGCCGCACGGCGCGCCTGAACGGCTTCCGGCCCGGCAAGGCGCCGTTGACGGTGATCCGCCAGCAGTTCGGCGCGCAGGTGCAGCGCGAGGTCATCGGCGACCTGCTGCAGTCGAGCTTCAGCGAGGCCGTGGCGCAGCAGCAGCTGCAGCCCGCCGGGAGCCCGCGCATCGAGCCCCAGGCCATTGGCGAAGGCCAGGGCATCCACTACGTCGCCACCTTCGAGGTATTCCCCGAGGTGAGCCTCGCGCCACTCGAGTCGCTGAAGATCCAGCGCACCGTGTCCAGCGTCGGTGACACCGATGTCGAGGCCATGATCGAACGCTTGCGCCGTGAGCGCCCCGTCTACAGCGCCGCGGATCGGCCGGCGGTGGACACCGACAAGGTCACGGTGGATTTCGATGGCAGCATCGACGGCGTGGCCTTCGCCGGCGGCAAGGGCGAGAACGTGCCCATCGTCCTCGGCCAGGGACGCATGCTGCCGCAGATCGAGCAGGGCCTGGTCGGCACCCGTGCCGGCGACAGCAAGGACATCACCGTCGATTTCCCGGCGGATTACCGGGCGCAGGAACTCGCGGGCAAGCACGCGCTCTTCAAGGTACAGGTCAAGTCGGTCGAGGCAGCCTCGATGCCGGATCTGGACGAAGCCTTCTTCAAGTCCCTGGGCGTCGAATCCGGCGGACTGGAAAAGCTCAAGTCCGATGTGGCGGAAAACCTGAAGCGCGAACTGTCGCAGAACCTGCGCGCGCGAGAGAAGCAGGCGGTGCTCGAGGCGCTGCTCGCCGCCAACGCCGTCGACGTGCCGCAGTCCCTCATCGACTCACAGGTGCAGGAGATGCAGGTCGAGGCCATGCGCCGCGCCGGCATCCAGGACGTTTCGCAGGCTCCGGCGCCGGAGCCTTTCATCGAGCCGGCGAAGCGCCGCGTGACCATGGGCCTGATCCTGAGCGAGGTGATCAAGCAGAATCACATCACCCTGGACCCGGCCCGCGTGAATGCCCGATTGAACGAAATGGCCGCCGGTTACGGCGATCCGGAAGCTCTGGTGAAGGCTTATCGTCAGAACGAGAATGCCCTGCGCCAGGTGGAGAACCTGGCCCTGGAGGATCAAGTTGTGGACAATGTCCTCTCACGTGCGCAGGTGCATGAGGTACAGTCCGCCTTCCGGGAAGTGATGAATCTGACTTGATTCGGCGGGGCGAAGTCCCCATCGATGTCCCAGAGGTGCCGATGAACACACGTGCTTTGAACCTGGTTCCCATGGTGGTCGAGCAGACCGCCCGTGGCGAGCGTGCTTATGACATCTACTCGCGGCTCCTGAAGGAACGGCTGATCTTCATCGTCGGGCCGGTCGAGGACTACATGGCCAACCTGGTCGTGGCGCAGCTCCTGTTCCTGGAGTCGGAAAATCCGGACAAGGACATCTCCCTGTACATCAACTCCCCGGGCGGCTCGGTCAGCGCGGGACTCGCCATTTACGACTGCATGCAGTTCATCAAGCCCGATGTCGGCACCATTTGCGTGGGACTGGCGGCGTCCATGGGAGCGGTGCTGCTGGCGGGCGGCAAGGCCGGCAAACGCCTCTCCCTGCCCAACTCGAAGATCATGATTCACCAGCCGTCGGCCGGTTTTCAGGGCCAGGCCTCCGATATTGATATCCATGCCCGGGACGTTCTCGATACTCGTGAACGGCTTAACAGAATTTTGGCCCGCCACACGGGAAAGTCACCCGAGGAAATCAAGGTGGCGAGCGATCGGGACAACTTCATGAATCCTGAGGCGGCTCTGGCGTTCGGGCTGATCGATTCAGTACTGGAGAAACGCACCGAGCTGCCGACCAAACCCTGAACGACCGCAGGGCGGTTTTATGGCCCAAGGTCTTGATATATAGTTAAGTTTACAAGGGTCTCCTGAGGGCAGCATGAGCGACGATTCCCGCGGTAAGCACGACGACGGCAAGCTTCTGTACTGCTCGTTCTGTGGCAAGAGCCAGCACGAGGTCAGGAAGCTCATCGCCGGCCCCTCCGTGTTCGTCTGCGATGAGTGCGTCGAGCTGTGCAACGACATCATCCGCGAGGAGCTCGAGGAGCGCGCGGAGCGGACCCGGGACAAGCTGCCCAAACCCCAGGAGATCAAGAAGGTCCTGGACGAGTACGTCATCGGCCAGGAGCGCGCCAAGCGCGTGCTGTCGGTGGCGGTCTACAACCATTACAAGCGCCTGCAGACCCGCGGTTCGGAAGCCGGGACGCGCGCCAAGGACGAGGTCGAGCTCGCCAAGAGCAACATCCTGCTGATCGGTCCCACGGGGTCGGGCAAGACCCTGCTGGCCGAGACCCTGGCCCGCCTGCTGAACGTCCCCTTCACCATCGCCGATGCCACGACCCTGACCGAGGCCGGCTACGTGGGTGAGGACGTCGAGAACATCATCCAGAAGCTCCTGCAGAAATGCGACTACGACGTGGAAAAGGCCCAGACGGGCATCGTCTACATCGACGAGATCGACAAGATCTCCCGCAAGTCGGACAACCCCTCCATCACCCGTGACGTGTCGGGCGAGGGCGTGCAGCAGGCCCTGCTCAAGCTCATCGAGGGCACCATCGCCTCGGTGCCCCCGCAGGGCGGCCGCAAGCACCCGCAGCAGGAGTTCCTGCAAGTCGATACCACCAACATCCTGTTCATCTGCGGCGGTGCGTTCGCGGGGCTCGAGAAGATCATCATGAACCGCACGCACAAGAGCGGCATCGGGTTCATGGCGGAGATCCGGCAGACCAATGCGCGCCCGCACGGGAACGATGTCTTCCACGACACCGAGCCCGAGGACCTGATCAAGTTCGGCCTCATCCCTGAGTTCGTCGGCCGCCTGCCCGTGGTGGCAACGCTGGAGGAACTGGACGAGGAGGCACTGGTGTCCATCCTCATGCAGCCGAAGAACGCGCTGACCAAGCAGTACCGCAAGCTCTTCGACATGGAGGGCGTGGAACTGGACTTCCGCGAGGATGCGCTGCGTTCGGTGGCCCGCAAGGCCATGCAGCGCAAGACCGGCGCCCGCGGCCTGCGCACCATCCTGGAGAACGTGCTGCTCGACACCATGTACGAGCTGCCTTCCTTGCGCAACGTCCAGAAGGTCGTGGTCGATGAGCAGGTCATCGACGGTCAGAACAAGCCCTTCATCGTGCACCGCACGGAAGACCCGCGCGTCGTGGCACCGGTGGAGGAAGCACGGCGTCCGACCGGGTCCGACCACCACTAGATGACACCGCGTGCACTGCGTCGCAGTCCGCGCCGGTCCTTGAAACTCCCGGATGCCAGCCGCATCCTATCTTGCGCGGCGCTGACCGCGAATCATTTTGCGAAGGTAGAAGCCTGTGAGCGACGAAACCCCCAGTACCCCCGCTGATACCGCCGGCAGCGCCGACGCCGCCGGCATCCCCGTCCTGCCCTTGAGGGACGTGGTGGTCTATCCCCACATGGTCATCCCGCTGTTCGTCGGACGGGAGAAGTCCATCGTGGCCCTGGACCTTGCCATGAAGTCGGACAAGCGCATCCTGCTGGTCGCGCAGAAGCAGGCGGATGTGGATGACCCCAGCCCTTCGGACCTGTACCGCGTGGGCACCATCGCCACCATCCTGCAGCTCCTGAAGCTGCCCGACGGCACCGTCAAGGTGCTGGTGGAGGGCGTGGACCGGGCGCAGATCAACACGCTGAGCGGTGGCGAGTTCTTCTCGGCCACCGTCACCCCGCTGCCCGACGTCGAGCGCTACGAGGAGCGCGAGATGGATGTGCTGACCCGCTCGGTGATCTCGCAGTTCGAGCAGTACGTGAAGCTCAACAAGAAGGTGCCGCCGGAGATCCTCACCTCCCTCGCCGGCATCGAGCAGGCCGGGCGGCTGGCTGATACGGTGGCCGCGCACATGTCGCTGAAGCTCTCCGAGAAGCAGAAGGTGCTGGAGATCCCCGACGTGCGCAAGCGCCTGGAGCACATGCTCGCCGTCATCGAGGGCGAGATGGACGTGCTGCAGATCGAGAAGCGCATCCGTGGACGCGTCAAGCAGCAGATGGAGAAGAGCCAGCGCGAGTATTACCTCAACGAGCAGATGAAGGCCATCCAGAAGGAGCTGGGCGACCTGGACGATGCGCCGAACGAGATTGGCGAGCTCGAGAAGCGCATCGCCGCCGCCGGCATGCCGAAGGAGGCGCGCGAGAAGGCCAATTCCGAGCTCAACAAGTTGAAGCTCATGTCGCCCATGTCGGCCGAAGCCACGGTGGTGCGCAACTTCATCGACTGGCTGGTCAAGTCGCCCTGGAAGAAGCGCACCAAGGTGCGGCTCGACATCACCGCGGCCGAGAAGGTCCTCGAGGAGGACCACTATGGCCTCGAGAAGGTGAAGGAACGCATCGTCGAATACCTGGCCGTACAGCAGCGCGTGAAGAACCTGCGCGGGCCGATCCTGTGTCTGGTCGGTCCACCGGGCGTGGGCAAGACCTCGCTGGGCCAGAGCATCGCGCGCGCCACGCACCGCAAGTTCGTGCGCATGTCGCTGGGCGGGGTGCGTGACGAGGCCGAGATCCGCGGCCATCGCCGCACCTACATCGGCTCCATGCCCGGCAAGATCATCCAGAACCTCGCCAAGTGCGGGGTGCGCAATCCGCTGTTCCTGCTGGACGAGATCGACAAGATGTCGATGGATTTCCGTGGCGACCCGTCCTCGGCGCTCCTCGAGGTGCTCGACCCGGAGCAGAACCGCACCTTCAACGACCATTACCTCGAGGTCGACTTCGACCTGTCCGAGGTGATGTTCGTGTGTACGGCGAACACGCTCAACATCCCCGCGCCCCTGCTCGATCGCATGGAAGTCATCCGGCTGCCCGGCTACACCGAGGACGAGAAGACCAACATCGCGCGCCGGTATCTCATCCCCAAGCAGGTCAAGCAGAACGGCCTGAAACCCGGCGAACTGACCGTGGAGGACTC
>JAXMGQ010000063.1:0-22620 GCA_046347195.1 Steroidobacteraceae bacterium
TCCAGCCACAACGAAAGCAGGGAGGCGCGGTCATGCGCACCAAGGCAACCGCTCGAAGCGGCTTCGCAAGAGTAAGGACGAGACACCGGAGGGCGAGAAGCGCCGGCGCCAGCGAACGAATGAACTCCGCCACCCGCCGTCCGCCCGCAGGAAAGTTACTCCCCCGGGTCGGCCACTGCCATTGAAAACGCAAACGAACCCGAACGCCAACAAAGGCGTGGAACTTCAGAACTTGAACAGGAAGTAGTGGTCGACGATCAGCGCCGCGAACAGCGCCATCAGGTAGGTGATGGAGTAGCGGAAGGTCCGCATCGGCAGTTCAGGGCGCCGCCCCGACTGCATCGCGATGGACAGGTACAGGAAGCGCGCATCGAGCACGAGCGCCGCGGCGAGGTAGATGAAGCCGCACATGCCGGTGAGATACGGCAGCAGCGACACCAGCACCATGAGGATGGTGTACAGCAGGATCTGCAGCCGCGTGTAGGCGATGCCATGCGTCACGGGGAGCATCGGGATGCCCACCTTCGCGTATTCGTCGCGGCGGGCGATGGCCAGCGCCCAGAAGTGCGGCGGCGTCCAGGTGAACACCACCAGGAACAGCAGCAGGGCGTGCGGGTCGATGCTGTTGGTCACCGCGGCCCAGCCGAGCACGGGGGGCGCAGCGCCGGCCGCACCGCCGATGACGATGTTCTGCGGCGTGGCGCGCTTGAGCCACCGCGTGTAGATCACCGCGTAGCCGATGAGCGAGCCGAAGGTGAGCACCGCGGTGAGGCCGTTCACCCCCAGCGTGAGCACGAGCATCGACAGCATGCCGAGGATCGCGGCGAACACCAGCGCGTGGCGCTGGTCCAGGTGTCCCGTGGGCAGCGGCCGGTAGCGCGTGCGGGCCATCTGGATGTCGATGCGCTGGTCGAGGATGTGGTTGAACGCGGCGGCCGAGCCCGAGGCGAGGCCGATGCCCAGCGTGCCGAACAGCAGCGCAGGCAGCGGCACCATGCCGGGGGAAGCCAGCACCATGCCGACGATGGCGGTGAAGACGATGAGCAGCGAGACCTTGGGCTTGGTGAGCTCGAGATAGTCGCGCCAGCTCGCGCGCGCAGCGGCGGCGGCGCCGAGGGCGGGACTGTCGGGGGTCGCGGACATGAGAACCAGTCTACACGAGGACGGAGGTCGGACCGGCCGCATTCTGCCCGTGAACCGGTGTCAGCGCGCGCAGCAGGCTGACCAGCGTGATGACCAGCAGCGCCGCCCCTGCATTATGTGCGGTCGCCACAGACAGCGGCACTGCCCACAGCACGGTCGAGATCCCCAGGGTGAGCTGCAGGAGCACGGCCCCGAGCAGCAGGGCGCCCAGCTGCCTGACGCGAGGACTGGCGCCGTCCCGCAGCGAGCGGATCGCCAGGATGACCAGCGCCGTTCCGGCGATGATGGCGCCCAGGCGATGCGTGAAATGGATGGCCACGCGAGCCGGATGGGCCAGCACACCACCCTCGTAGTCGATGCCCAGGCCGCGCCAGAGCACGAAGGCATCGCGGAAGTCCATCGGTGGCCAGTAGCTGCCCTGGCAGGTGGGAAAGTCCGGGCAGGCCACCGAGGCATAGTTGGTGCTGGTCCAGCCGCCGAGCGCGATCTGCAACCCCAGCACGACGAAGGCGAACACGGCGAAGCGGCGCAGGCGATGATCGGACGGCGTTGCCGACCGCGCCTCGGGCGTCCAGGCCAGCCACACGAGCACGGCGAGCGTGGTCAATCCTCCCAGCAGGTGGCTGGTGACGATGAGCGGCTTGAGCAGCAGCGTGACGGTGAAGGCGCCGAGCGCACCCTGCAGGCAGACCGTGAGCAGCAGCAGGAGCGGGGCGAGCAGCGGCTGGCGCGGATCGCGCCGGTTGATCACCGCGATCGCCAGCAGCGCGATGATGGTCACCCCCAAACCCGTGGCGAAGTAGCGGTGCACCATCTCGTGCAGTGCCTTGGCGTAGTCGAAGCTGCGGCTCGGATACGCCGCCAGGCCCGCGGCATCACCCGCGGCCTGCGCCGGGTGCAGGTGCCCGTAGCAACCCGGCCAGTCGGGACAGCCCAGGCCCGCATCGGTGAGCCGCACCCACGCGCCCAGCACCACCACCAGCGCTGCGAGGCAGGCGCCGGCGATGGCGATGCGATGGAACCAGCGCTGCGTGTTCATGCTCATGGTTCAGCCTATCTGCGAGAACTTCAACAGACGCTTCAGGTCCTCCAGCAGTCCCTTGGCGGGAACCTGCGGGCCATAGCGCATCACGAGGTTTCCCAGCGGATCGACCAGGTAGAGCTGGCCCGGTCCGCCGTCGAACTGCGCGAGCAAGGCATCCTGGGCTTGCGCGCGCGCCACCGTGAGATCCGGGTGCTCGCGTCGCAGCGCCTCATCGTAGCAGCACGGAGGCGTGGCGAGGAACAGCCGCTGCACGCGGCGCATGTCCTGGTCCAGCGCGATGCGCACCTGGCGGCTGTCATGGAGGGCCTGCTGGCAGCGCGCATCGCAGCTGCCCTCGCCGATGTACACCAGCGTCCAGTGATGGCGGAAAAAGGCCTCGCTGGGCTGGGTGGAGTCATGCAGCGTGAGCGTCGCGGGCCGCAGCGGCCGGATCGGGGCGAACAGTTCCCCATGGTTCAGCTGCTTTCCCGGCGTGTAGCCGCCGTGGCCGTAATAGATGACGAAGGAGACCAGGAGCGGCGCCAGGAACAGCGCCGCGAGCCCGACGAGCATGCGCTGGCCACGGTTCATGGTTTTTCGAGACTCGCGATGATGTACAGGACCAGCATGGCGGCGGCGAGGCCGAACCACTGCACTGCGTAGGCGATGTGCCGCGCCGGCGGAAAGCCGGGCGCGGCCCAGTCACGCACGAAGCCGCCCGGTTCGCGGGCATCGAGCAGGATCACCTCGGTGCGCGTGCTCCAGCGCCGCGGTCCGATCACGGCATGCGCGGCCTCGAGGGAAGGGTAATTGGCGCGTACCGGGAAGGGTGGCGCCAGCGGCGCCGGCGTGCCCATCCTGATGCCTGGCCGCGGCAGCAGGTCGGCGCGACCGCGAATGCCGATTTCGCCCTCGGGCGAGGGGATCGAGGGCAGCACGGCGCGGCTCTCGCCCATGGGCACCCAGCCACGATTCACGAGGAACCATTCGCCGCTGTCCAGCTCGAAGGGCGTGATCACGTAGTAGCCCGCGCGTTCATTCGACACCATGTTGTCGATGAGCAGCTGCGCGGATGGGTCGTAGCGGCCCCGCGCGCTGACGTGCTGGTAGCGTTGCAGCGGACCCGTCGAGCTCCCAAGCTCGACGTTGCTGCCCGCGCCAGCCGCGAACTCATCGAACAGCACCTGCTTTTCCGCGGCGCGGTGCAGCTGCCAGCGGCCGAGCGAGACCAGCCCGGCCAGCATCCCGGCCGCGAGCACGGTGCCCAGGAGCGTGGGGGAAAAGACCCTCGGGCCCACCTTCAGGCGCACGCTATACTGACCCCACGGGAACACATGCAACACATGGAATTCAAATACCTGGTCGTCCTCATCCTGGTGCTGATCGTGATCAGCCTGGGAAAGGCCCTGTTCCACCTGTCATCCAGCCAAGGCGACCGGCGGGCGATGGTGCGTTCCTTGAGCTGGCGAATCGGCCTGTCGGTCGGACTGTTCTTGCTGCTGATCCTCGCGTATACCCTGGGCTGGATCCAGCCGAACCGCTGAGCGCTTCTTCGCGTCCCCCAAGGTGTGTGGCCGCCGGCCCGCGAACGGGCACGGCGGCCTGGTTGGGCGGCTACGGCCAGTGGCCCTACAGCCAGTAGACGAAGGTGAACAGACCGAGCCACACCACATCGACGAAGTGCCAGTACCACGCCACGGCCTCGAAGGCGAAGTGCCGCTGCGGCGTGAAATGGCCCTGCATCACCCGCAGCCAGATCACCGTCAGCATGATGGCGCCGACCGTGACGTGCAGGCCGTGGAAGCCGGTCAGCATGAAGAAGGTGGAACCGTAGATGCCGGTGCCGAGCGTGAGGCCCAGTTGGGTATAGGCCTCGTGGTACTCGGTGGCCTGCAGGTACACGAAGGTGAAGCCCAGCAGGAAGGTGAGCGCGAGGAAGAACTTCAGCACGCCGCGGTTGCCGGCGATCAGCGCGTGATGCGCGATGGTCACGGTGACGCTGCTGCTGAGCAGGATCGCGGTGTTGACGGCCGGCAGGCCCAGCGCGGGGATGGTCTCGAAGGTGCCGTCGGCCTTGGGGCCGAGCGCCGCGGGGCCATTGGAGGGCCATGAACCCTTGAAGGCATCCCACAGCAGCAGGTGCGTGAAGCCCTTGGTGCCTTCACCACCGAGCCAGGGCACCGAGAACTGCCGGGCGTAGAGCAGCGCGCCGAAGAAGGCGGCGAAGAACATCACCTCGGAGAAGATGAACCACATCATGCCCATGCGGAAGGAGCGGTCCACGGCCATGTTGTACATGCCGCGCTGGTTCTCGCCGATCACCGTGCCGAACCACAGGAAGAACAGCGTGAACAGCATGAGGAAGCCCGGCAGGAGCGACCAGGCGGGCAGCCAGCTGTTCAGCGTGGAGATGGCGCCGAACATCACCGTGAACAAGGTCACCGACCCGAAGATGGGCCAGGGGCTGCCGTGCGGGATGTAGTAGGAGCCGGCGTCGTGCGCGTGTGCTTCGGACATGGTCGTGGTCTTCCTGTGCGTTCCTGGTCAGCGTGAAGCGGTCTGGGTCAGATCGTAGAAGGCGTAGGCAAGGGTCATCTTGTCGACATTGGCGGGCAGTTGCGGATCGACGATGAACCGCACGGGCATCTCGCGGCCCTCGCCCGCCGCGAACTTCTGCTGGGTGAAGCAGAAGCACTCGGTCTTGTGGAAATAGCGCGCCGTCGCCCCCGGCGCGACGCTGGGCACGGCCTGCGCCACGGAAGGCGAGGCGGTGAGGTTGCGCGCAAAGAAACTCACGTCGTAGAGCTTGCCGGGGTGGATGCGCATCGAGGCGACGGTGGGCCGGAACTCATAGCTCCCCACGCTCGCCGGGTTGGCGAGGAACTCGATGGTGATGGTGCGGTTCGGGTCCACCGCCTCGCGCACCGCGGCGCGCCCGGCCTTGGCCTCGGCGTTGCCGATGCCGGCCACCTTGCACAGCACGTCGTACAGCGGCACGAGCGCGAAGCCGAAGGCGAAGCTTCCGGCCGTGAACAGCAGCAGCCGGCGCGTCAGGCTCCGGTTCGCCCGCCGGCGTTGTTCCTGTGCATCCCCCGTGTCCCTAGCGTCCATCAATGTGATCCGCGATACACCGACAGGGCGATGAAGCCGACATAGAACGCGAGCGCGAGCAGGCCGAAGCCGATCGCGCTGTAGCGGATGCGGCGGCGCTGCGAGTCCACCTCGCCGCCCACGCTTAACGAACCTCGGGCGCGGTCTGGAAGCTGTGGTACGGCACCGGCGAGGGCAGCGTCCACTCCAGCCCCCGCGGGTTGGCATCCCACACCTGGGCGCTGGCCTTGGCGCCGCCCTTGATGCACTGGATGACCACGGTGGCGAACAGGATCTGCGAGAGGCCGAAGCCGAAGGCGCCGATCGAGGACACCATGTTCCAGTCGGCGAACTGCACGGCATAGTCCGGGATGCGGCGCGGCATGCCGGCCAACCCCAGGAAGTGCTGCGGGAAGAACAGCACGTTGACGAAGATGGTGGACAGCCAGAAGTGCCACTTGGCGAGGGTCATGTTGTACAGGTGGCCGGTCCACTTCGGCAGCCAGTAGTACACCGCAGCCATGATGGCGAACACCGCGCCGGGCACCAGCACGTAGTGGAAGTGCGCCACCACGAAGTAGGTGTCCTGGTACTGGAAGTCCGCCGGCACGAGCGCGAGCATCAGCCCCGAGAACCCGCCGATGGTGAACAGAAACAGGAAGGACAGCGAGAACAGCATGGGCGGCTCGAAGGTGAGCGAGCCCCTCCACATGGTCGCCGTCCAGTTGAACACCTTCACGCCCGTCGGCACGGCGATGAGCATGGTGGAGAGCATGAAGAACATCTCCGCCGCCAGCGGCATGCCGGTGGTGAACATGTGGTGCGCCCACACGATGAACGACAGGAAGGCGATGGAGGCCGTGGCGTACACCATGGAGTCGTAGCCGAACAGCGGCTTGCGCGCGAAGGTCGGGATGATCTCCGAGGCCACGCCGAAGGCGGGCAGGATCATGATGTACACCTCGGGGTGCCCGAAGAACCAGAAGATGTGCTGGAACATCACCGGGTCGCCGCCACCGGCAGCATTGAAGAAGCTGGTGCTGAAGAACTTGTCGGTCAGCAGCATCGTGACCGAACCCGCCAGCACCGGCATGACGGCGATCAGCAGGAAGGCGGTAATCAGCCAAGTCCAAACGAACACTGGCATCTTCAACAGATCCATGCCCGGCGCACGCATGTTCATGATGGTGACGATGACGTTGATGGCGCCCATGATCGAGGAGGCGCCCATCATGTGCACCGCGAAGATCAGCATCGGGAAGCTGTCGCCGCCCTGGAGCGAGAGCGGCGGATACAGCGTCCAGCCGCCCGCGGCCGCGCCGCCCGGCACGAAGAAGGTCAGGATCATCAGCGTGAAGGCGAAGGGCAGGATCCAGAAACTGAAGTTGTTCATGCGCGGCAGCGCCATGTCCGGCGCACCGATCTGCATCGGGACCATCCAGTTGGCAAGGCCCACGAAGGCCGGCATCACCGCGCCGAAGATCATCACCAGCGCGTGATTGGTGGTCATCGAGTTGAAGAACACCGGGTCGACGAGCTGCAGGCCGGGCTTGAACAGCTCGGCGCGGATGACCATGGCCATGCTGCCGCCGACGAAGAACATGATCAGGCTGAACACCAGGTACAGCGTGCCGATGTCCTTGTGGTTGGTGGTGAACAGCCAGCGCTTGATCCCCTTGGCGGGCTCGTCGTGGTGGTCGTGGGCGTGATCGGTGGTTGCGTGGGCCATGTCGGTACTCTGTGATGTTCCGGTGCGGTGTTCGGCGTTGGGATGCGTGGCGGGTGATCAGCGCGGCGCGAGTTTCGCGGTGCGCGCCGCGGCAGGCGCCTCGGCCGGCGCTGCGGCCTGCTTGGCCTGGGCCTTCTGCGCCTCGACCCAGTTCTTGAAGTCCTGCGGCGACTTGACCTCCACCACGATGGGCATGAAGCCATGGTCCTGGCCGCAGAGCTCGGCGCACTGGCCGCGGTAGGTGCCTTCCTTGCCGGCCGGCACGCGTATCCACATCTCGTTGACGAAACCGGGGATGGCGTCGCGCTTGATGCCGAAGTCCGGCACCCACCAGGCGTGGATGACATCCTGCGAGGTCAGCAGCAGCCGCACCTTCGTGCCGCTGGGAATGACCACCGGGTGATCCACGGACAGCAGGTAGTTCGGGACGGTGAAGGGATCGATGCCCGAATGGAGCTGGCGCGCCTCGTTCGAGTCGGTGGCGAGGGTGGAGAAGAACTCGACGCCCTCGCCCGCATCCATGTACTGGTATTGCCACTTCCATTGGTAGCCGGTGACGCGGATCGTGAGCCCCGCATTGCGCGTGTCCTCGATCTTGATGAGCGTCTCGGCGGCGGGCACGGCCATGAACACGAGGATCAGCACCGGGATGATGGTCCAGATGATCTCGGCCTTCGTGCTGTGCACCATGGTGGTGTCGGGAATGGCGCCCTGGCTCTTACGGAACTTCACCAGCGAGAAGATCATGGTGCCGAACACCGCCACCGCGATGGCCACGCAGATCCACAGTACCTTGGAGTGCACGGAGTGGATTTCATTGGCCAGCTCGCTGACGCCGACCGGAAGGTCGTAGCCGTTGGAGGTGTTGGGTGACCCGGAGGGAGAACCCGAGTGCGCCGCGCCCACGAGGGTTGCGAACGAACTGATTCCCCAAACGGTGATGCGACTCATGCGGCTCATCTGGACGTTCCCCTTAGACCTTTTCCGTTCAACCCGACAGTTCCAGCGGCGGCGACTCGTTGAGCCGCCCCACCATGGCATTCAAGCGTCGCGCCAGGCTCCTGCGCTCCTCCTCGGTCAGGAAATGACCGATCTCGAGCGTGCGCCCATGCGATTCGATGACGAGGCGGCTCGGATGCAGGCTGGTGCGTGGGCTGCGCAGACTCACCCTGGCCCAGTGTCGCGAAAACCGCTGCCTGTCCTCGCCCGCCGGCGAGGTCGTAATGATGCTGATTTCGCTCTCAGTCAGCAACAGTTCCTGTCTGTAGCGGCGACGCCTGAGCGAGAGCAGGAGGGCGGCGCCGAGGAGAAGCATCTCGAGTCCCCAGAAGGGCAGGACCGGCCACAGACCCATGGACCAGAAGAAAAGTGCAATGGTCAGGGAAACGATGAACAGCGTGGCGAAAAACAGCGCCGCCGACCTCGGGGTCAGCGAGCAGTTGGGAATCAGAATGATTTGCTGTTGCATGCGAGGGCGGCAAGTCTGGGTCAGGCCATCCTAAGAGAAGCGGATTTCCCCGGCAAGACAGCGACTTGCGGGTCCCGGCAGCGGAATTCACCGACGCTGGCGTGAAGCTTGCGCGAGGCCGGGCAGCGGCTGTGACACGCATCACTTTATATTGTCGCAACGCAGCCATTCATCGGTGGTCGCTGGCCGCTCGTCGCAAAGCCTTTGATCGGGAAGGGGCTGGATAGCAAAGTGCCGGCCCATGCAGACACGAGCCCGAAGCGAGAGCTACGCCGGCTTCACCCTCATCGAGATGATGGTGACGCTGACCTTGGCCGGGATCTTGGCGGGCCTGGCCATCCCCAACATGCGCACCTTCCTCTGGAACAACCGCATCGCGGGCACGTCCAACGACCTGCTGCACTCCATCCAGGTGGCCCGCACCGAGGCCATCAAGCGCCAGCAAGGCGCGGTGGCGGTCTGCGCCACCACCGACTCGAGCGTGGCCGACAATTCCCTGACCTGTTCCAACGGCAACTTCAGCCAGTGGTTCGTCTTCAATGACGCGAACCAGAACGGCGTACACGACAACGGTGAGGTCGTGCTCGGCCGCGGCGCCGCGGCGGCCACCAACACGGTGAAGAGCAACCAGGGCGGCATCGTCTGCTTCGGGACCACCGGCTTTGCCAACCCCGCCTGCGGCACCCAGTTGCCCACCACCAACATCACCATCTGCGACTCACGCGGCAACACCGCGGTGGGCACCTTCTCCACGGCTCGCGCGCTGTTCATCTCGCAGACCGGCCGGGCGCGGGTCTCGAACCTCTTCGCCGATGTGACCACGTCCATCGGCGCCACCGGGTCCTGCCCATGAAGACACCCCTGATCGCGCATCCCGCCGCCCGCCGCAGCCGCGGCTTCACCATGGTCGAGGCGCTGGTGGCCTTGGTGGTGCTCGCCGTCGGCATGCTCGGCATGGCGGGCCTGTACGTGACGACGCTGCGCTCGGGCAGCAGCGCCATCTTCCGCATGCAGGCGATCAACCTGGCCACCGACATGGCCGACCGCATCCGCTCGAACCGCAACGCCAACCTCTTCTACAACGATGCGCCCGCCGACAACAACTGCTTCGGCGCGGTGGCGGTGGCCGACTGCACGCCGGAGCAGATGGCGCAGAACGACCTGTTCCTGTGGAACGCGCAGCTCACGCAGATCCTGCCCGCCGGCAACGGGACGGTGGTGGCGGCCGGCGCCAGCGCGCCCTACACCTACACCATCACGGTGAACTGGACCGAGCAGAGCAGCACGACCACCGACGCCGGCACCGCGCAAAGCTACGTGATGACCATCCAGATATGAACGCACCCAACCACAACCGCCTGAACCGGCGCGGCGCCTCCGCTGCGCGCATGGCCGGCCTGTCGCTGGTCGAGCTCATGGTGGCGCTGACCATCAGCGTGGTGCTGATCTTCGGCGCCACCCAGGTGTACGTCGACAGCCGCAACGCCTACAACACCAACGAGGCCATCGCGCGCCTGCAGGAGAACGCGCGCTACGCCATGTCGGTGATCGAACCCGACGTGCGCATGTCCAACTACTGGGGCCTGATCAAGGGCGCCTCGATGGTCAGCGGGCAGGCGACACAGTTGGTGGGCGCCTCCTCCATCGCCAACAACACCCAGGTGCTGGTGTGCGGCACCAACTTCGCCGTCGACCTCAACACCACCATCCAGGGCGACAACAACCAATACGTGCTCTCTGCCTCGCGCGGCGCGGCCTGCAACACGGCCGCCGGCACCGGCTGGGCGACGACCCCGCAGACCAGCTCGGACACCATGACCATCCGCCGCGCCTCCACGGTGAACAGCGTGGATGCCGCCAACCAGCCGCTGTCGCAGAACAACGTGCTGCAGATCTGCTCCACCCGCACCGCGGCGCGCGTCTACAGCGACGGCTCGGCCTGTGGCGCGGCGCCGGCCGCGCAGGTGAACAACCTGATCGTGAACGCCTACTACGTCGACAACGCCTCGGCCAACGGCACGGCCACGCCTTCCCTGCGCCGCAAGTCCCTGACCAGCATCGGCGGCACCAAGCAGTTCCAGGACCAGGAGATCATGGCCGGCGTCGAGGACATGCAGGTGCAGTTCGGCGTGGACACCACCGGCATCAGCGGCGTCGCGACGCGCTTCGTGAACCCCGATCAGGTGGCGGCGCTTCCCGCCGGCACGGCCATCGTCTCGGTGCGCGTCTGGCTGCTGCTGCGCGCCGATGCGCCCGAGCAGGGCTTCACCGACCAGCGCACCTACGCCTACGCCGACCGGCTCCTCGCCAACGGCGCGGCCGTGTCCACGCTGAATGCGACCGGCAGCCGCGCCCGCGCCTACCAGCCCTCGCTCGATACCAGCAATGCGCTGACCTCGGTCAAGCGCTTCCGGCGCCTGCTCGTGTGCAGGACCTTCCAAGTGCGCAATTCCCTGGGAACCTGAGCATCATGCCGCGCCCGACACACAACGCCTCCCTGCCGCACCAGCGCGGCGCTGCGCTGGTCATCGGCCTCATCCTGCTGCTGGTGCTCACCGTGCTGGCCATCTCGGGCGTGAACTCGGCCAGCCTGGAATTCTTCATGGCCGGTAACGAGCAGTACCGCCAGAATGCCTTCCAGGCGGCGGAGACCGGCATCGAGCGCGCCATGGTCAACGGCCAGTTCGTGGTCGCCGGCGCGGCGACTGCCATCGAGACCATCAACGGCAACAATTCGCCCACCGATGCCTACACGGCCGTGATCTCCAAGCCCCTGGGCAACCAGCCGCAGCCGGCCCTGTGGGGCAACAGCTGGAACAGCTTTTCCTCCTATCACTTCGATGTGACCAGCACGGGCACGGCAGTGCGCAGCTCGCGCGCGGTGAACGTGCAGGGCGTGGCCTCGATCGCGCCCTTCGACTCCCAGACCCAGCAGCCGGGCAGTGGCCTCGGCAACGCCTTCAACTGACGGCGCGACGCACTCCACGGAGAGTTCCATGAACCGTACCCAAGCCTGCATCCTCGCCCTCCTGCTCGGTGTCGCGGCACCCGCGCTGCAAGCCATCGCGCGCGTCCCGGTGACGCTGATCGAGGCCTCGGTGGAAACCACCGCGGATGACCTCAGCCTGCCGGCCAACGAGAGCGGCATCATCACCGCGCATTCCTGCCCGACCTGCAGCCTGCAGACCTTCTACTTCGCCCCCGAGCACCTGCTGATCCTCGGCGGGCGCCCCGCGAGCCTCAAGGAGATGACCGACGCGCTGCGCCACGCGGGCAAGGCCGCCGTCACCGTGCATTACCGCCGTGCCGACCAGAGGGTCACGCGCATCGTGCTCGCGATGATGCCGGCGCCGGAATCGGCGCAGTAATTCGATGGGAGCATCGATCATGAAATCCAATACCCTGTTCTCCACCCTCGTCGCGATCGTCCTGCTGGCCTTCGCCTCGATGAGCGCCCGCGCCGACGACACGGAGATCTTCTTCAACCAGTCCAACGTCAGCGTCGGCGCCAACGTGCTGCTGATCCTGGACACCTCCGGCTCCATGGACGACGAAGTGACCTCGGGTCCGGATTACGACGGCTCCATCACCTACCCGACCTCGGGCACCTGCGACCCGGCCTACGTCTACTGGGCCACGAACGGCTCGCCCACCTGCACCAACGCGAACCGCGTGCCGGTCTCGCAGTTCAAGTGCGCCTCGGCGAAGTCACAGCTCGGCAATGACCCGACTTCCTCCGGCCAGTACGGTGATGCCTTCATCCGCTGGGGCAGCGTGACCACGCGCGTGGGCCGCACCTCGACCACGGTCTACAAGTGGACCAACAGCCTGTCGGTGACCAACGGTACCGACGTCGAGTGTCTCAACGATGCCGGCGTCGACGGCGATGGTGTCGATACCACCAATCTCTGGCCCACCAAGAACTCCGACCCCGCCGCGACCCGTGGCATCTGGAACAACGCGGCCAACAGCTGGTGGGCGGTGTTCGGCAACACCGGCGTGAACGTCACCTTCTACAGCGCCAACTACATCAACTACGTGAACGACACGGCGCTGTACGTCACCCAGGCGAAGATGAAGATCATGCAGGACGCGGTGCGCCAGCTCCTGACCAGCGTGCAGGGCGTGAACGTCGGCCTCATGCGTTATGACTGGCAGGGTGCCGGCGGCATGGTGATGAATGCCATGGCGCCCATCGCCACCAACGCCACGCCGATCACCAACACGGTGAACTCGTGGATCGCCTCGGGCAACACGCCGCTGGTGAAGACGCTGTACGAGGCCTACCTGTACTACGCAGGCGGCGCCGTCAACTACGGCAACACCTCCTGGAGCACGACCTGCACCTCGACGTACACCAGCGGCACCGGCGCGCTGCATTGCGGCGCTGGTATCGCCTTCCGCTTCAACAGCGTGGCGGCCTCGCGCACCGGCGGATCCGCGTCCAGCAACACCTACGACAGTCCGATGGACCTGTCGTGCCAGAAGAACTACATCATCTTCCTCACCGACGGCCAGTCGAACAACGACGACACCGCCATCAACCGCACGATCCGCGCACTGCCTGATTTCGGCACGCTGGGCGGTTCCTGCGATGCCGCGGTCATGCCGGGCGCGAATGGCGGCCAGTGCCTGGGCGCGCTGTCGCAGTACATGCAGCGGGCGGACCTGCGCACCGATGTGGGCGGCAAGCAGAACGTGACCACCTACTTCATCGGCTTCGGCGACACCTTCCGCACCGACCCGAACGCCACCGCGTACTACAACTACCTCTCGGACGCGGCCACCCGCGGCGGCGGCAAGGCCTTCACGGCCACGGGCCTCAGCGAGCTCCAGGCGGTGTTCAACCAGATCTTCAGCGAGGTCCAGAACATCAACACCAGCTTCTCGGCGCCCTCGGTCGCCGTGAACGCGTTCAACCGGACGCAGACGCTGGATGACATCTACGTGTCGGTGTTCAAGCCCAGCGGCACCTATCACTGGCCGGGCAACATCAAGAAGTACAAGGTGACCAACGGCATGATCACCGATTCGTTGTCCACCACCGTCTCAGCGGTGGATCCGGGCACCGGCTTCTTCCGCGACGCGGCGCGCAGCTTCTGGAGCTCGGCCGTGGACGGCGCCGACGTCACCAAGGGTGGCGCCGCGGAGAACCTGCCCACCGCCGCCAGCCGGGTGATCTACACCTACCTGGGCGCCAATCCGACCACCGCCGGCTCGACGGCCGCCATGGTCTCGATCACCACGGCGGCGGACAGTGACTTCGCCATCGGCAATACGGGCGACCCCTCGCGCGTGGACCTGCTCAACTGGATCCGTGGCCAGGACGTGCTGGACGACAACAATGACGGCAGCGTGACGGACGACCGGCACGTGATGGGCGACCCCATCCACACCCAGCCGGCCGTGGTCATCTACGGCACCGGCGCGGATGACACCTGGCTGTTCGCGCCCACCAACGATGGCTATCTGCACGCCATCAACGCGCGCAATGGCGTGGAGCACTGGGCCTACATCCCGAAGGAGATGCTCAGCAAGCTCAAGCTCCTCTTCGACAACGACTCCTCGCCCACCAAGCACTATGCGCTGGACGGCCAGATCACGCTGATCAAGTACGACGTGAACGGCGATGGCAGCATCGGCTCCGGTGACCGCGTGCTGCTGTACTTCGGCACGGGCCGCAACGCCGACACGCAGGCCTACTACGCCCTGGATGTCACCGACCCCAACAATCCGCAGTTCCTGTGGATGATCGATGACAACCGGCTGCCGGACCTGGGCCAGGCCTGGTCGCCGCCGCAGGTGACTCGCGTCAACATCACCGGTGGTGGCGTGACCCAGAACTCGCAGAAGCTGACGCTGGTCATCGGCGGTGGCTACGACCCCGTCGAGGATGGCTACACCTACGTCCCGGCCGACTCGGTGGGCAACCACATCTACTTCGTGGATGCCCTCTACGGCACGTTGCTGTGGAACGTGGGCAACAACGGCTCCGCGAACCTGCAGCTCGCGCGCATGGATCACAGCATCCCGAGCCCCGTCACGGTGCTCGACACCAACGGCGATGGCTATGCGGACCGCATGTACGTGGGCGACACGGCGGGCCAGCTCTGGCGCTTCGACATCTTCAACGGCCAGTTGCAGACGAACCTGGTGGCCGGCGGCGTCGTGGCTTCGCTCGGCAGCCACGAGGAGAGTCCGCACCTGGCGGCGAACACGCGGCGCTTCTACAGCGCGCCCGACGTCGCGGCCATCCAGAAGACCGGCATGACGACGTACATGAACATCGCCATCGGTTCGGGGTACCGCGGACATCCGCTGGATACGGCCACGAACGACAGGCTGTACTCGCTGCGCGACTACAATCCGTTCACCGCACTGACCCAGGCGCAGTACAACACGCTCATGCTGGCGGCAAACCTGACGGTCGAGGCGAACCTCACGGACATCACCCTGCTCACGAACCCGACGATCCCGAGCAACTCGAAGGGCTGGTACCTGAAGCTCAACCAGCATGGCGCCGGGGAGAAGGACCTGGTGCCGGCGCGTACCTTCAATGACCAGATCTTCTTCACCACCTACACGCCGACCATCCAGGCGAGTTCGGATCCCTGCGAGGGCGTGGGGTCGGGCATCAACCGCAGCTACATCATCAGCGTGTTCAACGGCTCCGCCGCCATCGACCGCAACCATGATGGTACGATGACCAATGATGAACGCAGCTCCGACCTCAGCCAGGGTGGTATCGCACCGGAAACCACCTTCCTGTTCCCGGCATCCGACGGCACGGATGGCAATGGCAACCAGAACGGTGGCCAGACCGGCGGCAGCCGCGGCCCGGTGGTCTGCCTGCAGGGTGTGGAAGTGCTGAGCGCCTGCACCAACTACGACCGTCGCAAGAAGACCTACTGGCGTGAGGGCAGCGCGCAGTGACGCGCCGGCCTGCATCGAGGAGCAAGACCACCATGAACGGGCATCGGATCCATGACCTTCGCGCGTCGATGCGGGGCATCACGCTGGTCGAGCTCTTGACCGTGCTGACCATCGTCGCCATCCTCGGCAGCCTTGCCGTTGGTGCCTACGGGCGCTACTCGCTGCGTGCCAACCGCACGGAAGGCAGTTCCGCGCTGCTGCGCATCCAGGTGAGCGAAGAGAAGTTCTACCTCAACAACAACACCTACACGACGGACTTCACCTCGGCACCGCCCACCGGCCTCGGGACTCAGGGGGCGGCGACCACGCAGAACGGCCGCTACACCATCACCCTGGCCGCGGGCACCTCGGGCAGCATCGCCACGTCCTACCAGGCCACCGCGACCGCAACGGGTGGACAGACTCAGGACGTCGCGACTTGCCAGGTGCTCACCATCGACGACAAGGGCAATCGCACGCCGGCGGACAGCAGCGGCTGCTGGAAATAGGGCCCGGCCAGGGCGGGGCCGCCTTCTTCAGAGCAGGGCGGTTTCAGAGCAGGGCGGTGATGTCGAGGTGTGGCGCGCTGTCGCGCGCCGCTTCGGCTGGCGCCCAGGGCAGTGATCCCAGGCAGGGCGCCCTCAGGCGGGCGCGCAGCGTCTCGATGCTGTCCTGCGGGGCCTGCATGGCAGGATCCACCGCGTTGATGATGAATCCCGCCAGGGTGCAGTTCCGGCGCGCGATGGCTTCCTCGGTCAGCAGCGCATGGTTGATGCAGCCGAGCTTCAGTCCCACCACCATCACCACCGCCAGGTTCCAGCGCGAGGCCAGTTCCGCCAGCATCGCCCGCTCATCCAGCGGCGTGAGCCAGCCACCGGCGCCTTCGACGATCATCACCTCGCTGCGCAGCGCCAGGCGCTCGAAGGCATGGTCGAGCCGCGCGAGGTCGATGGGGACCTGCGCGCGCCGGGCGGCGATGTGCGGGGCGATGGCCGGCTCGAAGGCGTACGGATTGACCTCCTCGTAGCGGGCCCGCACCGTCATGGCCTCGAGCAATGCCAACGCATCGGCGTTGCGCAGCCCCTGCGGCGTCCGGGCGCATCCCGAGGCCACGGGCTTCATCGCGCCGACGGCGAGGCCCCGCGCCGCGAACGCATGGCACAGCGCCGCGGCACAGCGCGTCTTGCCGACGCCGGTGTCGGTGCCCGTGATGAACAGGCGGCGGGCCGTCATGACCCCGGGTCTTTCATGGGTCGCTTCCTGGACCGCCGCGCCCGCGCCGTTGCGGCAGCTGGCGCAGCACCTGCTCCAGCGGCACGGCGGCCTCGCGCTCGCGGCGCGGCGGTGCGCCCGGCGATACCCAGGCATGCGCGAACACCACCTCGACCGTGAGCGGCACGCGGCCGCCGCGCCGCTGCGCGTCGAGCAGGCCCAGCATCGACTCGAAGCGCCGGCGCCCGGTGAGCGAGCGGCGCCGTTGCAGCAGCGGATTGCAGCCCCCGTTGGCCTTGAGGTCGGCGAGCGCCGCGCGTGCCCCATCATATTCGAGGGTGAATCGCTCCACGTCCAGCACGGGCGAGGCGAATCCCTCGCGGACCAGCGCATCGCCCAGGTCATGCATGTCCGTGAAGGGCAGCACGTGCGGATGATCATCGACCTGCGCCCAGGCCGCGCGCAGCTCGCGCAGCGAGTCGGGTCCGAGGGTCGACAGGGCCAACAGGCCCCCCGCCTTCAGCACGCGGCGGAATTCCGCGAGCACCGCGTCCGGTTCGTTCCATTGCAGCATCAGGCTGCTGAACACCAGATCGACGCTGGCATCGGCCAGGGGCAGGCGAGCGGCATCGGCGCAGACCCGGTCGAAGCGCCGCAGCAGCGTGAAGCGCCGTCGCGCCTCGCGCAGCATGCCCTGCGAGGCATCGAGCGCGATCACCCGTGACCTTGGATATTGCCGCCGCAGGGCAATGCTCGCGTGAGCCGTGCCCGCACCCGCATCCAGGATGAGGCCGGGTTCGATCCGGGTGAGGGTCAGCCGGCGCAGCAGTTCCTCGCGCACCTGGGCCTGCAGCACCGCGGCCTCATCGAACCCGCGGCTGGCGCGTGAATGCGCCTGGCGCACGATGGCGGGTTCCACCTGGAACGGCGCATCGCGGGAGGAAGGTCCGGCGGGGCCCATGGCCTCGGGGAGATCGACGCCGTCCTCAGCCGGCGCTGGCCGATGAAGCGCAGGCGCATTCCCGGGCCGCGCCGCACGACGCGCCGTGGGAATGCGCCACTCCCGCGGCCGGAACCTGCGAGGCATCTGCTGCTGCCGCGGGCAGTGGCTCCGGCGTGAGCCCCAGCCGCTCGAACAGCCGCCGGTCGTGCGCGGTGTCCGGGTTGCCGGTGGTCAGGAGCTTCTCGCCGTAGAACACCGAGTTGGCGCCCGCCAGGAAGCACAGCGCCTGCAGCTCATCGTTCATCCCGCTGCGTCCGGCCGACAACCGTACTTGTGAGCGAGGCATGAGGATGCGTGCCACCGCGATGGTGCGCACGAACTCGAAGCCATCCAGCGGCGCGGTGCCCGCCAGTGGCGTGCCGGCCACGGGCACGAGCTGGTTGATGGGCACGCTCTGCGGGTGCTCGGGAAGCGTGGCCAGCACCTGCAGGAGTTCCGCTCGGTCTTCCGGCTGCTCGCCCATGCCGACGATGCCGCCGCAGCACACGTTCATGCCGGCCTCGCGCACCGCGGCCAGCGTGTCGAGCCGGTCCTGGTAGGTGCGCGTGGTGATGATCTTTTCGTAGTAACCCGGCGAGGTGTCGAGGTTGTGGTTGTAGTAGTCGAGCCCCGCCTCCTTCAGCTCATGCGCCTGCTCCGGCGTGATCATGCCGAGCGTTGCGCAGGTCTCGAGGCCCAGCGTCTTGACCTCGCGGATCATGGCGATGACCTTGCTCAGGTCCTTGGGTCGGGGCGAACGGTAGGCCGCGCCCATGCAGAAGCGGGTCGCTCCCGACTCCTTTGCGGCGCGGGCCCGCGCCGCCACCTGCTCCACTTCCATGAGCTCCTCGCGCGCAAGGCCGGTGTCGAAGCGCACGCTCTGCGGGCAGTAGGCGCAATCCTCGGGGCAGGCGCCGGTCTTGATGCTCAGCAGCGTGCTCACCTGCACCTGGTTCGGCGCATGGAAGCAGCGATGCACCGACTGGGCCCGGTAGACGAGGTCCATGAAGGGCAGCGCGAACAGGGCCTGCACGTCGGCGAGCGTCCAGTCGTGGCGCACAGCGGTGAGATCGGCGGCGGTCGGATCAACGGCAGCGGTCTTCACATATCACCTCGTTCCGGTGGCATTTGCGCGCCGGGAGCGCCGCGCCGCGACAGTATTCTGTGGCCACCGCCCTCTAGTCAACCAAAGTTGCGAAATGTGGTTAACCAAGCTCGCCGCCGGGCTGGATGCCTGGGCCTTTCCGCCGGAATGCATCCTGTGCGGTGATCCGGGAGCCGCTCCCGGGTTCGACCTGTGCGAAGGGTGCGAGGGCGATTTGCCCCGGTGCGAGCCTGCCCTGCAGCCCGTTGCTCCCGGCCCGTCGCTGGATGCGCTGTGGTGCGCCTTCCACTATGCCTTCCCGGTGGATGGCATGATCCGCGAGCTGAAGTTCGGCGGACAACTCGCCTACGCGCAGGTGCTGGGCCTCGCCCTGCTGCGGCGACTGCGTGCTGCTCCTGCCGGCGAGATGGCCGGAGTCCTCGGCGCATCAACCGCCCTGGGCGCCTCACCGTCCATCGAGGTTGCCGGGCTGTTGCCCGTGCCGCTTCACCACCGGCGCCTGAGCGAGCGCGGTTTCAACCAGGCCTGGGAAATCGCCCGCCCCGTCGCCCGTGCGCTGCATCTGCCGATGCTGGCGGGTCCCGTGGTGCGCCGGCGGGACACCCTGCCACAGACCCTGATCGGCGCTGATCGGAGGCGGCAGAACCTGCACGGCGCCTTCGAGGTGCGGCGCCCGGTGCACGGGCGATCCTTCCTGCTGCTGGACGATGTCACCACGACCGGCTCCACCCTCATCGAACTGGCCCGCGTGCTCAAGGCGGGCGGTGCCCGACGGGTGACTGCCATGGTGGTGGCAACGGCCACACCGGTCATCTTGTAGCTACATAAAAAGGTCCCGGCTACCAGTCACGCATGAACGCGCTGCTGCGCGCCTACATGCAAGCGCACACTCAGGGCTGGAAGAGATAATCCAGCGCGATGCCGACGAACACCGACATCCCGAAGTAGTGGTTGTCGAGGAAGGCGCGGAAGCACTGCTGCGGATCGCGCCGGCGGATCATGTACAGATGCCGCACGAAGTAGAGGGCGCCCACGAACAGGCCCAGGTGGTACCAGCCGCCGAGCTGTGCGTTCTTGCCGACGAGATACAGTGCGAACAGCGTGAAGGCCTGGAGCGCCGCGATGATGTGCCGGTCGGATTCGCCGAACAGGATGGCGGTGGAGCGCACGCCGATCTTGAGATCATCCTCGCGGTCCACCATGGCGTAGATCGTGTCGTAGGCCGTGCTCCAGGCGATGTTGGCGAGCAGCAGCAGCCAGCCCACGCGCGGCACGGTTTCCAGGTGCGCGGCGAAGGCCATCGGTATGCCCCAGCCGAATGACACGCCGAGGTAGAGCTGCGGGAGCGAAATGAACCGTTTCATGAACGGGTAGGTCATGGTGAGCACGGCCCCGACCAGCGACAGCAGGAGCGTGAGCCGATTGAGCTGCATCACCAGGATCAGCGAGATGAATCCCAGGATGGCGAACAGCACCAGCGCCTCGACGCTCGAGACGCTGCCCGCCGCCAGCGGGCGGCCGCGCGTGCGTTGCACGTGCGGGTCGAATTTGCGGTCCGCATAGTCGTTGAACACGCAGCCGGCCGAACGCATCAGGACGGTGCCGATGACGAACACCACGAACACCTGCGGATCGGGCCGGCCCTCGCCCGAAATCCACACCGCCCATAGCGTCGGCCACAGCAGCAGCCAGATGCCGATGGGCTTGTCCAGCCGCATGAGCTTCGCGTACTCGGTGAGGGTCGCGGTGATGCGCGGCAGGTGGGTGGTCGACACCGGGTGGAAGCGCACCCGGTACACGAACCAGCGCCATCGCTGCACCGCCAGTTGCGCAAGTTCGTCGCCGGAACGAGGCATGCGCATGGCAGGCGCCGCGGCTAGAGCTGGCCGATGGCGGGAAAAAACAGCTCCTGCACCAGGAGCGGCGCTTCGTGCAGCGTGTAGCGGTAGCGGCGCGCCCACAGGCCCGCGGGCTTGATGTCGGCGCCGGCGAGCGCGCGCGCCGCCAGCGGATGAGCCACCGCGAGCCAGGCGTATTCGTATGCACTGCGCGCCGTGCCGGAGATGCCGTTCAGCGTGTCGCCCAGTGCCGCATCGCCCATCTCGGCGAGCCAAGGGTGCGCATCCAGCGTCGAATCGGGGATCAGCGTCTGTGAATACACCCACAGCGCCTCGCGGCAGAACAAGCCCACATCGCGCACCAGCGCGGCGCCATCGTTTCCCAGCAGTGCCCGCTGCTCCTTGTCGAGGAGCCCGGTGGTCATGTCGATCAGCCGGTGCGAGAACGCCGGGCCGCACACCTCGCGCAGCCGGTCGGTGAGCAGGCCCTTGCCGATCATGTAGGTGCGCACGTTGGCGGCGATGCTCGCCTGGCCCAGTCTTTCGGCCGGCAGCCAGTCGGCGCGGGGGGCTGCGGCGGTTGATTCGTTCGGCATCGGCGCATTCTACCCGAGGCGGCCGTCTATCCCACGCGGCCGTATTGCTCGGCCTGTCCCACCCAACGGGCGATCAGCGGGGCTGCGTGCGCCGGCCATCGGGCCAGCAGTACCTCGGCGGCCTTCTGCACATCGGGCAGCAGGTCGGCATCCCGCGACAGGTCCGCGACGCGCATCTGCGACAGGCCCGTCTGCCGCGTGCCGAGCAGCTCGCCGGGGCCGCGCAGCTCGAGGTCGCGTCGCGCCACCTCGAAGCCATCGTTGGTCTCGCGCATCACGGCCAGCCGCTCGCGGCCCAGCGCCGACATGGGGAAGGAGTACAGCAGCAGGCAGGAGCTCTCGTGCGCACCGCGCCCCACCCGGCCGCGGAGCTGGTGGAGCTGGGCGAGTCCCATGCGCTCGGCGTTCTCGATGACCATGAGGCTGGCGTTGGGCACGTCCACCCCCACCTCGATGACCGTGGTGGCGACGAGCAGCTGGATGGCGCCGCGCTTGAACTCCTGCATGGTGCGTTCCTTCGCCGGCCCCGGCATGCGACCGTGCACGAGGCCCACGCGCACCTCGGGCAGCGCCTCGGCGAGCTGTTGCGCGGTCTCCTCGGCGGCGCGGTAGGGCATCTCCTCGGATTCATCGATCAGCGGGCACACCCAGTACGCTTGCCGGCCGGCGAGGCAGGCCGTGCGGATGCGCTGGACCACCTCCTCGCGGCGGCTTTCGGGCATTGCCACGGTCTTCACCGGCGTACGGCCCGGCGGCAGTTCGTCGATGACCGAGACATCGAGATCCGCATACGCGGTCATCGCCAGCGTCCGGGGGATGGGCGTCGCCGTCATGATGAGCTGGTGCGGCTGCCGGCCATCCTTCGAGCCCTTTTCGCGCAGCGCGAGGCGCTGGTGCACGCCGAAGCGATGCTGTTCGTCGACGATGGCGAGGGCCAGGGCCGCGAACTGCACGCCCTCCTGGAACAACGCGTGCGTGCCGATGACGATGGGCGCATGGCCCTCGCGGATGCCCTCGAGGATGGCGGCACGCGCCTTGCCGGTCTGCCGGCCGGTGAGCAGCGCCACCGGCACCGACAGCGGTGCGAACCAGCGCTGGAAGTTCTGCGCATGCTGGTCGGCGAGCAGCTCGGTGGGCGCCATCAGCGCCACTTGCCGTCCCGCCTGCACGGCTCGCGCGGCGGCGAGCGCCGCCACCAGCGTCTTGCCGCAGCCCACATCGCCCTGCACCAGGCGCAGCATGGGCTGGTCCTTCGCCAGATCCGCGACGACTTCCGCGAGCGCGCGCTGCTGCGCGCCGGTGAGCCTGAAGGGGAGCGAGGCGAGCAGGCGGCGCTCGAGCGTATCGTCCGTTCCCAGTCGCCAGCCGGGCTCGCTCTGGATCTTCTGCCGCAGCTGGCGCAGCGAGAGCTGGTGGGCCAACAGTTCCTCGAACGCGAGCCGCCGTTGCGCCGGATGCCGCCGCGACATCAGCTCCTCGACATCGCAATCCACCGGCGGCTGGTGCACGAGCGTCAGTGCC
>JAXMGQ010000064.1:0-21712 GCA_046347195.1 Steroidobacteraceae bacterium
AGGTCCACCACCGTGACGATGGGCGCCGCCACCGCCACGAGGCCCCGCTCGGGCACGGCCAGCGTGCCCACCACGCCATCCACCGGGCTGCGCAGCGTGAGCTGATCGTGCCGGCGCTTCAGGTCCGCGACCAGCAGCCGCTGGCGATCGCGCTCGAGCCGGCGCATGCGCAGTTCGAGGTTCAGGCTCTGACGCGCGAGCCCATCCCCCGCCTGCGTCTGCCGTTCCAGCAGCCGTGCCGCCTCGAGTTCGTCATGCGCCTTGTCCACCTCGCGCCGCGCGATGACCTGCTGGGTCCAGGCGGTCTCGACCCGGTCCACCTCGCGCTGCGCAGAGCGCAGGGCGAGTTCCGCCGTGTCACGGTTCTTCGAGTTCTCGAGCAGCTTGCGCTTGAGGTCCAGCGATTCGCGCTGCAGGGTGGTTTCCAGTCCTTCGAGCCCGGCCTGCTCGCGCGCCAGCTCGTTGTCGAGGCCGGGGCTGTCGATGGTCGCGAGCACCTGGCCCTTTCGCACGCTCTCACCGGCGCGGACCTGGTAGCTCACGGTGCCGGCCGCGATGGCGGTGAGCGTCGGGCTCAGGGCCGCGACCACGCTGCCCTGCGCGGACACATCGCTCACCAGCCGGCCGCGCGTCACGACACCGAGGCGCAGGCTCGCGAGCGGAACCGTACGCCCGGCGCTGAAGAAATCCCGCACCGTCGGCGTGATCGCGAGGGCGATGAGCAAGGCGGCCACCGCGCCACCCACGATCCACCAGCGGCGCGAGGCCAGCGGACGGCGCTCGATGGGGCGGTCCTGGGTCCCGGTGCCGCGCAGGCTTCCCCCACGCGTCAGCGGGGTCGAGGAGGCGTTCGACGTGGCGGTCTCGTTCATGCGGATGCTCATCAGATGCAGGCCGGTCGCAAAAGGTTTGCAAGCAAGCCTCATGCCACGCCGGACGAGACGCTAAATCGCTGATTTGACAGAAGAACGGTGCGAGCCTTACGCATCTGCGCTGTCCGCGGCGGACACTGCGGACAGTGGGCGGACGAATGGCGGACTGCCCGGTGCGCCGCTGATCGCAATGCGACAATGCTATTCTGTCGCGATTTGCCGTGTCGGGAAGAGCCGCGGGCACCGTCAAGAAGAGAAGCCGTTGAGCAAGTTGCTGGTCATCGACGTGGGCAATACGAGGCTGAAGTGGGGCTGGCTCGAGGGCACCCACTTGTCGGCCCAGCAGGCCGTGGTCCATCGTGAGGTCGATCCGGAAACCTGGTCCAAGGGAATCTTCGACACCGACCGCCGCCCCTCGAGGGTGCTGGTGAGCAACGTGGCCGGCGAGGCGATGGCGTGGAACCTGCACCGCTTCTCGCAGGAGGCCTGGGGACTGGAACCGGAGTTCCTCAAGCCCACCCGCAGCTTCCATGAACTCACCAACGGCTACCTCAACCCTTCGCTCCTGGGCGCGGACCGGTGGCTGGCGGTGATCGGCGCGTGGAACCTGGCGCATACCTCGCTGTGCGTGGTGGATGCCGGCACGGCGATCAAGGTCGACAGCGTCAACGCGCACGGCCAGCACCTCGGCGGGCTGATCATCCCGGGCATCCACCTGATGCGCGAGAGCCTGTTGTCCAAGACCAATGGCGTGGGACCGGCGATGTCGGTCAGCGCCCAATCCACCGCGGGCGTGCTGGCCAACAACACGATCAGCGCGGTGACCCGCGGGGCGGTGGTGGCCGCGGCGGCGATGGCGGATCGCGCCGCGCAGATGATCGAGCAGAGCACGGGCGAGCATCCCAAGCTGTTCGTCACTGGCGGTGATGCCGCGCTCATCATGGAATCTATGCAGTCGCGCGGTGAACTCGTGCCCGACCTCGTGTTGCAGGGCATCGCCGTCCTCGCCGAGCCCACTGACTGATGCCCTCACCCGGTCCACGCAACCTCATCACCGACGTCGCCGGCCTGCGGGTCGGCCATTCACAGGATGAGCGCGTGCTCAGCGGGGTGACGACGCTCCTGTGCGGGCCGGGCTGCACCGCGGCCGCCGATGTGCGGGGTGGCGGCCCCGGTACGCGCGAGATCGAGGCACTGGCGCCCGAGAACCTGGTCGGGCGGGCGCATGCCATCGTGCTCGCCGGCGGCTCGGTGTTCGGGCTCGGCGCCGCCGATGGCGTGGCCGCCGCGCTCTCGGCCCGCGGCGTCGGGCTCATTCTGCGGGCACCGGAGGTGCCGATCCCCATCGTGCCCTGCGCAGTGCTGCATGACCTGGGCAATGCCGGCGACAAGCGCTGGGGCCTCACCCCACCCTATCGCCAGCTCGGCATCGACTCGGTTGCATCGGCAGCGGACTCCTTCGCGCTGGGCCCGGTGGGCGCCGCGCGCGGCGCCCAGGCGGGAAAGCTCGCGGGCGGCATCGGATCGGTCTCGCTCGCCCTCGACGAAGGGCTGGTGGTTGGGGCACTGGTGGCCGTGAACTGCGTGGGTTCGGTGCTCATGCCGGACGGGCAGACCTACTGGGCCTGGCCCTTCGAGATCAACGCGGAATTCGGCGGCCGGCAACCGGCGCGGGATGCCGTTCCGGCCATCGAGCCATTTCCGGCGCAGTCACGGCTCGCAGACTTCGAGGCCATCGCCGGCACGAACACCACGCTGGCGGTCATCGCCTGCGATGCGGACCTGAGCACCGCGGAATGCCGCCGCCTGGCGATGATGGCGCAGGATGGCATCGCCCGCGCCATGCGGCCCGCGCACACGCCCTTCGATGGTGACACGGTGTTCGCGCTGGCCACGGGCAAGGTGAAGCTGCAGGGTGCCGCCCGTGCCCTGGAGGTCGCGAAGCTGGGTGCTGCGGCGGCTGATTGCCTTGCCCGCGCCATCGCGCGGGGCGTCGAGGCTTCGAATCCTCCTTGAGGCGGGGCTGCGCGGAAGCGCGCCGCAGCACCGCCTCGCACGTGCCGCGCCCCGGAAACTAGTCCATGCAACCATCCATCAACCGGTCCCATCTCCTCTTCCCTCTGGCCTCCAACGAAGAATGGGATGAGGGTAATCGCGCCGATCCGTCCTCAAAGTTATAGAACTCAATAATATGACTCCCGATATGACGCTCCTGAGAGCCGGAAATTACGCTGAACCGAACTAAAGACCCGTTATGGTCAACCGACAAGGCGATCAGTAATATAGGCATCGCCTATATCACACAACAGGCTACCGCCATGCACACCCGGGTCTTCCCAAAAACACTGCCGTCCATCGCACCACTGCTGGATAGGCTCATGGCCAAGACCTCAACACCCGAGACCTTGGGCGCGCGCATCGCCCGATTGCGCCGCGACAAGGGCCTGACCCAGATCGAACTTGCCGAACACCTGCAGGTCTCCCAGCCCGTCGTCTCCGACTACGAGAACGATGTCATCCGCCTGCCCGCCGATGCCCTCGCCCAAATCGCCCAGATCCTCGATGCCAGCTCCGATGAACTACTCGGGCTCAAGGCGGCCGCGCGGCTCTCCGCTGCCAACGGCCGGATCAAGAACCGCCGCCTCTACCGCCGCCTGCAACAGATTGAGCAGCTCCCGCGGCGCGATCAGGATGCGCTATTGCGCACCATCGAGGCCTTCATCTCCAAGACCGGCTGACCCTCATGAACGCCAACACCCGCTCCCTGATCGACAAGCTTGAGCGCCTGCCGCCGGAGCGGCAGGCCGAGGTCGAAGACTTCGTGGATTTCCTGGAAAAACGCGACGCCCAGGTGCGCTCGGATGCCGCACAGCGGCTCGGCGAGGCCTTCAAGCGGCTCGATGCCCTGGATGAGCCTGCCATGAGCGCCGAGGAGATCCAGGCCGAGATCGACGCCGTGCGCGCCGAGCGGCGCGCCCGTGCGGATCGTCGCTGACACCAACACCGTCCTGTCGGGGCTTCTCTGGCAGGGATCAGGACCACCGCGCCAGATCATCAACCGGGCGCGCGCCGGGGCCATCACGCTGCACACCAGCCTCGTCCTACTCGCCGAACTCGCCGAGGTCATCGCTCGCAGCAAGTTCACCCGGCGTATCCAGAACGCCAACCTCTCGGCCGCCAGCCTCGTCGCGGACTATCAGCGTCTGGCGGTCCTCGTCGATCCACAGCCGCTCCCAGCACCTGTCAGCCGCGATCCCGACGATGACCAGGTGCTCGCCTGTGCGCTCGCCGCCGGCGCCGCCCGCATCGTCTCTGGCGACCGCGATCTGCTCGATCTCGGCACCTTCCGCAACATCCCCATCCTCGCCGCGCGTGAGGCACTCGATCTCATCAGAACCGCCGCGCGCTGAACTGCCGCCGGTACTGCCGTGGGCCACAATGGGCCACAAAAGCCGCTCCGATTTGGAGAAATGCCCACGCAGTGCTTCCAGCGTAGCTTCGCGCGATACGATCGATTGCTGCTCGCCGAGCAACATTTGCCGGACTCCCTTCAACAAGACCGAACGGATCGACCCAGCTAAGCGGGTTTTGGCTTACGTACCCATACGTGTTCCCGCCGCCAATCAGCCCTATGGGATCTGATTGCAAATACCGAGTCGCAGTTCCGTCATAATCTCTAAACCAATTCTGCTTGTTACCCGTCTCGCTCATTAAGAACTGCCCAGGGAACCGCAAGTTCAGCGTGAACGTCCCAAGCGATGCCGGGTTTTCATTGGGCGCTCCGCTTCCAAACGGACTCGTCCAATCCCACCGCCACCGCAATTTGTTATCGCTCGGCCGGCTTACGACGCGCGGTGAATTGATCTGATCAGTGTGGATGTAAAAGATATCGTAGGCGGAGCCATTGGGCCGGATCGTGGCCACAGGGATATCTCCCAGCCAGATCGTCTCCTGCGTCACAGCGCCGGTGGTGGAGTATTCACCGATCAAATGGCCCGCCTCGTCGTACATCATAAGGCTGTTGCCACCGCCGGATTTCTTCACCATCTGCCCAAGTGCGTTAAAATGGAACTTAGGAATATGACTCCCAATATGACGCTCTTGGGAGCCGGAAATGGCCCTGAACCGAACTAAATCCAGGCAAATGTGATGCCGACGCTATACAAAATCAACAGGATTGCGCACACGACCGATGCCCAGTCCGAAAACTCATCCATCGCTTCATCGTCATCGCAACCGATTCGCGTCGTCACAAGTTTGCGGGCAACCCACGACTCCTGCGGAGTAGAAACCAACCGCAGTAAACACACATTACCAAGAGAAATAAATCGGCCTCCAGCTTATGTCCCGCAGATCCCTCGCGACCGATTCGCACCAATGCCGCGACAACTGCGGCCGTAGAAAGCGAGATCCCGAGTATCCGTTGAACATGTCGGAGATTAATGCTCATTCTCGCGTTGCTCGACAATCACCGCCCCGGCGGTTGCCTCACCTTCCGCAGCATAACCGTCGGTATGATATAGGACATTCGCCTTCACGAGGCTATACCCGGTCTCCAGATTTCTCCAACCAGGGGCCAGGTATCGCGGTGATGTGCCAATATTCAAGAAATCTTTTATCGACTGAAAAATATCTGGAGGCAGCGGCATACGAGCCTCCCTTCCTTGAAAACCGCGCGGGCCGGAGAGGAAAACGTCATTCCGATCAGTACCGCAACCATGACGGATGCGAAGATTCGAAGCACATGCGTTGCAGCCGCGGTGGATGCAGAGAAAGAGTCCCTTCATATCCATCATCCCTTGCTCGAGAATTCCGTATCACCGATTGCGCTCCACGAAGCGCATCGGCGACCACACGCCGATGACATGTATCGTCAAGCGCCGCCAATCACCGAAGACGTTCAGACGTTCCATCTATCGCTCGCGGCCGCTTCCCCTGAAGCGCGCGAGAACCTCCCCCGTCGCGCCCTGATCCACCACCTTCCCCTCCTCGAGCACCAGCACACGGTCGGTGAGCGCCTCGAGCGCCGCAAGGTCGTGGGATACGAAGAGGTAGGCGAGACCCTGTGCTTGCGAGAGATCCGCGAGCAACTGGAGCACTTGCCGTCGCGTCGCCGCATCCAGCGCGGACACCGCCTCATCGAGCACCACCAGCGCCGGCTCGACGATGAGTGCGCGCGCCAGCGCGATGCGCTGGCGTTGTCCGCCGGAGAACTGGTGGGGATACCGATCCACATCGCCGGCCGACAGGCCCATGCGCTCGATCCAGTGCGTGACTCGCTGGCGCCGCAGGTGGGGGGAGAGGGGCGACTCCAGTAGGTGCAGGGGTTCGGCGACGATGTCGCCGATGCGCCAGCGGGGATCGAAGCTGCTCACCGGATCCTGGAACACGCATTGCACCGCACGCCGGAGCCGCCGTAGGGACTCACCGCGCGCCTCGAGCAGTGATTCGCCCTGCAACAGGATCCGGCCCGCGCTCACCGGTTCCACGCCGAGGATGGCGCGCAGCAGGGTGGACTTGCCCGCACCGGACTCGCCGACGATGCCCACGGATTCGCGCGGCATCACCGACAAGTTGACCTCGTCCAGCGCGCGCCGTCCCCGATGGCGGCACACCAGTCCCTGCACCGCGAGCAGTGGTGGCTCGGTGACCGGGCCCTGCGCGGCGCCGGACCGAAGGCGCGGCAGCCGCGACGCCGCCGCCAGCTCGCGCGTGTAGGGATGTTCCGCCTGCGCCAGCAGCCGGGTGCTGTCCGCCTGTTCGACCAGGCTCCCCGCCTGCATGACGAGGATGCGCTCGGTGTGCTGCGCCACCATCGGCAGGTCGTGGCTGATGAGCAGCAGCGCGGCGCCCTCCTCCTGCACCAGCCTCATCATCAGCGCGAGCACGTCGGCCTGCGAACGCACATCCAGCGCCGTGGTCGGCTCGTCGGCGACCAGCAGCCGGGGACGGGGCGCAAGCGCCATGGCCAGCGCCACGCGCTGCCGCTGCCCGCCGGAGATCTCGTGCGGATAGCGCTCGGCTCCCACGCCCTGCGCCGTGAGCCCCACGCGCCCGAGCATCCCGATCACACCCTGCATAATCTCGCGGCGCGGCAGGCGGCGGTGGACCCGCAGCGACTCTGCGATCTGCTCGCCGATGTTCATCAAGGGATCAAGCGCACTGAGCGGCTCCTGGAACACGAGGCCGATGCCCGCGCCGCGCAGTCGCTGAAGCTGTGCCTCGTCCATGTGCTCCAGTGCCGCGCCGTCGAAGCTCACCTGGCCCGAGACCGCGAGACCCGCGGGCAGCAGATGCAGCAGGGCCAGCGCGGTCAGCGACTTGCCCGATCCGGATTCGCCCACGAGTCCCACCCGTTCACCCGCGCGCATGGTGAACGAGAGATCGCGCAGCAGCGGCCGTCCGGCCGCCGCCACGTTCAGTCCGCAGACCTCGAGCAAGGGCCGCATCGGGTCAGGTCCGCACATCGAGGCGATCACGCAGTCCGTCGCCGAGCAGGTTCAGGCCCAGCACGGTGATGACGATGACCAGTCCCGGGAACAGCGCGAGCGTGGGCGACAGCGCGGTGAGCGTCTGCGCCTCGTTCAGCATCCGGCCCCAGCTTGGCTGCGGCGGCTGCGCGCCCAGGCCGAGGTAGGACAGCGCCGCCTCGGCCAGCACGCCCAGCGAGAGCTGCAGCGTGGACTGCACCAGCAGGAGCGAGGCCAGGTTCGGCAGCACGTGCTGCCGCGAGATGGCCACGCGCCCCTTGCCCGCCACCTGCGCGGCCAGCACGAAATCGCGCCGCCACAGCGACAGCGCCGATCCGCGCGTGAGCCGCGCGAACACGGGCACGTTGAAAATGCCGATGGCGAGGATGGCCGTGAGCGCGCCCGGCCCCCACACCGCCGTGATCAGGATGGCGAGCAGGAGCGACGGGAAGGCGAACACCAGGTCGTTCGCGCGCAGCACGAGCTCCGACCAGCCTCGTCCTTCGGTGGCAGCCGCCAGGAGTCCGAGCGGAACGCCGGCGCACAGCCCGATCAGCACGGCGAGCAGCGCCACACCCAGGGAAAGATGCGCGCCGACCAGCAGCATCGACAGCACGTCACGGCCGAACTGATCGGTGCCGAACCAATGGGCCGCCGAGGGACCCACCAACTTGTGCGCGATGTCCATCCGGGTGGGATCCTGGGGCGCCCAGGCCAGTCCGATGAGCGCGGCGAGGAGGAATGCGGCGCAGATGATCGACCCGGCGATGAGCGGACCCCGGGTCCTGGCGGGCTCGCTCATGCTTCACCTCGCTGGCGCAGGCGCGGATCCACCCACGCGTAGGCCACGTCCACGAGAAAGCTCACCATCACCACGGCCGCCACCAGCAGCAGCAGCACCGCTTGCACGACGATGAGGTCGCGCTGCGTGATGGCCTGGTACACCAGCCTTCCGAGCCCGGGCAGGTAAAACACGTTCTCCACCACCACCGCGCCGGCGAGCAGGAACCCGAGTTGCAGCCCCAGCACGGTCAGCACGGGCAGGAGCGCGTTCGGCAGGGCGTGACGCCACAGGGCCGCGGATGCGGACAGTCCCTTGGCGCGGGCCGCGCGCACGAAGTCTTCCTGCAGCACCTCGAGGAGCGCCGCGCGAAGCACCCGCGCGAGGATCGCCGCCTGCGGCAATGCGAGTGCCACCGCCGGCAGCGTCAGCGCGCCCAGCGCTGCGCGCCAGCCGGCCTGCCAGCCGGGAAAGCCACCGGCCGGCACCCAGCGCAGTGACACGGCGAAGACGAGGATCAGCAGGATGCCCAGCCAGAAGTTCGGCACCGCCACGCCCACCTGGGTCAGCAGGGAAATCACCGGTTCACCCCAGCGTCCTCGGTGACGG
Organism: Steroidobacteraceae bacterium; assembly: GCA_046347195.1. GTDB lineage: Bacteria > Pseudomonadota > Gammaproteobacteria > Steroidobacterales > Steroidobacteraceae > TMP-86. Next base: position 8,733 of record JAXMGQ010000064.1, read on the forward strand.
GCGGCGAGCACGCCCAGCGGCACTGCGATCAGCGCGGTGAGCAGCAGCGCGTACGCCGCCAGCGGCAGGGACACGGTGAGACGCTCGGCGATGAGTCCGCCCACCGGCACCCGGTAGGTGTAGCTGATGCCGAAGTCGCCGTGCAGGCAGCCTGCGATCCACGTGAGGTAGCGATGCAGGGGCGGTCCGGTGAGCCCCAGATCCGCCCGCATGGCATCCACCAGCGCGGGCTCGGCCGTCAGGCCGAGCATGAAGCGCACCGGATCGCCCGGCGCCACCTGCAGCACGAGGAAGATGACGACACTGGCCGCCAGCAGCGTGCCGGCCAGCACCGCCATGCGCCGCAGCGTCTGGCGCAGGCCGAGCAGCCGTCCGGCCGCTGCCAGCAATGCCGCGCCCAGCAGCCACGCCAGCCACCCTTTTCCCCCGACGTCCGGGCTCGCACCCGCCTGCGCGGCATCGGCCGCCGGGATCGGTGCATTCAGGTGCACGGATCCCAGAGGCGTCGCGTTCAGGGGATCATCGAGCACCAGGCCTTCGATGCGCCGGTCGATGACGCTGAGCTTGGGGAACTGGAAGAGGAAGGCATTCACCGAGTCCTCGCTGATGCGTCGCTGGATCGCGGCGAGGGCGGCGAGCCGGGCCGGTTCGTCAGCCGCGTCCCCCAGCGCCGCCAGCAGCGGCTTGAACCCGGCATTGGCGTAGCCGAAGTAATAATCATCGCGTGCGTAGATGTCGTAGTCCAAGGCTTCCGCGTGCTGGATCACCGTGGCATCGAACTCATGGCGCGCGAACACCTGGTCCAGCCACTGCGCCCATTCGATGTTCTCGAGTCGGGCCTTGATGCCCACCTGCGCGAGCTGCGCGGCGATGATCTCCCCGCTGCGCCGGGCGTAGGATGGTGGCGGCAGCTTCAACGTCAGCGTGAAGCCGTGAGGGTAACCAGCCTCCGTGAGGAGCTGCCGCGCGCGCGACACCGAGTAGGGGTAACGGCCGGTGAGGTCCACCGCGCCCGCGCGCTGCGGCGGGAAATGACTGCCGATGGGCTGGCCGTGGCCGAACATTGCGCCATCGATGACGGCGCGGCGGTCGATGGCATGCGCGATCGCGCGCCGTACCCGCAGGTCATCGAGCGGTGGCCGGCGGTTGTTCAGGGCGAGCAGCGTCTCGCCTTCCGAGCCGGATTCGCGCACCACGAAGCGCGGATCGCGCTGGAACTGCGCGAGGCTCTCCGGCGAGGGAAAGTTGGCGAACACCTGCACGTCACCGGACATCAGCGCGGCATAGGCGGCCGCCGGGTCCGGGATGAAGGCGAATCGGGCCGCGCGCAGCGAAGGCCGAGTGCCCCAGTAGGCGTCGTTGCGCACGAGCTCGACGCCATCGCCTCGCCGCCAGGCGCTGAACCGGAAGGGACCCGTGCCCACGGGCGTTATCGCATTGCCCTCGGCACTGGCGGGGCTGACCATGACGAAGGCGGTCATCCCCAGGTTCTGCAGTAACTGCCCATCGCGATGCGAGAGCCGCAGTTCCAGCGTGAGCGGATCGACCACCTCCACCGACCGGATCGCCTCCAGGCGTGCCCGCTGCGGATTGCGCGAGCCGGCGGCACGCGCCCGGTCGAGCGCGAATTTGGCCACGGCGGCATCGAACACCGTGCCGTCATGGAAGCGCACGCCACCTTGCAGCTCGAAGCGGTAGTTGAGGCCGTCGGCTGAGACCTGCCAGCGCCGCGCCAGCAGCGGCTGCACCTCGCCCCGGGGCGTGAATCGCACCAGGGTCTCGTAGACATTGTCCTGCAGGAGTTCCGCGATGGCTGCGGCCGGGTTGATGGTGGGGTCGAGCACCGGCGGCTCGAGCTGCATGCCGAGGACGATGCGCCCGCCCGGCTCCATCGCCGCCGGGGACGCGGTGGCCGCCGGCATCAGGACGCAGGCGATGAACGCGGCGGCGAATGCCGCGGGCAAGCGCCTCACGCGGCGCGCGACAGCAATGACCAGGCCGACATCGCCATGACTTTGCTGGACGCGATCATGTCCTCGATGATCACATATTCATCCGGCTGATGCGCAAGGTCGAGGATGCCGGGCCCGTAGGCGATGCATTCCTTCAGGCGTCCGATGCGATCGATGTGCTTCTGGTCATAGGTGCCGGGCGAGCAGACGAACTGCGCCTCGCGCCCCAGCACCGCACGGATCGCCGCGGCGGTGCTGCGTGCGACCGGCCCGTCCGGATCGGCCAGGGTGGGGTGGACCTCGAACAGGTCGCGCAGCGTGTAGCGGAAGTTCGGCCGCTCCGCCGCCAGCCGTTCGAGCAGTTCGCGCACCTCGGCCTTGACGCGCAGCGGATCCTCCTCGATGAGGAAGCGCCGGTCGATGACCAGGCGGCAGGAGTCCGGCACGCAGGGCGCGGGCAGGCCATCCCCTGGCTGCTCGGCGGCTCCGCCGTGCAGGGAGTTCAGGTTGAGCGTCGACTGGCGCGCGCCTTCCGGCACCACCGGCATGCGCGTGCGGCGCTGCGCGAGTTGCGGGTACAGCTCGTGCTCGAAGCGTTCGAGCACCGCCTGCATGTGGCGGATGGCGCAGTCCCCGAGGAAGGGCATCGAGCCATGGGCGATGCGTCCGTGCGTGGTGAGCTCCGCCCACCACACGCCGCGATGGCCGATGCAGACGCGATCCACGTTCAGGGGCTCGGGGATGATGACGTGATCCACCCGGGGCGCGGAGAACCAGCCGCGCTGCGCGAGATAGTGCACCCCGCCGAAGCCGCCTGACTCCTCATCCACGGTGCCGGAGATCTCGAGGCTCCCGGGAATCGCGAGGCCGGACTCGAACAGCGACTCGACCGCGATGACCGCCGCGGCGAGGCCGGCCTTCATGTCGCAGGTGCCCCGCCCGTACAGGCGTCCGTCGCGCACGATGGCCGCGAACGGATCCAGCGACCACCCCGCTCCGGCCTGTACGACGTCCAGGTGACCGTTGAAGTGCACGCAAGGACCCGGGCGGCTGCCTGCGCGTCGCGCGATGACATTGATCCGGGGCCAGCGGTCGCTGTCGCCCGGCGTGCCGCTGGCCCTCACATAGTTCACCTCGAAGCCGCGGTCGCGCAGCCGCTCGCCGAGGAAGCGCACGCAGGGTTCGTAGGCCTCGCCGGGCGGGTTCACGGTGGGGAATCGCACCAGTTCGCGCGCCAGCTCCACCATGTCCTCGCGCCGCGAGTCGATGCGCTGCAGGACTTCGTCCGGGAGAGTGGCCTGCATGATCAGTCTTCGAGCCGTGCGCGGGCCGTCGCCGCCTGCGCAGGGAGGCCGAGCCGCTCGTACAGGCCCGCCAACGCAGTGTTGATCGGCACGCTCAGCGGATCCTGCGCCCGGCGCAGCTCGAGCTGCTGCTGCGCGAGGTTCAGATCGCCGCTGCGCAGGCGCGCATCGAGCAGGAACTGGTCGAACAGGTCTCGTTGCGCGTGGCTCCCTCCCGCCTCGATCATGCGGGGCACCGCGGCGGCCAGGCGCCGGCGCGCGAGAGCGAAGTCGCCGCGGGCATGGGCGAGCAAGCCTTCCGCCGCCGGCAGCGCGGCTTCTGCCCAGGCGCCGCGCACGAAGTCCGGCGCCGTCCGCGCGCGTTCGCGGATGGCCTCGAGCAGCACGTCGGCCTCCGCGAGGCCGGCGCGCGCGAGGCCATACAGGTATTGCACGCTGAGGAAGGGCTGCACCGTGTCCTGCGAGCGCGCGCGCAGATGATCGGCGAGGTCCGTCCAGCGGTCCCCGACGTCGATGCCCGCCAGTTCCATGCGGGCCAGGAGCGACACGGCGCCCACCTGGTCCTGCGAATAGCTCTTGAGCATGCCCCAGCAGTGCTGGTCGTAGATCTCGCGCACGCGCTCATCCCGGCCCTGGCTCAAGTAGAACACCGCGAGGTGCCACCAGTTGTGCGTGTACATGAACGAATTCAGGCCGGTCCAGGTATCGGCGACGCTTTCCAGGAACCACGCGCCGTCCTCGATGTGACCGCGGGTGAGGTAGACATGCGCGAGCGCATGCTGCGCCCAGGGTTCCTTGCGCTTGAGCGACAGCGCCCGGTGTGCGCTGAGCTCGGCCTCCTCCAGCAGGTGGCACTGCTCGTAGGCGAAGGCGAGCATGCCGTGCAGGTAGGGAAGCTCGGCGTGAGCGTCGCGGACCGCCAGCGCACTCCTCAGCATGCCGGTGAAGTTGCCGCGGTTGAAGTCGAAGTACTGGTGGAGCTTGACCACCATGAGATCCTGAGGGAATCGGGCGGCGACTTCGTCGGCGAGGCGGCCCGCCTCGGGCATGTCATCGCGTGCCCAGGCGGACAGAAGCGCCACGTTCATGCGCTCGCGTTCCGTGGCCTTGACCGCGAGACGCTCGGCGCGCTCCTGGTAGAGGGCCGCGCGCCGCGGCGCCTCCGGCGCCTCCAGGAACATCCACAGCAGGCCGGCGTAGCACTGCGCCAGGCAGCAACCGGGATCGGCATCCGCGGCCGCGAGGATGTTCTCGGCGCGCCGTTCGTAGGCGAGGAAGCCCTCGATGAAATCGTCTATGCCCGCCAGGGTCTTATCGTCATCGACGCTGACGGGATTGCCGAGGAAATCTTGGCGCATGGTCTACTCGAGCGAGGCGAGGAACTCCGCCACATCCGCCGCCGAGCGCTGCGGGATCTCGATCTGCGGCAGGTGACCCACGCGAGGATAGACCAGGAGCCGCGCGCCGGGAATCGCCGCCGCCATGCGGCGTGAGCTGGCCAGTTCGATCAACGGATCGACCTCGCCGTGCACCACCAACGTCGGGACTGAGATATGCGACAGTCCTTCCGTGGTGGCCGCCAACTGGCTCGAAATATCCACCGACATGAGGATGTCGCGATGGCCCGGCGCGCGCTGGAACTTCGCCCAGCGGGCCACCAACGCCGGCGTGATCACCGACGGGTCGGCCACGTCCACCTTCAACCCCTCCTGGATGAACGGCGTGTTGTCAATGCTGGCGAGGAGCTTGCGGCCCAGCGGGTACCGCAACAGGCGAAATGCCAGCGGCACCGCCTTCGGCGGCCCTTCGGGCGGGAAGCCGGCGGCATCGAGCAGGATCAGCGCCTTCAGATGCGCAGGCGTGCGTCCTGCCACGTGGATGGCATAGCGCCAGGCGACGCCGCCACCCATGGAGTTGCCCGCCAGGGCGAACGAATCGAGCTGCAGCCGCGCCGCGACCGACTCCACCACGTCCACCAAGGCCTCGGCATCGAGCCGGTAACCGGCGGGTGCACGGGTGAGTCCGTGGCCGGGAAAATCCAGGCTGATCAGCCGGTAACGGTCGCCGAGCGCGGCGACCCAGCCCTCCCAGCTCGTGAAGGAGTCGCCATAGCCATGCAGCAGCACCAGCACCGGGCCATCCGGCTTGCCCTCGTCGCGATAGTGCACCCGCACCCCGCCCGGCAGGTCGATGAAATGCGAATGCGCATCGGCGTACTGCTGGTCAAGGGTTTCGAAGGGGATGTCGGGGCCTCGGTACTTCAACCAGGCGGCGATCACTCCGATGACCGCGAGGCCGGCAAGGACGCCGAGGACTTTCATCGCGAGCTTCACCGCTGCGCCATCCTAGAAGGAATACGAGGCGCGTATGCCGAAGGTGGCAGGCTCGCCGGCGGCCGCGACGAAGGAGCCTGGCAGGAAGAAATTGCGAGTCAGGTCATAACGCTTGTCGAACAGGTTGCGCACCCACAGCGAGGCAGTCCATGACCTGCCTTCGGCAGGCGCCAGTGTCAGGTTGGCATTCGCCAGCCAGTAGGAGGGCAGCGTGTAATCCGGACCAAGCAGGAACAACTGTTTGTACTCGGCGTGATAGCTGTAATTCAGCTCAGGCGTCAGCTTGAGCGCGCCCAGGTGGACATCATAGGAGACATCACCGCCGTAGCTGGCCTTGGGAAAACTCAGATCCTGGCCGTTGAAATCCTTCGGGGGGGTGTCACCGTTGAGGATCGCGCTCTTGTACTTGCCAGTCTTGTAGCCTGCATACTGATCGATCGTAAGGCCCTCGACCGGCCGCCAGGTCGCCTCCACCTCGATGCCGTGGATCTCGGACTTGGGCGCATTGACGAAGCTGCCGATGTAGGACTGCGACACGGGATCGAATACCTTCGACAGCACTTGCTGGTCGCGGTAGTCGTAGTAGAACACCGAGGCGTTGAGCCGGAAGGTGGCGGTCACATCACTCTTCACGCCGAGCTCATAGGCGAGGAGCTTCTCCGGCGCGAACGGTCCCACGCTGGCGGCGTTCACTGTGTTGTGGATGTTGTAGCCACCGGACTTCACGCCGCGGCTGATGGATCCGTACAGCAGGGTGCGGTCAGTCACCTGGTACTCGAGGCCGATCTTGCCGCTGCCGTCGGAATTGCTCGCGGTACGGTTCTGCGGACCGGTGAGCGAGGGGATGACCACGACGCCGGGAATCTCGAAACTGGTGCTGAGGTCGTTCAGATCGCGCGACTCGTGCTCGAAGCGCAGCCCCAGGATCCCCTTCAACCGGGACGTGAACCGGTAGTTGACCTGACCGAAAATGCCGAAGGACCTTCCATCCTGCGATGAACTGGTGTGTGCGGTGCCGCCCACCAGCGGTGATTGGTTGAAATCGCTGAAGAAGTCTTCGGCGAACTTCTCATTCGAGTAGTACACGCCGGCCAGCCAGCCGAACGCGCCGGTGCCGGTAGAAGCCAGGCGCACCTCCTGCGAGAACACCTTGGCCGTGTCACGGAAATAGGCGTCGGACTGCGCATACTGGGTGGCATCCCAGTCGCCGAGCTCACGCCGCAGCAGCTTGTTGTAGGCCGTGATGCTGGTGAGTTGCACTGCACCGATGTCGATCCTGGCGGTGAGATCCACGCCGTTGTTGCTGTTGTTCACACCGGGACGGTGGAACGGCGCAATGCCCAGGGATTGCGCGAAGCCCGGCTGCAGGCTCCAACCGGTGAGGTACGGGCTCGCATCGGCGGGTATCACCGGGTTGCCATTGCCGGGATCGTAATCGCGGAACAACTGCAGGCCAGGGCTTTCGGAACGGTCCTGCGAGAAGTGCAGGTTGAGCAGAAGGTCAACGCCTTGCGCGGGCGTCCAGTCGAATTGCGCGCGCGCCGCCACCTTGTGCTTGTCGCCGAGGTTCTCACCGGAGATGCGATCCCGCTGCCAGGCGCCGCCCTGCTCGGTGGCCCAGGACAATCGCCCGTTCAGCGTATCGGCCAGCGCGCCCGACACGAATCCTTCGGCGTTCAGTCCGCGATGCGACCCGGCCTCGGCGGTAATGCCGGCGTGAAAATCCGCGGTCGGCCGGTTGGTGATGAAATTGACCGCACCGCCGGTGGTGTTGCGGCCGTAGAGCGTGCCCTGCGGGCCGCGCAGCACTTCCACCCGGTCGATGTCGAACAACTGGCCCTGCGACTGGATCGGAAACGGCAGCGCCACCTGGTCGATGCTGACGCCGACGGGCGAACTGTTGTTGGCGGTGTAGTCGATGAAACCCACGCCGCGCAGACGGAATTGCGGCTGCCCGCTGCCGAAGGCCGGCTCGACCTCGAGGCTGGGCGTGGCATTCTGCAGGTCGTTGACCTTCTGCACGCCTTTTTCCGCCAGGTCATCACCCGCCACCACCGACAACGCGAGACCGATGGTCTGCGCCGACTCCACCTTGCGTTGCGCCGTCACCACGATCTCCTCCAGCCGGGTGGACTCCGCGAAGGCGCTGCCCAGCGCCAGCACGGAGGCGCTTCCCGCCAGTACCGCCAGAATGCGTAAGTTCATCCCCTATCTCCTGCAAAGAACTGCCCGTACAGCGATTCGCCCTGTCTGTCGCCATCGTGAGCCCCCACACGATGCGCGTGAACTGCCGTTTGCTCAGGTTTTCATTCACTCCGGTTATAAGCGAAGGATGCACTTGCCGCCAGAGCGCTCAATCTGAACAAAGACGACGCAAACCCACGCGTCCAGCGGATTAGCATACTGTAAATATCAGTGGAGGAGGCAGCCATGGACGGCTCCGCTCAGAACGAATCCGCCACAGTTCCGCTGGAGCTGCTGGAAGCGAAGATCACCGAGCTTGCCACGCACATTCACTCGGCGGAACACCGCTGGCTGCTGTTGATCGCGGAATTCGACCGGCGCCGTGGCTGGGCAGAAGGCGCCTTCGTCTCGTGTGCCCATTGGCTCAACTTCCACTGCGGACTGGACCTCGGGGCGGCGCGGGAACGGATTCGCGTCGCCCACGCGCTGGTGACCCTGCCTCAAATCTCCAAAGCGATGGCGGCCGGCCAACTGAGCTACTCGAAGGTGCGAGCGCTGACTCGAATCGCAAGCCCGTCGACTGAGGCCGAGCTGCTCGAGATCGGCCGCAGCGGCACGGCTCAGCACGTCGAGCGGCTCGTGCGGCAGTACCGGCGCGCTGAACAGGAACTTGCTCTTTCGCAGGAGGCCTGCCAGCAGATATCCCGCGAGGTTCACTGGTACTTCGACGAGGATGGCAGTGTCGTGCTCAAGGCGCGCCTGCCGGCCATCGCGGGCGCCGTGATGATCAAGGCGCTGGAGGCTGCCCGCGATCAACTGCACCGGAGTGACGTTTCTGCAGAAGCGTCGGGGAGTGAGCCTGGGGCGCTGCCGAGTCTTGCCATGCGCAGCGCGGACGCTCTCGCGCTCATCGCCGAGTCGTACCTGAGCGGGGGATCATCCGACTCCAAGAGCGCGGATCGCTACCAGGTGGTACTGCACGTCGATTCACAGACGCTATCAGACGATGATGATGGCTGTTGCGAGATCGAGAATGGTCCCGCCATCGCCGCTGAAACGGCTCGCCGGGTTGCCTGCGACTCATCGCGCGTCGTCATTCGCGAGAACGAACGAGGCGAGCCGCTGGATATTGGACGCAGGACTCGAACGGTTCCGTCGGCCATACGGCGGGCACTGGCCCGGCGCGACCGCGGCTGCCGATTCCCCGGTTGCGAGAACCACCGATTCCTCGACGCGCATCACGTGCACCATTGGGGGCGCGGCGGCGGTACCTCCTTGCCGAACCTGGTGATGCTGTGCCGGTTCCATCATCGTGCCGTGCACGAAGGTGGGTACTTCATTCGCTCCACCGCGGAAGGATCACTGGAGTTCTACAGACCAGATGGTCAAGTTGTCCCCTCACGCCCGCCAGAGCCGGCAATGGCGTGATCAGACGCAGCGCCCGCCATCCACCTCGAGGCAGGCGCCGGTGATGAACGAAGCTTCGTCGGAGGCCAGGTACAGGCAGGCGGCGGCCACATCCGCCGGCGTCGACAGCCGTCCCAGGGGGATGGTGGCCAGGAAGCGCTGGCGGTTCTCAGGGGTGTCGGGCACCCCCATGAACTGCTCGGTCAGACCGGTGGGGCCGAGCACCGGGTTCACGCAATTGACGCGGATGTTGTCGCGGGCCAGCTCCGCCGCCATCGACTTGGAGATGACCAGCACTGCGCCCTTGGTGCCGTTGTACCAGGTGAGGCCCGGCCGCGGCCGGATCGCCGCGGTGGAGGCGATGTTGACGAACACACCGCCGCCCGCCTTGCGAAAATGCGGCACGAAATGCACGGCTGACAGGTAGATGCTCTTCACGTTCACCGCGAAGATGCGGTCGAACTCCGCCTCGGGCACCTCGAGCATCGGCCGGTTACGGTGCGCGATGCCGGCATTGTTGATGAGGATGTCCACGGTATCGTAGGCCGAGAGTGAGGCTTGCAGCAGCGCGCCCATGCTCGCGTGGCTGGACACATCCACCGGCACGAAGCTCGCCGCGCCGCCAGTCTCGAGGATGGCCGCGACGACGCGATGGCCGCCCGCCTCGTTGAGATCCGCGACGATGACTTTCGCGCCCTCCTGCGCGAAGCGCCGCGCGATGCCTTCACCGAAACCCGAGGCCGCGCCGGTGACGACGGCGACTTTGCCCGCAAGACGCATGTCCTACACTCCGTGCCGGATGGCGATGGTCTTCAAGGTGGTGAAACCGAGCAGCGCCTCGAAGCCCTTCTCACGGCCATGGCCGCTGGATTTCACGCCGCCGAACGGCAGCTCGACCCCGCCGCCGGCGCCATAGTTGTTGATGAACACCTGGCCGCAACGCAGGCGCCGCGCGAGCCGGAGCTGGCGTGCGCCGTCCGCCGTCCAGATGCCGGCGCACAGGCCGTACGGCGTACCATTCGCGAGGCGGACCGCGTGCGCTTCGCCGTCGAAGGGCATGGCGATGAGCACCGGTCCGAAGATCTCGCGCTGCGCGAGCTCGTGCTCCGGCGGCACGTCGCGCAGCAGCACGGCCTCCTGGTAGAAGCCGCCGGGCGGGGATCCCGGCATCACCGTGCCCTGCGCGGCCACGGTCAGGCCGTCGGCACTGGCGCGTGCCAGGAAGGCGCGCACCTGCTCGTACTGCCGCCGGTTCACCAGCGGGCCCATGTCCGGATCGAGCGAGGCGGGGCCGGAGCGCAGCTGGCGAAACCGTGCGGCGAGGCGATCGAGCAGCGGCTCGTAGGCGCCCCGCTCGACCAGCAACCGGCTGCCCGCCGAGCAGGTCTGCCCGCAGTTCTGCGCGATGGCATTGACGATGACCGGCACCGCCGCATCGAGATCCGCGTCCGCGAACACGATCTGCGGCGACTTGCCGCCGAGCTCGAGCACCACCGGGCAGTGACGCTCGGCCGCGGCATGCGCCACCAGCCTCCCGGTGGCCGTCGAGCCCGTGAAGGAGAGATGATCGACGCCGGCGTGGTCGCTGAGCGCAGCGCCGGCTTCCCCACCCAGGCCAGTCACGACATTGAGCGCGCCGGCAGGAAACCCGGCCGCGGCGGCGAGCTCGGCGACCCTGAGGATCGACAGGCTCCCATCCTCGGCGGGCTTGACGACGCAGGCATTGCCCGCAGCCAGCGCCGCCCCCGCGCTGCGGCCGACCACCTGCAGCGGATAGTTCCACGGCAGGATGTGGCCAGTGACGCCATGCGGCTCGCGCAGCGTGAGCACCGTGTAGCCGGACTGGTAGGGCAGGGTCTCGCCATGCAGCTTGTCGCAGGCGCCGGCGTAGTACTCGAAGTAGCGCGCCAGCACCACGGCATCGTTGCGCGCCGTTCCCAGCGCCTTGCCGGTATCGCGGGCCTCGAGCAGCGCGAGTTCCTCACCGTGATCGAGCAACGCCTGCGAGAGCTTCATCATCAACCGGCCGCGGTCCAGCGCGGACAGTGCGCCCCACGCGCCTTCGAAGGCCACGCGGGCGGCTCGAACCGCCGAATCCACATCCCGGGCGCCCCCGCGCGCGATGACCGCGAAAGGCTGCCCATCGCAGGGATCGATGACGGGCAGGGTCTGGCCATCGAGCGATGCGACGCGCTCGTTGGCGATGAAATGCGAGGCCGACATGGCCGCGAGCATTTCGAATGTCTCAGGCCGCCGCGCCGGTGAGTCGGATCAGCAGGCGGTTGAGGCGCTGCACGTAGTCCACGGGATTGCCGATGCGATCACCTTCCACCAGCGCGGCCTGCTCGTACAGGAGCGTCGCCAGCTCGCCGAAGGATTCGGCATTGCTTTCGCGGTCGAGGAACTTCACCAGCGGATGACCGACGTTCAGTTCGAGGATGGGCTTGCCCGCCGGCATCTTCTGGCCAGTGGCCTCCAGCAGGCGGCGCATCGCCGCATCCGGTTCGTTCTCGCCCACCACGAGGCAGGTCGGGGAGTCCTTGAGACGGGTGCCGACGCGCACCTCCTCCACCTTCTCGCCCAGCGCGTCCTTGACGCGCTTGAGCAGGCCCTTGCTCTCCTTGAGATCGTTCTCCTTGCGCAGCTTGTCGAACTCGGTCTCGAGCTTGCCCAGGCCGAGATCACCGCGCGCGGCGTTGCGGAAGGACTTGCCCTCGAACTTGCCGAACTGTTCGCTGATCCAGGCGTCGATCCGGTCCGCGAGCAGCAGCACCTCGATGCCATGCTCCTTGAGCTGCTCGATGTAGGGCGAGCCGCGCGCAGCCTCGACGCTGTCGGCGATGAGGTAGTAGATGTGTTCCTGGTCCGGCTTCATGCGCGACACGTAGTCCGCCAGGCTCACCGTGGGTTCCTGCGCCGCCTCGTGCGTGCTGGCGAACCGCAGCAGCGGCAGGATTTTCTCGCGGTTGCCCGAGTCCTCGGCGATGCCTTCCTTCATGACCTGGCCGAATTCCTTCCAGAACGTACGGTACTTCTCCGCATCATCGGCCGCGAGTTTCGCCAGCATCTCCAGCACGCGCTTGGTGAGCCCGCTGCGGATGGCCTCGACTTCCGGGTCCTGCTGCAGGATCTCGCGCGAGACGTTCAACGGCAGGTCGCTGGAGTCGACCACGCCCTTGATGAAGCGCAGGTACAGCGGCAGGAACTGCTCGGCGTCGTCCATGATGAACACACGCTTCACGTAGAGCTTCAGGCCGCGCGGCGCCTCGCGCTGCCACAGGTCGAAGGGCGCGTGGCCGGGCACGTAGAGCAGGCTCGTGTACTCGCGCCGTCCCTCGACGCGGTTGTGGCTCCAGACCAGCGGATCCGAGAAATCATGCGACAGGTGCTGGTAGAACTGCCGGTACTCCTCCTCCTTGATCTCCGAGCGGGGCGCGGTCCACAGCGCCTGCGCCTGGTTCACCGTCTCGTATTCGAGCGTGGCCTCGCCGGTCTTGGGCATGAGGATGGGGAAGCCGATGTGATCGGAGTAGCGGCGGATCAGGCCGCGCAGACGGAACGCGTCGGCGTATTCCTTCGCCTCGGGCTTCAGGTGCAGCACGATCTTCGTGCCCCGCTCGGGCAGCGTGACCGTCTCCACCTCGAACTCGCCCTCGCCGCGCGACTCCCAGCGCACGCCGGCCTCGGCTGCCTCGCCCGCCTTGCGCGAGAACACCTCCACACGCTCGGCCACGATGAACGCCGAGTAGAAACCCACGCCGAACTGGCCGATGAGCTGCGAGTCCTTCTGCTGGTCCCCG
>JAXMGQ010000065.1:0-20641 GCA_046347195.1 Steroidobacteraceae bacterium
CGCCGGACAGGATGGCGCCGATCGCGAATCCGCCCGCGGTGGGCCAGCCAAGGAACTTCCCGATGACCACGAACAGCACCACGCCGACGAGGCCGATGGTCGAGTACTGGCGGTTGAGGTAGGCGCGTGCTCCGGCCTGCACCGCCGCCGCGATCTCCTGCATGCGGGCGTTGCCGGCGGGCTGCGACAGGATCCAGCGCATCGACAACAGGCCGTAGATGATGGCGAGGCTACCGGCGGCAATCGCCAGCCAGATCGCGTTATCCAGAGTCATGAACGCATCTCCAAAGGGCTAGTTCGTTGAAACTTATGGTTTTATGGGGGCGAAAAACGGCGCCAACTATAGCACGAATTCGGTCTTGAGCCGCTTGCGAACCGATTTGCCCCGGACTTCGACATAAGCGGGCAGGCCGTCGCGGTAGGGCGGTGGGTCCTCGCCCGCGATCAGCGGCGCCAGGTAGCGCCTCGCGGCGGCGGTGATGCCGAAGCCATCGGCCGTGATGTAGTGGCGCGGGACCTTCTTCTCCGCATTCGCCACGGCAGCCAGGGGCGCCTCGCCCACGCTCCAGCGATAGGGCCGGTCGGAGCGGCGCACGATGGTGGGCATCACGGCCGTCTTGCCGGCGATGGCGAACTCCACTGCCGCCTTGCCCACGGCATAGGCCTGCTCCACGTCCACCTTGGAGGCGATGTGCCGGCCGGCCCGTTGCAGGTAGTCCGCCACCGCCCAATGGAACTTGTAGCCCAGTGAGTCCTTGACCATCTGCGCGATCAGCGGCCCGACACCCCCGAGCTGGGAATGCCCGAAGGCATCCTTTCCGCCGGCCTCCGCGAGGAACCGGCCTTCGGCATCCTGCACGCCCTCGGACACGACCACGACACAGTAGCCGTAGCGACCCACGCTGGCCTTCACCTTGTCGAGGAAGCGCGGCTGGTCGAAGGCAATCTCCGGAAACAGGATGATGTGCGGTGCATCGCCCGCCCGCGTGCCGGCAAGCCCCGCGGCGGCGGCGATCCAGCCGGCATGACGGCCCATGACCTCGAGCACGAACACCTTGGTGGAGGTGCGCGCCATCGAGGCCACATCCAGCGCCGCCTCGCGCGTCGACACGGCCACGTACTTGGCCACCGACCCGAAACCCGGGCAGCAATCGGTGATCGGCAGGTCGTTGTCCACGGTCTTGGGAACGCCGATGCAGGCGATCGGGTAGCCGAGCTGCTCGCCGATCTGGGACACCTTGTGGGCCGTGTCCATCGAGTCGTTGCCGCCGTTGTAGAAGAAGTAGCCGATGTCGTGCGCGCGGAACACCTCGATCAGGCGCTCGTACTGGGCACGGTTCACGTCCAGCCCCTTGAGCTTGTAGCGAGCGGATCCGAAGGCGCCACCCGGGGTATACCGCAGGCCGCGGATGACCGCCGGCGTTTCCGCGGAAACGTCGATCAGGTCCTCGGTGAGCGCACCGATGATGCCGTGGCGCCCCGCGTACACCTTGCCGATGCGGTCCCGGTGCCGCCGGGCAGCCTCGATCAGGCCGCAGGCGGAGGCGTTGATGACGGCCGTGACCCCGCCCGACTGGGCGTAGAAGGCATTGCGCGGCGACGGTTTCTTCATGGTGTTCCCTTGTCGGCAGGCGGGCGGGAAGGATAGCCCATCGGCATGGGCCTGACATATTCCGGGCCTGCCCGGGCGTATTGGCCGTGGCAGCGCCTGGCCACCCCGTTTGACGATCGGGGCAGCCAAAGGTACGGTATCGCGCTTTGCCAGTGTCGGGGACCTCCCACCGCTATGCGAATCGTTCTTCTTGGCGCCCCCGGCTCCGGCAAGGGCACGCAATCCCAGCGTCTGGTGGAAACCTATGCGATCCCGCAGGTCTCCACGGGCGACCTGCTGCGCGAGGCCGTTGCGAAGAAGACCGAGCTGGGCCTGCGCGCCAAGGCGGCCATGGACGCGGGCAAGCTGGTGGAGGATGCCATCGTGCTCGGCATGATCCGCGAACGCCTGGCGAAGCCGGACGCAGCGCGTGGGTTCATCCTCGACGGCTTTCCCCGCAACATCGCGCAGGCGCAGTCGCTGGCGAGCCTGCTCGGCGAGATCGGCGCACCGCTCGATGCCGTGGTGCTGATGAACGTCGATTCCACCGTGCTGTTCAAGCGCCTCACGGGCCGGCGCATCTGCGAAACCTGCGGGCGCGTGTTCAACGTCCACAGTTCCCCGCCCGGCACCCCGCCGCATTGCGATCGCTGCGATGACAAGCCGAAGCTGATCCAGCGGCCCGATGATCGCGAGGAAGTGATCGGCAAGCGGCTGGAAGTGTACGAGGCGCAGACCAAGCCCCTGGTGGAGCACTATCGCGCGAATGGCCTGCTGCGCATCATCAACGCCGATGCACCGTTGGAAAAGGTGTTCGCGGACCTGATCGCCGCCATCGGACCCGCTGCCGCGAGGCCAGCCGCCGCCGCCGGCTGACGGGAAAGCGCCGGACTCGCCGCGGGCGAGCCCCGACCCTTCCCCTCGCCCGCCCTCAGCGCCGCAAGGTGGCGAGCAGCTCCTCGCCGATCTGCGCCCGTCGCCAGCCGCGCAAGCTTGGCAGTTCAAGCGTGGCAGGATCCGCATCGCTCAACGCCAGCGCGCGCAATTCGCCGCGCGGGGCGAGTATCTCCGCGCTTACGCCCAGCGCGCGTGCCCGTTCGTCCACCACCCGCGCCAGGCGATGGATGCGCTCCTTCTGTTCCGGGGTGGGACGTGTGTCGTCCTCGCGCATGGCCGGCAGCTCCTGGTCCGGCGCCTGGGAAAGCGCCGCCAGGAGCGAGGCCCGGGCGGCCGCCGTCCAGTCGCCGGTCTCGGGTGCGCAGCGACCGAGACCGGCCTCATCATCCGGCATCGCCTGCGCGACCGCCGCGAGGCCCGCGTCGGACAGGATCCACGAGCGCGGCAGGTCACGATCGCGCGCGCTTCCTTCGCGCCACACCGCCAGCGCGACGGCCGCCCGGCGCGCCGGCGGCGGCATCAGCGACAACCCTTTGAGCCGTTTCCACGCAAGCCGCGGATCGGGATCGAACAGCGCGGGGTTGGCGAGCTGGGCACAATCCTCGGCGGCCCACTGGGTGCGGCCGAGCTGGTCGAGCCGATCTTCCAGCCGCGCGGCGATCGCCGGCAGGTGCTTCACGTCCTCGGCGGCGTAGGCCAGCTGGGCGGCGCTCAAGGGTCTGCGCGCCCAGTCGGTGCGCGTCTGGCTCTTGCCGATGGTGACCCCGAGCAGGGTGTTCGCGAGATCCGCATAGCCGAGCTGAGCCTTCAACCCGATGCAGCCGGCGGCAATCTGCGTGTCGAACACGGGCGCGACGAGCTGCCGGGTGTGCAGGTAGAGCGCCTCCAGGTCCTGGCGGGCGGCATGCACGATCTTGCGGACTGAAGGCGCGGTGAGCGCGGGCAGGAGCGGGGTGAAGTCGCGCAGGCGCAGCGTGTCGATCAGCCAGATGCCGGTGGCGCTGCCCGCGGCCGCGCTGATCTGCACGAGGCAAAGCCTCGGAAAGAAGGTCCGCTCGCGCATGAATTCGGTGTCGATGCCGACCCACGTTGCGTCCCCGAGAGCTGCTGCCACCTGCGCGAGCTGCGCATTCCCATCGATCCAATTCGTCTCTGCCATGCGAATCCGCGCGTGTACAATTTGGACACGATTATGACCGAATCAGCCGCCGCCGCCGCGCGCAGTCCGCGGCGCCCCCAGCACGTTCACATCCTCGGCATCGGGGGCACCTTCATGGGCGGCATCGCCGCCATCGCCAAGGCCCTGGGGTACCGCGTCACGGGGTCGGACGCGAACGTCTACCCGCCGATGAGCACGCAGCTCGAGCAGCTCGGCATCGAGCTCATCCAGGGTTACGAGGCCAGCCAGCTCGACATCGGCGCCGACATGATCATCGTCGGCAACGCCATGAGCCGCGGCAAGCCGGTGGTGGAGGCCATGCTGGACCGGGGTCTTGCGTACACCTCGGGCCCACAGTGGCTGGGGGAGAACGTGCTGCAGGGACGGCATGTGCTGGCGGTGGCCGGCACCCACGGCAAGACCACGACCTCGAGCCTGCTGGCCTGGATCCTCGAAGCCGCGGGCCTGGCGCCCGGGTTTCTCATCGGCGGCGTGCCGGCCAATTTCGAGGTGACGGCGCGACTGGGCGCCGCTCCCTGGTTCGTGATCGAGGCCGACGAGTACGACACGGCCTTCTTCGACAAGCGCGCCAAGTTCGTGCATTACCGGCCGCGCACCGCCATCCTCAACAACCTGGAGTACGACCACGCCGACATCTACGCGGACGTGGCCGCCATCCGCTGGCAGTTCCACCAGCTGCTGCGCATGGTCCCGGCCGCCGGCCGGCTCATCATCAACGGCGATGACGCCGAGATCGCGACCACGCTGGGGCAGGGGTGCTGGACGCCGGTGGAGAGCTTCCACGCCCATGCGCCGCAGGCCGCGGGCGCGCCGCGCGCCACGGTGCGCTGGCACGCCGCACGCAGTGGCGGTGACATCGAGCTGTTGCGGGACGGGGTGAGCGTCGGCGCGCTGCGCTGGGACCTGCTCGGCGAGCACAACGTCATGAACGCACTCGCGGCGGTCGCCGCCGCGGCGCAGGCGGGCGTCGATGCGCGTCGGGCGGTGGCTTCCTTGCAGGATTTCCGCGGCATCAAGCGCCGCATGGAAGTCCGCGGCCACATCGGCGGCATCACCGTCTACGATGACTTCGCGCATCATCCCACGGCCATCCGCACCACGCTCGAGGGACTGCGCGCGCGCGTCGGCACCGGGCGGATACTCGCCGTGCTGGAGCCGCGCTCCAACACCATGAAGCTCGGCGTCCACAAGGACCAGCTTGCCGATTCACTCGCGGCTGCCGATGCCGCCTGGTTCTTCAACCCGCCGGGGCTGGGCTGGGACCTGCCGGGACAGCTCGCGAAGATGGGTGACCGCGCCCGCTTCTGCGCGGACGTGGATGAGCTCGCGCGGCAGGTGGCGGGCGCCGCGCGCAGCGGTGATCACGTCCTCATCATGAGCAACGGCGGCTTCGGCGGGCTGCACGAGAAGCTGCTGCGGCGCCTGCAGCACCCGGGCTGACCATGGAGCTTGCGCTGTTTCCGCTGTCGATGGTGCTGTTCCCCAAGGGACCGCTGCCGCTGCGGATCTTCGAGACCCGCTACGTCGACATGGTCCGCCGCTGCATGCGCGAGTCCAGCGATTTCGGCGTGCTCCTGATCCGGGAGGGCGCCGAGGTCGGGCCGGCGAGCACTTACGAGGTGGGCACCACTGCGCATATCATGGATTTTCACCAGCTCGCCGACGGGCTGCTGGGACTTTCCTGCGTCGGCCGGCAGCGGTTCCGTGTGCAGCGACACCATGTCCAGGGCGACGGCCTGCACGTCGGTGAAGTCGTGCCGCTCGCGCAGGAGCCGGAGCTTCCCGTGCCGGCCCGCCATGCGCACCTTTCCGAGCTCGTCCGCAACGTGCTGCCGCAGCTCGGCGAGACCTACGCCGACATGGAACTGCAGGTGGGGGATGCGGCCTGGCTGGGCCATCGGCTGGCGGAGATCCTGCCCATCGAGGTCAAGGACAAGCAGTACTGCCTGGAGCTCGATGATCCGGTGGTCCGGCTCGACTTCCTCGCCCCGCTGGTCCGCATGGCCGCCGATTCGGCGGATGCGCCGGAGCCGGGGGCGATGAACTGAAGGGGCGGCGCGGCCTGCCACCGCCCAAAGGACTCAAGCGGCGCGCGCCGCCGGCACCCACCTTCCGCGGGTGAGCCAGAGCGCCAGGGCCAGCATCACCGACCAGGGAAGTATCCAGTAACCGACGAGGCCGTCGAAGCCTCCGACCCAGGGGTCCCACGGTCCGGCAGCGCCGCGAATCGTGCTCTGCTGCAGCATGCGCAGCAGCACCACCCATCCGGCGTGCAGCCCGATGGCGACCGCGATGTTGCCGGTCAGCACCCGGGTGAGGCTCAGCACCAGTCCCACCGCGAGCCACGCCAGGAACGAATCCGCCACTGCCAGCGGGTGCGTGAGCGGGGTGAAGGAGCGCAGCAGCAGGTCGAACCCGCTTCCCCAGTGCACTTCCTCCGCGGGTATGCGGACCTTGGCGAAGAAATGCAGGATCGCGAACAGCGGCGCCGTCAGCAGGGCCGCAAGCCAGGGCCCCGACTCGCGTTCGATGGCGGTGTGCATCGCGCCGCGGAACACTGTTTCCTCGAGCAACGCGACCGCGACGCCGGAGGCCACGCCGACCAGGAAGATCCGCACGAAATCGAGCGCGCCGGGCACGAACTGCGGGTCGGGAACGCGGATGCCGGTGCCCAGGAGGAAGGCGGCGCCCGGCACGGCGCTCGCCATGCCGATGACGCCCCACAGCGTGGCCTCGCGCAGGAAGCGGCGGCGGGCGAGGCCAAACCCGAAGTCCTGCCGGCGGCGCAACGCCAGGTGCCGCGCCAGCCACCACAGCTCGCCGGCGAACACCAGCATGGCGAGGCGGCTGGCCACACGATGGAAGGCCACGTGTCCGAGTGGCGCCACCAGTCCGTACACGGGATAGGCGAGGCAGGCGGCCACCACCAGCGTGAGGAGCGTGACGCCGAGGAACCAGAGGAAGGCGCGCATCGCGGCGGCGGGCCTTCAGCCCAGCGACCGGAAGGCGCGCTGGGCGGCCGCCAGCGTCGCATCGATGATCTCGGGGGTGTGCGCCGCGGAGACGAACCCCGCCTCGAAGGCGGAGGGCGCGAGATATACGCCCTCCCGGAGCATCGCGTGGAAGAAGCGCTTGAAGCGTTCGACGTCGCAGGCCACGGCCTGTGAGTAGCGCTCCACCCGCGGCGCCGCCGTGAAGAAGATGCCGAACATGCCGCAGACGTGGTTGGTCGCCAGCGGCACGCCGGCGGCCTGCGCGGCCTTCGCGAGGCCCGTGACGAGGCGTTCGGTCGATGCGGCCAGCCGCTCGTGGAATCCGGGTGCGCACAGGCCCTCGAGCGTGACGAGCCCGGCCGTCATGGCGACCGGGTTTCCCGACAGCGTACCAGCCTGGTACACCGGGCCCAGCGGTGCGAGCTTCTGCATGATGTCACATCGTCCGCCGAAGGCGCCCACCGGCATGCCGCCGCCGATGATCTTGCCGAGCGTGGTGAGGTCGGGCCGGATGCCGCTCACGGCCTGCACGCCGCCCAGGGCGACGCGGAAGCCGGTCATGACCTCATCGAAGATCAGCACCGCGCCGGCGCGGTCGCACTCGCCGCGCAAGGTCTCGAGGAATCCGGGCGCCGGCGGAATGCAGTTCATGTTGCCGGCGACGGGCTCGACGATCACGCAGGCGATGCGCGAGCCGTGGCGCGCGAAGGCCTCGCGTACCTGCGTTGCGTCGTTGTAGTCGAGCGTCAGCGTGTGCGCGGCGAGTTCGGCCGGCACACCCGGAGAGCTGGGGACGCCGAGGGTGAGGGCGCCGGAGCCGGCCTTGATCAGCAGCGAATCGGCGTGTCCGTGATAGCAGCCTTCGAACTTGATGATGGTGTCACGGCCGGTGAAGCCGCGCGCCAGGCGGATGGCGCTCATGGTCGCCTCGGTGCCCGAGCTCACGAACCGCACGAGCTCGATGGAGGGCATGAGCTCGATGACCTTGCGGGCCAGCTCCGTCTCGAGCGCGGTGGGCGCGCCGAAGGACAGGCCATCCGCGGCGACCCGTTGCACCGCTTCGATCACCTTCGGGTCGGCATGCCCGAGGATCATGGGGCCCCACGAGCCCACGTAGTCGATGAAGCGCCGGCCATCGGCGGCGAATACGTGCGCGCCTTTCGCCCGTGAGAGGAATATCGGCTCCCCGCCGACGCCGCGGAAGGCGCGGACCGGAGAATTGACGCCGCCGGGGATGTAACGGCAGGCTTCCTCGTACAGGCTCATGCGAAGGTCTTCCGGGCGGGCGGCGAAGCGCCGCATCGCCTCATGATAATCGCATCTATGCGCGCGCGGCCACGGTGCGCGCGGCCACCGTGCCCGCGGCCACGGGCCCGGCAGGCGATGCGGGCAGCGTGAGCCGTACTTCCAGGCCGCCTCCGACGCGATTGCGCGCGCTGGCGCTGCCGCCGTGGGCCTGCATGACCTGGGCGGTGATCGCGAGCCCGATGCCCTCGCCACCGCTGTCACGGTCGCGCGACTCGGCCACGCGGTAGAAGGGCTCGAAGATCTTCTGCAGGTCCTGCTCGGGCACGCCCGGGCCGCGATCGCGGATCGAGATCCCGACGTCGGCACCGCGCCGTTGCGTGTCGAGCTCGATGCAGCCGCCCCGGGGGCTGTAGCGGACCGCATTGCGCAACACGTTCTCGAGCGCACTGCGCAGCAGTTCGCGATGCGCGAGGAGCACCAGGCCCCGGTCCCCGCCCAGCTCGATCCGGCATTCCCGCGGTGCGGCTTCGTAGCGCGCGTCCGCGACCACGTCCTCGAGGAGTTCGTCGAGCTCGAGCCGCTCGAGCTCCGGAGCCACCGCGCCCTGCAGTCGCGCCAGCTTCAGGACCTGGCTGATGAGCGAATCCAGGCGCTCGATCTCCAGTTCCATGCGATCGAGCTGCCGCTCCCGGTCGGTGGAGGACTGGCGCGCGAGGCCCACCGCGAGCCGCATGCGCGCCAGCGGTGATCGCAGCTCGTGCGAAATGTCGCGCAGGAGCTGGGTGCGGGCCGTCCGGGTGGTGCGCAGCTTGTCCGCCATGGCATCGAAGTCCCGTGCCAGGACCGCGAGTTCGTCCCGGCGATCCTCGAGTCCCGCGCTCACGCGCACCTCGAGCTGCTCGGAGGCCACCGAGCGGGCGCCCTCCTGCAAGCGCCGGATCGGGGCGCTGAAATGGCGCGCGAGCCAGCCGCTCGCCAGCGCGCTCACGAGCAGCGCGAGCGCGAGCACCGCCAGCGGGATTCCCGGCAGGCTGAGCGCGCCAAACAGGCCAGGCGGGCGCGGCGAGAACAGGAGGGTGTACACCGCGCCGTCCGCGGCGATGATCTGGGGCGATGCATATCCCGGCCAGAGGTTGGCTGGCAGCGGCCGGTCGGGGGGCCATCGAAGCGGCGGGCCGCCGGGCGGCGGGCCTTCGTGCGGTGGACCTTCGTGCGGCGGACCTTCGTGCGGCGGCGGGTGGCCGGCCCCGTCGGGCGGATGCGGCTCGCCGCCCGGGTTGTGCCGGAGGAAATCCAGGCGGCGGCGCGCGAACTCCGACAGGGTGCGGCCCAGGATGTCGCGGCCCGCGGCATCGACGATGAAGAAGTCCCGCCGCGGGATCGCGTCCTGGTGCGCCTTCAGCCAGGGACGCAGCTCGGCGAGGCCGCCGTGGGCGAGCACCTGCGCCGCGCGCAGCGCCATCTCCGGACGGCGCTCGGTCTCCGGCGTCTCGCTCTCCCGCGAGGCCACGGCCACCGTGACGGCCATGCTGCCGCCGACGATCAGCGCCATGGCGATCCAGAACAGGATGAAGATCCGGAAGAACAGGCTGTGCATCAGTGTCGCGACACTAGCCGGGCGCCCAGGTGAGCACGTAGCCCGCGCCGCGCACGTTCTTCAATTCCGGGGCGCGCCCGGGCGCGAGGTCGAGCTTGCGCCGGAGATTGCTGATGTGGGTGTCGATGCTGCGATCGTAGGGCACGAGCTTGCGGCCGAGCGCCGTCTCGGTGAGATGCTCGCGGGAGAGCACCTGTCCCGGTCCGCGCATCAACAGCTCGAGCACGCGGAATTCCGCGCCGGTGAGGGGAGCGGGACGGGAGTCGACGCTGACCTGGAGCGTTGCGGTGTTGAGGCGGATGGGTCCGACCTCCAGCACCTCCGCGGCAGCGTTGCGCGCGCCGCGCTGGCTGGCGCGACGCAGGATGGCACGCAGGCGCGCGACCAGTTCGCGCGGGTTGAACGGCTTGGCGAGGTAGTCGTCCGCGCCGAGCTCGAGCCCGATGATCCGGTCGATGTCGTCCCCCCGGGCGGTGAGCATCAGCACGGGCGTGCCGAAGCCGGCGCCCAGGTCGCGCAGCACATCGAAGCCGCTCGCGCCGGGCAGCATGACATCGAGAATGATGATGTCGAAGGTCCCGCGGCGGATCGCCTCCAGGCCCGCGGCGCCATCATGGACGCTGTGCACCTCGAAGTGCTCGGCCTGCAGGTACTCGCACAGCATCTGGCACAGTTCCCGGTCGTCATCGACCAGCAACACGCGGGCGTCCCTGGCGGGAATCTCGGCGGGATTCATGCGTCTACTTTGGCACAATGGGCGGGGCGCCAAGGCCTCCGGTCACGGGAATTGACACTTCTTTTCGCATCCTGCCGCCGCGCGGCATGGAACCGGTCAACCGCTCCGGCGGCCTAAGCGTTCATAGTCCCCATGGCTCCCGGGAGCCGCATCGCCAAGAAGGGTCGCGAATGAACAACCTGCTGTCACGCCTGTTGATCCTGGCCGGTGCCGCCCTGCTGGGCGCAGGCTGCGTGGAAACCCCACCGGCGCCACCGCCGCCCCCGGTGCAGGTGCAGCCCGAGCCGCCCCCACCGCCGCCGCCGCCGTCCCCCGACGTCTTCTTCTATCCGAAGCAGGGACAGAGCGCCGCGCAGCAATCCAGGGACCGGTATGAATGCTACCTCTGGGCGCACAAGCAGACCGGGTTCGACCCGAGCGCGATACGGCCGGCCACGCGTGCAAGCGTCAGGGTGGTCGCGGTCCCCGGCCCCGGTCACGACACCGCCGTGGGCACCATGACCGGCGCCGTCCTCGGGGCCGCGGTCTCGCGGCCGCGTGATGCCGGCGCTGGTGCGATCATCGGCGCGGTGGCCGGTGCGGTGATCGGCGCCGCCTCGGACCAGTCACGCCAGCATGCCGCGAATGCCGAACAGGCGCGGCTGGACGAGATGCAGGCGCGCCGCGCCGCGCAATCCGACTCGCAGCTCCAGTCCTACCGCAGGGCGATGAAGGCCTGCCTGGAAGGGCGCGGGTACACGGTCGAGTAAACCTTCGCTTGAGTCGAGGTACGGGACATGAATGCGCATACATCGAGGTTCGCGGCGATCTTCCTGGGAGCGAGCCTGCTGCTGCCACTGGCCGGCATCGCGCAGGATCGCCACGGACATGATCGGGGTCCGCGCGGGGAAGGGCCTCGCATGAACTTCGACAACCGCTATCACCACGACCACTACTACCCGCCGCGCGGCTATGCCGTGCATGCCTTGCCACCCGGCTATCGCACCGTGTTCTGGCACGGCGATCGTTTCTTCATGCGCGGTGGCGTGTGGTACCGGCCCTACGGTCCGCGCTTCGAGGTGTTCGCGCCACCCATCGGGCTCATCGTGCCGTTCCTGCCGGAGTTCTACACCACGGTGTGGTTCGGCGGCGTGCCGTACTACTACGCGAATGACACGTATTACATGTGGGATCGCGGCGCCAGCGGCTACGTGGTCTCCCGTCCGCCGGAGGACACGGAGGATCGCGGTGATGAACGGCCCGCCGGCAGCGCCGGCGGGAGCGAGGATTTCTTCGTCTACCCGCGTGACGGCCAGAGCGAGGAACAGACCTCCAAGGACCGTTTCGAATGCCACCAATGGGCCGTGTCGCAGACCGCGTTCGATCCTTCCGAACCGGAAGGCGGTGTCGACGCCTCGCAGAACGCGCGCAAGCGCGCGGATTACCGCCGCGCCATCACCGCCTGCCTCGAAGGCCGGCAGTACTCGGTGCGATGAGGCACACAACTTTGCATGAACTTTTCCTACCGTTGACACAGGCGGGGGCCGCATTGCCCTAGCATGACCTTCAAGCGGACCCGCGCGGTCCGCACACCAAGTGACAGGAGACATCGCATGACCACATCGTTCCACCGCCTGGGAGCCGGCCTCGCCTCGCTCACCTGCGCGGCCCTGCTGGCCGGCAGCGCCTTCGCCGCCGCGCCCGCGAATCCGCCATCCGCGCCGCCGCCGGGCATGCACGCAGGGCTGGGTGAGCACGGACCGCAGCACCTGTTCGACAAGCTGGGATTGTCCGCTGACCAGAAAGCCAAGGTCGACGCGGTGTTCCAGTCCAAGGGCACGCAGGTGAGGGACCTGCACGAGAAGATGCGTGCCAACATGGACAAGCTCCACCAGGCCAAGCCCGATGATCCGAACTACGCCGCGCTGGTCAGCCAGGTGGCCCAGGACAACGGCGCGCTGACCACCCAGGCGATCTCCGCCATGGGCGACATGCACGCACAGCTCTATGCGGTGCTCACCCCGGCGCAACGCAAGCAGTTCGAGCAGATGCAGACGAAGATGCACGAGCGCATGAAGGAGCATGGATGGCGTCGCGGTCCGCGTGGCCACGGCGAGGGCCCGCCGATGATGGGTCCGATGGGCGGGGATGGAGCGTCGGAGGGCTCGCCTCCGGCGGAGGCTCCGCAGTAGATCGGACGGAGTGAGGCCGCGGCGTGGCGTCGTCCGGCGCGACGGCGTCCCGGCGCCATCGCGCCGCGGCCGGTCCTACTGCTGGGTCAGGTTGAAGCCGTCGCGCCGAAGCAGTTCGACGACGCTGTCGCGACCCGCCAGGTGCCCGGTGCCGACGATCACGAGGTAATTGCGGTCCTCGCGCAGCAGCGCCTCGATCTTCGGCACCCACTTGCGGTTGCGCTCGGCCAGCAGGGACTGGTACAGGCGCGGATCACGGCCGAATTCCGACTGCATCTGGTTGGCGAACCAGCCTGAATCACCGGCGCGCCAGGCCGCCACCATCGCATCGACCTGCGCGGGCAGGGTGCCGGACTCCTCGAGGCTGGCGAGCAGGTACTGGGCCTGCCGCTCGAGCGGCATCGCCTCGAACAGCTCGATCTGGTCGTGCGCGGTCTCCAGCCCCTGCGTCGTCTTGCCATCGGCATGGGCGCGTTCGAGGAAGAAGGACTCGACGCCGGCCGAAGGGGCGAAGCCGAGCTGCATGAGCTGGAGCTGGGAAATCGCCTCCGCCACGAACCAGGGCTCGAAACCCTCGAAGGTCTCCAGCGGAACGCCGATCCGCGCGGCCAGCGATTGCGCGCGCGTGAAGCGCTCGCTGCCGAGCACATCGCGCAGCGTCCGGCCTTCCGGCAGGCTGGCCGCCTGCATCATTTCCTGCTGCACGGCGGGGCTCTGCATCTCCGCCATGTCGATCTCCATCACCACGCCCTTCGAGTTCGCGTAGGCCTCGAGGAGCGCCGGCGGCAGCGGATAGTCGCTTTCGCGCAGGACGTGGATGGAACCGAGAAGGTAGACGACGTTGTGCGTGCCGGCCACGCGCCAGAGCGTGTGATGGGGCGTGTCGGCGCGCGCGAAGGGTTGCAGCAGCAGCCCTGCGCAGAACGCCAGCAACAGCCCTGCGAGCAGGTGCAGGCGGCGGTGCATGCGGGTGCCGCCGCCCGCGCTCAACCGGCGACGCAGCGCGCGGCGGCCGGGACGCTCACCCAGTGGACCTGCGTGCGGATGCCACCGGCGGCATCCAGCTCGAGCACGCGGTAGGCCGGCGGGCGGGTGTCGATGGCGAACTTCTCGCTCAGGGGCAGGAACTGCGCGCCGGTGGAGGGCGTGGCGAACAGGCGTACCGGGCCGCGGTGGCTGCTGCGCGTGCCGCTGCGCACGCTGCTGCGCTCGCCGCTGCGCACGCCGCTGCGCACGCCCTCGAATTCCTGGTGCACGGGTCCCCAGAGGACGGCGCGCACGTGGCGGTGTGCATCGATGATGCGCCAGAATTCCTCGGTGTTCGCAAGCCCGATGCCATCGAGCCAGCGGCTGCGCATCATCACCGGATGATGGTGCAGGCAGATGAGCGCATGCTCGTCCGACCGCCGCAGCGAATCCTGCAGGTGCTCGAGTTCGCCGGGCGCGAGCCGGCCGCCCACCTCGCCCGCCTCATAGCTGTCGAGCATGATGATCTGCCAGCCATCGGCGCGGAACGTGCCGCCGATCTGGAAGGGAGCGCCGCGCAGCTCCGCGCGCATCGCCTCCGGGATGTCGTGATTGCCCGGCACGCACAGCACGGGCTTGTCGCTCCGTTCGAACAGGTTGCGGAAGCGGATGTAGCCTGCCGGGTCGTCCTGCACGAGATCGCCCGTGACCAGGATGGCGGCGTGATCCGGGCACAGCGAATACGCATCCTGCATCACCGCCCGCAGGGTCGAATCGGTCTGCACGCCGCGCAGCTTGCCGTCGGCGCGGCCATACAGGTGCGGGTCGGTGAACTGCAGAATTTTCATCTGGCTCATGCTAACAAAGCTGCTCCGGATGATTGTTGAACCAGGTCATGCGGGCGGGTTCGCAAAACGTGCGCTGCGACGTGCGCACGATCCGGCGTCGAACGGGACGCAGGTCGCGGTTTTATTGCCGGGGGGACGGCCTTTCTGTGACAATACCGTGTTTCCCTCCCGGTAAAGACACTATGCCAACCCGTCGCGAACTTGCGAATGCCATTCGCGCACTGACCATGGATGCGGTCCAGAAAGCCAATTCCGGTCATCCAGGCGCGCCCATGGGCATGGCCGACATCGCCGAGGTCCTGTGGCGGGATGTCCTGAAACATAATCCGGCGAATCCCACCTGGTGGGACCGTGACCGCTTCATTCTGTCCAATGGTCACGCCTCGATGCTGCTGTATTCGTTGCTGCACCTGACCGGTTACCCGTTGTCCATTGAGGACATCCGCCAGTTCCGCCAGTACGGCTCGAAGACGCCCGGCCACCCGGAACACGAGCCGCACCTGGGCATCGAGACGACCACCGGCCCGTTGGGGCAGGGCATCGCCAACGGCGTGGGCATGGCGCTCGCCGAACGGGCGCTCGCCGCCACCTTCAACCGGCCCGGGCATCAGATCGTGGACCATCACACCTACGTCTACCTCGGCGACGGGTGCATGATGGAGGGCATCTCCCACGAGGTGTGCTCCTTCGCCGGCACCCAGAAGCTCGGCAAGCTGATCGCCTTCTACGATGACAATGGCATCTCGATAGACGGCAAGACGCGGGGTTGGTTCACCGATGACACGCCGCGGCGCTTCGAGGCCTATGGCTGGCATGTCATCCCCCGCGTGGATGGCCATGATGCGGACGCCATCTCGAAGGCCATCGCTGCGGCGCGCGACGAGCACGAGCGGCCCACGCTGATCTGCTGCCAGACCATCATCGGCTGGGGTGCGCCGAACAAGCAGGGCTCCCAGTCCATGCACGGCGAAGCCATGGGCGAGGCGGAAGTGGCCGCCACCCGACGAAACCTGGGCTGGAACCATCCGCCCTTCGAGATCCCGGCCGACATCAAGGCAGCCTGGGACTGCCGGCCGCGCGGCGCGAAGGCCGAGCAGGACTGGCAGGGGCGCTTCCAGCAGTACAAGGCGGCCTTCCCGGAACTCGCGGCCGAATTCGAGCGGCGCATGCGCGGGGAGCTGCCCGCGGGTTTCGCTTCGCTGGCGAAGTCCGAGACCGCGAAGGCCCAGGCGGCCGGCGCATCGCTCGCCACGCGCCAATCCTCGCAGGCGGCGCTCAATGCCATCGGCCCGTTGCTGCCCGAGCTGATCGGCGGCTCCGCCGACCTCACTCCCTCCAATGGCACGCTGCGGAAGGATTCCACCATCCTCTCGGCGCAGGATCCGGCGGGCAACTATGTGCACTACGGGGTGCGCGAGTTCGGCATGTCGGCCATGATGACCGGGCTGTGCCTGCATGGCGGGTTCATCCCGTATGGCGGCACCTTCCTGACCTTCTCCGACTATGCCCGCAATGCCGTGCGCATGGCGGCGCTGATGCGGCAGGGCGTGGTGTTCGTCTACACCCATGACTCCATCGGGCTCGGCGAGGACGGACCCACGCACCAGCCCATCGAGCACGTGGCCTCGATGCGTCTGATTCCCGGCCTGGATCTGTGGCGTCCCTGCGATGCGGTGGAGACCACCGCAGCCTGGGGCGCGGCCATCCTCGACCGGCGGCGGCCCACTTGCCTTGCGCTCACGCGCCAGGCGCTGAGCTGCGAACCGCGCGACGCGGCGCAGCTCGAGCTGATCCAGCGTGGCGCCTACGTGCTCATCGACCCCGCCGGCGGCACGCCGGAGGCGCTGGTGCTCGCCAGCGGCTCGGAGGTCGGCATCGCGGCGGAAGCCGTGAGGGCGCTGAATGCCGCGGGCCGGCGCATCCGGCTGGTGTCGGTGCCCAGCACCACGGTGTTCGAGCGCCAGGACGCGGCCTACCGCGAGCAGGTGCTCCCCGGCGCCGTCACCTGCCGCATCGCGGTGGAGGCGGGCGCGAGCGGCACCTGGTGGCGCTACGTCGGCCTGGCGGGCCGGATCATCGGCATCGACCACTTCGGCGCCTCGGCGCCGGCCAAGGAACTGTTCAAGCGCTACGGGTTCACGGCGGACAACGTGCGCTCCACCATCGAATCAGCTTTGCGGAATTAACGAAGAGGACTGCGACATCATGGCGATCAAGGTTGGCATCAACGGTTACGGGCGCATCGGGCGCAACATCCTGCGGGCCCTGTACGAGTCGAAGCGCACGAACGAACTGCAGATCGTGGCGATCAACGACCTGGGCGATGCGAAGACGAATGCGCACCTGACGCGCTTCGACACGGCGCACGGCCGTTTCCACGGCGACGTGCACGTCGACGGGGATGCCATGGTGGTCAACGGCGATCGCATCAAGGTCGTCGCCCAGCGCGATCCGGCCAAGCTCCCCTGGGGCGAGCTCGGCGTGGAGATCGTGCTCGAGTGCACCGGCCTGTTCACGAGCAAGGCGAAGGCCTCGGCCCACCTCGCGGCCGGCGCGAAGAAGGTGGTCATCTCCGCCCCGGGCGGGGATGACGTCGATGCCACCGTGGTCTATGGCGTCAACCACAAGACGCTGAAGGCCTCGGACACCGTGATCTCGAATGCCTCCTGCACCACCAACTGCCTGGCGCCGCTCGCCAAGGTCCTGCACGACAAGATCGGCATCCTCGCCGGCGTCATGACCACGGTGCACTCCTACACCAACGACCAGGTGCTCACCGACGTCTATCACTCCGACCTGCGCCGGGCGCGTTCGGCCACGATGTCCATGATCCCGACCAAGACGGGCGCGGCGGCGGCGGTGGGCCTCGTGCTGCCCGAACTCAAGGGCAAGCTCGACGGCTTCGCGATCCGCGTGCCGACCATCAACGTCTCCCTCGTCGACCTGTCCTTCACGGCCGCCCGCAAGACCAGCGTCGAGGAGATCAACAAGCTCCTGAAGGCCGCGAGCGAAGGTGAGTTCAAGGGCATCCTCGCCTACAACGACCAGCCGCTGGTGTCCATCGACTACAACCACGATCCGGCGTCCTCGACCTACGATGCGAGCCTGACGAAGGTCATCGAGGGCACGCTGGTGAAGGCCTGCTCGTGGTACGACAACGAGTGGGGTTTCTCCAATCGCATGCTCGACACGACGCTGGCCTGGTCCAGGGTCAGGTAAGACGCGGCAGCGGCGGACATTCCCGTGAAAGTCACGAAAATGAGCGATTGCAGCCTTCGCGACCAGCGCGTGCTGATCCGCGAGGATCTCAACGTGCCGGTCAAGGACGGCGAGGTGAGCAGCGATGCGCGCATCCGCGCATCGCTCCCCACCATCAAGCAGGCGCTGGATGCTGGCGCACGGGTGCTCGTGATGTCGCACCTGGGCCGGCCCGAGGAGGGCGTATACGCCGAGGAGTTCTCGCTCGCGCCGGTCGCGCGGCGGCTCGCCGAGCTCCTGGGACGGCCCGTGGAGCTCAAGCGCGACTGGCTCGGCGGCGTGCAGGTCGCCCCGGGCGAGGTGGTGCTGCTCGAGAACGTGCGCTTCAACAAGGGTGAGAAGAAGAACAGCGACGAGCTCGCGCGCAGGATGGCGGCGCTGTGCGACGTCTACGTCATGGACGCCTTCGGCACGGCGCACCGCGCCGAGGCCAGCACGCATGGCGTGGCGAAGTACGCCAAGGTCGCCTGCGCGGGCCCCTTGCTGGTGAGCGAACTGTCGGCGCTGGAGACCGCGCTGGAAAAGCCGGCCCGTCCGATGGTCGCCATCGTCGCGGGCTCCAAGGTGTCGACCAAGCTCACGGTGCTCGAGAGCCTGCTCGGCAAGGTGGACCAGCTCATCGTCGGCGGGGGCATCGCCAACACCTTCCTCGCGGCGCAGGGCTTCAAGGTCGGCAAGTCGCTGCACGAGCCCGACATGCTGGACATCGCGCGCCGCCTGCTCGAGCAGTCCGCGAAGCGCGGCATTTCCATCCCGCTGCCCACCGATGTCGTCGTCGCGAAGGAGTTCTCCGCCACCGCCGAGGCAGACGTGAAGGCGGTGAACGAGGTGGCGCCCGGCGAGATGATCCTCGACATCGGGCCCGACACCGCCGAACGGCTCGCCGGCCTGCTCGCCTCGGCCGGCACCATCCTCTGGAACGGTCCGGTGGGCGTGTTCGAGTTCGACCAGTTCGGCGAGGGTACGCGGACCCTGGCGCAGGCGATCGCCCGCAGCAAGGCGTTCTCGCTGGCGGGCGGCGGTGACACCCTCGCGGCCATCGAGAAATATGGCGTGGAGGAAGGCATTTCCTACATCTCCACGGGCGGTGGCGCATTCCTGGAGTTCGTCGAGGGCAAGAAGCTCCCGGCGGTGGACATCCTGGAGCAGCGGGCCGCGTGAACCTCTTCCGACGCCGGACCAAGATCCTCGCCACGCTCGGACCTGCCACCGACGATCCGAAGCTGCTCACCGAGATGGTGCGGGCCGGCGTCGACGTGGTGCGCATCAACTTCTCCCACGGCAGCATCGAGGACCATGCGCGCCGCGTGGGGATGATCCGGGAGTCCGCCGCCCGGGCCGGCAGCTACGTCGGCATCCTGGGCGACCTGCAGGGCCCCAAGATCCGCATCGAGCGCTTCGCCGGCGGCAAGATCATGCTGGCCGAAGGCGCCAGGTTCGTGCTGGATGCCTCGCTCGCCGCGGATGCGGGCACCGAGCAGTCGGTGGGCATCACCTACAAGGCCCTGCCCGCGGACGTGCAGATCGACGATGTCCTGCTGCTCAACGACGGCCAGATCAGCCTGCAGGTGGCGCGGGTGGAAGGCACGCGCATCTACACGGTCGTGCTGGTCGGCGGCGAACTCGGCAACAACAAGGGCATCAACCGGCAGGGAGGCGGCCTGTCGGCGGGCGCGCTCACCGACAAGGACCGCGCCGACATCAAGGCGGCCGCGCAGCTCAAGGTCGACTACCTAGCCGTGTCCTTCGCGCGGGATGCGGCCGACATGAACGAGGCGCGGGCGCTGCTTCGCAAGTCCGGCGGCCACGGGCTGCTGGTGGCGAAGATCGAGCGCGCCGAGGCGATCAAGAACCTCGCCGAGGTCATCGGCGCGAGCGATGCGGTGATGGTGGCGCGGGGCGATCTCGGCGTGGAGATGGGCTTCGCGGAGCTCGCGGGCCTGCAGAAGCAGATCATCCAGGAGGCCCGTCACCAGTACAAGGTGGTGATCACCGCGACCCAGATGATGGAATCCATGATCGTCAACCCCATCCCGACGCGGGCCGAGGTGTCGGATGTGGCGAACGCGGTCATGGACGGGAGCGATGCGGTCATGCTGTCGGCCGAGACCGCCTCGGGCAAGCATCCGGTGAAGGTGGTCGAGGCGATGTCGCAGGTGATCGTCGGCGCCGAGAAGTACCAGTTGTCGCACTCGCGCTCCCGCCAGCGCATCTCGGGTTACTTCGAGCGGAGCGATGAGGCGATCGCGGCGGCCGTCATGTACACGGCCAACCACCTGCACGTGAAGGCCATCGTCGCGCTGACCGAGTCGGGTTCGACGACGCTGTGGATGTCGCGCGTGCGCTCGGACATCCCCATCTACGCCTTCACCCGGCACGAGATCACCCGCTGCCGGGTCACGCTGTACCGCGGCGTCTATCCGGTGGCCTACGACGTGACGCACCAGGATCCGGAAGTCCTGTATTACTCCGTGTTCCACCTGCTGCTCGAGCTGAAGCTGGTGGAGGAGAACGACCTCGTCATCCTCACCAAGGGCGAGCTGTCCGGCGTGTCCGGCGGCACCAATTCCATGCAGATCCTGCGCGTGACGCGCAACTGAACCGATGAAAGAACCAGGTTTCAAGGGCACGGACCAGTACGTCGCCACCGATGAACTGATGTCGGCGGTGAACGCAGCCATGACGCTGTCGCGTCCGCTGCTGATCAAGGGCGAGCCGGGAACCGGCAAGACGCTGCTGGCGGCGGAGGTCGCCCGGGCGCTGGACATGCCGCTGTACGAGTGGCACATCAAGTCCACCACCAAGGCGCAGCAGGGACTGTACGAATACGATGCGGTGTCGCGCCTGCGCGATTCGCAGCTCGGCGACTCGCGCGTCAAGGACATCGCCAATTACATCGTCAAGGGACGGCTGTGGGAGGCCTTCGACAGCGAGACCCGTCCGGTCCTGCTGATCGACGAGATCGACAAGGCCGACATCGAGTTCCCGAACGACCTGCTGCGCGAGCTCGACCGCATGGACTTCTACGTCTACGAGACGCGCCAGACGGTACGCGCCAGGCACCGGCCGCTGATCATCATCACCAGCAACAACGAGAAGGAACTCCCCGACGCCTTTCTGCGCCGCTGCTTCTTCCACTACATCCGCTTCCCGGAC
>JAXMGQ010000066.1:0-20354 GCA_046347195.1 Steroidobacteraceae bacterium
CCGGTAATAGCCATGGCAGCTCGGATCCTCGAGCACCGGCATTTTCGGCAGGCCCTTGATGGGCTCGGTGATGAGGTAGTAATGCTCGGCGGCCTGGTTGGGGATGCTGACACCGGCCAGTTCCCCGAACTGCCGCGCCCACATGCCGGCGCAGTTGACGACATAATCGCAGCGGATCTCCCCGTGAGCGGTGAGCACGCCGCCGACCCGGCCGCCGGATTGCGTGACGCCCAGCGCCGCGACGCCCTCGAACACCTTCACGCCCCGCATCCGCGCACCCTTGCCCAGCGCCATGGTGACATCCACCGGATTCACGCGGCCATCGTCCTTCACATAAAAGCCGGCGAGCACATCGTCGACGCGGGCGAGCGGGAACAGTTCCTTCACCTCTCGCGGGGAGATCTCCTGGACGTCGATGCCGCAATAGCGGTTGAACGTCGCGACGCGACGGTACTCCTCGAGCCGGTCGGCATCGGCGGCCACCTGGATGAAACCGATGGGCGAGAAACCCGTTGCCTGACCCGTCTCCGCCTCGAGGCGGCTGTACAGGTCACGTGTGTACTTGCGGATGGCAATGGAGGTCTCGGAGGTCGAGCCGAATCTCACCATGAGGCCCGCGGCGTGCCAGGTGGTGCCCGAGGTGAGCTTGTCGCGCTCGAGCAGAACGATGTCCTTCCAACCGAGCGCGGCCAGGTGATACGCGACGGAGGTGCCGATGACACCACCACCCACGACGACGACGCGGGCATGGGCGGGTAGGGAGATGGAAGTCACGAGGATGTCCTGTTCTTGTGTGCCACCGGCGGGTGGCCGGTCCTGCATCGCAGGGGCGCATTTTTGCACCCTTCCGGCGATGCGACAACGGCATGGGCTCCAGCACGCGGGCAGCCCGGCCGCCCGGCTTGCGTGCGAGGCGCGCGGCCGCCCATGATAGGCAACCAGGAGGTTGCCTATGAGCACAGACAGGATAGTGAAGCGGGTGATGCTGCCGGTGCCGCGCGAGCGGGTCTGGAAGGCGGTGAGCGATTCCGCGCAGTTCGGCACGTGGTTCGGCATGGCGTTCGACGGTCCCTTCGTGGCGGGCCACCCGGTGCGGGCCCGCATCGTCCCGACCCTCGTCGATGCGGAAGTGGCGCGGCTGCAGGAGCCACACGCGGGCAAGGAGTTCGATTTCCGGGTCGATCGCATCGAACCGATGAATCGCATCTGCTTTCGCTGGCACCCGTATGCCGTGGACCGCTCGCGTGACTATTCCTCCGAGCCGACCACGCTGATCACCTTCGACCTGGAGGATGCGCCGGAGGGGACCATGCTCACCATCACGGAGTCGGGGTTCGACGCCATTCCGCTGGATCGGCGCGCCGAGGCCTTCCGCGCGAACGAGGGCGGCTGGGCGATGCAGTGCGAGCTGGTCCGCAAGTACCTGGCGATGCAGGCGTGAAGCCACGCCAGGCCGCGCCCATGTTCGCCGCTCTGGGGGATACCACGCGCCTGGCGCTGGTTCGCCAGCTTTGCGACGAAGGACCCCGCTCCATCGTGCAGCTCGCGCAGCGGACCACAGTGACACGGCAGGCCGTGAGCAAGCACCTGCATGCCCTGCGGCGAGCAGGCCTCGTGCGCAGTGCGCGGCGCGGCCGTGAATGCATCTGGGAGATCCGGCCGCAGCGCCTGGACGATGCACGGCACTACCTGCAGGAAATCTCGGAGCAGTGGGACCGCGCCCTTCACCGGCTGCGGGTCTTCCTGCAGAGCTGATCCGACACGGGCGTGTCGGGCACGAGGTCGTGGGACGGGGCCTCGACCCGTCGTCAGGCTCGGCCGACCGGAAGGCGAAGGTGTTGAGATTGCAGCGGAAAGCGGGAGGCGTTCTTCGCCGGTGCATTTGACGAGGCGCCCGCAACGCGCGATCGTCATCGGATGGGCCGGTCTTCTCTCAGCCGCTACCGCGAGAAGCGTGATTTCACGCGCACCGCCGAGCCCAGCGGCCAGCGCCGGGTGCAGCCCACCGGTGAGCTGCGCTTCGTGGTGCAGAAACATGCGGCGCGCCGCCTGCACTACGACCTTCGGCTGGAACTCGACGGGGTGTTCAAGTCCTGGGCGGTGACGCGGGGTCCCTCGCTGAATCCGGCCGACAAGCGCCTGGCGGTGGAGGTGGAGGATCACCCCCTCGACTACGGTGATTTCGAGGGCACGATCCCCAAGGGCGAATACGGCGGCGGAACCGTGCAGCTCTGGGACCGCGGATACTGGCGGCCGGAAGGGACCCGAACAGCGCAGGACATGCTCGAGGCCGGTGATCTCAAGTTCACGCTCGACGGCCAGCGGCTGCGGGGCAGTTGGGTACTGGTGCGCATGCGCACCGATCGCACCGGTGGCAAGCGCACCAACTGGCTGCTGATCAAGCATCGCGACGCGCAGGCGCGCCCCGGCGATGGCGCCGCGCTGCTCGAACAGGACACTTCGGTGGCCTCGGGCCGTACCCTGGAGCAGATCGCCGCGGGCCGAGGGCGCGCACCCAGACCCTTCATGCTGTCCGCGGCAACCTCAGCCAAACCCGACGCCGTTTGGGGCGGCCGGAAGGGCGCGTCGCGTTCGAAGCCGGAGCAGAAGCCGAAGCCGATCACGCGGGTCCCTGGCTTCGTCGAGCCGCAGCTTTGCAAGCTGGTCGACCAGCCTCCGACGGGTCCTGGCTGGG
This sequence comes from Steroidobacteraceae bacterium, assembly GCA_046347195.1. GTDB lineage: Bacteria > Pseudomonadota > Gammaproteobacteria > Steroidobacterales > Steroidobacteraceae > TMP-86. Next base: position 2,696 of record JAXMGQ010000066.1, read on the forward strand.
GCCACGAGGTCAAGTTCGACGGCTACAGGACCCAGCTCCATGTCTCTCGTGGCCACGCACGCATGATGTCGCGCAACGGGCTCGACTGGACCCATCGCTTCGCCGCGCTCGCGAAGGAAGGGGATGACCTTCCCGACTGCATCATCGACGGTGAAGTCGTGGCTCTCGACCATCGCAAGGTGCCCAGCTTCGCCGCGCTCCAGGCCGCGCTTTCCGAAGGCCGATCGCAGGACCTCGTGTTCTTCGCCTTCGACCTGCTCATCGAAGGGCGCCGCGACTGGCGGAGCTTGCCGCTGAGAGAGCGCAAGGAACGGCTCAAGGCGCTGCTCGAGCAAGCTCACGCCGGTGAACACATCCGCTATGTCGAGCATTTCGAATCACAGGCCGAGACCGTGCTGCGCTCGGCTTGCAGGATGGAACTGGAGGGCATCGTCTCCAAGCAGCTCGACGCGCCGTATCACTCCGGCCGCACGGGAAGCTGGACCAAGGCCAAGTGCCGCGCAGGACACGAGGTGGTGCTGGGCGGCTGGACGTCGCAGGACGGGACACTGCGCTCCTTGCTCGCGGGCGTGAACCGCGATGGACACCTCGTCTACGTGGGCCGCATCGGCACGGGCTTCGGTCGCGAGCAGGTCCGCAAGCTGATCCCGCGCCTGCGCAAGTTCACCCAGAAGCAGTCGCCCTTCGAAGGCAAGACCGCACCCAGGGGCGCATCCAACGTTCGATGGCTGAAGCCCGAGCTGGTCGCCGAGATCGAATTCGCCGGGTGGACCGGCGCTGGCAACATCCGACAGGCCGCGTTCAAGGGCTTGCGCGAGGACAAGCCGGCGAGCGCCGTGGTGGCGGAGCTGCCCGCGCCTGTCGAGGGCGATACGACGACGGCCGCGGAGCGACTGCCGCGCAAGGCGCGCGCTTCGCGCCCGACCCGCTCCGGCAGGTCCACGGGCGCATCCACCGATACGGTGCTCAACGTCGTCCTGAGCAAGCCGGACAAGGTGCTGTGGCCCGACGCCGGTGATCGCTTTCCGGTGACCAAGCGCGACCTCGCGCATTACTTCGAGCAGGTCGGTGACTGGATGCTGCCACATCTGCAGGGGAGGCCCTGTTCCCTGGTGCGGGCCCCCGATGGCATCAATGGCCAGCATTTCTTCCAGCGTCACGCCGTGGCCGGCATGTCCAACCTCTTCACGCTGGTCAAGGTGCGAGGCGACAAGACGCCCTACGTGCAGATCGACCGGGTGGAGGCGCTGGTCGCGATGGCGCAGCTGGGTGCGTTGGAGGCGCATCCCTGGAACTGTGCACCCGATCGCGTCGATGTGGCGGGCCGCCTGGTGTTCGACCTGGATCCGGGACCGGATGTGCCTTTCGCGCGCGTGATCGAGGCTGCACTCGAGATGCGGCAGCGGCTCACCGATGCTGGACTCGAGAGCTTCTGCAAGACCACCGGCGGCAAGGGACTGCACGTCGTCACGCCGCTCCTGACCGACGGCCGCGAAGCCGTGGACTGGCCCGCCGCCAAGAACTTCGCGCACCTCGTCTGCGCGCAGATGGCTGCCGATGCCCCGCGCCGCTACCTGGATCGCATGGCCAAGCGCGAGCGCCAGGGGCGCATCTTCCTCGATTACCTGCGCAACGATCGCACGGCAACCGCCGTGGGACCGCTATCGCCCCGCGCGCGGCCCGGCGCCCCCGTCTCCCTGCCGCTCACCTGGGCCGCCGTCAAGAAGGGATTGGATCCGCTTCGCTTCACCGTGCGCACCGCACCCTCTCTCATCGGCAAGTCGGCGGCGTGGCAGGATTACGAGAAGGGCGCGCGCTCCTTGCGAAAGGCGATTGCCACCCTCACGCGTTGAAGGCTCACTGCCCCTGCCGAACCGGCATTCAGGCGCTGAAGCGACGGTCAGCCGGTCGCTGGACTGCGGACGCCCGCATCGGCCAGCCACTTCGTCAGTGAGTTCAACGGCAGGGCGCCGGATACTCGCGCGATCTCCTGTCCCTGCCGGAACAGTGCGAGGGTTGGAATGCTCTGGATGCGCATGCGTCCCGCCACCTGGGGCGATGCGTCGGTGTCGAGCTTGCCCACCAGCAGCGCCGGCTTGAACTGGGCCGCAGCGCGCTCCAGTACCGGCGCAAAGGTGCGGCAAGGACCACACCACGGCGCCCAGAAATCCACGAGCACGGGCAGCCCGGATTCCTGCACGAATCGATCGAAACTCTGGTCGGTCAGTTCCACGGGCTTGCCGGGGACCAAGCCTGCCTTGCAGGCGGGGCAGCGGGGATCATCCGAGATGCGGGCCGCGGGAACGCGCACCTTCTGTGCGCAGGCTGGACAGACGAGCTGCATCGCATCGGAATCTGCTGGGTGCGCCACGGGTTGCTCCACTTTCGCCCAGATGCCTTGATTGGGCGCCGGAGCCGCGATTTCAAGTGATGTCCCGCACGGCAGCCCTCAGTGAGCGCGGCCGAACGCCTTGATCAGCCGGTAGGTGTATTCGACACTTTCATCGAAGGCGCGTACGCCCACGCGTTCATCGCGCCCGTGAGCACGGTTCTCGTCCATCTCCATCCAGACGCCTGCGACGTCATAGCTCGGAATGCCGGCGTTGCGCGTCTGGCGATCGTCGCTGAAGCCCGTGGCCATCGACGGTACCAGTGGCGTGCCCGGCCACAGTGAATGCACCACCTCGGCCAGGCGCCGCATCATCTCGGGCGTCGGCGGCGATTCGGGGCTGACGATGGGCGGCGCATCCAGGGTCACGCTGATGCCCGGATCATCCAGCACCTTGACCAGCGCGGCCTGCACATCGGCTTCGCGTTCGCCCGGCATCATCCGGCATTGCACGGTCGAGCGGGCCCTCTGCGGCAACGCGTTCTCCGCGTGCCCGCCGCTGATCAGCGTCGCCACGCAGGTGGTGCGCAGCAAGGCGTTGAGGCGCACGTTGCGGCTCAGCCGTTGCGCCGCCGCCGCGTCGGCCGGAAGCGCCGCGACCGCTTTCATGTCGTCGCTGTGCTCACTGGGGTCGATGTCGGCGAGCTGCTGGAAATTGCTGCGCAGGGTGTCGGTGACGTGCAGCGGAAACTGGAAGGCCTGTAGCCGCAGCAGGGCGCGGCTGAGACGGTAGATGGGGGAGTCGGGTCCCGGCAGCGAGCCATGGCCCCCCGGGCCCGTGGTCTCCAGTGTGTAGGTGAGGTAGGTCTTCTCGCTGGTCCCCACTTCCATGAACAGCGGCCGGCCATCCTTGAGGTTGCCGCCGCCGCCGTCCAGGTTCAGCACCAGCGATGCATCGATGAGCTCGCGGTGTTCCTTCAACAGGAAGGCGGGCCCGTTGGCGTCACCGCCCGCTTCTTCATCCGCCGTGAAGGCCGCGATGATATCCCGCTGCGGGACGAAGCCTTCCTCCTTCAGGCGCACCAGGGAGGCCGCCAGGGCGGCATCCCCCTCCTTCATGTCGATGCTGCCACGGCCGTAGAAGTAGCCATCCTTTTGCGTCAACGTGAAAGGATCCACCGACCAGTCCTCAGGTCTGGCCTCCACCACGTCCAGGTGGCCCAGGAAAAGCACGGGCTTGCCCTGCCCCCGTCCCCGCAGCCGCACCACGACGTTACCCTTGGTGGGATGATCCGGGGGCGCGATGAAGGTCACGTCCTCGCGAGCAAACCCCGCATCGAGCATCCAGCGCTCGATGGTGTGCGCCACCTCGGTCGAGCCATGGGCGTGCGTGCTGTTGATGCCCACCAAAGTCTTGAACATGTCCCGTGCACGCTGCAGCTCAACCGGTGGCGGCAGGGAAGCGGTGGATGCGATCGCGGAAGCCGCCATGGCCATGGCGCTCAGCAGCAGCGCGGCCGATGACATCGGTTTGGGGTTCGACACTGCCTGACCTCTCCTATTCATTGCTGCAACGCCCTCACTCTTGACGATCGCACGGGACGGGCGTAAACGCCAGTGATCGTCGGGCTCCCGGTCCGTTCGAGGAACAGGCCCGCGACCCGAGCATTCCACATCGAACCACCAGGGGGAGAACGATCATGCACCGCTGCTTGTCTGCGTCGATCCTGCTGATGTTGCTGGGACTGTCCGCAACGGTCGTGGCCGATGATGCCGCCAAGACCGCCGCGCCGAGCGATGCCGACCTCATCAAGAGTGCGATGGCGGCTGCCCCGGCGGCGATCGCGCGTCATGCGACCATTGCCGCGATGAACGCGGATGGCACCATGCGCACGCTGCGCAAGGGAAGCAACAACTTCACCTGCATGCCCGACAATCCCGCGACTCCGGGGCCCGACCCCATGTGCATGGATGGCAGTGCGATGGAGTGGGTGCATGCCTGGGTTGGGCACAAGCCTCCGCCCGCCGGCAAGGTCGGCCTCATGTACATGCTCGCCGGTGGCACCGATGCCAGCAACACCGACCCCTATGCGCAGAAGCCCACCACCGAGAACCACTGGATCAAGACAGGCCCCCACTTGATGATCGTGGGCGCGGATGCCGGCTTCTACGATCAATATGGCAAGGGTGCGGACCCGGACACGAAGGTGCCCTATGTCATGTGGGCGGGAACGCCGTACCAACACCTGATGGCGCCGGTTCACTAGCCACCGCAGGCAAGCCGGAACCGCGCCAATGCGCGATCCGGCGTGACTGCCATCAAGGCCTCCAGCACCTGCCAGGCCGGCGCCTCGCTGATCGTGGCGTAGGGGTCATCGGGCAGGAGCTTCGCCCGCATCGCGGAGTTGACGACGCTCACGCACAGCCGGCTGGTGACCAAGGGGTGCAGCAGCGGCAGCTCGCCGGCCGGAACCGGGAAGACGCGATGGTATCCGCCCAGGACGTCGGCGACGGCCTCCAGCGGATCGCCCGTTCCGAAGGCGGCATAGGCGGCCGCGATGGCAAGACCCGACAGCGTGATGCCGTGATGCAGGTCGCCGTAGTCGATGACCGCCACCACCCGCGGCATCTCGCCGGGTGCGGTGCGGGTCAGGGTGTTGCATTCATTCGCATCGGCATGGATGACGCTGTGACGCACGCTGCCCAGCACCGGCAGCACCGCCGACTCGAACAGCCGCAGGCAGCGTTCGGCAGTGGCGCGCCGCGCCGGATCGCGGATGTCGCCGATGTGGGGCGCGATCCACCCAGTGCGCGATGAGTCCCACTTCAGGTCGCGATGCGCCGCCGGGTGCGAAAAGCTCGACAGGGCGGCATCCAGCCTTCCGACGTAGTCGCCGAGGCTCTCGCGCAAGGTGCGATCCTGTGGTGAGGTTCGCTCCCAGGGCGTTCCTTCCAGGTACCGCAGCATCCACGCGAGTCGGGTGCGCCCCGCTTCATCCTCCACGGGCGTGAACGGTTGGCCCGCGAGCGTGAGCATCACTTCGGGCACGATGAGCCCGGGCGCCGCACGACGCACATGGCCCAGCGCCTGCACCTGCAGATCCACCAGCGCCTGCTCGCGCAGCGGGTGCATGAGCTTGAACACGAAGCGCCCGCCATCCGGCTCCTGCGCGATGAAATTGTCGTCATACTCGCCCGGCAGCCGCTCGATGGCGACGCGCCGGCCATACAGCCGCTCGATGCAGGCGACGGCGAACGCCTCGCTCGCGCCTGCCCGCACTTGCTGGTCGATGGTCGTGCTCACCGCGGGATGATGCCCGGGATCCAGAACTGCTGGATCGCCACCCAGGCGCCGAGCAGCAAGGTCAGCACGATGCTGTGCACGAAGGTTCGCGCGAACACGCATCCTTCCGCGCCCGTGAGCTTCGTCACCGCGACGCCCGTGGCGATGTTCTGCGGAGAGATCATCTTGCCCATGACGCCACCCGATGAATTGGTGGCCGCGAACAACACCGGGCTGAGCTGGAGCTGCTGTGCCGCCACCACCTGCAGGTTCCCGAACAAGGCGTTGCCAGAGGTGTCGCTCCCCGACAGCATCACGGCCAGCCATCCCAGGAAGGGCGACAGCAGCACGAACAGGCTACCGGTGGAGGCAACGCCCTTGCCCAGGGTATAGGCGAGGCCGGCGTAATTCATGAGGTAGGCAAGTCCGATGATGAGCATGACGGTGATCGCCGCGCGCCAGTACTGACGCAGCGTGTGGATGACGCAGTCGATGAACTGCAGCACCGACAGGCCCGCGATCATCGCGATCAGCACCGCCGCCACCAGGATGGCGGTACCTGTGCCGAACGGCTGCAGGTTCCACCAGGCATCGTAGGGTCTGGCGTCGTACAGCGTGATCGCGATGGCGCGATGCAACCCCGGCCAGGCGATCTTCTGCTGCGCGAGGACAGGTACCTTCAGGCTCGACCACAGGATCACCACGGCGGCGAGCAGCAGCCAGGGCAACCAGCCGCGCGCATCGCCCGCGCCGCGCTCCATATCGGAGGCCCCGAGGGAATCCCTGCCAGCATTGCCTGACAGCGGCGCGAGCCGGTGTGCAGGGTCCGGCGCGGGTCGCCAGTAGCGCAGGAACAGCAGCGCCGCCAGCAGCGAACCGAGGGATGACAGGACATCGGTCAACGTATAGTCGATGAAGTTCGAAGCCACGAACTGCAGCAGGGCGAAGCTCCTGCCCGTCACCAGCAGCATCGGCCACAGTGCCCGCACGGATCGCCACCCGCCGTACAGCGCGATGACATAGAAGGGCAGCACCAGGGCGATCACCGGAAGCTGCCGTCCCACCATCGCACCCAGCGAGACGGCGGGCAATCCCGTCACCGCACCGAGCACCGTGACCGGCGTCCCCAATGCACCATAGGCCACCGGCGCGGTGTTGAAGATCAGCACGTACACCAGGGCATCCAGCGGCTCGAAGCCGGCGAGGATCAGGAGCGATCCCGCGATGGCCACCGGCGTCCCGAATCCCGAGATGCCCTCGAACAGCGCGCTGAAGCAGAATCCCACGACGATGAGCACGACCCGCCGGTCATCGGGCAGGTGGCGGCGGAGCCAGCGACACAGCGCATCGAACTGGCCGCATCGCACGGCGATGTTGTAGACCAGCAGCGCGTTCACGACGATCCAGATCACCGGCATCAGCGCGAAGGTCGCGCCGAAGGCCACTGCATCGAGGGCGAGCACGGCTGGCATCTGCCACGGGCCGACGGCGATCAGCAACGCAACGCCCAGGCCGGCAAGCGCCGCCTGCCAGCCGGGCCGGCGCCAGACACCGAGCACCACCAGTACCACCGCCACCGGCAGGGCGGCGACGAGGGTGGAAAGGGCAAGGTTGCCCCCGATCGGCGCGATCTGCTGATGGAACATGGGTCCGTGTCATCCCCGAAGGACCTCATCGTATCCTCAGGGGGCGGGTGCTGCACAGCGGCATCTTCGCCGTGGTTGCGGCATTGCGGTGTCGCCGTTTGGCGTTCTTGCACTGACGCGTCGGGGCTGCGATACACTCGCGCGCCATCACTGAAGCGGACGAAGGAACAGCGCGTGCCCTCGATCACCACGATCCTGAACTGGCGGCCGGCCTGGAAGCATGTCGGCATCGCCTGGGCCCTTGCCATCGCCTCGATGGCCGTGCAGGCAGGCACGCACCCGCTCGATCGTGCAATGGACACGCTGCGCCAGTTCGACCAGCAGCTCCAGGCCCTCAACCGCTGAGGCGCGGCCGGCACCCGCGACGCGGGTCCGGCGGTCCTGCCCTCCTCAACCGGCGCGCCTGTGCGCCTCGGGCACCGGGCGTTCTGCGCCGGTGAAGCCCAGCTCCTTGAGCCACGCCTCGTTGAGGCCGGCCAGCAATGCAAGCTCGCGCTGCTCGGTCCCCGTGACGGCGCCGGTCCCTGCCAGCACGCCGAGCGTGCCCACCAGTTCGCCCACCGCCACCGGGCGAGACAGCGCTTCTTCGCTCTGGCGCGCCAGCGCAGCCACCAACCTGGGGGAGGCATTCCATTCCTGCGCGATGCGCTGGGACAGTGGCGCTCCCAGCGTCAACGTGAGCTCGACGAACAGCGAAGGATTCGGGGTCAGCCGCGGCCGCTTCGCATAGGCATCGAGACAGGCGCTGTACACCACCAGCGGACCCAGGGCATTCAGCAGGACGGCAAGCTGCGATTCGAAGCGGTCCGACGGCTGCACGCGCATGGCGAAGATCTCGGCCACGCGCACGGCACGCTCGGTGCGCTCCCATAGCAAACGAGGCAGGCGCGGAAAGTTGTGGCTGTTGGCCTTGAACACGGGGCGCACCATGGCGGTGGCGAGGATGCCCTTGAGGCTCTCGACGCCGCAGTTGACGATGGCTCGCTGGATGGACTCGATGGGCTCGGGCCTCGTGCGATAGAGGGCGGAATTCGCGATGCGCAGCACATCGGCGCTGATCACCGGATCATGCGCGATCATCCGTGCCAGCTTGTCGGCACCCGAGTTCGGATCGTTCACGGCCTGCATGAGCGGCTGCATGAGCGCCGGCCGGCGCGGGAAGTAGTCGGGATTGATCTTCTGTGGATCCAGGCGCGCAACGGCAGCGACACGGACCTCGGCATGCGCCTGATCGAGTGGCAGCGGGGATTGCGGCACGCCGTAGGCCAGCCTCCACAACCGCTCGGAGAACATTTCATTGATACCGGCGAGCCTGCGCAGGTCGGGAGGATCGAGTGGCGGCTGCGAGGCCTCCGGTGCGCGGCTCCTGGTTGCGGCGACGGGCGCCCGCCCGGGCAGGCGACCGGCGGTGCGACGGCGCAGCAACAGCCAGCCGATCAGCGCCAGCACACTCGACAGCAGCAGTGCGGATTGAAGTTCGTCCATCGCGTTCCCGTGATCCTTAGGAGAAGCCGCCGGTCAAGGTCCCGGGACTCGTCCATTTGACCTATGTCGGCGCCGTGCGGGATTTCTGGAGGCCCGGATCAGGGAACGGACGCTCACTCCGACGGACGGAACGCCATCACCTCGCGGGTATAGGTCTCTACCACCTCGCTGATCGGGGTTCCCCCGGGAGTCTGCAGCAACGCCCGATGCTGCAGCAGGTGCTCCGGCAACTCCAGCGGGCCCGAAGGCCGCCGCAGAGTCCCCGACATCTCCCACCCTTCCGGCAGCGGCCGCCACATCAGGCTCGCTGCCAGCGTGTGCCGCTGGAAGTGCAGGGACTTCACCACCTTGCCGAACGGGATGTCGCTCTGGTCGAGCTGCCGGTTCATTTCCTCCGTGAGCCGGCCGGGCACATACCAGTTGTCGGCCTCGGAAAGAACCCTGCTGCCACAACGCAGCCGGACATGGCGATGACGCACCGGCTCGGAATCGCTCACGCCCAGTTCACGCCGCTGTTCCGGAGTCGGCGGCTTCTCCGGCATGGCAACCCGTTCCGCCACGATGACCGGCGGCTCGGCCAGGTGATGCACGCCGCACCAATGCTCCAGCGTCGCGGTGGCGCTGTCGTGGCTCAGCAACTCGGCATTGAGTGATTCGAGCACTGCGATCGCCTCGACACGGCCCAGGTTGTCGCCGCGCCAATGAACGGGCGCCGGTTCCTGAGGGAAGGCGAGCGGTGCGAGGAACGAAAGATGGATGAGGGCGAACGCGATGCATCCGCCGCCTCGCCTCGTCCTGGCGGCAGACCCCGGCAGTTCTCTCAAGCGCTCTTCGGAATCACTCCACCCGGCGTCATCTTGTCGACCGCCTGCGGCAGCACGTGCGCGAGCTTCTGCTTCAGGTCATCGAGCGACAGCCCCGACTTGGCGGCGAGCTGTTGCAGGAGATCCGTTCCCAGTACCGAGTGAACCTGGTCGGGTGAAATCGGCTGGTTCGGGCCCGTGCTGACCCAGGACTTCACGGTCTCGCCCAGGCCCTTGGACTCGAATTCCTTGACGATGCCCTGCACGCCGCCATGCTTTTCGAGCACGCTGCTGACCACGCTGACCATCGCCGCACCTGCGACGCCACCCAGAACGCCATCGAGCAAACCCATGGGAACCTCCTGTCCTTCGGACCAATTGAGATCAAGATGAATGCGAGTGTATCCGAGAGCGCGTGGCAGGCAAATGAAGACCACCGACGGGGCCGGCGCACACGAGGTCCTGGCCCCAACCCCCGTTGACCCGTTGGCGGCCTCATCGTCGTTTACGTCCTCAGGTACAGCAATCCGGACGCCTCATGCCGCGCAACTTGGAGTTTTCCGCGCTTCTCAGGATGATTGTCGTTGCTCTCTGTCTGCCAATCGCAGCCTGCGAGCAGGCCGCCGACAAATTGGCACCCACGCAGTTGGCCCCCGCCTCCGCTCCTCATCCGGTGCAGATGCCCGCCTCGCCATCCGCCCGCACACCGCGAAAACCCCAACTCGCCCGCGAAGACACCCTGACCCTCGAAGTTGGTGAATCTGATCTGCCGTCGGCATACCACCGCATCATCGATGGCTGCCAGCAGCCAGCCATTCACTGCACCCTGCTCAGTTCCGACTTGACGACTGGCAGGTGGTTTGCGGCCCATGTCCGCATGCGGGTTTCACCGGCGGATCTCCCCACGATGGAGAAGTCGATCGGCAAGCTGGGCGAGGTCATCCATCAGTCGAGCCTTGCGGAGGATCTCACCGACAGCATCGCCGACACCGACGCACGGCTTGCCATGGCTCGTGACTACCGTCAGAAACTTCTGGATCTGCAGGCGAAATCCGGCAACAACGTGGATTCGGCAATCAAGGTGGCCGGCGAGATCGTCCGCGTCCAGCAGGAACTGGAACAGTTGGAGGGTGAACACGCCGGGCAGCAGCTGCGAGTCGAGACGGAAGTGCTGGAGGTTCGCCTGCAGACGCCGCGGGCCGGCGAACACCTTCATCCGGTACGTGAAGCCATCCACGACTTCGGCGACAGCTTCTCCAACGGCATCGGAGTCGCCATCACCGGCATGGCCTACCTCGCACCGTGGCTGCTGGTCCTCGTCCCGCTCGTACTGGGGATGCGCTGGCTGTGGCGAGGGCGGCCGTAGCCCTCTACACCTCAGCCACTATTTCCAAGGAGGCCGCGCCTTGCACGGTGCTCGCACTTCGAAGCCATCGGCCGCCAAGAAGCGTACATGCCCAATTCTCTTGACGCCATCGCGCTGTGACGGAAATCGCGGCATCGTGCCCGAGGTAGTCTAGTATTCAGGCTGGCCTGACGGGCTCGCGACAACCGCTTTCAGTCTCCACCATTCTCCAGGACACGACGCCTTGGAAAAAGCACGCTCAATGGTCCGGCGCATCCTGCGGGCACTCGGTCCGGGAGTCACGACCGGCGCAGCGGATGACGATCCTTCGGGCGTAACGACCTATTCAATCGCAGGCGCACAGTTCGGGACGACGTTTCTCTGGTCTGCGTGGCTGACCTGGCCCCTCATGGGGTGCGTGCAGATGATGTGCGCCCGCATCGGGATGGTCACGGGGATGGGCCTTGCGGGAGCCTTGCGCGCCAGGTTCCCCCGCTGGCTGGTCGGACTGACGGCGCTCGCGTTGCTGATCGCCAATACCATCAACATCGCCTCCGACCTGTCCGGCATGGCCGATGCGGCCCAGATGCTGGTCGGCGGACACTCCCAGTGGTATGTCTGGTTGTTTGGCCTCGGCATTTGCGCAGCGACCGTGCTGCTTCGTTATCACCAGATCGCGCAGGTACTGCGTTGGCTCGCGCTCGCCCTGTTCGCGTACATCATCACCGCCTTCCTGGTGCAGCCGGACTGGTGGGAGATCGTCCGCATTTCCTTTGAACCGCAATTGCCCCGCACGTCCGAAGGCTGGGCCACCCTGGTGGCGATTCTGGGAACCACCATCAGCCCGTATCTCTTCTTCTGGCAGGCCGGCCAGGAAGTCGAAGAAGAGAAGGCCAAGGGGCGCCGAATGGTGATCCATCGTCAGGATGTCCGATCGGATGAAATCGTGGATCGTCGCATCGACGTGGGCATCGGCACGTTCTTTTCCAATGCGGTCATGTTCTTCATCATCCTGACGACCGCGCTGACCCTGCACCGTCATGGCCTGACCCAGATCAACTCCACCCGGGAAGCCGCCGACGCGCTGAGGCCGCTGGCGGGCGATCAGGCGTATCTGCTGTACACCCTGGGGATCATCGGCACGGGCCTGCTGGCGATCCCAACGCTGGCCGGCTCGGCCGCCTATGCATTCGCGGAGACCTTCGACTGGGCCTATGGACTGGACGAGAAGTTCCACAACGCCGTATCGTTCTACACCGTGTTCATCGCCGCCACGGTGGTCGGTGCAATGCTCGATCTGCTGAAGATCGATCCGATCAAGGCATTGCTCTGGTCAGCCATCGTCAACGGCGTGTTGGCGCCGTTCCTGCTCGTCGGGATCTATATGGTGGCCACCGACAAGGTGATCATGCGCAATCAGACGAGTTCAATGATCACTCGCAGTGTCGTGGCGATCACGACGGTGCTGATGTTTGGGGCGGCTGTTGCCATGTTCGTGTTCTGAGCAACAGAACGGCAGGCGCGTCGCTGCCCATCGTGCGTCAGCACGAGGCTTGGCGCGGGCGCCCGCCCATATCGAGCACGTCCTATTCCCTGAAAGAAGTGATTCCGTCGGCTGCCATCGTAGGCGCCGCTCTTCAGGCAGCAATGCTTGAAATCTGCGCATCGAGCCGCACGGGCACAGATCATTCCGGCCGAGCTTCTCGATCAGTTCCTTGTTGCCGTGGACGATACGCTGGCCGCGCTTGACGTGCGTTTCGGACGGGAAGCCGTTGCGGCGCTTACTGGAGACCTCGAAACCACACCGGTTCGAGGGAGCGGAGTTTCTTCTTCATGACACGCTCCTGCGGATTGCGGGGCGGCGATCATACCCGCCTTTGCGCAAGGTTTCGAGGCCAAGTGCAGGGTGCCGACTGGCGGCGCATCCTGAGGTGCCCGCCTTGAACCGCGTCCACATCCTCGCCAATTTGTGCAGGAATTCCGGCGACCGCGCATCTTCGGGCTTTGTGGCTTGCTAACCGTTGGTATTGACCGAGAAACATCAACTGATCCACCCCTCCTTCTCCGGCTTCTGCCACTACTACGGTGGCTGCCCACCGCCAGGCGAATCCGACATTCGTAATTGCTGGCGTGTCGTTCATGGTTCCCCCCTTCGCGGATGAACGGCATCGGCCGGCGCCGCGAACCAGTAGAAGCTGGCTGGAAAGGTGCCGGTGAACATTCCGCAGAGGATGAATGACAGGCGAGATTGTAGTCCCCGCCGGATGACGAGGTAGACAAGCGCCGCCCCCGATCCTGAAAGGCACGCCACCAGAGACGGACTCGATTCGCTGAACGCGAGCCGCGCAATCCGATCGCGGCACGTTTCGCCGCGAATCAAAGCTGAATCAATCTCCTGATGCAGGGTTCCGCGTATCGCTACCTGGCTGCCAATCGGTAGATCCTCAAGGTCTGCCGCGTGACAGAGATCGAAGATCTTCTCGGCAGCCTCAGTTGCACGTTCCTTCTCCACTCCACCTGAAGGCGCGAAGCAGGCGCCTCCATCAGGCAACCGAATTCCCAGGGCGGCATCATATTGCCCAGATACCGGCTCATAGCGCCCGTCGGCTTCCTGCTTCAAGTACAGGCGATATTGCTGATGATCGGCAGGATGGAACTCCAAGTAATACGCGGCGACCAGGTTCGGCTGGGCCCCGCGGCTATACCGATAGTGGTGCAACACCAATTGCCGGATTCCCGGTGGCCCCTTGGCCTGAGTCAGCACCTGAAACGTCGTTTCGATCTCATCCGAATTGAACCCCATGATCACATCGATCCGCCCGGTCAGCCGGGTCACTGTCGGTATTGCGCACACTGCCAGATCCGACTCGGCCAGAAGGCTTTCCGTCGTCCATATCCGGGTGACCCTCGCCGGCGCCGATGCGCAGAGCGCAAACACGCAGACAATCGATGCCATCCATCGCATGTCGGTATCCCTGAACCCTCGATCTTCCTGATCAACGCCGCAATGCCCGGACAGGGTTAACTCGCCGACACCCGTTACCGGCTCTCCGGCACGAGCCGCAATCGGTAACCGAACCACTTCGCCCGGAACAACGCCCGAATGAAGTACCAGGTGACGACCAGACCCACCACGACCCCCAGGATCATCCCCACCAGCCGATAGAACGGCAGCATCCGCATCTGGTCGACGTGCAGGGCTCCCGCAATGCCTCCCATGATCGCGCCCACCACTCCGCCCACCACCATTCCACCGACGACGGAGGCCAGAGCAGCGACCAGACTTCGCCAGACGAATCCCCAATAGAACCGCCGTTGATCTCTGCGGGACAATTCCTCGAAGCCAAACGCATCCGCAGACCGCGGCCCACCGGAATCTGGCGCCTCCGAGACCCGTGCAGCCGGCGGGTCGTACGGATTTCTGACCTGGCCGATGGCGGAATTGGTGTGATCAGGCGAATCGATGCCTTCCATGGATCCTCTCCCCACTGCTCCGTGATGCCGGAGCCTTCAGCCGATTATCCCCCTGCACCGCGGGCCACGCGAATCGCGCAGCACCGGCTCCAATATGTCGCATGGACTCCCGTGAGCAATCGGCCAGTTCGACGAGGTTCACTCATGGGGCGGGGACTCTGCCTGTTCCGGATGCTCGTTCAGCATGGGGACGAGCAGGTTGTTCAGATCATCCAGACTGAACGCCCCTGCCTGTGCGTAGCGCAGGATCCCCGCCCGGTCGATGATGAAATTGGTGGGCACGCCGCCGAGGGAATCGTAGGGCCCCTTGAACCCCTTGGCCAGCGGGATCATCAATACCTCACGCAGTTTCTTCAGCTGATATGCAGGGACTGAATCCTCGGTGGTGATCCCGATGACACTCAAACCCACGCCCTTGTCCTTCATGATGCGATAGAAGGTATCGAGCAGCGGCAGCTCCTTCTTGCACGGGCCACACCAGGTGGCCCAGATATTGATGACCAGCACCTGGCCGCGGAAGTCCGCCAGCTTGAGCTTCTTGCCATCGAAGGTCGTGAACTGGAAGTCGGGTGCCGGATCGCCCACGGTCGGGGCCTTGGCCGTGCTGGTGGTGGCGAGGCCCAGCAGGAGCATCGCCACGAATGCCGGCCACTGTGCTGTCCGCTTCCTTTCACTCTTCCTGGTTCCCATCCCGTACCTCCAGATCCACACCAACCCGTCGTGAATCGCCGTCCGCTGCCGGCGAGGTGGCCTGCCTCAATCCTTGTTCATGAACGCGGCAATGACCGTTGCGACTATCGCGACGTAGAGAACTGCCGGCAGAATCAGAAACCAGAGGTAGCTGCGGATGCCGCGCGCGCCGAACACGGTGTTGGCACCGCGCCAGCTGGTGAAGATCGACCAGAACAGGAATCCGGTAACTGCGGTGCTGAGCCAGGTCTCCTCTTCCCACGCCACCCGGTAGCTGGGGTACAGCATGGTGAGCGCAATGCCAGCGATGATCGCCGGCAGGGCGACGACCAGACCCGCCCATGTGTATGTCAGGTACGCCGTACGGGGGTCAACCTCATCGACGCGCGACCACTCCAGGCGCTTGGTGTACCACCATCCGCCCACATACCATCGAAACGCCGCCCATGCGGTTCCAATGAAAAGGACCAGCAGCCAGTAATACAGCCACGAGTCTCCTATCGGATTGGACAAACTCTGGCTGTTCAGGTCTGCCTTGAGGGCCTGCTGATCCACCTTGTCCATGGCCGCGGAAACTCCGCAGATCCACGCCGCGCCCAGCCAAGCGGGATGGCCATCCAGGCGGACCGTGCGAAAGAATCGCTGCGGCGCCAGATAGAGATCCCTCAAGGCACCGATGCTGAAGGGAGTCCGTGTTGCCTCGGGCCCCTGAAATCCAGTGTACGTCACACCCGCTTTCTCCATGGACGCATTCATTAGAACGGCTTCGCCACCATCAGCCAGAACACGATCACCAGGGCGGTGAACGCGGGCACTCCCAGCCAGAACCAAATGCGCGCGTAGACCCAGTACTGCGGGTCGAGCGGCTTCACCTGATCGCGACTGACGCGAGCCAGATCCCGCATCTTCATTTGCAGCCACACCACCGGCAGCCAGCAGGCACCGGCAAGCAAATACAGCCCGATGGCCATCAGCAGCCAACCCTTGAGCATTGGATAGCCGAGCATCAGAGCCAATGCCACGCCGGTAATCGCCTGCACGAGGATCGCCGGCGTGGTAAAGAGCCAGTCCGCCAGCACCACCTTCTCCGCCACCACCGCGATTGCGGCCAGGTTTCCCGAGCGGTCGACGATCCACTTGAAGAAGGCGGTGCCGATCCCCGCGCCGAACAGGACGGTCGAGCTGACGATGTGGACCGTCTTCAAGACCGCATACAGGCTCACGCCGCCATCTCCCTCACCGACAGTCCCTGCAAGGCCTCCAGATACTCAGCCACCGTGACGAGTCCCAGGCAGGGCATCGCACCGGCGGGCAGTGCCTGGCCGTCTGCCAGCTTCTTCGCCAGCACGATGGCGGCGCCACAGGGAATATACGGTCCGTGATTGTGCTCGGCCAGCAGTTGCCACAGCCGCCGATGCGGCCCACCCTCGATTCCAATGCCTGTCATCTCCACGAACATCCCGCCGCGGTGACTGATCAGCGGCTCGATCCAGCGACTGATCCGGTTCAACGGTCCTGCAAACGGTACGAGGCTGGGCAGCAGTCCCGCCTTCACCAGGCCCGCCAGTGCCCATACCAGCAAATGTCCCGCATCGGACGCAAACCCCGCCTTGAAGGTAACGCTGCGCGCCGTGGGGAAACGCGCCGGCAGCAGGTCCAGATCCGGCACTTCGCACAGGCTCATCCATCGGGCGCCCAAGGGCGCTGCGAACCGGCGGCGCTCGAGCCCGCGCCAGCCATAGCCCGTCCTCCAGCCTCCTTCCTCCCGATAACGGATCGGCTTGCCGGCATAGCTGAACACGCCGCGCACCGTGGCAATGCCTGGGGATCTTGCTCCTGAGCTGATGCCGATCCGGATCGTCTGCAGATCCGCGAACTCGCCGCGGAACTGATCAACCACCGCGCCAGACAGGGCCGGCACGGAACTCGCGCCGCTGACTACGGTGACGCCCCGTGCCCGGGCCTCGGTGTCCAGGGCGGTGATACCGGTGACGAAGCCGCGGCCATCGGCCAGATCGATGTAATGACAGCCTGTCTGGATCGCTGAGCGCGCCACCCGAAAATCCTGTCCCTGAAAAGGCCCCGCCGTATGGACCACCGTGTTGACGGTCAGCCGCTGCAGCGTCGCGGCCAGGGAATCGCCGCCCGCATCGATCTGCACGGCCTGCGCCTCATCGAACTGCAGCTCGTGTGCGAGTGCAACGGCCTTGGCTCGATCACGCCCGCCGATCAGCAGCCGGATACCCGGATGCGTGGCCAGCGACTCACAGATCCGCCTGCCGAAGAAGCCGTAGCCGCCGATGACCAAGACGGTGTGCACGATGGCCTCAAATGCCCGGCAACCGGCTCTCCGCGTCCTGTGCCAGCAACCCGAGGCCCAGGAGCAGCACTACGCTCATCGCGGAACAGCCGGCTTGGGGGAGAAGGGAGGCATGGAATCCGTGCACCTCGAGCGCAATCCGTTGCACGGTTTGTAACACGGCTGCACCGGGCGCGGCCAGAACCGTCCGATGTGACATATCGCTTCCCAACGGGATGCCGCTTCGGCATTCGTACAGAATTCTGTATAACAGCGTCCATGAAAACCACTCTCGATCTCGATGA
>JAXMGQ010000067.1:0-18981 GCA_046347195.1 Steroidobacteraceae bacterium
AGGTCTTGTGCAGGTTCATGTGGATGACGTCGAACCCCATGTCCCCGGGGCGCACCTTGCCGAGGATGGCGTTCAGGTTCGCGCCATCGTAGTAGAGCAGGCCGCCGGCGGCGTGCACCAGGTCGCGCACTTCCTCGATGCGCCGCTCGAACACGCCCAGCGTGGAGGGGTTCGTGAGCATGATGCCCGCGGTGCGCGGACCCAGCACGGCGCGCAGCGCGTCGATGTCGACATCCCCGTTCGCATCGCAGCGGATCTCGCGCACCTGGCAGCCGCACATCGTGGCGGTGGCAGGGTTGGTGCCGTGCGCGGCCTCGGGCACGATGATCTCATCGCGCTCGAGATCGCCGCGGGCGCGATGATAGGCGCGGATCATGGCGACCCCCGCGAACTCACCCTGCGCGCCGGCCATCGGCGTGAGCGAGACCGCCGCCATGCCGGTGACGGCCTTGAGCATCTCCTGCAAGTCGAACAGGCTCGCGAGCAGGCCCTGCCCCAGGCTCTCCGGCGCGAGCGGGTGCCGTTGCAGGAAGCCGCCGAGCATCGCGAGCTGGTTGCACACCTTGGGGTTGTACTTCATGGTGCACGAGCCCAGGGGATACACGTGCGTGTCGATGGAGAAGTTCATCTGCGACAGGCGCGTGAAGTGCCGCACCACCTGCAGTTCCGACAGTGCCGGCAGGTGCGGCGGTGAGCGGCGGGCGTGACGCTGCGGGATGCTCGCCCCCCCGTCCAGCACCGGTACCTGCTGGGAGGTGGCCTGACGGCCCTGCTGTCCCAGTTCATAGATCACGGGTTCGGTCATCGTTCGCACGGTCAGGTCCTTTGCTCGATGTTCACTCGCTTAGCTCATGCGGGGCGCGGCGCAGGTGCCGCCATGATGGCGCGCAGCTCGCCGGCAAACCGCTCGATGTCCTCACGGGTCTTGGTCTCGGTGGCGCAGGTCAGCAGCGAAGCCCCCAGTTCCGGGTAGTTCGGCGACAGGTCGATGCCGCCGAGGATGCCGCGCGCGGCGAGCTGCGCGAGCACCGGTCCCACCGGCCGGTCCAGCCGCAGCACCGTCTCGTGGAAGCGCGGCTCATCGAAGGCCAGGGTCACGCCGGGAATCGCGGTCAAGGCATCGCTGAGCACGTGATTGGCCTGCAGGCAGGCCTCGGCCACGCGCGCAAGTCCCGCCGCACCGAGCAGCGAGAGATGGATGCTCGCCGCCGTGACCAGCAGCCCCTGGTTGGTGCAGATGTTGGAGGTGGCCTTGCCGCGGCGGATGTGCTGCTCGCGCGCCTGCAGCGTCAGGGTGAAGCCGGGGTTGCCGGCGGCATCGAGCGTGCGCCCCACGATGCGGCCCGGCATCTGGCGCACGTGCGCCATGCGCGTGGCCATGAAGCCGAAGTAGGGTCCGCCGGCGCTCAAGGGACAGCCCAGCGGCTGGCCTTCGCCGCAGACGATGTCGGCGCCGGTCCCGCCCCAGCGCCCCGGCGGCTCGAGGATGGCGAGCGAGACGGGATTGACGGCGGCGATCACCAGCATCTTGCGGCCGTGCGCCCAGTCGACCAGCGCATCCACCTCCTCGAGGTTGCCGAAATGATTGGGATGCTGGATCACCAGCGCGGCGAAGTCCCCTTCCGCCCTCGCCTCCAGCGCCGCCATCGAGGTGATGCCCGTGCGCGGATCGAAATCCACCGGCTCGAAAGTCAGGCCCTGGTTGCCCGCGATGCTGCGGGCCACCTTCAGCCAGGTGGGATCGAGCGTGCGCGGGACCAGGATGCGCTGCGAGTGGCCGGTGCGTTGTGCGCGCACCGCCATCAGGCAGGCTTCCGCGAGTGCCGAGGCTCCATCGTAGAGCGAGGCGTTGGCCACCTCCATCGCGGTGAGCTGGGTCATCATCGACTGGTATTCGTAGATGAGCTGCAAGGTGCCCTGGCTCGCCTCCGCCTGGTAAGGCGTGTAGGCCGAGTAGAACTCCCCGCGTGTCGTGATCGCCCACACCGGCGCCGGAATGAAGTGTTCGTAGGCGCCGGCGCCGATGAAGTTCAGCGCGCCCGCATCGCCGGCCGCGCGCGCCTGCATCAGCCGCGTGATCTCCATTTCGGACATCGCGGGCGGCACGTCATCGAGCGAGCGGATCTTGAGATGGGAGGGGATCTCGTCGAACAGGTCGTCGATGCTGGCGACGCCGATCCGGGCGAGCATCGCATCGACATCTGCAGGCGTGTGCGGGATGTACGACATGGACTCAACCCGCCTCCTCGTCGAGGAAACGCCGATAGCCTGCTGCATCGAGCCCGCCACCGGGCACCGCACCTTCGGGCTGCACGCGCATCAGCCAACCCTCGCCGTAGGGATCCTGGTTCAGCAGTTCCGGGGATGCCGAGAGCTTCTCGTTGCCCTCCGTCACCACGCCGTTGAGCGGGCTGTATACATCGGAAGCCGCCTTGACCGACTCCACGACCGCGCAGGCCTCGCCCTCGATGAGCTTGCGACCCGCCGCCGGCACGTCGACGAACACGAGATCGCCCAATGCGGACTGCGCATGGTCGGTGATGCCCACCTCCACGCGCCCGTCCGGCAGGCGCCGGATCCATTCATGGCTCTTGGTGTACTGCAGATCGTCAGGGACCTTCGTCATGGCTCACGCTCCTCGAGTGAAATCCTGGCCTGCCCGTGGCGGACGAAGGGCGGCGTGACGATGCGTGCCATGCACGCCTTGCCGCGGATGTCCACGCTCACGGGCGAAGTTGCCTGCGCCGGCAGCCGCGCCAGCGCGATCGAGCGGTTCAGCGTCGGAGAAAAGCCGCCGCTGGTGATCTCGCCCGGACCTGCGCTGGTGGCGATGGCCTGATGCGCGCGCAGCACGCCGCGCTCCTCGAGCAGCAGGCCGCGCAGCAACGGGTGCGGCTGGCTGCGCAAGGCTTCGAGCGCTGCCCTGCCGATGAACGGCCGGGCGGCTTCGCCCGGGATCGCGGCATCGAAGGCCACGGTCCATGCCAGCCCCGACTCGAGCGGATGATGCGACTCGTCCATGTCGTTGCCGTACAGGTTCATGCCCGCCTCCAGGCGCAGCGTGTCGCGCGCGCCCAGGCCCACCGCCGCGGCACCCGCGCGGCGCAGCGCCTGCCAGGTGGCGACCGCCTCGCCCGCCGGCAGCATCAGCTCGAAGCCATCCTCGCCGGTGTAGCCGGTGCGCGCGAGGAACCACTCGCCGATCTGCGCGGCGGCAAAGGCCGGCAGCCCCTGCGCGAGCGGGCGCGACCCGGGCGGCAGCAGCGCAATCGTGAGCTCGCGGGCCCGTGGCCCCTGGATCGCGAGCATCGCCAGATCGGTGCGCTCGATGAGCGAGACGTCGGGCCCGGCGTGCGCTCGCATCCAGGCGAGGTCCTTGTCGCGGGTTCCCGCGTTCACCACCAGCCGGTAGGCGGCAGGCCCCTGCCAGTAGACGATGAGGTCATCGAGCACATGACCCTGTTCGTTCAGCAGGCAGGAATACAGGGCGCGGCCGGGCGCGCGCAGGCGATCCACGTCATTGGCGAGGAGCCTGCGCAGGTAATCGCGCGCGCCGGCACCGGCCAGGTCGATGATGCCCATGTGGGAGACATCGAAGACGCCGGCCGCACGCCTGACCGCGTGGTGCTCCTCGAGCTGCGAGCCGTAGTGCAGCGGCATTTCGTAGCCGGCGAACTCGACCATGCGCGCACCTTCGGCCAGGTGCGTATCGAACAGCGGGGTTTTCTTCGCCATGCGACCTCCTCGAAAGATGACAACGGGCCACGGCAGGCACAAGCCTGCCGCCCCTCTGTCCCTTTGAACCTGAGAGATCGAGTGCCGGGGCCTCAACGCCTTGCCGTCACCTTCCCCTTCGGTGGGTCCGCGACGCGGACCGCTCTCCAGAGATCGCCAGAGACTGCCGTTCTGGTGCCTGAGCGTTTATGGGCATTTGCGCCTTCGGCGGCCCTCCGGTGAGGGCTCTCTCCGCGCAGCTCTTGTGGCGATGCGCGCATCATAGCATGCTGATTCAGCCGCCGGACTTCTTCGCATCGATACCGCGCTTCTGCAGCTGCGCGACGATGCTGTCGCGATGCTCGCCCTGTATCTCGATGATGCCATCGCGCACCGTGCCGCCCGAGCCGCATTGCTGCTTGAGCGCCTTGGCGAGCTGTTCGATCTCGGCCGCCGGAAGCGAAAGGCCAGTGACCACGGTGACTCCCTTGCCCGCCCGGCCCTGGGTCTGGCGGCCGACCCGCACCGGGCCGGCGCGCGCCACCCCGGGTGCATGGCGCGGACAGGTGCAGCTCTTCACGGGCTTGCGGCAGTTCGGGCAGAGCTGGCCGAGGGCCGTGGAGTAGACGATGCGGGAGTCGCGGAAGGCCATGCGGGGTATCATACAAATCAATGCCCCTGCGCCGTAAGTCCATCCCGGTGAACGTCGGTTCGGTCCGCATCGGCGGCACCGCGCCCATCGTCGTGCAATCCATGACCAATACCGAGACCGCCGACATCGAGGCGACGGTCGCGCAGGTCATCTCGCTGGCACGCGCCGGTTCGGAGCTGGTGCGCATCACGGTGAACGATGAGGCCGCGGCCGCGGCCGTTCCCCGGATCCGCGAGAAGCTCGATGCGCGCGGGGTGGGCGTGCCGCTGGTGGGGGATTTCCACTTCAACGGCCACAAGCTGCTGAAAGAGCATCCCGACTGCGCCATGGCGCTGGGCAAGCTGCGCATCAACCCGGGGAACGTCGGTCGCGGCAGCAAGCGTGACCCGCAGTTCGCCGAGATGATCGAGGTGGCCTGCCGCCACGACAAGCCGGTGCGCATCGGCGTCAACTGGGGGAGCCTCGACCAGGACCTGCTGACGCGGCTGATGGACGAGAACTCGCGCGCCGCCGAACCGGTCCCGGCGCTCGAGGTGATGCGCGAGGCCATCGTGGTGTCCGCGCTCGCGAGCGCCGCCCGTGCCGAGGAACTGGGCCTGGCCCACGATCGCATCATCATCAGCGCCAAGGTGAGCGGCGTGCAGGACCTCATCGCCGTGTACCGGAGCCTTGCGGCGCGCTGCGACTACCCGCTGCACCTCGGACTCACCGAGGCCGGCATGGGCAGCAAGGGCATCGTCGCCTCGACGGCCGCGATGGGCGTGCTGCTGCAGGAGGGGATCGGCGACACCATCCGCGTCTCGCTCACGCCCGAGCCCAACGGCGATCGCACCCAGGAGGTGATCGTCGCGCAGGAGATCCTGCAGACCATGGGGCTGCGCGCCTTCACGCCCATGGTGATCGCCTGTCCCGGCTGCGGCCGCACCACCAGCACCTACTTCCAGGAACTCGCGCAGAAGATCCAGGGCTACCTGCGCCAGCGCATGCCCGAGTGGCGGCGCCGGCACGAGGGTGTCGAGGAGATGACCGTGGCCGTGATGGGCTGCGTGGTCAACGGCCCCGGCGAGAGCAAGCACGCCAACATCGGCATCAGCCTGCCCGGCACCGGCGAACGGCCGGTGGCGCCGGTGTACGAGGATGGCGAGAAGACCGTCACCCTCAAGGGCGAGCGCATCGCGGAGGAATTCCAGTTGCTGGTGGAACGCTACGTCGAGCGCACCTACAAGGGACGAACCCCATGAGCGAGACAACACCCCCACCGCTGACCGAGCGGCATTGCACGCCCTGCGAGGGCGGGGTGCCTCCCCTGGCCCCGGAGGCGGCGCGAGCGCTGATGAGCCAGCTCGACCCTGCCTGGGCCATCACCGCGGATGGCCGGAGCATCGTGCGCGCCTGGAAGTTCCGCGACTTCTACCGCACGATGAGTTTCGTGAACGCGGTGGCGCACATCGCCAACCGCGAGGACCATCATCCTGACCTCGAGGTCGGCTACGACCATTGCCGGGTGCGCTACACCACCCACGCCATCGGCGGGCTGTCGGATAACGACTTCATCTGCGCCGCGCGCATCGACCGGCTGCCATGATCACGCATGTCGGCGGCTGCCACTGCGGCCGGGTGCGCTTCGAGGTCCGCGCTCCGGCGCGTCTGTCGGTGAGCGAGTGCAACTGCTCCATGTGCGCGAAATCCGGCTACCTGCACCTGATCGTACGGTGCGCGGATTTCCGCCTGCTGCAGGGCGAGGAACACCTCACCACCTACACCTTCAACACCGGCACCGCCCGCCACCGCTTCTGCCGCGTGTGCGGGATCAAGTCCTTCTACGTGCCGCGCTCGCACCCAGATGGGTTCAGCGTGAACGCGCGCTGCCTGGACGAGGGCACGGTGCAAGCCATGGACATCACGCAGATCGATGGACGCAACTGGGAGCGACAGTTCCCGGCCGGCCGCGGCGGATATGAAACGCCGCGTTGACTAATCACCCAGTGCGATGCGCGCGAACCAGTCGCGCAGCGGCGGCAGTCGGCCCACGGCGGCAAGTCCCGCGGAACGAGCGCGCGCCGCCAGCGGATTCGAATTGGAAAACAGCCGGTTGAGACCATCGTACGCGCCAGCCGCCAGCCGATTGCCGGCCTTGCGTTCACGCTCGTAGCGGCGCAGCACGCTGACCTCACCGAGTGACTCAGGCAGAGCGCCGGTCAGCACCTCGACCAACGCGGCGACATCGCCCAGCCCCAGGTTCAGCCCCTGCCCCGCCAGCGGATGCACGGTGTGCGCCGCATCGCCGAGCAGCACCAGCCGCGGCCGCACGTACTCCGAGGCCTGTCCCAGCCGCAGCGGGAATGCCGCGCGTGCGCTGTCGAGCCGGCAGGGGCCGAGCACCTCGCCGCCGGCGATCGCCACCTCGCGCTCGAAATCAGCGGGCGCGAGCGCGAGCAGCTCCTGCGCGCGCGCATCAGGCGCACTCCAGACGATGGAGCTGCGCCCTTCGGACAACGGCAGCCAGGCGATGGGTCCCCCTGGCAGGAAGCGTTGCCAGGCCGTGCGCTGATGCGGCCGCTCGGTGTGCAGGTGCGCCACCAGCCCGTGCTGGTGATAGTCGTGCACCTGCCAGGCAATGCCGGCCTGCTGGCGAAGCGGCGAACCGGCGCCATCGGCGGCGATCAGGAGTGAGGTGCGCAGGCGCCGGGCGCCATCGAGCTCCACGCTGGCCGACATCACGCCGGCTTCAGCCGCGGTGAGCCGCGATTCGATCAGCGTCACTCCGGCGTTTCGAGCCGCCCCGAGGCAGGCGGCCTGGAGCCATGCGCCATCGACGATGTGCCCAAGATCGGGCTCGCCGAGCTGGGCGCAATCGAAGCGCAGGGCCGCCGCGGAGTCCGGTGCGTCGGCGGCATCCCACACGCACATGCGTTCGTAGGGAGGGCGGCGCGAGGACGGGATCGCCTCCCAGGCGCCGATGCCGGTGAGCAGGCGCTGCGAGGCACGGCTGATCGCGAACACGCGCAGGTCCCAGTCGGCGCTGGCGGAAGGGGGCGAAGCGATGCGCTCGCCGATGAGGGCGATGCGCCGCGGCGGCACCACCGCCCGGCGCGCCAGCGCCGCCGCGACACTGGCCCCGGCCGTCCCCGCACCCGCGATGATGATGTCGAAATCCGGATTCATGTCAGCGGCACTCCACGGGCGAGGCGCGAGGCGAGCGCCGTCCCGGAAGCCAGCCGCGACAGCGCGGCCTTGGCCGGTGGCAGCAGATCGAAGGCCAGGAGCCCTGCGTTGCGCAGCAGCCGTACCGGCTCCAGCGGGTTGCCGAACAAGCGGACCAGCGAATCGGTGAAGCCGATGATGCCGCGCCGGTCCTGCGCACGCCACGCATCATAGCGCGCGAGCACCGGCGTCGAGCCGCAATCGGCGGCGCCTTGGCCGTCGGCGAGGATTTCAGCCAGGCAAGCGGCATCGCGCAGCCCGAGATTGAAGCCCATGCCGGCGACCGGGTGCAGGCTCTGCGCCGCATTGCCCATGATGATGCAGCGAGGCGCGCTCGTGGCCGCCGATCGCATCAGCGCGAGCGGATAGCCGGCCCGGCGACCCGCCTTGACGAAGCGGCCGAGCCGGAAACCGAATCGGGACTGCAGCTCCGCCAGGTATTGCGCATCACTCCAATCCAACGCCTGCCTGGCGCGTTCATGCGCCAATGTCAGCACTGCACCGCAGCGGCCATCGGCCAGGGGCAGCATGGCCAGCGGCCCTTCGTCGGTGAACCGTTCGTAGGCGGTGAAGCCATGGAACTGCTGCGCCGTCCTGCGCACGCCACGCATCATAGCGCGCGAGCACCGGCGTCGAGCCGCAATCGGCGGCGCCTTGGCCGTCGGCGAGGATTTCAGCCAGGCAAGCGGCATCGCGCAGCTCGAGATTGAAGCCCATGCCGGCGACCGGGTGTGGCTTGCGCCGCATTGCCCATGATGATGCAGCGAGGCGCGCTCGTGGCCGCCGATTGCATCAGCGCGAGCGGATAGCTGACCCGGCGACCCGCCTTGACGAAGCGGCCGAGCCGGAAACCGAAACGGGACTGCAGCTCCGCCAGGTATTGCGCGTCACTCCAGCCCAATGCCTGCCTGGCGCGGGCGTGCGCCAACGTCAGCACCGCACCGCAGCGGCCATCGGCCAGCGGCAGCAAGGCCAGCGGTCCTTCGTCGGTGAAACGTTCGTAGGCGGTGAAGCCATGGAACTGCTGCGGCTGCACGGTGGTGATGACGGCGGTCTGGCCATAGTCGCGCACCTGCGAACTCACGCCGAAGGCGGCGCGCACCGCGGATTTCGCGCCATCGGCCGCCACCACCAGCCGTGCGCCGATCGCAGCCGTTGCACCGTCGGCCCGCCTGATCTCGACCGCCACCGAATCCGGCCCCGGCTCGATGCGCACGACTTCAGCGGGTGCGTAGACCGACAGACGCGGCCGCGCCTGGAGCGCCGGCCACAGGACACGGCCGAGCACGCGATTCGGCACGACGTATCCCAGGGCGTCGAGTCCCTGCTGCGCGGCTTCGATGCGCGCGAACCCGAAGCGGCCGCGGTCGGAGATGTGGATGCGCTCGATGGGAGTGGCCGCCGGCGAGATGTCCCGCCACAGTTCCAGCGCCTCGAACACGCGGCGCGAGGCGTTCGACAGGGCGGTGGTGCGCTCATCGAAGCTTGGCTGGGCCGGTGCATCGAAGGCCACCGCCTCGACCAGCGCCACGCGCAGCGGGAGCGGCGCCAGCGCCACGGCGAGGCTGGCGCCCACGAGCCCGCCACCGACGATGAGGACATCCACCGGATCGTTCATGCCGCCTGCATCCATCGCTCGATCTCGTCGGGGTCCTTGACCAGCGCCGCCGACAGGACCTCGGGCCCGTCCGGCGTGACCAGCACGTCGTCCTCGATTCGAACGCCGATCCCCCACCAGCCCTTGGGCACCTTCGGGTGGGGCCGGATGTAGATGCCGGGCTCGACCGTGAGGGCCATGCCCGGTTCGAGTACGCGCCACTCGCCGCCGACGCGATAGTCGCCCACATCGTGCACGTCGAGGCCGAGCCAATGCCCGGTGCGGTGGTCGAAGAAGCGCCGGTAGGCCTCCTCCTTGATCAGCGCCGGGAGCCGCCCCTTGAGCAGCCCGAGCTTGACCAGCCCCTGGGTGATGCAGCGCACGGCCGCCTCGTGAGGATCGTTCCAGTGGTTGCCGGCACGCACCTGGTCGATGGCCGCGGCCTGCGCCTGGAGGACGATCTCGTACACGGCGCGCTGCTCGGGCGTGAACCGCCCATTGACGGGATAGGTGCGGGTGACATCCGAGGCGTAGAACTGGAACTCGCAACCGGCATCCACCAGCAGCAGTTCCCCCTCGACGAGCCGCGCCTGGTTGTCACGGTAATGCATCACGCAAGCGTTCGGTCCGCCGGCGATGATGGGCTGGTAGGCGAACTCGGCGTTGTGGCTGCGGAACTCGTGCGCGAACTCCGCCATCACCTCGTACTCCATGCGCCCCGGGCGCACGAAGCGCATCGCACGCCGGTGGGCCGCCACGGCGATGGCCGCGGCACGGCGCAGCTTCACCTGCTCGGCACGGCTCTTGTACAGGCGCAGGTCGTCGAGCACGTGGTCCAGCGAAACGAACTCCTGCGGAACGCGTGCGCCGAGCCGCGCGTGATTGCGCAGCGCCTGTGACCAGGCGATGACCTTCGGGTCGAACTCCGGATGCACGCCCACCGAGTAATAGATGCGTGACCGGTCTTCCATCAGGCCGGGCAGGATCTCCTCGATGTCGGTGATGGGGAAGGCATCGTTCGCCCCGAAGCGCTGCACCGCCCCTTCAGGTCCCGCGCGATCGCCGTCCCAGGACTCGCGCTGCGGGTCGCGCTCGCGCACGAACAGGACATATTCGCCCTGCGGCCTGCCGGGCACCAGCACCGCCACCGCCTCGGGCTCGGTGAAACCGGTGACATAGAAGAAGCGGCTGTCCTGCCGGTACGCGTGCTCGACGCTGCCGTTGCGGAAGCGCACCGGCGCGGCCGGCAGGATGGCGATCGCTTCCTTGCCGATGATGCGCATCAACTGGCGCCGGCGGCGGGAGAACTCGTCCTGGGACACGGGGGGTCAGTGCAGGCGCGGGGGATCGGGTAAGGCTAGCTGGCGCAGCGGCTGCAGTTCCTCGAACACCACCTGCGCGCCCACCCGGATGAATTCCACGAGCTCCGTGTAGGCCTGCTCGTTGCTCTCGTCCGACTCGGATTCATCGCCGGAGGCCCTGGAGATCTCGGAGAAGTCGCGGACGATCTCGCCGACATCGCCGGGCAGGGAGGCCAGGTCCGAGATCTTGCCGGCCCCCAGGCCGTACAGGAAGCCGGTGCACCAGAGGCCGAGCGCACTGGCGCGTCCGTTCAGTGGTTCATCGTCATCGGGCAGCAGGGGCTCGAACTCCATGCCCTGCTCGCCGAACGAGGCGGTGGTCACTTCGAAAACCCGTTCCAGCACCGCGGCGGACTCCGGTGTGAGCGCCGCGGGCTCGGGCAGCATCTCGTTGAGCCAGTCCTGGACGCGGTACAGGGACATCGAGCACAGGGCACCGCACAGGCAACCGTGTGCCTCGGCGGCATCGGCGTGGCTGCCCGCACGCGCCAGCACATCCTCGAAATCATTGAACAAAATCGGCAGGCTCACGATGCACACATCATACTAGAGATACCGGGCTTCCCGAGGGCTTTGCATTGCCGGGAGAGCGGCTCTATATTGGCACTCCTATGAGCGAAGCCCAAGCCAAGACCGCCGTGGAACTCGAGCTCAAGCGACTGGAAAAGCGCCTGGACGACCTGGTCGCCACCGTGAGCCATCTCAAGGAAGAGAACCGCGCCCTGCGGCAGCGCCAGGACACCTTGAGCAACGAGCGTGCCTCCCTGCTGCAGAAGAACGAGCAGGTGCGCGCCCGGGTCGAGGCGATGATCGGCCGCTTGAAGTCCATGGAGCAGGCATGAGCGACAACCACGCGCGCGTCAGCGTGAGGATCCTCGAAAAGGAATATCACATCACCTGCCCGGTGGAGGAGCGTTCCGACCTGCTCGATTCCGCCGAGTACCTGAACAACCGGATGCGCGAGATCCGCGACACCGGCAAGGTCGTGGGGCTCGACCGCATCGCCGTCATTGCCGCATTGAACATGGCGAACGAGCTGCTGCGTGTCCGTAATCGTGACAATAGTCTCGAAACGGACATGGGCAACCGCTTGCGTATCCTTCGCGAGCGGGTAGAGTCAGCTCTTGAGAGAGGCCAGCAACTCGAGCTTTGATGATCCCGGACGCATCCTCCGGGTCGACGCGGGTGGCGGCTCCTCGACGGTTGAAGAAGTTTGGCGCCATCTGCGGTGTTCGAAGCGGGCTGGGTAACCTCCTGACCCTAATTTGTAAACCCCAGGGGCTATGGCTTGCTGGCAGCATTGTGCAAGTCCGCCTCGAGCGGAAAGCCTTAAGTGCCGGTAGTTCGCCCCACCTGTTGCTCAGGTCGGGAGCAACGGTCCAACACGGCATCGGCGGATGGCGCCATCCCTCATGACTGACTCCAAGGTGGCCCTGCGCCGCTCGCTCCTCAAGTCCAGGCGCGCACTCGATCCGGCCACCCGCCGGCAGGCGACGCAACGGGTCATCACCCGTGCCCTGAGGCTTCCGCAGATCAAGCCCGGCGCACGCATCGCCGTCTACGCACCCTTCGGCAGCGAACTCGACCCCACCGCGGTGGTGCGGGCCGCCCGGCGCCGCGGCATCCGCGTGTACGTGCCGGTGGTCATGCATCTGGCGCGACGTCGAATGCGATTCGTTCCCTGGAGCAAGGCCATCCGTCCGGGCATCGAGCGCACGCCGGGCGAGTTGTTCCGGTTGCCCTGGATCGGGACGCGATGGCTGGATCTCATCCTCTGTCCGGTGGTGGGCATCGACGCGCGCGGCTATCGACTGGGCATGGGCGCGGGTTTCTTCGACCGGGCGCTGACCTATCGTCGCCATCAGCAGCACTGGCGCGGTCCGCGGCTGATCGCCCTCGCGTTCGAGATGCAGAGGATCCCCACCGTCGGCCCGCAGTCCTTCGATGCGAGGCTCGATGGGGTGATCACCGAGCGAGGTCTTCACCTTTTCCCGCAGGACGCTCCATGAACCATTGGCTGCTGAAGACCGAGCCCTCCACCTTCGGGCTCGCGGACCTCAAGAAGGCGCCCCGCCGCACCACGACCTGGAACGGCGTCCGCAACTACCAGGCCCGCAACATGCTCCGCGATGACTTCAGGAAGGGGGACCTGGCGTTCTTCTATCACTCGAGCTGCGATGAGCCGGGGGTGGTGGCGATCGTGGAGGTGTGCAAGGCTGGCCACCCCGATGCGAGCGCCTTCGACCCGCGTGATGCGTATCACGATCCCGAGAGCGATCCGGCGGATCCCACCTGGTACGCGGTGGACGTGAGGTTGAAGCGCGCACTGAAGCGCACCATCACCCTCGAGGAACTGAAGACTCACGCCGACGGATCGCTGCGTGATCTGTGGCTGCTTCGGCGAGGCAATCGCTTGTCGGTGATGCCGGTGAGCAAGCATCAATGGGACTTCGTGCTCTCGCTCGAGTGATGCGAGATGCCGCACCTATCACATTTCAGCGCGTCGATGGTGACGTATTGCTTGTAATTTGATGATTCGTGTATATACTCGGTCCCCGGACTAACCCGACTACGGAGTTTTCAATCATGGCAGCTAAAGCAAAGAAGGCGAAGAAGAAGGTCGCAAAGAAGAAAGCGGCGAAGAAGAAGTAAGCCTTCATCGAGCAAGCAACTGTGCCCGCGAAAGCGGGCACAGTTGTTTTTGGGGTCAGGCAAGTGATCACTACCCAGGACGACAAGAAGCGCGCAGTCGCCGAAGCGGCCCTCGCCTACGTGGAGGAATCCGAAGTGCTGGGCGTCGGCACCGGATCCACGGTCAACCAGTTCATCGCCGCACTCTCCCGCCACCGCATCAAGGTCAGAGCGGCAGTCGCAAGCTCAAATGCCACCAGCCGCCTGTTGCGCGACGCCCGCATCGAGGAAATCGACCTGAACAGCGCCGGAGAGTTGTCGGTCTACATCGACGGCGCCGACGAGGCGACCCGGGACGGGAGCCTCATCAAGGGCGGTGGCGCCGCCCTGACGCGCGAGAAGATCATCGCCGCCGCCTCCCGCCGCTTCGTCTGCCTCGTCGATGACAGCAAGGTCGTCGATACCCTGGGGCGCTT
Organism: Steroidobacteraceae bacterium; assembly: GCA_046347195.1. Lineage (GTDB taxonomy): Bacteria > Pseudomonadota > Gammaproteobacteria > Steroidobacterales > Steroidobacteraceae > TMP-86. Next base: position 13,636 of record JAXMGQ010000067.1, read on the forward strand.
CCCGCTGCCCGTGGAGGTGATCCCGATGGCCCGCTCCTTCGTGGCGCGGCGGCTCGTTGCGCTGGGCGGCCAGCCGGTCTGGCGCGAAGGCGTCATCACCGACAACGGCAACCAGATCCTGGACGTGCACCACCTGCGGATCACCGACCCGCTTGGGCTCGAGACCGCCATCGATGCCATCGCCGGGGTCGTGTCGGTGGGCCTGTTCGCGCGCAGGGGCGCGGACGTTCTGCTGGTCGGCACCGACCAGGGGGCGAAAAAGCTCCTGGGTTGATCCCGCCTCGCCCCGTTACACCTCAACCCGCGTGCCGATCTCCACCACCCGGCCCGACGGGATATTGAAGTATTCGGTGGCGACCTGGGCGTTGCGCGACATCTGCATGAATGCCCGGCGGCGCAGTGCGGTGAGATCGGAACGCTGGCCGGCGATGAGTTCCTCCCGGCTGAGGAAGAAGGTCGTGTCCTCGGGATCGTAGGCGATGCCGAGCGAGGCCGCCTCGCGCAGGATCTGCACGATGTTCGGCTTCTCGAGGAAGCCCACGTCGGCCACCAGCCGCACGATGCCCTCGCCGAGCTGCGAGAGGTGCAGGCGCTTGCCGGCGGGTACCCGCGGCTGCTCGCGAGTCACCACCGACAGCAACACCACCCGCTCGTGCAGCACGCGGTTGAACTTGAGATTGCTGAGCAGCGCGCGCGGCATGCCGGTGGGCTTGGGATCGAGGAACACCGCGAGTCCCGGCACCCGCACCGGCGGGTTCGCGCGGATCTCGTCCAGCATCTCGCGCACCGGCTTCTGCTGGCGCATCGTTCGCGTGTTCACCGAGATGCGGCCGCGCCGCCAGGTCTGCATCAGCCAGAACAGCGTCAGGGCCGAGGCCAGCGGCAGCCAGCCACCTTCCTCCAGCTTGGTCATGTTGGCCAGCAGGAAGGACAGGTCGACGATGAACAGCAGGGACAGGCCGATACGCAGGGGCAGGCTCTCGCGCCCGCTGCGTGACTTGAGCAGACTCAGGGTGAGCGGGATCTCGAGGCTCATCGCGCCGGAGACCGCGAGGCCGTAGGCACCGGCCAGCGCGGCGGAGCTGCCGAACCCGAGCACCAGGGCGGTCGAGCCGATCATCAATGCCCAGTTGGTCGAGGGCACGTAGATCTGTCCCTCGTTCTCCGCCGAGGAATGCTCGACGCGCACGCGCGGCAGCAGTCCCAGGCTCACCGCGGAGCGCGTCACGGTGAACACACCGGAGATGACGGCCTGGGAGGCGATGACCGCCGCCGCCGTCGCGATCGCCACCAGCGGCAGCAGGCCCCACTCGGGCGCCATCAGGTAGAAGGGACTGGAGATGGCCTGCGGGTGGCTGATCAGCAGCGCACCCTGGCCGAAGTAGTTGAGCACGAGGGCGGGCATCACCACCGCGAGCCAGCTCAGGCGGATGGGCGACTTGCCGAAATGACCCATGTCGGCATACAGCGCCTCGCCGCCCGTCACGGTGAGGAACACGCCGGCGAGGATGGCCAGCGCGCTGATCTGGTGGTCGGCGAGGAAGGCGATCGCGTGCAGTGGATTCACCGCCTGCAGCACCTGGGGCTGGACCACGATCCAGGACAGGCCCATGGTGGCGAGGATCGCGAACCACAGCAGCATGACCGGGCCGAACACCTTGCCCACCGAACCCGTGCCATGCCGCTGGATCATGAACAGACCGATGAGGATGCCCACGGTGATCGGCACCGCCGGGATCTGGGCATCGGGAGCGGCCACCTTCAGGCCTTCCACCGCGCTGGTGACCGTCACGGCGGGAGTGATGGCGCCGTCGGAGAAGAACAGCGCGGCGCCGAGCACGCCGAGCGCGCCGTAGAGTCCCTTGCGGGGGCTCTCGCGCTCGGTGTTCACCACCAGCGCCGTGAGGGCCAGCACGCCGCCCTCGCCCTTGTTGTCGGCGTTCAGGATCACGGCGATGTACTTCACCGTGATCACCAGCATGAGCGCCCAGAAGATCAGCGACAGCAGGCCGTAGACATGCTCGGGCGTGACGCTGATGCGCGCGAAGGTGAAGCAGGAGTTGAGCGCATACAGGGGGCTCGTGCCGATGTCGCCGAACACCACGCCGAGGGCGGCCAGCGCCAGTGGCAGCAGCCTGCCGTTCGTTCCGCGCTCAGCCGACATGCAGCGAAAACCGTCCTTGCATGAACGAAGGGCCCACTGCGTGGGCCCCGGAAGTGGCTGGGGGACTAGGATTCGAACCTAGGTAAACGGAGTCAGAGTCCGTTGTCCTACCGCTAGACGATCCCCCAAGAAACGATCGCGCGGCGTCCTCGTCAGCGCTTCGAGAACTGCGTACCGCGGCGTGCCTTGCGGCGGCCCACCTTCTTGCGCTCGACCTCGCGCGCATCGCGCGTCACGAAACCGGCCTTGCGCAGCGGGGAACGCAGCGTCTCATCGTATGCCATGAGCGCCCGGGTGATGCCATGGCGGATGGCGCCGGCTTGTCCCGTGATGCCGCCGCCCTCGACATGGGCTTCGACATCGAACTTGCCGCCCATCTGCACGGCATCGACGGCCTGGCGGACGATCATGCGTCCGGTCTCGCGGCCGAAGAACTCCTCGAGCGAGCGGCCGTTGATCAGGGTCTTGCCGGTGCCCGCGGTCAGGTACACCCGTGCGGTGGAGGTCTTGCGACGGCCGGTGCCGTAGAAGGTGTTCTTGTTGCCTGCGACTGCCATGTTCAGATGTCCCATTGCTTGGGCTGTTGAGCCTGATGAGGATGATCCTTGCCACCGAAGACGTGGAGCTTGCGGTACATGCGCCGGCCCAGCGGCCCCTTGGGCAGCATGCCCTTGACCGCGAATTCCACTGCCCGCTCGGGGTGCTCCTTCAGCAACTTGCCCAGCGCGATGGTCTTGAGGTTGCCGATGTAGCCGGTGTGCTGGTGATACTGCTTGTCGGTGAGCTTGGCGCCCGTCACCTTCACCTGGCCCGCGTTGATCACGACGATGTGGTCGCCGAGATCCTGGTGCGGCGCATAGGTGGGCTTGTGCTTGCCCTTCAGCCGATGCGCGATCTGTGAGGCGAGGCGCCCCAGTGTCTTGCCCGCCGCGTCGATGACGTACCAGTCACCGCGAACCGCGTCAGGCTTGGAAAATGCCGTGTACATTGGTAAATACCCGCAAGAGTCTCACTCGGCGCCGGGGCCGAAAGGCGCGAAAGTGTACAGAAGCCAGCCCTCCCTGACCAGTCCTGCATCGGCGGCAACGCCGGTCGGGGCCATGCACCTTATATAAGACCATGAGGGAGTCCAGAAACCTGAGCCCGACGGACCGTATCCTGTCCGAAATCTCCAAGGCAATCAATGTCTTGACTGCCCCGCCCCACTCGTCCCGCCCCCACCCTGGCGGTCCAGGGGCCCAAGCGGCCCTGAGCGAGGCCGAGAAGGCCAGCGCCGCCAGCCTCATGCGTGTGAACCATGCCGGGGAGGTGGCGGCCGCACCAGCCTCCTCAACCCGGACGCGATGAGCCTGGGGTTCGTCACCGAGACGGAGGCGCAGGTGGAGTCGCACCTGAAGGGGCATCTGCGGCAAACCTCTGCCGGGATTCATCCGTACCGCGATGAAATGGACCGCGCGGCTCATGACGGTGGGCAGCTCCCGGCTTTGAGCACACTCTTATGGCTTGCGATTCCGGTACTTATGTAATAAAACATCCGCCCACCGGACCGCCGGAATTCGAACATCACGCACGGGAGAGAACATGGAAGACGGCGCCAAAGCCTTGAGCGATATACCTGCGATCAATCGCTTCCTGAGCTACTGCCGGATACGGACCGTCCCCTCGAAGACCGTGATCATCCACGCCGGTGACCTGCCGGACATCCTGTACTACATCATCAGCGGTTCCGTCGAGGTCATGATCGAGGACGAGGATGGCAACGAGATGGTGCTGGCCTACCTGAACAAGGGCCAGTTCTTCGGCGAGATGGGCCTGTTCTACGAGCAGCCCACCCGCAGCGCGTGGGTGCGCACCCGGCAGCAGTGCGAACTCGCCGAGATGACCTATCCCCGTTTCCGCCAGATCGCGGCAGAGAGCCCCGGCCTCGTGTTCGAGCTGGCCACGCAGCTCGCCACTCGCCTGGATCGTACCAACCGCAAGCTCGGCGACCTCGCCTTCGTCGATGTCACGGGCCGCGTCGCGCACGCCATCATGGACCTGTGCGGTGAGCCCGATGCGATGACGCATCCGGAAGGCATGCAGATCAAGGTGAGCCGGCAGGAGCTCTCGCGCCTGGTCGGCTGTTCGCGCGAGATGGCGGGCCGGGTGCTGAAAGTCCTGGAAGAACAGGGTCTGCTGCGTGCCACCGGCAAGACCATCGTCGTCTACAACGCCCGTCCGAAGGTGAAGACCCGCCCGCTGGTGGTGCCGGTCAAGGGCACTGCCGCGGCCCCGAGCAAGACGGCGGCGCGCATCGTCGAGGACGACGAGGACGACGACGAAGACGAGGAGTAGGTCTTACGGCGGTGCGGGCCGACCGGGCGCGGCCCGCCTGACCCGCCTTCAGGCGGCCGGCTGTGGCCTGCCGTTGCCGAGCGCCGGATGGCGCTGGGAATCCCCCAACGAGATCTGCGCGCGCATGTCCGCAATGGTCTTCGCGTAGTCCGCGCTGCCGAAGATGGCGGAACCCGCCACGAAGGTGTCCGCGCCGGCCCGGGCGATGTCCGCGACGTTGTCCACCTTCACACCGCCGTCGATCTCGAGTCGGATGTCACGACCGCTTTCCTCGATGCGTGCGCGAGCCTCGGACAGCTTCGACAACGCGCTCGGGATGAACCGCTGGCCACCGAAGCCTGGGTTCACCGACATGATGAGCACCAGGTCGATCTCGTCGATGACGTAGTCGAGCCAGTTCAGGGGCGTTGCGGGATTGAACACGAGCCCCGGCTTGCAGCCGGACTCGCGGATCAGGCCGATGGTGCGGTCGACGTGGTGCGTGGCCTCGGGGTGGAAGCTGATGTAGGTCGCACCGGCCTTCGCGAAATCCGGCACCAGCCGGTCCACCGGCGTCACCATGAGGTGCACGTCGATGGGAGCCTCGATGCCCGCCTTGCGCAGCGCCTCGCACACCAGCGGGCCGATGGTGAGGTTGGGCACGTAGTGATTGTCCATCACGTCGAAATGGATCCAGTCGGCACCGGCCGACAGGACGTTGCGGACCTCCTCACCGAGGCGCGCGAAATCGGCGGAGAGGATCGAAGGGGCGATGAGCGGCGTCATGCGATCGCAGTATCACTGGATGCCGCGTGCGGCGCAAATGGCCTCGTAGGCTTCCTGGATGCGCTGGGTCTTCTCCTTGGCCA
>JAXMGQ010000068.1:0-18760 GCA_046347195.1 Steroidobacteraceae bacterium
AGGCTGGCTCCCATCCTCGCCGTGGGGCAGGTCGGCATGATGTTCGGCACCGCATTCGGAGGGCTGACCGGCGATCGCATGGGGCGCAAAGTGGCGTTGTTGGCGAGCGTGCTCATTTTCGCCCTGGCCACTGCGCTGATGTCCATCGTGGGCTCGGTGGAAATGCTGGGTGCGCTGCGGTTCGCCGCGGGTTTCGGCCTGGGCGGCGCGTTGCCGAACGCGGCGTCGCTGGTTGCGGAATACACCCCGGCGCGCAGCCGCAGTTTCGCCGTGACCTCGACCATCGTGTGCGTGCCGCTGGGCGGTGTGCTGGGCGGGCTGATCGCCGCCGAGCTGCTGCCGGTGTACGGCTGGCGCACGCTGTTCGCCGTCGCCGGGATCGCACCGTTGCTGTTGGCCGCGATTCTGGCCCTGATGCTGCCGGAGTCCGCGCGCTTCCTGCTGGTGCAGGGCGCCGACATGGCGCGGGTGCGACGCATGCTCGGGCGCGTGGGACTTGCGTTGCCGGCGAACGCGGTGCTGCGCGAGCCCGAACGCGACTCGGATCATCGCGGTCATTTTCTCGAACTGCTGGTGCCCGTGCGTCGTCATGACACATTGGCGTTGTGAACGGCGTTCGCCTTCTGCCTGCTGGCGATCTACGCCGCATTCAGCTGGCTGCCCACCATGCTGGCGGAATCGGGTTATGGGCTCTCCGCTTCCTCCACCGGGCTCATGGCCTTCAATCTCGGCGGCGTGATCGCAGCGTTGGCCGGCGGCTGGCTCATCGGACGCATGGGCTCGAAGCGTCCGATGCTGGCCATGGCAGCCGCGGGCGCGGCCATCGGCGGCGCGATGTTCTTCTGGCATCCGCCTGCCGGCACGCCGGTGAGCGCGGTGCTGCTGCCGTTGGCGCTGCTCGGCGGCTGCGTCAACGGCGTGCAGACCACGATGTACGCGCTGGCCGCGCAACTGTACCCGGTGTCGATCCGCTCCACCGGCGTCGGCGCGGCCTCCAGCGTCGGGCGCATCGGCGCCATTTCCAGCGCAGTTGTAGGTGCTGCGATGCTGACGGCGCTCGGGCCCGCCGGCTTTTACGTGCTGATGACGGTGGCGATGCTGGTGACCGCCGCGGCGCTGCTGGCGCTGCGCAAACACGTGCAGCCCTCGGCGCACATTTCCACCCCGGTCGCCGCCGTGTCCGGCGACTGATAATTCAGGAGAGAGACTTGTACACGGCCAGTTCTGCATTGCTCGAGGCGTTCACCGAAGCCGGCGTGTCCTGCATGTTCGTGAACCTGGGAAGCGACCACCCCGCGCTGGTCGAGGCCATCGCTGCGGCGCGCGCCGCGGGCAAGCCCATTCCACGCGTCATTACCTGCCCGTTCGAAATGATCGGACTGACGGCCGCGCATGGTCACACCATGGTGAGCGGCCGGCCGCAGGCGGTGGTGGTGCACGTGGATTGCGGCACGCAGTCCCTCGCTGGCGCCGTGCACAATGCCGCGCGCGGGCGCATCCCGGCACTCATTTACGCGGGTTTGTCGCCCGTCACGCAGGACGGCGAAGTCAAGGGCAGCCGCAACGAGTTCATCCACTGGCTGCAGGACGTCCACGACCAGCGCGGCCTGGTGCGCGAGTACATGAAGTACACCAACGAGATCCGCAGCGCCGCCAACGTCAAGCAAGTCGTGAACCGCGCGCTGCAATTCGCCGCCAGCGACCCGCAGGGGCCGGTGTATCTCGTCGGCGCGCGCGAGGTGATGGAGCAGGAAGCGGAGCCCGTGACACTGGACCCCGCGCGCTGGCAACCGGTGCGCCCGTCCGCGCTGCCCGAGGCCGATGCGGTGGAGATCATCCGCGCACTCGAAGGCGCGCGCCGTCCGCTGCTGGTGACGACGTTCGTGGGCCGTGACCCGGCCGCCGTGCCCGAGCTGGTCAAGCTCTGCGAGCGTCTGGGCATCGCGGTTCTGGAGTCCGTGCCCAGCGCCATGAATTTTCCGCATGATCATCCGCTGTACCAGGGAAGCCACTGGAACAACCCCTACCAGAATCCCACGCTGGCCGAGGCCGACGTGGTGCTGGTGATCGACAGCGACGTGCCGTGGATACCTTCCGTGAGCCGGCCGCGGCCGGACGCGACCGTCCTGCACATCGACATCGATCCGCTCAAAGCATCCATGCCGTTGTGGTACATCGGCGCCGAGCGCAGCTATCGTGCCAACGGCCTCATCGCGCTGCGCCAGTTGAACGCGGCCGCGCAGGTGCTCGCCGTCGATGAACGCCGGCGCGCCGAGCGCCAAGAGCACTACGCGCAGGCGCACGCGCGCCGCGCGGCTCAACTGCGCAACGCCGAGGCGCCCGGCGAGCACATCAGCACCCAGTACCTGGTGGCGATGTTGCGCAAGCTGGCGGGTGAGGATGCCATCCTGCTGAGCGAAGGCATCACCAATTATCCGCAGATCGCGGATCACTGGGCCCCGAACCGGCCTGGCAGCTACTTCGCCAGCGGCGGCGGTTCGCTGGGCTGGAACAGCGGCGCGGCCATCGGCGCCAAGCTCGCCGCGCCCGACTCCACCGTGATCGCCATCGGCGGCGACGGCTGTTTCCTGTTCTCCGCGCCCTCGTCGGTGTACTGGATGGCGCGGCGCTACGACACGCCCTTCCTGCAAATCGTGCTGAACAACGGCGGCTGGTGCGCGCCGCGGTTCTCGACGCTCGCCGTGCACCCGGACGGCGTCGCCGCGCGCACGCAGGATCTGGATCTGAGCTTCGAACCCGCGCCGGATTACGGCGGCATCGCCGAGGCTGCGGGCGGCGCGAAGGCCATCGCCGTGCGCAGCCCCGCGCAGGTCGAGCCGGCCATTCGCGAAGGGCTGCGCATCGTGCGCGAGCAGCGCCGCTGCGTGGTGCTGGACGTGGCGATTCCGGCGCCCAAGGACTGAAGGCGCGGCGCCGAGCCCGACCCGGTGCTCGAAATGTACACCTCGGCGCTCGGAAGCCCGGGGTGGGTGCGCTGTACATAGTGGTCAAGCCCGGTCGGCGGCGCATATGCCGAATCGAAGGCTGGATGCGTTTCTGCATGTTTTGGGTTGAAACGCAGGATTGCCAGCCGCCCGCTCGCGTCAAACGATTTTCCCCGTGATATCCACGGCCGGCAGGGCAGGTAGTGCGGGGCAATTCCTGAAAGATTATTGGAGTATCTACGGGAAAATTCCCTTGATTCAGATGCCATCGTTGTGTTTTATCCCAGAACTAGGATAATCTCGGTGAGACGGAAGATGGCACCCGGCGAGAAGCCGTTGTATTGGGTCGCCTCCAGCAAACAAGACCTGCTGGCGATGCCGGTGCCGGTTATCCGGCATTTGGGGTCGGCATTGAGCGTGGCGCAGTATGGTGGCAAGCACCCCGACGCGAAGATGTGGAAAGGGCTGGGCCCTGGCGTGCTCGAAGTCGTGAGCAATTTCGACACCAACAGCTTTCGTGCGGTCTATGTGGTGAGGTTCAAGGAAGCGATTTACGTGCTGCATTGCTTCCAGAAGAAATCTCCCAGCGGAATCAGAACTGCGAAGGCGGATGTAAGGTTAATCGCGCAGCGATTGAAGCTGGCAAAAGCCGACTATGAGGAACGATATGCCCAGGCGAAAAATACGCGCTGACATCGAAGGCAGCTCTGGAAATGTGTTCGCGGATCTGGGGCTGGCAGACAGCGTGGAATCGGATACCAAGATTCGCCTGGCTGTTGCCATCAACCGGGTGTTGGTCGCCCGGCACTTGTCCCAGGCAGAGGCAGCCAACCGACTGTGCATCAATCAGCCCAAGGTTTCGGCCCTGAAGAACTACAAACTGGAAGGCTTCTCGATCGAGCGATTGATGAGATTTCTGACGGCCCTTGGCAGCGATGTGGAGATCCGTATTCGGCCGCGAAAGCGGTCGCCTGGCAAGATCGTCGTGCAAGCAGCGTAGCCCAACGACTTCCGCCGCACCGGACATTTTGCTGTCATATGCTAGTGTCCCGAATCAGAAGATCCTGGCTGATTTGGCCGCGCCTTTTCGCGCCCGGCCGCGTTGCAGCTCCTCGCCATAGTCCCACTATGACTCGTCACTGCGCCTTGCCGGACACGAAAATTCGCTGCCCAAATCAGCCAGGATCTTCTGATTCGGGACACCAGGCGTTCTCAGCGTCTTGCGCGTCAGTGGTCGGCGGGAAAACTGGTCAGTTCCTCGATCGACCACAGCCGCCCACCCGTCATCACCTTGCGCACGCGGGCGGCGTTGGTGATGTCCTGCAGCGGATCACCCTCGACGAAGGCGATGTCCGCGATCTTGCCGCGCTCCAGCGTGCCCAGGTCACGGTCCGTGCCCATCAGCCGCGCCGGCGCGAGCGTGGCGGCGCGCAGCGCTTCATAAGGCGTGAGGCCGGCGCGCACCGCTTGGTACAGCTCGTTGTGCGTGTTCAGTCCCGACGGCGTGAACGGTGAATCGGTGCCCATGATGAGGGTCGCGCCGGCCGCCTGGAGCCTGGCGATGGAACGGCGGATGTTGGCGGCCAGCTGCTCACCGCCGGGCCCGGCGCCGAAACTCATGATCGGCGCGCCGCGTACCCAGGAGGGTTGGAGCGCCGCGCGTTGCGCGGCGATGGTCGGATCGCGGTCGATGAGCTCGGAAGGCGGCACGAACAGGGAAATCGTGGGCGTGACGGTCATGCCGCTGGTCGCGAGGATTTTCACCGCGTCCTCGTAGGCGATGTTGAGCTGGCTGGTTTTCATCGAGTAGCCACGTCCGGCGCCGTTGCCGTCCAGGTGTTCCACGCTGTCGCTGGCGAACATCGCGGCCGGGTAGATCTCGTGCGAACTCACCGGCAGGCCAAGGACATGCGCGCGCGTGACGATTTGCTCGCGCAGCGGTTCGGAGGTGTGGACATAGGTCTTCACCATGTCGTAGCCCAGCCGATGGGCGAGCGCCAGCTGGCGCTCCACTTCGGCGATCGAGCCCACCGCCGTGCCCATTTCCCACACCGTGCGTTCGCCGTCGAGAATGTAGCCGGTGCCGAACACGCGCGGTCCTGGTCGTGCGCCGGCGGCGATGGCCTCGCGTTCCTCGAGAAAATCACCTGGAATGTTGCCGGGGCTGCGCACCGAGGTCACACCGTAGGCGAGCCACAGCCGGCCGAAGCGCGCGCCGAATTCCTTGATGAGATGCACATGCGCATCCACCAGGCCGGGCATCGCGGTGAGCTCGTGCAGGTCGATGTACTCGCCCTCGGCGGGCTGCGCGCCGTGCGGCGAGATGCGCCGGATGCGGCCATCAGCCACCACCAGGTCGACATCGCTCAGGGCCGTGCGATGCACGCCATCGACCAGCCGCCCGATGCGCAGCGTGCGCACTCCCGCGGCGCGCGCGGCGTGCCAGGTGAGATTCAACGCCACGTCGCGACGTTGCCCGGTGGGCGCATCGTACAGCGCGAACTGCGGGCCGCTGGCGACGAACAGCGTGCGCGAATCCGCCGCCCAGTTGAGCGAGGTGGGGATGACATCGGCGAGCTTGCGCGGCGCGCCGGCGGGATTTCCGTCGGCGCCCGCTGCCACGGTCCAGAGCGCGGAGTTCATGCCGAACGCATAGGTCTTGCCGTCGGGCGAGAGCACCGGCCCATCGCCGGAGCGATTGCCCACGGAATGTTCCGCGACCACGGTCAACGGCCGCGTCGCGTTGGCCTCGACATCGACGATGGCCGCCTGGTTGTATCCGCCCACCACGAAGGACTGCGACTCCGATACGTTCTGCAGCCGCGACACCAGCAGGTGACGCTCGTCGATCCAGGCCGGAAAACCGGGCGCATCGCCGGCGGCCGGCAGCGCCTTCGAGGCCGCATGCTCGGCCACGTTGATGACGTGCACCGCCTCGCCGTAAGCGCCGGAGGCAGCAACGTAGGCGAGCCGATCGCCGCTCGGCGACCAGGCGGGCCGGATTTCCGCGCCGGGCTCGGAAGTCAGGCGCTGTTCCGCGCCGCCATCGAGCGTCATGACATACAGGTCGAGCGAGCCTTCGCGATCGCTGGCATAGGCGATGCGGTCACCCCGCGGCGACCAGGCCGGGTCCATCACCACGTAGGGACCGGGCTGCGTCAGGCGCCGGGGCGCGGCGCCGATGTCCATGACCCACAGCGCACCCAGCGCGGTAAACGCGATGCGCTTGGCATCGGGAGAAAGCACCGCGCGCTGTACGCCGGCCACGGGCCGCTCGGCCGTCGAGTCGAGGTCGGGACGGCGCTTGGCGTAGATCGGGCGGCGCACGCTGAGCGTCACTCGGAACGGGATGTTGGAGGCCGTCGCCGCGTTCACGCGCCGGCGCTTGAGCTTGCCATCGGCCGCGTACAGGTATTCATCGGCGGACAGCCAGGCCATGCGAAACGGATGCAGATCCTCGCCGGGCAGTACCACCGCTGAGCCGTTCATGAGATCGGCGCGGCCTTCGGCGATGCGTGCGTACCACACCGCCTTGCCATCGGGCGTCCAGGTGGGCGTGCCCATCGGTACGGTCATGCCGAAGGCCATGACCTTGGCATCCGCCACCTGGCGCTCGCCGCCGTCGCGACCAGCGACGTACACGCCGGTGGCGCCGGGTCGGTCCGAGACATAGGCGATCTGGCTGCCGTCCGGCGACCAGGATGGCCGGCTGTTGCCGCCGGGGCCGACGGACAGGCGCGTCAGCGCGCCGTCGGCAAGCCGCCGGCTGAACACGTCGAACTTGCCGTCGCGGCTGGTGGTGAAGGCGATGGCGCCGCCATCCGGCGACCAGGCGGGCTCGCGTTCGTCCTGGATGTCGCTGGACAGCGCCCGCGCATGTTCGCCATCCGGATCGACGATCCAGATGCGCCAATGACCATCGTGATTCGACTGGAAGGCGATGTGTCGTCCGTCCGGCGACCACGCCGGCTGCTGCGCATCGTAGGCAGGCGAGACGATCTGCCGCGCTGCGCCGCCGCTCAGCGGCATCACGTACAGCCCGCCTTGAACCGCCAGCGCCACTTGCCGGTGATCGGGCGAGAGCGCGAAGGACAGATTGGTGGCCTCGTGGACCTCGACCGCGACCCGCGAGCCGGACCCTGTGGTCCCCGTCGCCGCAGCGAGCGATGCCCATAGCAGGAGCGGCGTCCACGACAGGAATGAGAAAGGCAACGATGGAATGCGCATGATCCAATCCTCCCGGCTCCGGCGTCCGGGAAGATAGTACTGCATCAAACTATTTTTTCAACCGTGGCCGCACCTGGCCTCACTGGCGATGCAGATCGTGCTCCAGTTCGGTGACGATGCGCTCGAGCAGGTGGATGAGCAGTCCCTTGTGAATGGCGCCCACGATCTGATCCAGCCGCCGGTCATGCGCCTCGGCGTGCATGGACAGCTTCTGCAGGTGATGCTCACCCTTCGGCGTAAGGTTCAGGCAATAAGCGCGCGAATCCGTCTTTGAACGGTGCCGCTGCACGAAGCCGCGTTTCAGCAAGTGCTTGATCACGGGCGTCAGTGTGGACTTGTCGCGCCCGGTGGCGCGGCTCAGCGTGACCTGATTGATGTCGGGGTTGGCGCGGATGACCGACAGCGCCGCGAAATGGCCGGGACCGAAATCGGCCGAACCCACGCGCTTGGCGAAGGACTCGAACGAGGCGTCCTGTGCGCGGCGCAGCTGGAAACCGATGAAATTGCGCAGCGAACCGAGCGAGGCGGTGGTGCCGCGCCGCGAGGCAGGCTTGGGGTTTGCCTTGGCGGTCTTCGGCCGCGCTGCTGTTGTTTCTGCGCTCATGTGTGAATGGGAAGACTCAGCAGCGCCGAGTTCAGGTCGTTGATGGTTGAACAGCCCAGTTGCCCCATGGCGTGATCGAGCTCGTTGGTCAGACATTGCATCAGCAGCGCGGGACCCGTCGTCGGGCCGAGCGCCGCGGCCGCATACAGAAATGGGCGCCCCAACAAGGTCATTGTAGCACCACAGCACAGTGCCCGAGCGATGTCCTCGCCGGTGCGCACGCCGCCGTCGAGCAGGATGGGCACGCCGGGCCCCAACGCGGCGCGGATCTCCGGCAGCACATGGAGCGGTGCGGGCGCCGCATCGAGCTGGCGCCCGCCGTGATTCGACACGATGATGCCATCCACACCGGCATCGAGGGCCCGCTTCGCATCGGCCGCGTGCAGCACGCCCTTCAGCAGCATCGGGCGGGGCCAGCGCCGCCGGATTTCCCCGAGCAGATTCCAGTCGAAGCGGGCCGAGCTTTGCGCGGCCATGGCCTGCGCCAGCGAGGCCGCCGAGGCGCCGGGCGCGCCGTAGCGTTCCAGGTTGACGAAGCGCGGCGCGCCACCGGTCAGCAGCCGCCAACTCCAGCGCGGATGACGCAACAAGTCGAACGCCATGCGTGCCGTCGGACGAAAGGGCAGGACGAAGCGGTTGTGCAGGTCCCGCAGACGCTTGCCGGGCGTGGGGACATCCGCGGTCAGCACCAGCACGGGTACACCGGCCGTGTCCGCGCGCGCGATGAGATCATCCACGATGGTCGGATCGCGTCCCACATAAAGCTGAAACCACGACTCGGGCGCGCGCGCCTGGATGGATTCGAGAGCGGTGGTGGCGGCGGTGGACAAGACATAGGGCACGCCGAAGTCCTGTGCGGCCTTCGCCAGCGCCTGGTCGATGCGCGGATGGATGAGGCCTGCCATGCCGAGGGGCGCGATGCCGAAGGGCGCGGCAAGCCGCCGCCCGAACAATTGCAGGGCAGTGGAACGCGTGACGTTGCCGGCGAGTATGCGCGGCGTCAGGCAAAGCGTATCGAATGCCGCACGGTTGCGGGCCAGTGCCTGTTCGCCGTATGCGCCGCCGTCGACGAAATCGAACACGAACCGCGGCAGCCGCCGCCGCGCGACCGCGCGCAACGCCATGCCGTCGATGGGTGCACCGTGGCTCATCCGCTAAGCGGGCGCGGCCGCCCGAGCGCGTGACAGGAATCCTGCGTCGATGAGCCAGATGAGGATCAGCGAGCCGCCGATGAGCACCGCCGACAGCATCAGCATGGGCGCGATACCGGTTCGTTGCAGGATCGCCCCGGCCATAAGCGGGCCCACCGAGGTGCCCGTACCGATGACCAGGTTGATCGGCGCCATGATCTTGCCGGTGGGATCCCGGCTGGCAGCGGCCGCCAGCAGGAAGGGCAGGGCGAACGTCCAGCCGAACTTGAATGCGTAGGCGCTGGCAGCGAAGCCTCTGCCGGACTGGGGCAGCAACAGCGCGAGTACCGCGCCGATCAGGCAGAGGTAGCCCACCGTGATGCAGGCGCGGCGCGGCAGATGGCCCGCGGCCCAGGTGGCCGCCACTGCGCCGACGATGCCGAACAAGGAGGCGGCGGCGAGTTGGCCTGCGGCCGTGCTTTCCGCCAAGCCCGAATGTGCGGCGATCACCGACATGAATGCCCAGGTGCCGCCGAGGCCGAGATAGAAGGCGAACACCGCCACCATCACCACGGCGGTCAGCAACGCCGGCAGGCTGAGCGCAGTGGAGTCCGTCGACGGGCGGCTGCTGACGCGCAGTCGGGAGGTGAGAGGCAGGGCGAGCAGCATGAGCCCTGCCATGAGGCCGAACTGCGCGGCGATGCCGAAGCGCGCGAACAGCGCCGGCAACAGCGCCAGGCCCGCGGCGCCCAGCACCAGTTGACCGGTCAACCAGAATCCGAACAGGCGATCGCGGCGGGCCGAGGCGCCGGCTGCGGCCATGCACAGCAACATGAGCGAGCCACCCGCCATGGCGGTGATCAGCCGTACCACCAGCAGCACGGGCAGCGGGAGCGGCGCGGTGGAGATCAGATTGCCGATGATGGAAATCACCGCGGCGATGCGCGCCACGCGCGTGGACGGCACGCGGCCCAGCCAGAGCATCGCCGGGAGCGACGCGGCGCTGATGCCGCCCAGCTCGAACAGGAAGTACGCGCCCACCTGCGATGCGCTGAGCCCGCGCTCATGCATGAGCTGCGTGGTCAGCACGGGCGCGACCAGCAAGGCCAGCGGCACGATGGCGCTGAAGGCGACGATTGCGGCGGTGAGCGAGGGCGAGTCGGCGGAGGTCGTGGGTTCGTTCGTTGACATATCGGCCTTGAGCCGCCCGCGCGCATAGGAGGTCAGCCACCGACAGTAACCACGGCGGCATGGTTTGGCAAGACACCATTGCTCATGCCCGACGCCGGGCTCGTGGGAGGGCGCGGGCGAGGTTTTTGCCGGGCTGCCCTCGAAATGGCTTGAAGCGCCTGCGTGTATATCGTAGGATCTCAAACCATAATAACAATCGAGTCCTACGGTCTTTTGAGGGGAGGTCTCATCGATGCGCAAGACTTCAGGCCTGGTTTTCAACCGCCGCCGCATGCCGGCTGCCCTTGTGTTCTTGCTGGCGGGAGCCGCCGTCGCCGTGGCGCCGGCGTTCGCGACCGCCGCATCCGCCAAGCCCGCCGCCCCCGCGCACTCGATACGCTCCGCGGGCGGGGTACTGTTTCCCGCCGGCTTCTTCGGCGCGCGCGCCAGCGGTGTCGACCAGGTCGATGAAGTCGTGGAAGCGGCCGACCGGGCGCTGCGCGAGGCGGGCGTGCACGAAGGCATCGGCGCGATGATGCAGCACACCATCTACGTCAAGAACGGCGCGCTGAGTCCGATGGATGTGCTGAATCGCTTCCACGCCGTGGCCCGTCGACTCGCCCCGTCGCTCAAAGCCCAGCCCAGCGTCGGCACCATCCTGCGCGTGCCGGGTTTCGAGGATGCGCGCACCGTCGTCGGGTTGGATCTGTCGGCGGCGCCCGATGGGGCGGCGCAGGGTCTTGCGCGCGTGCTGTTCAAGTTCGGTCCTCAGGAAATCGGCCAGTCCATCGCCACCGATCGGCTGGTGTTCAGCGCGGGCCTGGAGGCGATGGACTTCGAGCACGGCACGCTGGTGCCGACCATCGAGCAGCAAGTGGACGTGGTGACCGACAAGCTGGTGCACACGCTGAAGGACGCGGGCGTGTCGGTGGATCGTATGGTGTCCCACAACCTGTACGTGGCCAAGGGCAACGATCCGCTCAAGGTCGCGCAGCTGTTCCATTCATCGCTCCACGCCAAGCTCCCGGATCTCGCCGCCGCGCAGAGCGTCGGTACGCTGGTGGTGGTGGACGGCATGGCGGGACCGGGCTTCATGCTGGAGATGGATGCGCTGGCCACGCGCGGCGACGCGGCTTCGGCGCGACGCGTCCCGTACGAACCGGCGCTGCCGGTGTCGAAGGCAGCGGCGGTCGATGGCCTGGTGCTGACCTCCTCCATCGATGCCCAGCCGCAGCCGGGAGAGTCCTCGACACCCAAGGGCGCGAAAGCGCAGGCCGTGGTGGTCGCGCGCCGCGTGGCCGAAGCCCTGAAGGCGGCGGGCGGCTCCGCCTCGAACCTGGTCAAGATCAAGCTTTACGTCAAGACCGGCAACGATCTGCCGGCGGTGCGCGCGGCCTTCGCCGCGGCGCTGCAGGCGCATGGCGCGCGCAAGCCGGCATTCACCGTCATCGCGGTGGAGGCGCTGGAGGACCCTGCGCTGGAATGCGCCGCGACGGCGGTTGCCGACGCGGGCCCGACATCGCGGCGCTGACGAGACAAAGGCACCGTTACGCTCTCTTTCATTTTTTCGCTGGAATCAAGTCTGGAGCTCATTCTCATGCATACGCCAACAGACCGTAGTTCGTCTCTCCCCAGCGCCGCGCTTCGCAAGGAATCTTCCCTGGCGATCATTCTGGCCGTGTGCGCCGCGCTGGGCGCCGCGAGCCAGGCGCAAGCGCAGCGGGCCCCGGAGGGCCAGGCCTCGGCAACGCCGACAGTTGGTCTGGAAGAGATCATCGTGACCGCGACGCGCCGCGCAGAGGCTCTCGAAAACGTGCCGATCAGCGTGCAGGCCTTCTCTCAGGAGAAGATGGACAAGCAGGGTATCCGGGATATCGGCGATATTGCGGCGTACACCCCGAGCCTCGAATACTCCCAGTCGGACGGCTTGCGGACGCTGAACAACCGCATCTCCATTCGCGGTGTCACCTCGAGCGTCGGCGCCCCGACGACGGGCATCTACATCGATGAAACGCCGATTGCCATCCGCACCTTGCGCACGAACGGCGACCCGAGCGCGACGCCCTTCCCGCAGTTGTTCGACATCGAACGCGTCGAGGTACTTCGCGGACCTCAGGGCACGCTGTTCGGATCGGGTTCTGAAGGCGGCACCGTGCGCTTCATCACGCCAGAGCCCAACATGACCAACTCGTCCGTGTACACGCGTTTTGGGACGGGTATCACCAAAGGTGGTTCGCCGAGCTGGGAGGCAGGCGCTGCCGGCGGTGCACCGATCCTCGAGGACAGGCTTGGCTTTCGCATCAGCGCCTCGGCCAGCCAGACCGGCGGCTACATCAGCCACGGAAATTACTACACCGGGATGGTCGACCAGGCGGACTACAACTGGCAGAAGTCCATCAACATGCGCGTGGCCTTGAAGCTGAAAGTGACGGATGAGTTCACGATTTCGCCGTCCTTCTACCACCAGCAGATCACCGCCAATGGCGGCAACGGCTTCTATCTGCCTGACAACACCAACGGCGTGGACACCACGAATCCGGCCTACGTTGCCTATTATCAGCGCTATGGCGGCCAGTTCGACAACTTCGGGCATTTCGGCGATGG
The DNA here is from genome assembly GCA_046347195.1 of Steroidobacteraceae bacterium. Lineage (GTDB taxonomy): Bacteria > Pseudomonadota > Gammaproteobacteria > Steroidobacterales > Steroidobacteraceae > TMP-86. The sequence continues at coordinate 12,681 of JAXMGQ010000068.1, forward strand.
CGCCAGGCCCGGCCACTACGTGAGCGCGGAAGGCACGATCGGCTCGAGCACCCAGTACATGAACCTGACCGCGGTCAACTTCAAGTACTCGCTACCGAAGATCGACATCATCTACAACCCGTCCGTCTATGACACCAAGCAGGACAACGTCTCCGACTTCACTTTCCTGTCCTACCAGATCTTCCCGTTGTTTGTCGGGGCTTCCCCGGTCACCTTCCCGTCCAACCCGGGCGCCAAGTCACCTGAATACGACAATCAGGACAACCGCGCGGTCACTCATGAGCTGCGGGTCCAGAACTCCGATCCGGATGCCCGAGTCAACTGGGTGGTGGGTCTCTACCTCTTCAACCAGCGACTCTTCAGCCACAGCGCCATCGACAACAAGAACTGGGGTCTGGTGCTGCAGGACTCCGTGAATGCGGGTTGGGATCCCTCCATGGTCGGCTGCAGTGCTGCTGATCTCGCCGCCTGCCAGCCGCCGTGGTTGTCCTTCTATCAGAACCGATATGGAGTCTGGCTCGACACCTGGGGCTGGAGCCGTGAGAAGGCGGTCTTCGGACAAGCGGACATCAAGATCACCGATCACCTGACGGGAACGTTGGGAGTGCGGCGCGCCCAGATGGAGTTCCAGTCGCGATTGTTCTCCGCCGGCGTATTCGACGGCCCCGGGACGACGGAAAACGCTACCAGCAAGATCAATGCGACCTTGCCGAAGTACGGCCTCCAATATACGTTCGAAGAGGGCAAGATGATCTACGCGAGCGCTGCGAAGGGCGGGCGCACCGGTGGTGTCAACCAGAACATCACCGATCCACGCTGTCTCGCGCTGCTGAAAAGCAACTGGGGCCTCGACAAGGCGCCGCTCCAGTACAACGGTGACACCGTGTGGAGCTATGAACTCGGCACCAAGTTCCGGACCTTGAACAACAAGCTCAGCGTGGATGCGAGCGTCTACCAGATCAACTGGGACAACATCATCCGCAACGTCACCATTGACAGCGCCAACACCGGCCAGTGCATTTTTTCCTACACCACCAACATGGGCAAGGCGCGCAGCCGTGGCGCAGAGCTCTCCGTCCAGTATCTGCCCGTTGACAGCCTGAACCTGACGGCAGCGCTCGGCTACGCCAAGATTCAGTCCACCTCGAGCATCCCCGTGCCGGATCCGAGCCAGCCGGATGGCATGGCCCGCAACGCCAATGGCGTGATCCAGTACGTCACGCGTAATGGCGCCATCCTGGACGGATCGAATACGACGTTCAGTCTGGCGGCACAGTACTCGTTCACGGCGTTCAGCAAGCCAGCGTACGCGCGTGCTGATTTCCGCTACAGGGGCACGCCGAAGAAAGGTGACAGCTGGGATCCGAACAGTGCGCAGTACGCGGGTGCTGCCAATCTGTTCGAGACACCATCCGTGAAGACCTTGAACCTGCGTCTCGGCACGCGGCTCAGCGACTGGGACGTGTCTGCGTACGTGAACAATGTGACGAACACGCAGCCTCTCATGTTGACCCGACTGGGCCAGCTGGGTACCGAGTCCGGGGCCTGGATGTCCGGTGCCACGCTGGTCCGTCCGCGTGAGCTGGGCGTCACCGCGGTCTATCGTTACTGAGCATAGTGCGCCGGCTCGCGTCAAGGCGCACGCATGCGGTGAGGCGCGGCATCGTACTGGCCGGCCTGTTGGTGGCATGGCTGCCGGCGCTCGCAGGCGCGGCCGCCGGCACCGACCGTTGGCTCGCCAGTTGGGCGGCGAGCCCGCAACAGGCGATGCCTGGCCCGCAGGGTGATGTGCCCGACCTCAGCGGCCGCACGCTGCGCCAGCGCGTGCGGCTTACCGCCGGCGGCACGCGCCTGCGGTTGCGGCTTTCGAACGAGTATGGGGCTGCGCCGCTGAGCATCGGCGCGGTGACGATTGCCGCGCCAGCCAGCGCGGCTGACGGCGCCGCGCCTGCCAACGCCGCGGCGCCGGGCGCGGAGGATGTGCGCGCCGGTTCGGTGCGTGCGCTGACTTTCGGCGGGCGCGCATCGGTGGTCATTCCACCCGGCGCGCCGGTGTTGAGCGATCCCGTGGAGTTCGAGGCTCCACGCGGCCGGGATGTGATCATCAGTGTCTATTTCCCTTCCGACGCGAAGGCGGTGACCCTGCACTCGGTCGGCCTGTCCACCGCGGTGATCAGCCCACCCGGGGATTTCACCCATGATGCGCACGCCGAGGCCGCCTCGACCACCACCGCACGCCTGCTGCTGAGCGCGGTACTGGTGCCGGCGGCGAAGGATGCCATCGGCATCGTGGCCCTGGGCGATTCCATCACCGATGGCACGCGCTCCAGTGTCGATGCCAATCGGCGCTGGCCGGATGTATTGGCGCGGCGCTTCGCTGCTCAGGCTGATGCGCGCTCCAGGGTGCGCGGAGGCGCGGTGGGCATTGCCAACGAGGGCATCAGCGGCAATCGTCTGCTGGCGGATGGCGCCGGCGCCAGCGCGCTGGCGAGACTGGACCGTGACGTGCTGGCGCTACCCGGCGTGACGCATGTCATCGTGCTCATCGGCATCAACGACATCGGCTGGCCGGGAGCGAAATGGGGCGAGCGGTTCCTGGAAGATCCCGCGCGCGCACCGGCGCTCGATGACCTGGCCGCGGCCTACCGGCAGATCATCGATCGCGTGCACGGGCACGGCGCCAAGGTCATTGGCGCCACGCTCACACCCTTCGAAGGCACGGATCTGCCGGGGTATTATTCGACGCAGAAGGAAAGCCTGCGCCAGACGGTGAACCGCTGGATTCGCAACGGCGGGGCGTTCGACGGCGTCATCGACTTCGATGCCGCGCTACGCGATCCGGCGCATCCCGCCGCAGCGTTGCCCGGTTACATGTCCGATGATCACATTCATCCGAGCGATGCGGGTTACGATGCGATGGGGCAGGCCGTGGCGCTGGAGTTGTTCCGCTGAAGGTTGGATCCGGTTTTGGGGGAGCTATGAATCACAGCACGAGATGGCGCACGACGGGGTTGATGTGGGCTGGTTGCATGCTGATGGCCGCGGCGGCGGCGCAGACCGGCGCACCCACGGCGCCCACCAACGATGACGCCAGGCTCAGCGGCGGCCGCCCCGATCTCATGGCGCCGCCGCCGTCCAAGAAGATCTTCCAGCAGAAATGCGCCAGCTGTCACACCGAGGCCGGCGTGGAGCTGAACGGGCGCGTCATTCCCACGCTCGCGACGCTGCATGCCATGCAGGCCAGCAAGCTCTACGACGTCATGGCACAGGGCAAGATGATGCCGCAGGCCGCCGGCATCAGCGACCGCGACATGCGCGGCATCGCCGAGATGGTCACCGGCAAGAAGATGGAAGGCAGCGATGACACGCTCATCGCCGGCATGAAGAACAACTGCGCCTCCAACCCGCCGCTAACTGATCCGAGCGCGAGCCCCGCCTGGAACGGCTGGAGTTCCACGCTTGACAATGCGCGCCACCAGAACGTGCGCGCCGCGGGCTTGAGCGCCGCCGATGTGCCGCGGCTCAAGCTCAAGTGGGCCTTCGGTCTGCCGCTCGGCGCCAGCTCCGCCTCGCAGCCCTCGGTGGTGGCGGGGCGCGTGTTCGTCGGGAGCGATAACGCCACGCTGTATTCGCTGGACGCGAAATCCGGTTGCGCCTACTGGTCGTTCCGCACGAAATCACCCGGGCGCGCCGCGCCCATCATCGCGCCGGTCAAAGCCGGCGCGGGTGCGAAGTACGCCGTCTACTACGCCACCGGCGATCGCCGTGTGTACGCATTGAACGCACAGGATGGCAAGCTCCTGTGGGAAGCCACGGTGCCGGGCCAGGGCAATGGCCTGACCGGCTCGCCGGCCTATTACGATGGGCGCCTGTACGTGCCGCTCACCGCCAGCGGCGTCACCGCGGGCTTCACGCCCAACGTGGAATGCTGCAAGGTGCGCGGCGCCGTGGTGGCGCTGGATGCATCGGATGGCAAGGTGATCTGGCGCACCGAGACCGTGCCCGAGCCGGTGGAGAAGATCAGCCGCAACAGCATCGGCACGCAGGTGTGGGGACCGGGCGGCGCCAGCGTCTGGAATTCTCCGACCATCGATCCGAAGCGGGGCCTCATCTACGTCGGCACCGGCAACGGCTACGGGCCGAAGGCCGCATCCACCACGGATTCCGTCCTGGCGCTTTCCATGAAAGATGGAAAGATCCGGTGGCATCACCAGGAATTCCAGGAATCCTTCATGCTGGGTTGCGCTGACAAGAACCCGCCCGGCGAGATCTGCCCGGAACACCTGGGCCAGGACTGGGACTTCGGCGGCGCATCGGCCATCCTGCAATCGCGCGGCGCCGGCAAGGCGGTGCTGCTGGCGGCCGGCAAGGGAGGCGTGGCGATTGCGCTCGATCCGGACCGCGGCGGCAAGCTTCTGTGGCGCGTGGATCTGTACGATGGCGCTCCGCCCACCGCCGATGGCCTGGTGCTGTTCGGCGGCACCGCCGACGGCCGCCGCGTCTACTGGCCCTTGCAGCAGGAGGGCGGCGGCTTGAAGGCGCTGCGGCTCGCTGACGGTCACGTGGACTGGAACGCCGATATCAAGGCCGACAAGCGCGGCCAGATCAGCGCGGCGAGCAGCATTCCAGGCGTGGTGTTCACCGGCGGCTGGGACGGAGTGCTGCGTGCCGTGGACATGGGCGGCCGGGTGATCTGGTCCTTCGACACCCGCCAGCGTTTCGACGCCGTGAACGGCGTGATCGCCATCGGCGGCTCCATCGGCGCGCCGGGCCCGACCATCGCTGATGGCATGATGTACCTCGCCTCGGGTTATCCCGGCTTCCAGAACGGCACGCCGGGCAATGTGATCCTGGCTTTCGGCGTTAACTGAAGCGCCCGATCGCGTTCAGCCTGGACATCAAGGAAGCCAGCGATGCACCCGGCGATGCGCCCCGCTACCTGATCCTGTCTTCAGGCTCCGGCGGCTCTCCGCGCTTGCGGTTCATGATCCGGTCGAACGCCTTGAAATCGGCGCGCTTGCGGCGCTCGGCGAAGAACGCTTCTGAATTCATGACAGCCAGCTTCTCCGCGACGGCTGTTGCCACGAACTGGTTGACGCTGATGCCATCGGCTTTCGCGCGGCGTTCGACCTCGGCCTTCACCGAACGCGGAAGCCGGAGTGGGTAGGTGCTTTGTCGGCTCTTGCTCAAGACTTGATCCTCCGTAAAGCTTCGGCTGGAGTCAGTACCTCGACTTCGAATTGAAGCGGGGCAGTGCCGAAATCCCGCTTGTTGAAGGTCACGATCACGGTCGCCTGACCATTGACGGCGGCTTCGAGAATCATCTCGTTCCCCGGATCGCGTAGCAGCGGACGCCATACAAAGTGGCTTTCGACGGGATCGATCATGGCAATGACTGCGTCGACGAAAATCCCGACATCTTTCTCATTCAGTCCGGCTGCAAGGCGATGCTCTGGTTGGCCGCAAGTTGCCTCGTATTCGAGCGCCAGCGCCACGTTCGCCACGAGCGTGATCTTGCTTTTCCGCGCCAGCATCAGCAAGGCTGCCGAGGCTCCCGTCGGGCTATGCATGGCGGCAACCACGGCAGCGGTGTCGAGCACAATTCTCACATTACAGATAATATCATATCACGGGTGATATTAAGTTATTGCATGTCGCCCTATCCAGGCTTGTCGCGGGAAGCCAGTCCTGCTCCGCAACATGTCTGGTGCCTGAATCCCCAATGGTTTAAGCTCAAAATAATCAATCTGGAGAGTAATTCGTGAACCTGAGAGACCTGCCCGCCAATCCCGCCTTGCTGGTTCCCACCCGCCCGATGCCACGCTGCGTCGGCATCGTCGGTGCCGGCACCATCGGCCCTGACATCGGCTATTACCTGGCGAGCGAGATTCCCGGTCTCAAGCTGGTGCTCATCGACGTGGCGCCCGCTGCGCTGACGCGCGCCACCGAGCGGCTCCATGGGTATGCGGAGAAGGGCGTGCAGCGCCGCAAGATCACCGCGGAGCAGGCGGCTTCCGTGCGCGCAGGCTTAAGCGCGAGCACCGACTATGCGCAACTGGCCGACTGCGACTGGATCATCG
>JAXMGQ010000069.1:0-17502 GCA_046347195.1 Steroidobacteraceae bacterium
CAAGTGCGGGGTGCGCAATCCGCTGTTCCTGCTGGACGAGATCGACAAGATGTCGATGGACTTCCGCGGCGACCCGTCCTCGGCGCTCCTCGAGGTGCTCGACCCGGAGCAGAACCGCACCTTCAACGACCATTACCTCGAGGTCGACTTCGACCTGTCCGAGGTGATGTTCGTGTGCACCGCGAACACGCTCAACATTCCCGCGCCCCTGCTCGATCGCATGGAAGTCATCCGCCTGCCCGGCTACACCGAGGACGAGAAGACCAACATCGCGCGCCGGTACCTCATCCCCAAGCAGGTCAAGCAGAACGGCCTGAAGCCCGGCGAACTGACCGTGGAGGACTCCGCGGTGCAGGACATGATCCGCTTCTATACGCGCGAGGCCGGCGTGCGCAACCTCGAGCGGGAGATCTCCAAGATCTCGCGCAAGGCGGTCAAGCAACTGCTGCTGGCGCCCGAGGAAAAGGCCATCACGGTCTCGACGAAGAACCTGGACAAGTACTTGGGCGTCAGGCGCTACCGCTACGGCAAGGCGGAGGAGAGCGATCGCGTCGGCCAGGTCACGGGCCTTGCGTGGACGGAAGTGGGCGGTGAGCTCCTGTCCATCGAGTCCGCGGTGGTGCCCGGCAAGGGCAAGCTCTCCCACACCGGCCAGCTCGGCGAGGTGATGCAGGAGTCCATCCAGGCCGCCATGACCGTGGTGCGCAGCCGCTCGAGCGTGCTGGGCCTCGACCCGGACTTCTACCAGAAGACCGACGTGCACATCCACGTGCCCGAGGGCGCCACGCCGAAGGACGGCCCCAGCGCCGGCATCGGCATGTGCACCGCGCTGATCTCGGCGCTCACCCGAATCCCCGTGCGCTCGGATGTCGCCATGACCGGCGAGATCACGCTGCGCGGCGAGGTGCTGCCCATCGGCGGCCTGAAGGAGAAGCTCCTGGCGGCGCATCGCGGCGGCATCACGACGGTGCTGATCCCGGATGAGAATGCCAAGGACCTCGCTGAGATCCCGGACAACATCAAGGAGAAGCTCGACATCCGCCCGGTGAAATGGATCGACGAGGTGCTGCAGGTGGCGCTGAAGACGATGCCGACACCGCTGGCGGAAGGCCCGGCGCCGAAGGCTGAGCCCCTGGCCGCGGCAGGTGAGAAGACTCGCCGCCGCAAGGGCAAGGGCGAAGTCCACGCCCACTGAAAGCGGTGGGGTTCTACCGCGAGCGGGTGTTCCCGCGCATCCTGGAGTGGACGGCGCGGGACCGTGAGCTGAACCGGCCGCGGCGCCAGGCGGTGGCGCCGGCCCGCGGCGAGGTCCTGGAGATCGGCTTCGGCACGGGGCTGAACCTGCCCCTGTACCCGACCGCCGTCAGCCGCATCACGGCCATCGACCCGAACCCGGGCATGACGCGGCTGGCGCGCCGGCGGGCCGACGAGCTTCAGCGCGACATCGAGCACACGCAAGGGAGCGCGGAGGCGATGCCCTTCGACTCGGGACGCTTCGATTGCGTGCTCAGCACCCTCACGCTCTGCAGCATTCCCGACGTGCAGGCCGCCCTTCGGGAGGTGCGCCGGGTGCTCAAGCCGGGCGGAGAGTTCCTGTTCTTCGAGCATGGGCGGCATCCCGATGAGCGCGTGAGCCGATGGCAGGATCGCCTCGACGGCCTGTGGGGCTGGATGTTCGATGGCTGCCACATCAACCGCGACATCGGTTCCCTGGTGCGCGGGTCGGGCTTGCGGCTGCTGAGCGAGGAGCACCCACCGCTGCCACGGGCGCCCTCCCTGGTGGGCTACTGCTACCTGGGGCGGGCCCGGCTGGAGCCAATGCCTGAGGGTTGATGCCGGTTCCCGGGATCTACCAATCAATATCAGATTGGTGTCGTAACTATATGACAGAAAAGATTTCTCTCCCGACTGATATCAGGTGAAATTCCTTGGGATTTCGCCTGCCTGGTCCTTTTCCGCCACGCCGACCTCGCCCGGTTGTTCAATTCCACCCCGGCAATGACCTCCCATCTTGCCGGTCGATCTCCGCCGACGCCTCGGCCCAGGACAGCCGCTGAGTGCACTGCACCGGCCTGCAGTAACCTCTCGTTGCGCCACCGAAGCGGCGCCTTCGCTACTAGCCAATCCCAAGGCCCTCGCGTACACTCCCGCGCCTCTTCATCAGCGAGGATCGGGTGCTTAGCTCAGCTGGTAGAGCGTCGCCTTTACACGGCGAATGTCGGGGGTTCGATCCCCTCAGCACCCACCACAGACGGAGTGGTAGTTCAGCTGGTTAGAATATCGGCCTGTCACGCCGAGGGTCGCGGGTTCGAGTCCCGTCCACTCCGCCATTTCTCCTTCGCCGCTCGTGCCGCGGTCCCACGCTTCGTGGGACCTGTGGACCCGGATGGCAACCCCTCATAACCCTTCCAACGGCGCCATACCAAGATGCTGCAATCCTTACACGACAAGATCAAAGGCTGGGTCGCCTACGTGCTGCTCGGCGCGATCGCCATCGTTTTCGTCCTCTGGGGCATCAACTTCACGATGGGCGCGCCGAGCTACGCCGCCAAGGTGGGCGACCGGGAGATCTCCTCGACCGATGTGCGACAGAACTACCAGCAGGAGCTGGCGCGGGTCGAGCGGAGCTTCCCGGGACCGCTGACGGAGGCCCAGCGCGCCGAGATCAAGAATCGCGTGCTCGAGGATTCGGTGAGCCTGGAGGCGCTGATCGGCCGACTGGAGGACATGGGTTACCGGGTGAGCGAGCAGGACCTGCTCAAGACGATGAGCGAGATCCCCGCTTTCCAGGTCGACGGCAAGTTCGATTCCGCGCATGCGGTGGCGGTGCTCAAGGCACAGGGCCGCTCCGTACCCGAGGTCGAGGCGCTGATCCGCCGGCAGATCCAGGTCAACCAGCTCGAGACGGCGCTGCGGGGATCGAGCTTCACCACCGACACCGAGGCGAAGTCACTGGATGCGCTCACGCGGCAGCAGCGTGAGCTCGCCTGGGTGCAGGTGTCCGCCGCGCATTACCTGCCCGAGGTCAAGGTCGACGATGCTGCCATCAAGACCTGGTACGAGCAGCACAAGTCCGAGTACATGACGCCCGAGACGCTCGACCTTCGCTACCTCGAACTGAGCCTCGCGGACATGAGCGCCAAGGTCCAGGTGACCGAGGCACAGCTTCGCGCCTACTTCACCGAGCAGAAGTCCAGAAGCCCCGAGAAGTACGTACAAGCCGAACAGCGGCGCGTGAGCCACATCCTCCTGCAGGTGACCGATCCGAAGGAAGACGCGGCTGCCAAGGCCAAGGCGGAGGATCTGTTCAAGCGGGCCAAGGGTGGCGAGGACTTCGCCAAGCTCGCGAAGCAGTTCTCGCAGGACAAGGCTTCGGCCGAGCAGGGCGGTGACCTGGGCTGGTCGGAACGCAAGGTCTGGGTGGCGCCGTTCGCCGAAGCCGCCTTCTCGATGCAGCCCGGCGAGATCAAGGGTCCCGTCAAGACCCAGTTCGGCTACCACATCCTCAAGCTCGAGGGCGTGCGGCCGCAGGCCGAGAAGACCTTCGAGGAGAGCCGCGCCGACCTCGAGGCGCAGTACCGGCGCAACGAAGCCGAGCGGCTGTTCAATGCTGCGCAGGATCAGCTTGCCGATGCCGCCCTGCAGAGCGCGACGGATCTGGATGCGGTGGCGAAGAAGACGGGGTTGCCCGTCAAGCAGATCGATGGCTTCAGCCGCACCAGCGGCGGCGGTGCGCTCGGCAATGCGCCCAAGCTCCTCGAGGCCGTGTTCAGCCAGGACGTCATCGACGGCCGCATCTCGCCCATCATCGAGGTGGAGAAGGGGCGCGGCATCGTGGTGCGCGGCTCGAACCACAAGGTACCGCAGCAGAAGCCGCTCGAGGCGGTCATGGCCGAGGTCACCGATGCGGTCCGCAAGCAGCGCAGCGCCCTGATGGCATCGGCCGCCGCGCAGGCGGGCATCAAGAGCGTGGCGGGTGGCCAGACCCTGGATGCCTTCGCGAAGTCCGTGGGAGCCACGCCGCAGGCGCCGAAGTTCGTCGGGCGGTCCGACCAGGCCGTGCCCGAGGAACTGCGCGAGGCCGCCTTCACCGCGCCGAAGCCCGCCGCAGGCAAGCCGGTGCTGAAGACCGTGGAGCTCGCCAATGGCGATACCGCGCTGCTGGTGTTCAGCAACGTCAAGGTCGAGCCTGCCCAGGACATCCAGTCCCGCCAGCTCAAGCGCCAGTACGCCGATGCGCTGGCGCAGTCCGAGGCCATGGCCTATGCCAGCGCAGCCCGCGCCGATACGACGGTGAAGCTCAATCCGCAGGCGCTCGACTGACACCGTGGCGGCGCTGTGGCAGCAGTTCTCGCAGTGGTACCTCTCCGTCCTGGGTGAGGGTGGCTATTGGCTGATCGCGGGGCTCATGGCCCTCGAGAGCACCATCGTTCCCATCCCGAGCGAGATCATCATCCCGCCGGCTGCCTATCTCGCGCACACCCAGGGCGCGCTGAATCCGTACGGCATCGTGCTCGCGGGCACGATCGGCTCCTGGCTGGGCGCCACGCTCATGTACTGGGCGGCGCGGCTCCTGGGTCGGCCCGTGTTGATGCGCTTCGGTCCCTACGTGGGCATCGCCGCGGTCAAGATCGAGGCCGCCGAGCGCTGGGCCGCGCATTACGGCATGCCCGGCGTGTTCTTCTCCCGGCTCCTGCCCGTCATCCGCCATCTCATCGGCATCCCTGCCGGCATCGTGCGCATGGACTTCCGCTGGTACTCGCTGGCGACGCTGGTGGGCTCGGCGTTCTGGTGCTCGGTACTGACCTGGCTCGGCCTGACGGTGGGCAAGAACCCCGAGCTGCTCGCCGGCTCCCTGCACCGCTTCGCGGCGCTGGTCGCAGTGATCGGGATCTTGCTGGCCGCTTTGTACTACTGGTTCGTGCATCGCCCGACCAGGCGGGCGGGCTGACCAGCGTCAGTGCTCCCGCCTCGGTTCGGGGGTGGAGAAGCGGTTTGGAGATTGGTCGCGCGGGAAGGCACCCCCGCCGGCTCGGTGCATCACTAGGCATCATGGCTTCATCGAGACGCGAGCCGAACCGCTCAGCGTGATGCGCGAGCCGGCAGGGCCGCGCTCAACAATCTCCAAAAGACCTCCGACTCCCAACTCAGAGGCTCGATCGAAGGCGCGGGGAAGCCGTGCCAGGCGTTCGCGAAGAGTTGCAGTTCCAGGCCTTGAGGAGTTCGGAGATGACCTCGAGGACGGACTCGGGCGGCCGCTTTCGGAGTTACTCTGAACTTCCAACGGCAAGCGGCTGCGCTCTACGTCGAATCCAGCCGCGAATCACGCATGGATACCTGACGTGTCGGGGCTGCCTCGACGTCAAAACTCTATGCGAGGTGAAACGCGCAATCCCCACAACGCCCGAACGCTGATGGGATCTGGCTGGGGGAGTCTGGTTCGGAGATTGTCGGAGCGCGGCCCCGCCGGCTTGCGCGTCACGCTGAGCGGTGGTGCATGCGCCGCGGTGAGGCCATGTGCTCTAGTGACGCACCAAGCCGGCGGGGGTGCCTTCCCGCGCGACCAATCTCCGAACCAGATTCCCCCAGCCAGCTCCCATCAGCGCCCGAGAACGCTGAAGGGAATCACTCCGTTTCCCCGTCGCTGAAGCTCATGCCGACGGTGGAGTAGCCACCATCGACGTAAAGAATCTCCCCCGTGATCCCCGCCGCCAGGTCCGAACCCAGGAACGCCGCCGCATTGCCGACTTCCTCGATGGTGACGTTGCGCCCGAGCGGGGAGTGTGAGGCCACGAGTCCCAGCATCTTGCGAAAGCCGGGGATGCCGGCGGCCGCAAGGGTCTTGATGGGACCGGCGGAGATGCCGTTCACGCGGATGCCCTGCGCGCCGAGGTCGGCGGCGAGGAAGCGCACGCTGGCTTCGAGGCTGGCCTTGGCGACGCCCATGACGTTGTAGCTGGGGATCGAGCGAACCGCACCCAGGTAGCTGAGCGTGAGGACGGACCCTGCGCGGCCCAGCATGAAGGGCACGGATTCACGCGTCAGGGCGGTCAGGCTGTATGCGGAGATGTCCAGCGCGGTGCGGAAGGCATCGCGCGAGGTGGCCTGCGTGAAGCCTCCGGTCATCGCTTCCCGCGGGGCATATGCCACGGCGTGCACCAGGATGTCGAAGTGTTTCCAGTGGGATTTCAGCGCCGCGAAGCCCTGCGCGATCTGCTCATCGGAGGTGACATCCATCTGGAAGGTGATGTTGGAGCCCAGTTCCTTCGCGAGCGGTATGACCCGATCGCTCATGCGATCGATGTAGGAGAAGGCGAGTTCGGCGCCTTCGCGGTGCATGGCCTGCGCGATACCCCAGGCAATGGATCGGTCGGTGGCAAGGCCCACGATCAAGGCGCGCTTGCCGGCAAGAAACCCCATGGAATTCCCCTCAGCTTTGTCGACGATTCGAGTCCACGTACATGACCAGCCGTTGGCCGGCACGGATCTGGTGGTGCTTGTTGATCCCGTTCCAGCTCTTGAGCTGCTTGACCGACACCTGGAACTGGCGCGAGATCGCGCTCAGGGTATCACCCGGGCGCACGGTGTACAGGACGCGACGGCCGCTGCCAGCCGTTTCGCCCCGGTAGCGGCGGATGCTGGTCTTGATCACCAGCCGCTGGCCGGCGACCAGCCGGTCCGAGACGCTGATGCCATTGAGCCGGGCGAGGGTCTCAGGGCTCGTGCCATGGCGGCGCGCGATGGCGCGCAAGGTCTCCCCGCGCCGCACGCGATGCACGATCTGCCGCCGCCGTCCGCCAGGGTCGGAGGAGGGAACATCGACGCGTTGTGCGGCCAGCAGCACCTTGTCCGGCAGTTGCGCGCTGTCCTGCGGGATCTTGAGCTCCTGGCCTTCGTGTACCTTGTGGCCGGTGATCTCGTTGAGCTTGGCGATGACCGCCACCGAAGTGCCGTATTGCTTCGCGATCGCAGGCAAGGTCTCGTGGCGCTGGACCTCGTGGGTGACGTAGCGCACGCGCTCGGCGTCGGGCAGCGTCGTCAGGGCGGCCTCGAGCGTGTCGGCACGATCGATGGGCACGAGCAGGCGGTGCGGGCCTTCGGGGTCCGTGGCCCAGCGGTTGTAGCCCGGGTTCAGTGCCACGATTTCCTCGAAGGAACTGCCGGCGAGCTGCGCGGCGACCTTCAGGTCGATCTGCGAGCCGGTCTCGATGACGGCGAAGTAGGGTTCGTTGGGAATCGCAGAGAAACCCAGGCCATAACGCTCGGGCTCGGCCATCAGCCGCTTCAGCGCCAGGAGCTTGGGCACGTATCCGCGCGTCTCGGCGGGCAGCTTCAGGTGCCAGAAATCGGTGGGCTTGCCGCGTGCCGCGTTGTGCGCCACGGCCCGCTCGATGTAGTTCTCGCCGACGTTGTAGGCCGCGATGGCGAGCAGCCAGTCGCCGTTGAACTGGTCGTGCAGGATCTGCAGGTAGTCGAGCGCCGCGCGGGTCGATTCGATGACGTCGCGCCGGCCGTCGTACCACCAGCTCTGCTTGAGTCCAAAGCGATCGCCCGTACCCGGGATGAACTGCCAGAGTCCGGAGGCCCGGCTCGGTGAATAGGCGAAGGGTTCGTAGGCGCTCTCCACCACCGGCAGCAGTGCGAACTCCAGCGGCATGCCGCGGGCCTCGACCTCGCACACGATGTGGTAGAGATAGCGCTGCGCGCGCTGGAACACGCGATCGAGGTACTCCTGGTTGCGCACCAGCCAGGCGAGTTGCGTGTCCACCGCGGGCTCCTCGACCTCCTCCAGCGTGAAGCCATCGCGCAGCCGGTCGAACAGGTCGTCGAAGTCCTCGCCATTGCCCACGTGCCATTCGCTGGGCATCCTGGCCGAGGGCATGGCGCCTTCCGGATTGATTTCCGTCGCGTTGCCATTCGCATCGGTGGCGGGCGGCGGCGGTGGGGTGACGGTGATGGGCGGGGGCGGCGGGGTCTTCGGGGTGCTGGCGCAGCCGGCGAGCACCAGGGCGCCCATTCCCAGCGCCAGGATGAGGTGCAACGGCCTCATCGGAACCCATCCTTCCAGGTCCGCAGCACGCCGAACTCCTCGGCATTGCCGTGCAGCTCCCTGCCGGCCTGCCGCTGGGCGGCCGCTCGCACGGCCGGCTGCTCGCAGCGCAGGAAGGGATTGACCTCGATCTCGAGGTCGCAGCGTCGAGGGCAGGGTGGGCTGGCCGCGGCCGCGCATCTCGGTCACCTGCTGCTGGTACTGCCGCAGGCGGGGATTGTCCGGGTCGACGGCGAGCGCGAAGCGCAGGTTGGCCGCGGTGTACTCGTGGCCGCAGAATATGCGGGTGGCGGCGGGCAGCGCTCGCAGGCGTTCGAGTGATGCCGTCATCTGTGCAGCGGTCCCTTCGAAGGTCCGGCCACAGCCGCCGCTGAACAGCGTGTCTCCGCAGAACAGCGCGCCGTGGCCCCAGAATGCGATGTGGCTCAAGGTATGTCCGGGGATGGCCAGTGTCTCGAACGCAAGTCCCAACTCGGGCAGTTCGACGCGATCGCCATCGCGCGCGGTGCGGGTGGTGATGTTGATGCGCTCATCCTCCGGGCCGATCACCGGCACCCGGGCATGGCGCAGCAGCTCCGGGACGCCGCCGATGTGGTCAGGGTGGTGATGAGTCAATAGAATCCCCGCCAGGACGAGTCCGGTACGATCGAGTTCCGCCAGCACGGGGCGGGCATCGCCCGGATCCACCGCCAAGACCTGTTGCGGTGCGAGCGGCGCGGAGATCAGCCAGACGTAATTGTCGGTGAACGCCGCAACCGGCCGCACGGACAACTCGGCTTGCGCACGGGCGGACGGGGGGCTTGACTGTGACATTTTGCGGCGAATTTAACCTGTAAGATCCGAACTTCGCTAGTGTTTTTACAAGGACCACCGGTTGCAAAACCGCGACAATCGAGCGTGACGGACTGGTTCGACAGTGCCCTTGGCCGGCGGGTTCTGCAGGAAGAAACGCTGCTGGCGCGCGAGGCACTCGAAGATGTCTTCGGCTTCGACCTGTTGCAAATCGGCCATTGGGGCCGGGAGCGGGCGCTGCTGAGCGCCGTACGCACCCAGCATGCCACCGTGGTCGAGGAACACGCCCGGCCGGGCATCGACGTGCGTGCGCAACTCGAAGCCCTGCCGTTCAGCTCCGATGCCATCGATGCTGTGCTGCTGCCGCATACCCTGGAAATGGTGGATGACCCGTATACCGTCCTGCGAGAGGCTGCGCGGGTGCTGCGGCCGGAGGGCTCGCTGCTGATCTGCAACTTCAATCCTCACAGCGGCTGGGGGGTGCGCCGCCTGCTGGCACGCCGGCTCGGCCGCCCGGAGTTCCCGCCGGACATCCAGCGCATGATCTCCGAACGGCGCCTGAAGGACTGGATGGCGCTGCTCGGCTTCGACGTGGAGCGGGTGTTCGGTTACCTGAGTCCCGTGCCCTTCGGCGCCCCCCGCCCGGCGCCCGCCTGGCATTCCCGCCCAGCCGTCATGAGCGGGGCCTACCTGCTCAAGGCCCGCAAGCGCACCCTGACGCTTACGCTGCTGCGGCCACGCTGGCGCACCCGGCCGCGGGTGCTCGTGCCGGCGGCCGAGCCCACCAACCGGGTGCGCGGATGAGGCCCGTGGAGGTGTATGCCGATGGCGCCTGCCGTGGCAATCCGGGCCCGGGCGGCTGGGGTGTGCTGCTGATCGCCGGCGATGCGCGCAAGGAGATCATGGGTGCGGAACTCGCCACCACCAACAATCGCATGGAGCTGACGGGCGCCATCGAGGGGTTGAACGCGCTCAAGCGCCGCTGCGCGGTGTGCCTGTACACCGATTCGCAGTACGTGGTGCAAGGCGCCACCGAGTGGCTGGAAGGGTGGAAGGCCCGTGGCTGGAAGACCGCCTCGAAGCAGCCGGTGAAGAACCGCGACCTGTGGGAAAAGCTGGACGAAGCCGCGCGCCAGCACGAGGTGCGCTGGCAGTGGGTCAAGGGCCATGCCGACAACGAGGGCAACGTGCGGGTGGACCTGCTCGCCAACCTCGCCATCGACGCATTGCTGGCCCGCGAGCGCGGACTGAAGGCGTAGGAGATCAAGGATGCGGCAGATCGTACTGGATACCGAGACCACCGGACTCGAGGTCGACAAGGACCACCGCATCATCGAGATCGGCTGCATCGAACTCGTCAACCGCCGGCTCACGGGGCAGACCTTCCATCGGTATCTGAACCCCGAGCGGGACATCGACAAGGGGGCGGTGGAGGTCCACGGCATCACGCGCGAGCGGCTGGCAAGCGAGCCCCGCTTTGCGGAAGTTCACGAGCCCTTCGCCGAGTTCATCCGCGGCGCCGAGCTCATCATCCACAACGCGCCGTTCGATCTCGCCTTCCTGGATTCGGAGCTGTCCCGGCTTCCCGGCGAGGCAGCCCGCATCGCGCAGTGGTGCACGGTGCTCGACACCCTGGCGCTCGCGCGGCGCATGCATCCGGGCCAGCGCAACAGCCTCGATGCGCTGTGCAAGCGCTACTCGGTCGACAATTCCCACCGCGATTTCCACGGCGCGCTGCTCGATGCGCGCATCCTCGCCGATGTCTACCTGGCGATGACCGGCGGGCAGGCGCTGCTCACCCTCGGCGCCGATGCGGATTCTGTCAGCTTCGCGCATGGCCGGCGTCGCGCGCTGCGAACCGATGCCCGCATCCCGGTGATCAGCGCCGATGAGGCCGAAATCGAGGTACACGAACGGGTGCTGAAGGCCCTGGACAAGGCCTCGCGCGGACAAACGGTTTTCAGAATGTGAGCACTTCGAGGGTTCCCGCCGCGAAGACCCTCGTCCGTGCCCGCTTCGTTTACAATCGGCGTTCTTCAAGGGACACGGAGTGCGAATGCGGGGCCTCAACAAGACGACCATCGGCGTCATCGGACTGGGTTATGTAGGGTTGCCGCTGGCCGTCGAGTTCGGCAAGAAATACCGGACGGTCGGATTCGACATCAACGTCCAGCGCATCCGCCAGCTCAGCGCAGGCCAGGACATCACCCTCGAGGCCTCGCGCGCCGAGCTGAAGTCGGCGAAGAAGCTTCGCTATGCCCACCGCCTCGCGGACCTCAAGCGCTGCAAGGTCTTCATCGTCACGGTCCCCACGCCCATCGACGAGTACAAGCGTCCCGACCTCACCCCGCTGGTGAAGGCCAGCGAGACGGTCGGCAAGGTGCTGAAGAAAGGTGACGTGGTGGTGTACGAGTCCACCGTCTACCCGGGGTGCACGGAGGAAATCTGCGTGCCGGTGCTGGAGAAGTTCTCCGGCCTGCGCTTCAACAAGGATTTCTTCTGCGGCTACAGCCCCGAGCGCATCAACCCGGGCGACAAGCAGCACCGCCTGCCGACCATTCGCAAGGTGACCTCGGGGTCCACGCCGCGCATCGCGGATTTCGTCGACGCGCTGTATGCCTCGATCGTCACGGCCGGTACCCACCAGGCCTCCAGCATCCGCGTGGCCGAGGCCGCCAAGGTCATCGAGAACACGCAGCGCGACGTCAACATCGCGCTCATCAACGAACTCGCGCTGATCTTCAACCGGATGGGCATCGACACCGAGGAGGTGCTCGAGGCCGCCGGCACCAAATGGAATTTCCTGCCCTTCCGCCCCGGCCTCGTCGGTGGCCACTGCATCGGCGTGGACCCGTACTACCTCACCCACAAGGCCACCGAGATCGGCTACCACCCCGAGATGATCCTCGCGGGCCGGCGCATCAACGACACCATGGGCGCCTACGTCGCCCAGCAGGTCATCCGGCTGATGACCGAGCGGCGCCTGCTGGTGGCCGACTCGCGCATCCTGGTCATGGGCCTGACCTTCAAGGAGAACTGCCCCGACCTGCGCAACAGCAAGGTCATCGACATCATCAACGAGCTGAAGCGCTTCGATGCCCGGGTGGAGGTGTTCGATCCGTGGGTGGACGCGGAAGGCGCGAAGCACGAATACGGCGTGCGTCCGATCAAGACACCCAAGCCCGGCACCTACGATGCGATCGTGCTGGCCGTCCCGCACGATGAGATCCGCAAGATGGGCATCCGCGGCATCCGCCGGCTCGCGAAGAAGGTCCATGTGGTGTACGACGTCAAGTACATGTTCGCCCAGGACCAGACGGACGGGCGGCTGTAGGCTCACGCACATGTCAAACATGAAGATCCTGGTCACCGGCGCCGCCGGATTCATCGGCTTCCACACGGCGAAGCTCCTGCTCGAGCGCGGTGACGAGGTGGTCGGCCTCGACAACCTCAACGCCTACTACGACCCCAAGCTCAAGGCCAGCCGGCTCGCGATGCTCGAGAAGCACGGCAAGTTCCGCTTCGTCAGGCAGGAACTGGCCGAGCGCGCGGGGATGGAGGCGATGTTCGCGCGCGAGAAGTTCCAGCGTGTCGTGCACCTGGCCGCGCAGGCCGGCGTGCGCTACTCCATCGAGAACCCGCATGTCTACGTCGACAGCAACCTGACAGGCTTCCTGCACATCCTGGAAGGCTGCCGCCACAACGGTGTCGAGCACCTGGTCTATGCCTCCACGAGTTCGGTGTATGGCGCCAACACGCACATGCCCTTCGCCGTGGAGCAGAACGTCGACCATCCGCTCACCCTGTACGCCGCCACCAAGAAGGCCAATGAGCTGATGGCGCACAGCTATGCCACGCTCTACAAGATACCCTGCACGGGTTTGCGGTTCTTCACCGTGTATGGCCCCTGGGGCCGGCCGGACATGGCGCTGTTCCTGTTCACCAAGAACATCCTCGAGGGCAAGCCCATCGATGTGTTCAACCACGGCCACCACAAGCGCGATTTCACCTACGTCGGGGACATCGCCGCGGGCGTGGTCGCCGCCATGGACCACATCGCCAAGCCCGATCCGGCGTGGAACGCCGATGCGCCCAACCCAGCACCAGCCGCGCGCCTTACCGCCTGTACAACATCGGCAACCAGAAGCCGGTGGAGTTGCTGCGCTACATCGAGGTACTGGAGCAGTGCCTGGGCAAGAAGGCGCAGAAGAATTTGCTGCCCTTGCAGCTTGGCGACGTGCCCGACACCTGGGCGGATGTCGAGGCGCTGGTGGCCGACACCGGCTACCGGCCGAGCACACCCATCGAAACGGGTGTGAAGCGCTTCGTCGAATGGTATCTTGAGTACTACCGTTCCTGAAGATGACCGAACTGATCTCCTCCAAGCCGGTCTGGAAATCCCTGCAGGCGCACGCGCAGACCGCCGCGCGCACGCCCGCTCCGGGACCTTTTCGCATCGGATGATGACCGCTGGCGGCGTTTCCACCTGCAGGCCGAAGGCTGGCTGTTCGACTACTCGCGCCAGCGCATCACCGCACCGATCCTCGATGAGCTGCTGCGACTCGCCCGCGAGGCCGGCTTGCGCGAGCGCATCGCCGCCATGTTCAAGGGCGACCCCATCAACACGTCCGAAGGCCGCGCGGTGCTGCACACCGCCCTGCGCTCGGGGTTCGCAGGCTCCGCCGAGGTGCAGCGAGAGGTGCAGGAGTCGCGCCGGGCGCTCGCCGATTTCGCCGCCGGCGTGCGCAATGGCGTGCATCGCGGCCATACCGGCAAGCCCTTCCGGCACGTGGTGAACATCGGCATCGGCGGCTCGGACCTGGGTCCGCTGTTGGTCTGCGATGCGCTGCGCGCCCAGCTCACGGGTGATCTGCACCCGCACTTCGTCTCCAACGTCGATCGCACCCAGCTCCAGGACCTGACACGCGAGCTCGACCCCGCCGAGACGCTGATCATCGTCTGCTCCAAGACCTTCACCACGCAGGAGACCCAGACCAACGCCCGCGCCGCGCGCGACTGGGTGGCCTCGCGCCTCGGAGAGGCGGCGGTGCCGCGGCATTTCGTCGCCGTGTCCACCAATGCCGCGGCCATGGATGCCTTCGGCATCGCGCCCGACCGCCGTTTCACCATGTGGGACTGGGTGGGCGGCCGCTACTCGGTGTGGTCGGCCGTGGGCATGATCGCCGAGATCGTCCTGGGGACCCCCGTCTTCGAGGAAATGCTGGCCGGCGCCAGCGCCATGGACCGGCACTTCCTGGATGCGCCCTTCGAGCAGAACCTGCCCGTGCTCATGGGCGTTCTCGGGCTGTGGAACCGCAGCTTCCTGCAGTTGCCCACGCTCGCCGTGCTGCCCTATGACCAGCGGCTGGCTCGGTTGCCGGCCTACCTGCAGCAGCTGGAGATGGAGAGCAACGGCAAGTCCACGACGCTGGGCGGACAGCGGGTGGATTATCCGACCTCGCCCGTGGTGTGGGGTGAGCCCGGCTCCAATGCCCAGCACTCGTTCTTCCAGATGCTGCACCAGGGCACGCCCACGGCGGCGCTGGATTTCATCGCCCCGCTGAGGAACTCCTGGGGCGATGTGCTGGCGCAGGATCTCGCGCTGGCGAACTGCTTCGCCCAGGCGCAGGCCTTCGCCTTCGGGCTGAACGCGGACGAGGTCGTGGCCAGCATGCAGGCGGCGAAGGCGCCGGAGGCCGAGATCGCCCGGCTCACGCCACACCGGGTGCACGAGGGTAACCGCCCCAGCACGGTGATGCTGTACGAACACACCGATGCGCGCGCGCTGGGGAGCCTGCTGGCGCTGTACGAGCACAAGGTGTTCGTGCAGGGCTGCATCTGGGGCATCAATTCCTTCGACCAGTTCGGGGTGGAGCTCGGCAAGAAACTGGCCGCCGGCATCTCGATGTCGGGCAAGACTCCGCCCACCGGGCCGGGCTCGGCGGCGCTCGCCGAACTCATCGGGTACGTCATCAAGTCCCGGCGAGGCTGAGCGCTCAACCTTCGAGCGCCAGTTTTCCTGCGCCGGTTTCGCCGTGTACTTGACGCCGGCGATGCCGGCGAAATCTGCATCCTGTGTCCAGAGCAACGCGTCATGGCGTTGGGCCGTGGCGAGCATGACGCTGTCCGCCATCGCGATCCGGTGATGGATCGACAGCCGGGCCGCTTCGAGCGCGGTGGCGCGGTCCAGGTCGACGACGATTCCTTGCTCCATCGCCGCCACGGCGCGCAAGGCGGCGTCCTCCCCGCGCTGCTGGCAGACTGCCTTGAACACCTCGTACAAGGACAACGTCGGCACGAGCAGCGATCGCGTGGATTCGATAGGTGGCGCGAACACCGATGCATTCGGTCCGTCCGCAAAGTACTCCAGCCACGCCGAGGAATCGACCACGTTCACGTTCGGTCCGGTTCGCGCGGCACCGTGGCATCGATCCCCTTGAGCAGGCCGCGAACTGATCGCATGCCTTTGATGGGTACCAGCTCGATGCGTCCACGGTACTCGATGGCATGCAGCTTCTCGCCGGGCTTGATGCCCAGTGCTTCGCGAATTCTCGCCGGAATGACGATCTGGAACTTGGGAGAGACGGTAATGGTACTCATACGGGATCCTGATCGATGACGCTTTCGTAAAGCAACGTTTTGATATCATCGTTCCGTGGTGGCTAATACCAGAAAAGGCATCATCCTGGCCGGCGGCGCCGGCACCCGCCTGCACCCGATCACCGTCTCCCTGAGCAAGCAGCTCCTGCCGGTGTACGACAAGCCGATGATCTACTACCCGCTGGCCACCCTGATGCTGGCGGGCATCCGCGAGTACCTCGTGATCTCGACGCCGCGTGACGTCGAGGCCTTCCGCGGCCTGCTGGGCGATGGACGACAATGGGGACTGTCGTTCTCCTACGCCGAGCAGCCAAGACCCGAGGGCATCGCCCAGGCGATCCTGATCGCCGAGCAGTTCCTCGATGGCGCGCCATCCGCCCTCATCCTCGGCGACAACATCTTCTACGGCGCCTCGCTGGCATCGCTCCTGCAGGCCGCATCGGCCCGGACGAAGGGCGCGACGGTGTTCGGCTACTATGTCCAGGATCCCGAGCGATACGGCGTGGTGGGCTTCGACGCGAAGGGCCAGGTGATCGACCTGGTGGAGAAGCCACGCGACCCGCCATCCAACTACGCGGTCACGGGCGTGTACTTCTACGACGAGCGTGCGCCGGCGTATGCGCGTTCGATCAGCCCGTCCAGCCGCGGAGAACTGGAGATCACCGACCTCAACCGCGCCTACCTGCGGGACGGTTCGCTCACGGTGGAGAAGCTGGGGCGGGGCACGGCATGGCTCGACACCGGCACGCACAATTCGCTGCTCGATGCCGGCGTGTTCGTGCGCATCATCGAGGAACGGCAGGGCCTGAAGGTCGCATGCGTCGAGGAGGTGGCCTGGCGCATGGGATACATCGATGCGCAGCAGCTCGAGAGGCTCGCCCGGCCACTGGCGAAGAGTGGCTACGGGGAGTATCTGCTGCGCATCCTGCGCGAGCAGCACGCCTCATGAAATTCAGTCCCACCCCGATTCACGGCGCGGTGCTGATCGAGCCGAAGGTGTTCGGCGATGCGCGCGGGTTCTTCCTCGAGACCTGGCGCGAATCGGAGTTCGCCGGGCACGGGGTCGCGGAGCATTTCGTGCAGGACAACCATTCACGCTCGGTGCAGTGGACGCTGCGGGGGCTGCATTTCCAGATCCGGCACACACAGGGCAAGCTGGTGCGCGTGGCGCAGGGCAGCGTGTACGATGCCATGGTGGACCTGCGCCGCAGTTCCCCCACCTTCGGCAAGGCCTACGGGGTCGAGCTGTCGGATCAGAACCACTTGATGCTGTGGGTGCCCGAGGGCATCGCCCACGGCATCCTGGTCACCTCGCCCAGTGCCGACTTCATCTACAAGTGCACCGACGTGTACAGCCCCGAGCATGAGCGGACACTGGCCTGGAACGATGCCTTCGCCGGGGTGCAATGGCCGCTGCCTGCCGGCGTCGAGCCGCTGCTGTCGGCGAAGGACCAGCGTGGCCAGTCCTTCGAGGCGATCGAGAAGTTTTCTTGAGCATCCTCCTCCTGGGTGCGGCCGGGCAGGTCGGTCGATCGTTCCTCGAGCATGCCCCGGCGGACGCCCGCTGCCTGCCGATGACCCACGCGGAACTGGACATCCGGGACTCCGATGCGGTGATGCGTTGCCTCGAAGATCAGCGTCCCCGGTGGGTGGTCAACTGCGCGGCCTGCACGGCGGTGGACCAGGCGGAGGTGGAACCCGAGGCGGCCTGGGCGGTCAATGCGGAGGCGGTCGGTCACTTGGCGGCTGCCGCGGGCAGGACGGGCGCCCGGCTGCTCCACCTGTCGACGGATTTCGTCTTCGACGGAGGGCAGCGCGAACCCTACCGGCCCGACTCGCCGACGCATCCCTTGAGCCAGTATGGCGCCTCCAAGCAGCGCGGGGAGGAACTGGCGCTGGGTTGCTCGGGCGGCACCGTGGTGCGGACCTCGTGGGTGTATGCCGCACGCGGGCGCAATTTCGTGCTGACGATGTTGCGGCTCATGGCGGAGCGCGACGAGGTGAAGGTGGTGAATGATCAGTTCGGTTCTCCCACCTGGGCGAGGGGGCTCGCGCCCGTG